>NZ_JBMOUG010000002.1:0-792791 GCF_049319725.1 Pseudomonas sp. Mn2068 | reverse complement strand
CCGGGGACCACCAACCCGTTCCCCTGGATGAGCGAGATCATGGACCTGAAGAAAGAGAAGAACTTCTTCGAGACCCGTGTGATCGAGTACCAGACTGGCGGTGCGTTGAGCTGGGATTGATCTTCGTCCTGCACGAATAGTCCGGAAAGCAAAAAGCCCTGAACTTGTTCAGGGCTTTTTGTTTATGGGCTGCGCTGTTCTGCTCGACAAGGTCGAAGCGGCTCTGGAACGGGCAGAACACATCTAAGAGTTGTTCGATTAAACCAGAAAAAACTCACCATGAGGCCAATGCCAGCCTGTTAAACCGAACACGGCCCCTGTAGGAGCAGAGCTTGTCAGCGATGAGGCCCAGGCTGCTAAAAGCTTCGCGGGCAAGCCCTGCTCCTACGGGGACCGTGGCGTATTCAAGATCCCATTTTCTTAACCGTTCGGCGTTATCGAGTATTAGACTGATGGGATGTTGAGATAGGATTGATAATAGCCAAAAGCCATGATATAAAAGTGTCCCTTACATGGATGTCAGGACGCTTTATTAAAAAGCCCCGCCATGCGGGGCTTTTTTATGGAGGCATAAAATGACAAAAGTAATTACGCTTTACAATCACAAAGGCGGCGTTTCAAAAACAACAACAACTTTTAACCTCGCTCACTACTTAGCGTCTATGGGAAAAAAAGTTCTCGCGATAGATGCAGACCCACAATGCAACTTAACTGAATTAATGCTAGCCCCCCTTCTTGCAGAACTTGATGAAAAAGAACGACAAACAGGCACAGAGCAAAAACTTGGAGGGACCAGCTTACTGGAAATCCTCATCCCTCGCCTTGAGGGCGAAATCGCTCAAATTGACTTAGGAAGCATCCAAACCATAAGAATAAAAGAAAATCTTGAGCTACTCCGTGGCGATGTCGCACTGAGTAGCATTGAGGACGCTCTAGCAGAAGCACACGTTCAACGTTTTTCAAACAAAACACATGAAAAAAGAACTTACGTCGCACTAGGCGACTTACTTGACAGATATGGAGCAGAAAAGAAAATTGACTACATTCTAATCGATGTAGGCCCGAGTTCTGGAGCGTTAACCAGATCATGCTTTCTTACATGTGATGGATTTTATGTTCCCACCTCACCAGACAGATTCAATGTTCAAGCAATTGGAACTTTGACAGCCATTATTGAGCGCTGGATTGATGAACACCAACAAATATATGAAAATTTCAAAGGTCTCGACCTCCCGGTAAAAGCCGGTCGACCACAGTTTCTTGGAATAATCTTACAAAATTTCAAAATTTTCGGAGGTCAGCCAAAACCTAGTTACCGCATGTGGATGGACCGAATTCCGACAAAAGCGGAAACCACTTTATTTCCCATGCTAAGAAACTTCAACACCGCCACATCAGATCTTACGTCTGGGTTAGCTGGAGACAATATTGTGGCGACAAGAATTCGAGACTTTCAGAGCTTAGCACCCCTCATGCAAGAGCATGGAAAGCCAATATTCAGCATTACTCAAGACGACACGCGAGTTATGGATCAGGCAGGTAGACCCTGGAGTGGCCCAGTATGGGAAAGCGCACAAGAGCGTATGAAAAACTATGAAGAGCGCATTCAGGAAATCGTACAACGTCTTGAGCTTCTAGTTTAATGGCAAATCTCCTCACAAACCATTTCGTAGCCTTTATAGATTTGCTCGGCTTTGGCAGCATGGTAAGCCATGATTGTGAAAGCCCGGAAAACTCTCAAAAATACATAGACAAACTTAAAGAAACACATAGAAAAACCAAAGAATTAAAAGGCGAGATTGATGGACTTCAATTAACCCAATTCTCCGACTCAATAGTCCTTGCCCTACCTTACGACAAAAGGTCATTTCGCGAATTCTCAACTTTAGTTTCAAACTACCAGTTTGAATTATTGAAAAACGGAATACTATGCAGAGGTGGAATCTCGTATGGCATGCACTATTACGAAGACGACTTCCTATTCAGCAACGGCCTAATTCACGCCTACAATATTGAAAAAGATATTTCAATAAATCCACGCATAGTAGTATCAAAAGACCTGGTAGATCTACTATATCCCTCACCAGAAAAAGCACCCGAAGACATCCTAAAAAAAGAAAGCGACGGTTCCCATTTCATAAACTACCTAAACAACAGAGACCCTCAAGAATCTTGGAACCTCATACAAAACATCATACCTAAAAATCTAGCATACTCACCATCAGTTCGTGGAAAACAGATCTGGCTAATAAACTATTACAATCACACTTTCCCTAAAAACATATCTAGATCGGTAGAAATGTTCTCCTGATTCCGTCCTATACCGCTACCCCCTCCTAAATTAGTGCCTCCAATGCAGAATTGGAGGCACTCTACCAAAAAAATCAAAACTCCCCTCGCGCAGTTTCCAATGTCAGGACTTCGATCACATCAAACACATCACTGGCGTCCTGTAACAACAGGCGCGAAATAGCAGCGATGTTGCCCAAGTCTTTCGGATCGCTATCGCTCAGCCGACTACAGGTGAACAAGGTCATCAGTTTGTTGACTGCCCGCATACGCTCACTGACACACGCATGCAGATCGACCAAGGGTGCGTTGCGATCAATGTAGAGAACGGGGAACTGGGTGGAAACGCTGTCCATCGGGATAAAGCGCCTAGGGGTATGCTCGGTATTCATTATCAACCTCCATATGCATGAAAACTGAGCCGCCTGCTCGCTGCGAAACGAATGGGTGGCAGCTGTGTGCGGGTTCGCAGACCGAGCATATGGAAACACGGCAGATCCGAGGATCTCCCACACACAGCCACCATAAACCGAAATGCGGGGCATATAGGATGCCAGCAAACGCTTCAGGATGCTTGATTCCATATATTGTTCAGGGCTGCGAAACCCGGTTCCCAAGATTAGCCAAGGGGAACAGTTCCAAGCTTGAGAGCCTCCCTCCCTCGAAGCAATCCAGCAAAGTCATCAGATATCTGTCGAGTTTTCCGATAACAGAGTAGGACCACTACCGAACACATGGGCCTCGACGGAACATCGCACCATGTCATACGCCATAGCTGCCCTGTTCTACTCGATAGGATCAGGACCTTCCAGAAATGAAATGAATCACTCCCCAGCCTGCCCCAAAGAGCGATTTCAGAGATCATCGAAGCCGGAAACGGAAAGGCCCACCGTTCGGCGAGCCTTCTTTTTTACCTGCCTCCAGAAGACTTTTTCACTCTCCCAAAGCTGATAGGGAAAGAATGCTGAAGATCAGAATCACAGAACAATTCGCCTTGGACGTTGAAACTCAAAAGGCCCTAGGCCAAGACCTCGACCGAATCAAGCCAATCATCGAAGATCTTGCCCATCAACGAGAGCTGCCACTCTACTGCTGTGACAACCCTATCCCGGGAACCTGGGGACGCTGGAATTGCAAGATTGGCTTCGACTGGTGGCTGCTCTACAAATGCGATGCCATGGCAGGAACGATTACGCTGGAACGGACAGGAAGCGTGAAAGACCTCTTCGAGTAAACCTGAAAAAGCCAGAACGGCACCTTGAGGCGTCCTTCCAGATTCAGATTCCCAGGTCCTTGTACAACGCCTCTGTGCTTTCATACTCACGAAGGTTTTCACCGCGATCAGTGGCCTCCATCACCGCCCGGGTCTTGGCGTTAGGGGCCTTCACCTTGAAGGGAAGCTCCTTGTCCTGGACGATCTGAACCAAAAGCATACGAATTGCCTGGGAAACCGTCATGCCCATCCCATCGAGAATTTCCGTGGCATTGGCCTTCAGTTCACTGTCAATCCGGGTACGTACCACTTCAGTATGCGCCATATCTCACCCCAGGCTCATTGTAGCTACAATGAGCAAACTATAGTGCCAACGGCCTCTTGCGTCGAACACTTTCCGTTCGCTTCATGCCGGAATCCTTCACATGCCGTAGGGCTTGCCTTTTGCAGCCGCAACCTTTGTTTCAGCAGGTTTCAACACGTGGACGCCGAAAAAACTGGAGTGCAATCTAAACGCACGTAGCAGTAACCGAACACCATCTAAAGTCGCCCCGGATACCACTGTCGAGTTGGTCGAAGCGCTATGCGACTGGACAACCATCCCCGGCCCATCACCTTGAAAAAGGACGGTCACCATGCCTCTACGACCAACCGATGTATCCCAAAGCCTGTCTGAAGACCTGATACAGCTACGCGCCGATGTAGCCGCGTTCCACAAGGAAATGAGACATAGACCCCCCTCCAGCCCTTACAAGGTATGGCTGTCGTTCGGGTTGGGAGCCGGTACGGCGCTGGCCCTGTATTTCATCGTCTCACTGATAAAGCACCTGGGCTGACTATTCGTTTCAATTCCCTTTCGACACCTCACGCCGCACCTTGCGCTCCATGGCATAGGCCGCGCCGGGCTCGCTGATCAACTCTTCCCGACGCAGCGGTTGCGCGCAATGCTCGCAAAGCGGCCCCAGGCCCGCTGGCTGGCCGCAGAGTTTGTGCGTATAGCGCACCGCCAATTCTTCCTCTTCCGATTTGCACCAGGTCTCGCCCCACGCCCGTAGCGCCAGGACCACGGAATAGAACGCCTCGCCTTTTGGCGTCAGGTGGTATTCGTGGCGCAGCGGACGCTCGCTGTAGGGGCGCCGCTCAACCAGTCCGTCAGCCTCCAGGCTTTTCAGGCGACCGGCAATCATCTGCGGCGTTCCGCCCGTCTGGATCTGGATCTCGTCGAAGCGACGATTGCCCATGAACAGCTCGCGCAAAACCAGCAGCGTCCAGCGGCCACCTATAATTTCCTCAGCCCGCGCGATCGGGCACAACGTCTCAGGCGCGCTTTCTTTCACCGACATACCACCTTGCCTCTCAGTAGAGGCTATGATTATCATAGTAACGTAATACCAAGGCAACCCCCGCTGCCCTGGCTATCCAAAAAACGCTGGAGATCCCCTATGTCGACTATCACCTACCCTATCGATCGGACCGCCTATCTGCTGGTCGATCCCTACAATGACTTTCTCTCCGAAGGCGGCAAGGTCTACCCCTTCATCGAACCCGTCGCCAACGAGGTTCACCTGCTCGACAACCTGCGCGCCCTTGACCGGACCGTACGGGCCCAGGGCATCCAGGTGGTGATTGTACCGCACCGCCGCTGGGAAAAAGGCGACTACGAGAGCTGGGACCATCCGAGTCCGACCCAATGCAAGGTCATGCATCTGCATCACTTCGCACGCGGGGAATGGGGTGGGGAATGGCACCCCGATTTCGCGCCGAAGGACGGTGACATCGTCGTTCAGGAACACTGGGGCTCCAGCGGATTCGCCAATACCGACCTGGATTTTCGCCTCAAGCAGCAGGGCATCACCCACGTGATCATCGTCGGTCTGCTGGCCAACACCTGCATCGAGGCGACCGCCCGCTACGCAGTGGAACTGGGCTACCACGTCACCCTGGTACGGGACGCCACCGCAGCGCTCAAACCGGAAATGATGCACGCCGCGCACGAACTCAACGGCCCGACATTTGCCCATTCGATCGTCGCCACTGGCGAGCTCATCGCCACGCTGGAGGGCAAGTAAATGCAATTGACTGGCAAGCTCTTTATCGGCGCAGGTGATCTCTCCATCCCCGAGGCGACCATGAAGGCCCTCAACCCGGCGACCAACCAGACCATAGAACCCGCTTTTGCGTTGGGCGACGCAGCTGCCGTCGATGCCGCTGCCGTTCTCGCCGATGAGGCGTTCGACAGCTACAGCCATACCCCGCTCTCCCGGCGGGCCGCGTTCCTGGAAAGCATCGCCGACAACCTCGACGCTGTCCGTCCGGAACTGGCTGCCAGGGCAGCGCTCGAAACCGGCATCCCCCAGGCCCAGCTCGAAGGTGAAGCGGCCAAGGCGGCGACCCAGTTCCGTCAGTTCGCCGACGTCGTGCGCAAAGGGCGTTTCCTCCAGTTGTCCATCGACCCTGAGCAACCTAATCGTCAGCCGCGCCCCCGCATGGACCACCGGCTACAGAAAATGGCGATCGGCCCGGTCGCCATCTTCGGCGCCAGCAACTTTCCGATTGCCTACTCGATTGCCGGCGGTGACACCGCGTCCGCCCTGGCGGCGGGCGCGCCGGTCATCCTGAAGGCCCATAACGCCCATCCCGGAGCCTCGGAGATTCAGGCCAGGGCGATTCGCAAGGCGGTGCAAGAACACGGCCTGCACCTGGGCGTATTTTCAATGGTACGCGGCGAAGGCAACACCCTTGGTGAGGCCCTGGTCGATCACCCACTGGTCAAGGCCGTCACCTTCACCGGTTCGGAACAGGGCGGCATGGCGCTCTATCGCCGGGCCCAGCAACGCCCCGACCCGATCCCGGTATTCACCGAAATGACCAGCGTCAATCCCACCTTCGTCCTTGCACACACCCTCGCCAGCAAAGGCGCAGGCATCGGTGATGGTTTCGTCGAGCGCATGCTGGTCAATGTCGGCCAGGCCTGCCTGAAACCCGCCCTCCTCATTGCCATTGACGGCCCCGGCTTCGAGCCGCTGCGCACGGCGATGATCGAGCGCGTGGCACAGGCGGCGGCGCGGACCATGCTCACCCCCGGCATCCATGGGGCCTATATGAAATCCCTGGCAAGCGTGCAAAACGCCGGTGCGGCCGCCATCGCCCATGGACGGGCATCTGAAGCTGCGGTCGATGGGCAATCGATGCTGCTGGAAGTGGATGGCGAGCAGTTCCTGCGTGAAACAGCACTGTCGCAAGAAGTGTTCGGCCCGGCGGCATTGCTGGTCAGGGTCCGGGATGAAGAGCAACTGCTTGCGGTCGCCCGCTCGCTGCGCGGCCAACTCAGCGCCGCCATTCACCTGGAGGCCGATGACCTGCCGACGGCCCGGCGCCTGCTGCCGATCCTGGAGAGACGCACTGGGCGTATCGTCGTCAATGCCTTTGCCCATCCCCAGGAAGTGTCATTCGCGGCGATCCATGGCGGTCCCTATCCGGCCACCTCGGACAGCCGCTTCACGTCCGTCGGCATGACCTCCATCGAGCGCTTCCTGCGGCCGGTGTGCTACCAGGGATTTCCCGATGCCCTCCTGCCCGAGGCCCTGCGCGATAGCAATCCGCTGGGGCTGCCTCGCCTCCTGGATGGCCAGTGACAGGTACGGCACTCACTGGTCATCGGCGCACGCGCTGAAGCCTTCCGCTACTAGATGGGTTTGACCGACACCACATCGAAGTAGCGGAACTTCTTCTTTTTCGCTTCGTTCTTGGCTTCCTGTTCCGCAACGAAGGTGCTCAGGGTATTGGCGTCATAAGTGAGCACCTCGATCTCGCCTTCAAACTCCCGCGTAGCGTGCAGCGTGACCCTCAGTTTCGGCGAGAGCGCCTTGGCGACAGGACGACGCCTGGGGGCTGCTGACGGAGCCGGGACAAACGTCGGCTCAGGCGGTGGCGCGGGGATCGGTACCGGTTCGGCGTTTGGGCTGGAGGTACCAAACAGCGCCAGGCGCATCTCCTCCTCGCTCAGTTCATTACTCATTATCGATGTCTCATTTACAGATAGGCAGTTTGATATTTAGGAAGCTAACGGATTTTACCAGTCTTGGTCGCCGGTTGCTCTAATCAGTATCAATCCGCACCGGGACAACAGTCCGGGCAGGCATCCTAGCTATCGATCACCCGCTGCAAATGAATCGCCAACTCCGTGGCAAACCGTCGCTCCGGCGTCTCCACGTCGATGCCGAACAGCTCCTGGATCCGCGACAACCGATACCTCAGCGTCGTCACATGGACCCCCATCGCATCGGCGCACGCCTGGCTGCGGCAGCTCTCGCGCAGATAGGCCGTCAGTGTTTCCAGGTAAGGCGTGTGGTGCTTGCGGTCGTGGGCCAGCATGGCGCCGACGCTTTCGTTGACGAAGGTGCGGATATCTTCCCCGCCCACCGCCGCCACGAAAATGGGAATCGGCCCGAAGTCCTGATCGGAAATCGGGCCGCTGCGACCGAACGAACGGGCGATGTCGATCAACCGCCGGCAGCGCTCCCAGGCGGCGGGGTAATCGCCGAGCGCCCGGCACACACCACTGGCCAGCAGGATCGGCTCGCCGCCCAGGTAGTGCGCCAGGTCATCGGCAATCTGGCGCTTGACCTTGACCAGGCGCTCGCGGCCCTTCTCGCCTTCCGAGGGCACCAGGCACACCAGGCCGTTGTCGACGATGATCACCGTGGCCTGGATCGATGCCCGCGCCAGGATACGCGCGACGTTGTGATGCAGGTTCTTCGACTCGCGGGCCTTGCCGCCGTAATCGACGATGATCATCTGCTGCGCGCTGTGGAAATGGATGCCCAGGCGTCGGGCACGTTGCAGGATGTCGTCGGCGTCGCGCCAGCGGCCTTCGAGGACTTCGAACAGCAGTTCGGTCTGGGTCCGGGTTTCGAAGCGAAACCGGATAAAGCTGCGCATCATCTGCACGCTCAAGGCGAACTTGGCACTTTCCAGCATCAGCAGGTCCAGTTCGTTCATCGGCAGCGCCACCGGGAACAGCACCAGTGCGCCCACCAGCTCGTGATCGACCATCAACGGTTCGATCTGCGCCCGCAGGGTGAACTGGCGCCGGCCGTCGTCGAGAAACAGATTCACCGTGTTCCTCAGCGCGCTGCGCAGGCTTTCCTGGGCCGCCCTGGAAATCTGCACGCTCAATACCCCGGCAGCGGCCGCCTGCCAGGCGCTGTCGTCGAACAGCGCGGTGTCCGGGGAGCGCCCGGCCACCACCTGGTTGGCGGTGAAGTCGACGGCGATCACCGGATTGGGCAACTGATCGCCGACCATCAACGACAGCGACGTCACCGAACCACCGTCCAGTACGTGTTCCAGCAAGGTCGTGTGCACATGCAAGGCCTGCTGCATGCGCTCGGCGGCACGGCGCTCGGCTTCCAGCTGGCGCTGGCGCTCCACGGCAATGGCACCGAGGTGAATGATCATGCCGAGGAATACCCGATCCTCTTCCGAGACGTCCATGATCGTGCGGGAAATGACGCTGAGCACCATGGGGCGACCGTCGAAATCGGTGCAGTTCATGGGCATCACCATCACCGTGCGGTAGTCGCGCTCTACGGATTCACGGCGATAGCCGGGGTACTCGCATTCGCGCACATCACGGATGAATACCGGCTCGTTGCGCTGCAAGGCAGTCATCACCGGGCTCGACGACAACTCCCAGCAATCCACCAGTGGCCGCTGCACCAGCGTCGGGTCATGACGGGCAATCACATGGCCGAAACCGGCCTCCATATCAATGGCCATGATCGAACTCATGGTCCAGTGGGTGTGCCGGCAACTGGCGTAGACCAGCTGGTGCAGCATCGACTGCAGATCACCACCGGAGTTGATCTGGCTGGCGACATCGCGCAACGAGAGTATCTGCATTTCTCGATTCAAGGCATTCACCTGGACATGGAGGACATGGCAGTCAAGTTGCCTGCCCGGCCCGCCTGATACTTGCTCCGGTCAAGAGCAATGTCCAGCGTATTTGTACTGCGCAACCAAGGAAGACGGGTTTTGCCTTTGCCCATAGCCTTGGGCAAAACCAACAGCCACAAGGGCGATGAGTCATCATGAATCTGGAAAATCTGGGCGTCAGGAAGTACTGCACCTTTATCGAGGAAACCTATATCGAGGGCGGCAAGGACGCCGGCCAACCGATCACCCTGATCGTTGTCGCCGCGGTGCTGAAAAACCCCTGGGCCGGCCAGGGCTTCGTCGAGAACCTGCGGCCGGAAATCCTGCGCCTGGCCCCGGGCCTGGGGTACGAGATGACCCGTCGCCTGACCGCCCTGATGCCGGGCGACAAGGTCGAGGCCTTTGGCAAGGCCGCTGCCGTCGGGGTCAACGGCGAGATCGAGCACGCCTCGGGGCTGATCCACACCCTGCGCTTCGGCAACCTGTTCCGCGAAGCGGTGCAAGGCACGGCCTACCTCAGCTTCACCAACACCCGCAATGCGCCGGGCGCCCTGCTTACCCTGCCGATGGTGCACAAAAGCGAAACCGGCAAGCGCTCGCACTTCCTCACCGCCAACTTCCAGATCGCCGATGCGCCGGGCCCGGATGAAGTGCTCATCGCCATCGGCGCCTCCGATGGCTCGCGGGCGCACCCACGGATCGCCGACCGCTATCAGGACATGGCGGAGATGGAAGCGGAACAGCCCAGGGACTGATCGTCCCTCGCAATCGCAGCAAAAAAACCACCCAGCTTCCTCTTGATCGACGCAAGCCCGCGGTTTTCCTTCCCCGTAGGCTTGCTTCACACCACAAGAACATGCCCTTGCACACAGGAGCACTGCGATGCCGAGCACCATGGTCAACGCCAACGCCGCAGCCGTCGATCCCGGCGCCCTGCGCCAGGCCTTCGGCACCTTCGTGACCGGAGTCACCGTCATCACCACCCATGACGCCGATGGCAATCCCCGGGGCATGACGGCCAATTCGTTCACCTCGGTCTCCCTCGACCCGCCGTTGCTGCTGGTGTGCGTCGGCAAATCGGCGGCCAGCTACACCGCGTTCGCCAGCACCGAACATTTCGCCGTCAACTTGCTGCATGAAGGGCAAGTGGACGTTTCCGGGACCTTCGCCTCGAAGTCGCCGGACAAGTTCCAGACCGTCAATCACGACACGGTCCATACCGGCGCGCCGATCCTCACCGACAGCCTGACCTGGTTCGACTGCACCGTGGACCAGCGCATCGAAGCCGGCGACCACCTGGTGCTGATCGGCCAGGTCCGTGCGTTCGGCACCAGCCCCAAGCTGCCGCTGTGTTTCTGCCGGGGCCGCTACGCGAACATCCAGGACCCGCTGCCGGCCAGCTGGCTGGACTCCCACAAGATGATCATCGGCTACCTGATCGAAGCCGGTGACGCGATCCTGTTCCGCGCCGACGGCCAGGGCGGCTGGACCTTGCCCGTGGCCGGCAAGCGCAAGGGTTTTATCGATGCCGGGCACTGCTCCCTGCCGGTGAAACTGGAGTCGACCTTCCTGTACTCGGCCTTCGATGTCGACGATACCGACCCCGGCTACCTGATCTACCGCGCCCAGCTCGGAGCGCTGGATACCGAGCTGCCCGACACCCTGCGCTTCTTCCCGCTGGACGAACTGCCCATCGAACTGATGCCGGTCAACGAGCTGCGTTCGGTGGTCCGCCGCTATGCCCGCGAGCGCCAGAACCAGCAGTTCGGCATCTACACCGGTTCCGCCGCCAGCGGGCGGATAGCGATGCTCGAGAACGCCGCGCTGGCGCCCGAATCCCTTTGACACGCACCTACAGGACACTCGCATGAAAACCACGGTCAGCGCCCTCGAGGGCAATCGCCTCAACCTGTTTATCGACGGCCGCTTCGTCGCGCCCGCCAGCGACACCTACATCGACAGCTTCGACCCCACCACCGGCCGCTCCTGGTACCAGTTCGCCCAGGCCGACGCCAGTGACGTCGAGCGCGCGGTCGCTTCGGCCCAGCGCGCCTTCCATGATCCGCAATGGCGCAACCAGACACCCACCGCCCGGGGCAAACTGCTCTATCGCCTGGCACAACTGGTGGCCGAACACGCCGAGGAACTGGCTCTGCTGGAAACCCGCGACAACGGCAAACTGCTGCGGGAAATGCAGGCGCAGATGAGTGCCCTGCCCGACGCCTACACCTACTTCGCCGGCATGGCCGACAAGCTGCAGGGCGAAACCATTCCGGTCAACAAGCTCAACCAGCTCAACTACAGCACCCGCGAGCCCCTGGGCGTGATCGGCATGATCACCCCGTGGAACTCGCCGCTGATGCTGCTCACCGGCACCCTGGCGCCCTGCCTGGCCATCGGCAACACCGTGGTGATCAAGCCGTCCGAGCATGCCAGTGCCTCCACCCTGGCCCTGGCCGAACTGATCATCGAGGCCGGCTTCCCCGCCGGCGTGGTCAACGTCATCACCGGCAACGGTCCGGTGACCGGCGATGCCCTGACCCGTCACCCGGACATCGCCAAATACGTGTTCACCGGCAGCACCGACACCGGCCGGCGCATCGCCGGCAACGCGGCGAACAACCTGGTGCCGTGCCAGATGGAACTGGGCGGCAAATCACCCCACGTGGTGTTCGCCGATGTCGACATCGACAAGGCCGTCAACGGCGTGGTCTCCGGCATCTTCGCCGCCGCCGGGCAAAGCTGCGTCGCCGGTTCGCGCTGCTTCGTCGAGGCAGCGATCTACGACCGCTTCGTCGAGGCCCTGGTGGCCCGCACCCGGAACATCACCGTCGGCCATCCCATGGAAGAACACACCGATATCGGCCCGCTGGCCTTGCAGGCCCAGTTGCAGAAAATCGAAGGCTACATCGCCAGCGGCGTGCAACAGGGTGCCCGGGCGGCCATTGGCGGCAAGCGCCCGAGCAGCTCGCACCTGGCCGAAGGCTGGTATTTCGAACCGACGGTGATGACCAACGCCAGCAACGACATGCCGTTCATGCGTGACGAGTTGTTCGGGCCGGTGATCGGCGTCATGCCCTTCACTTCGGAAGAACAGATGATCGGCCTGGCCAACGACACCCACTACGGCCTCGCCTCGGGCATCTGGACCCAGAACATCGACCGCGCCATGCGCTTCGCCAACCGTATCGACGCCGGCACGGTGTGGATCAACACCTACCGCAGTTCCGCCTATATGTCCGCCAATGGCGGCTTCAAGCAGAGCGGCTATGGCCGTCGCGGCGGCTTTGACGTGATGCGTGAGTTTTCCCGGGCCAAGAACGTGGTCATCGATTACTCCGGCGAGATGCAGGACCCGTTTGTCATCCGCCTGCGCTGATTATCCAAGGAGCACCTCATGAAATTTGCCGTATCCCTGAGCATGGAACGCTTCTCCCCCGACGTGCCCATGCAGACCGTCATGGCCAACCTGCTGGAACTGGCGCAGATCGCCGATGAAGGCGGCTTCGAAACCCTGTGGACCTCGGAGCACCACACCCTCGAATGCACCATCGCGCCCAACCCGTTCCAGACCCTGGTATGGCTGGCCCAGCACACCCAGCGCATTCGCCTGGGTACCGCGACCCTGGCGGCCGCCTACTGGCATCCGATCCGCCTGGCCGGCGAAGCCGCGTTGTGCGACCACCTGACCAAGGGCCGCCTGGAGTTCGGCATCGCCCGCGGCTCCTACCAGTACGAGTTCGATCGCATGACCCCCGGCCTGCAGCAGCAGGAAGGCGTCGGCTACATGAAGGAACTGGTGCCGGCGGTACAGAAGCTCTGGGCCGGGGATTACGCCCATGATGGCCACTACTGGAAATTCCCGCGGACGGCGGCCGTGCCCAAGCCGTTGCAGAAGGATCACCCGCGTATCTGGGTGGCCGCGCGGGACCCGGGCACCTTCGACTGGGCGGTGGGCATCGGCGCCAACATCCTCTCCACCCCGCTCTCGCTGCCGGCGGCTGAAATCGCCGTGCTGGGTGAGAAATTCAACAAGGCCGTCGCCGACAATCCCCATGTGCCGCGTCCGCGTTTCATGATGCAGCGCCGTACCTGCGTGTACGCCAGGGCGCAAGACTGGGAACTACCGGTCAGGCACAGCATGGACTTCGGCCGGGCCTTCGAGAACCTGATGCAGAACATCGGCACCGTGCACAACGGCTTCCCCGAGCCGGTATCCTTTGAAAGTGTCCGGGGCAAGGACAACTACAACCCGGAGAACCTGCGGCGCAACCTGATGTTCGGCACCCCGGAGGAAATCATCGAGAAGCTGCTCGACTACGAAGCCGCCGGCGTCGACCAGTATTGCCTGGGCCTGACCTTCAACCTGCCGTTCGAGCTGCAGAAGCAGACCCTGCGCCTGTTTATCGACGAGGTGATGCCGGTGTTCGCCGAGCGTGAGCGCGCCAAACGCCGCGACAAGGTCACGGAGTGACCGCCATGAGCGAAGCACAACGCTTCAGCGTGGCCAATGTCACGCTCAACTATCGCCTCGACGGCCAGGGGCCACGCCCGCTGCTGTGCATCCATGGCGTCGGCTCCAGCCTGGAGGCCTGGGGCGAGGTGGTGGGCCGCCTGCAAGAGCAGTTCACCCTCCTGACCTTCGACCTGCGCGGCCACGGCCAGTCATCCCGCACGCCCGGCCGCTATGAAATCGATCACCTGGTGGGCGAAGCCCTGGCCCTGGCCGATCATGTCGGCTTCAAGGACTTCGACCTCGCCGGCTTCTCGCTGGGCGGACTGATCGCCCAGCGCATGGCCTTGACCCACCCGGCGCGGGTCCGGCGCCTGGTATTGCTGTCGACGGTCGCCGGACGCAACGCCGAGGAACGCGAACGGGTGCAGGCGCGCCTGGCGGCCCTGCAGGCCGGCGAGCCGGTGGCCCATTACGAAGCGTCGCTGTCACGCTGGCTGACCGAGGATTTCCAGGCTCGCCACCCGCAGGCCGTCAGCCGGTTGCGGCAACAGAACGCCGCTAACGATCCCGGCTGTTACGCCGCGGCGTATCGGGTGCTGGCGGAGTCGGACTTCGGCGATCAGCTCCAGCAGATTCGCTGCCCGACACTGATCGCCACCGGCGCCGAGGATGCCGGCTCGAACCCGAGGATGGCGGCCTTCATGCACGAACGCATCCGGGGCTCGCAGTTGAAGATCCTGCCGGGGTTGCGCCACTGCATTCTGATCGAGGCCCCGGAACAGGTGGCAACGCTCATGCGCGAATTTCTTTCCGATTCGGAGGTACACCATGGATAAGTCACTGCAGGCTCAAGGCGAAACAGTTCGCCGCCAGGTCCTGGGCAATGCCTACGTCGACCAGGCGCTGGGCAAGGCCGACGATTTCTCGCGGCCGTTCCAGGCCGTGCTCAACGAATACTGCTGGGGCATGGTCTGGACCGACGAGTCCCTCGACCTCAAGCAACGCAGCCTGCTGAACCTCGGCATGCTCGCGGCGCTGGGCCGGATGGACGAGTTCGGCACGCATTTCTGCGGCGCGATCCGCAACGGTCTCACGGACGAGGAACTGCGCGCCGCCCTGGTCCAGATCGCGGTGTACTGCGGCGTGCCGGCGGGTGTCGAAGCCTTCCGCGTCGCCCGCAAGGCGCGGGAAAGCATGGACCCGACGCAATCCACTACCGGCTGACGTCTCACCCTTGCACTCGCCACACCGCTCATGCTGTAAGTGCCCTCGCACAACAACAAGAAATTTTTGAGACTGCACCCTTGCGCCCGCGACACCGAAGGACCTTTGACTGCCAGTAGCCCAAAAATTTCTATTGATGAAGTTTTCCGCAGATTGCAAAACAACAATTGGAGGCAATTGGTGAGCGAACGACTGAAGATTGAGAACCTCTACAAGGTCTTCTCCTCGACCCCCGACAGAGCCATGCAGCTCTTGACTGCCGGGGCCAGCAAAGACCGGATCCTGGCCGAGACCGCCACCGTGGTCGGCCTGAACAACGTATCGCTGTCCATTCCCAGTGGCGCGATCTACATGATCATGGGTTTGTCCGGCTCGGGAAAATCCACCCTGGCCCGTTGCATCAACCGTTTGAATGAACCGACCGCGGGCAGGATCCTGCTGGACGGCACGGACCTGGTGGCCTTGAACGAAAGCGACTTGCGCGAGGTGCGCCGCACGCGCATCTCCATGGTCTTCCAGCATTTCGCCCTGCTGCCGAACAAGACCGTGATCGAAAACACCGAGTTCGGCCTCAAGTTGCGTGGCGTCGGTGCCGCCGAACGCCGCAAGCGAGCCGAGGAAGTCCTGGCCATCGTCGGCCTGGCCAAGTGGGCCGAGCACCACCCCCATGAACTGTCCGGCGGCATGCGCCAGCGGGTCGGCCTGGCCCGGGCCCTGGCCACCGATGCCGACGTGCTGATCATGGACGAGGCCTTCAGCGCCCTCGATCCGTTGATCCGCACGGAAATGCAGGACGAATTGCTGCGCCTGCAACGCACCCTGAAAAAAACCATCCTGTTCATCACCCACGATTTCCAGGAGGCCCTGAAGCTGGGCACCCGTATCGCGATCATGGCCGACGGCCAGGTGGTGCGCGAGGGCACGCCCCAGGAAATCGTCATGGACCCCGGCAGCGACTATGTCGCCTCGTTCACCCGCGAGGTGGACCGCTCGCGCCTGTTCGACGCGCGCTCGGTCATGCAGGTCGCCGACACCTTGCTGGTCCAGGGCGATACCCGCGTGGTCGGCAATGACAACGCTGGCGCCTTTGTCCTCAACATCGGCGGCAAGCCGGTGGGCGTGCTCGATGCCGCGGCGCTGCTGGCCGTTGGCGGCGGCAGCGATGCCCTGCAACGCCTGTCGACCCAGTTTGTCAGCGTGCCGGCCAGCGCCAAGCTGGTGGAAGTGGCGCGCCTGCTCAAGCCGGGCCTGCCGATAGCCGTGGTCGATGGCGAGGGGCTATTTGTCGGCACCCTGAACAGCGCCCATATCCTTGATTGCATTGCCAGCGTCCCGCCCCCTCGCGCCAACGCTGCGGAGGTTGCCCAGCATGCTTAGTTCAGAAGACCTTGCCGTTTTTCCCGTGGACCAGTGGATCAGCCAGGGCGTCGAGTGGCTGGGCATTCACCTGCGGCCGATATTCCTCGCCATCCGCTGGCCGGTGGAACACCTGCTGGCGCTGAGCGACTCACTGATCCATGCCATCCCGTTCCCGGTGATGGTGCTGCTGATGTTCCTCATCGCCTACCGCGCCGCGAGCCTGGGCGTGGCTCTGTTCAGCGCCGTCGCCCTGGTGACCATCGCCGCGCTGGGGGTGTGGGACGAGGCCATGACCACCTTGTCGCTGATCACCACGGCGATTGTCATCTGCATGCTCGTCGGGATTCCCGTGGGGGTGTGGTGCGCCCGCAGCGAACGGGTCTGGCAGATCATGCGGCCGATCCTCGATATCATGCAGACCACGCCGACCTTCGTGTACCTGGTGCCGGTGGTGATGCTGTTCGGCGTGGGCACCGTGTCGGGTGAAGTCGCGGTGGTGATCTCCGCCTGTCCGCCACTGATCCGCTTCACCTACCTGGGCATCCGCATGGTGGAAACCGAACTCGTCGAAGCCGGCCACGCCTTCGGTGCCGACAGCCGCCAGTTGCTCTGGGAAATCCAGTTGCCGCTGGCGATACCGACCATTCTCGGCGGCCTCAACCAGACCGTGCTGACCGCCATGGTGATGTCGGTGGTGGTGGCGATGATCGGCGCCGAGGGCCTGGGCCTGGTGGTCTTGCAAGGTCTCGGGCGGATGGACGTGGGCCGTGCCGCGGTAGGCGGTATCGCCATCGTGCTGCTGGCGATGATGCTCGACCGGATCACCCAGAAACTGGCGCAGCCGTCGGTACGCAAGCGCAAGTCGCTGTTCAAGCGCCTGTTCAACCCGCGCCCGCTGAACGCCTAGGAAGCATCCCCAACAACAATCATGAATGCCAGTTGTCGAGCCCTTTCTTCACTGCCAACCCTTAACCATAACGAGAAAAAAAGAGGAAATCATGATGCGTCCATTCAAAGCCTTGCTTGGATTTGCAACCGCGTTGTCCCTGGCCGGGCTGGCCTGCACTTCGGTGCTGGCCGACGACCGGCCGGGCAACGGCAAGACCATCCGCTTCGTGCAATCGGAAAGCACCGGCGGCAACTATGTCCTGACGAAAATCGCCATCGAGGCCAGCAAGCGCCTGGGCTACGACACCAAGTTGAGCACCGTCAACACCACGCTGTTTTTCCCGGCGGCGGCCCAGGGCGACCTGGACCTGTCGATGGACGTAACCCTGCCGCAACTGCAACCCAGCTTTGACAAGGTCAAGGACCGCACCGAAGCGGTCGGCGCAGGCTTCATTACCGGCGCGGGCTACAACGGCTACATGATCGACAAGAAAACCGCCGACGCCTACGGGATCACCAGCCTGGAACAAATGAAGGACCCGAAGATCGCCGGACTCTTCGGCAAGAACGGCAAGGCCAGCCTGATCAGTTGCGATCCGGGCTGGGGCTGTGGGGATGTGGTCGACTACCAGCTCGACAAGTTCGGCCTCAAGGACACGGTCAACCCGGTACGCGGCAAATATGAAGCGCTGATGTTCGAAAACGTCGCCCGCCTCAAGCGCGGTGAGCCGGTGTTCTTTTATGCCTGGGCACCGTCCTGGATGACCAACACCATGGTGCCGGGCAAGGACGTGGTGTGGTTGCCGACGCCGTTCGACGCCTTGCCGGGCAATGTCCCGAGCGCGGTCTCGGCGCTGACCCCGGGCGTGGCCGGCTGTGCCGGTGGTGCCGATCCGTGCCGCATGGCGATGGCGGCCTGGAACTGGTACGCGATCGGCAACAAGAAATTCATCGCCGCCAACCCGGCGATCAAGACGCTGGTGGAGCAGATGGCCTTCTCCCAGGCGACCTGGAGCTACTGGGAAAAGACCATCAGCCAGGACGGTTCGAGCGAACGCAATATTCGCAAGCTGGCGGATGACTGGATGAGTGAAAACAAGGCCACGTTCGATGGCTGGATCGCCACGGCGAAAGCGGTCAAGTGACCTGACCGATCGTTCCCACGCTCCGCGTGGGAACGCATCCGATGACGCTCCGCGTCGCGTTGCACAGGCATCGAGCCTTGCGCCGACTACTGGACGCGGAGCGTCCGGGGCGGCATTCCCACGCAGAGCGTGGGAACGATCAAAAGCCGGCCTCCGCAAGGGACGTATTTATCTTCACCAGAGAAACCCCTGTTTGACGGTCCGCAATCAGAAAAAACCCACTGTCCCACCCCCTCCAAACCGCCAATCCCGTGCAGCACCCTGCCCTAGCATTGGTTCCACTCAGACGATCCGGAGTGAACACCATGACCTATAAACATCCGCTGCTGTTCAAGGCCCTGTGCTACGTCGACGGGCACTGGATCCACAGCGACAGTGCCAGCACCATCGCCGTGCATGATCCGGCGAACCAGCAGTTGATCGGCCATGTGCCGATGCTGGAAAAACCTCAGATTGTCGCGGCGGTGGAGGCCGCGCATCGGGCGTTCGCCAGTTGGCGTGAACTGAGCCTCGATGCCCGCGCCACTGTCCTGCGGCGCTGGGCGGCGTTGATCCTGGAGCATCAGGAGGACCTCGCGCGCATTCTCAGCCTGGAACAAGGCAAGTCCCTGGCCGAGTCCCGCGGCGAGATCGCCTATGCCGCCAGTTTCATTCCCTGGTTCGCCGAGGAAGCCCGGCGCCTCTATGGGCAGAACATCCCCAGCCATATCCCCGGCGCCCACCTGGGCACGGTCAAGGAACCGGTGGGTGTCTGCGCGCTGCTGACCCCCTGGAATTTCCCCTCGGCGATGATCACCCGCAAGGCCGCCGCCGCACTTGCCGCCGGTTGCACGGTGGTGATCAAGCCGGCCCATGAAACGCCGTATTCGGCCTTTGCCCTCGCCCAACTGGCGGAAGAAGCCGGTTTCCCCGCCGGGGTGTTCAACGTGGTGCTGGGCGAGCCGCAAATGACCATGCAGACCCTGGTGCAGGACAGCCGCGTGCGCGCGGTCAGCTTCACCGGTTCGACCCGGGTCGGCAAACTGGTCCTGCAGGCGGCGGCACGGGATGTGAAGAAGGTTTCACTGGAACTGGGCGGCAACGCGCCCTTCATTGTCTGCGCCGATGCCGACCTGGAACTGGCGGTGAGGGTCGCGGTAGAGGCCAAGTTCCAGACCTCCGGACAGGACTGTTGCGCGGCCAACCGCATCATGGTCGAGCGCTCCCTCTACCCGGCCTTCCTCGACCGCTTCGCCGCGGCCGTGCGTGCACTGCGTGTCGGACCGGCCCTGCTGGGCGACCAGGAGCAGGCCGTCGACGTCGGTCCGTTGATGCACCAGGCCGCGTTCGACGCAACCGCCGAACGCGTGGCCGACGCCTTGCACCTCGGCGCGCAACGCCTGGCCGGCGGTGAGGCGCACGCCCTGGGCGGCCTGTTCTACCAGCCGACAGTGTTGGCCGACGTCACACCGCAGATGCGCATCTACCGCGAAGAAAACTTCGCCCCCATCGCCGGGGTGATGCCCTTCGACACCCTCGAACAGGCCATCGAAATGGCCAACGACACCGAATACGGCCTGGCCGCCTATGTCTGCTCCAACCGCCTGGACCTGATCTACCCGCTGATCCGCCGCCTCGACCACGCCATGGTCGCGGTCAACGGCGTGAAGTTCACCGGCCACCCCATCCCCTTCGGCGGCATGAAGGCCTCGGGGCTGGGCCGTGAAGGCGGCACCGAGGGCTTCGAAGCCTTTGTCGAAACCAAATATTTTTGCCTGCACCACCAAGGCTGATTCCAAGGAGAGCCACCATGAACCCGACACCCGAAGCGCTGTTCGAACAAGACCGTGCCTACTTCATGCACCCCTCGACCCACGCCCATGACCACGCCAGCGGCGCGCTCAAGGGACGCATCATCAAGAGTGCCGCGGGTATCCGTATCCGTGACCACGAAGGGCGGGAATTCATCGATGCCTTTGCCGGGCTGTATTGCGTGAACATCGGCTATGGCCGCACCGAAGTCGCCGACGCCATCTACAAACAGGCCAAGGAACTGGCCTACTACCACACCTATGTCGGCCACTCGACCGAGGCCATCATCGAGCTGTCGAGTCGCATCATGGACTGGGCGCCCGAAGGCATGAAAAAGGTCTACTACGGCCTGTCCGGCTCCGATGCCAACGAAACCCAGATCAAGCTGGTGCGCTACTACAACAATGTGCTGGGCCGCCCGCGGAAGAAGAAAATCATTTCCCGGGATCGCGGCTATCACGGCTCGGGCATCATGACCGGCAGCCTCACCGGGCTGGCCGCGTTCCACCAGCATTTCGACCTGCCGGAACAAGGCATCGGCCACACCGTCTGCCCGCACTGGTACCGCAAGGCACCGGCCGGCATGGATGAAGCGGCCTTTGTCCGCTACTGCGCCGACGAGCTGGAGAAAATGATCCTCGCCGAAGGCCCCGATACCGTCGCCGCGTTCATTGGCGAACCGGTGATGGGCACCGGCGGCATCGTCGTGCCCCCGGCCGGTTACTGGGCCGCGATCCAGGCCGTGCTGAACAAGTACGACGTGCTGCTGATCGCCGACGAAGTGGTCTGTGCCTTTGGTCGCCTGGGTTCGAAGATGGGCAGCCAGCGCTATGGCATGCGTCCGGACCTGATCACCACCGCCAAGGGGCTGACCAGCGCCTATGCGCCGCTGTCGGCGGTAATCATCGGCGAGAAGGTGTGGAGCGTGATTGAAACGGCCTCGACCCGGGAAGGCGCCATGGGCCACGGCTGGACCTACTCCGGCCACCCGATCTGCGCGGCGGCGGCCCTGGCCAACCTCGATATCCTCGAACGCGAGAACCTCACGGCCAATGCCGAGCAGGTCGGCGGCTACCTCAACCGCCGTTTGCGCGAAACCCTGGAAGGTCATCCGCTGGTGGGCGAAGTGCGTGGCGATGGCATGCTTGCCGCTGTCGAGTTCATGGCCGACCGTGAGCAACGCACGCCGTTTGATGCCGCCTTGAAAGTCGGTCCGAAAGTCTCGGCCGCCTGCCTCGAACGCGGCATGATCGCCCGGGCCATGCCTCACGGCGATATCCTCGGCTTCGCTCCGCCGCTGATCCTGACCGAGCAGGAGGCGGACCTGATCGTCGACATCACCCGGCAGGCGATCGATCAGGTCGCCGGTGAAATCCTCGGTTGAGACCTGGTCCCCGCAGGTGCGCTTGCTCGCGAAGGTCGGCGACGATAACGTGTCCATCCCGGATGAATGCATCGTCTACCCGTCCTTCGCGAGCCTGCTCGCGCCTGCACATGTCGCCTGCGGAGTTCGTTACTGATGCACAAGCTTGACCGTTATGACCTGAATATCCTGCGCATCCTCTCGGAGGACGGGCGCATCACCAAGTCGAACCTCGCCGAGGCGATCAACCTTTCGGTGACACCGGCCTGGGAGCGTGTGCGCAAGTTGGAGAGCGCCGGCCTGGTAAAGGGCTACCGCGCCCTGATCGACTGGAACCAGGTGTTCAAGAGCCAGCAACTGCTGGTGGAAATCACCTTGGCCCGGCACACGGCCCAGGACATGCGCCGCTTCGAGCAACGGATGAGCGATGCCGGGGAAGTGCAGTTCTGTTATGCCACCGGTGGCGGCGTCGACTACATCGCCATGATCCAGGCCGCGGACATCGATCAGTACCAGCGCTTCATCGATCAGTTGTTGCTGGAAGACCTGGGCATCGAGCGCTACTTCACCTATATCGTCACCAAGACCATCAAGACCGGCGGCGCGCCACCGGCCCAGGCATTGAACGCGTTACTCGCCACGGACTAACCCCAGCCGCCAGCCTCTTCGGCCCCCCCCTGCCGGACCTCGCCGTCGCTGCGCGGCAGGATGATCCTGGGCGCGAACTCCGAGCGCCGCGTTCCTTCGAGAACGTCCGCCGGCAGCTCGCCGAAACGTTCCTCGGCCTCACGCGCCACGGCGTTGCCAACAATGAAATCCGCGCGCGTCGCCCCGGAAAACCGGTACTGGCGAGCCAATCCGAAAAGGCTGCGAAACACCTGCCCACTGGCGCTGATCCAGCGCTCCATGGTGCGCCGGTCGATCAATGCCGTTCTATGGGCCAGCAGCAGTTGGCGAACGATGCTGTCGTAATCGATCAACAGATACACTGCCAGGAAACCCAACCGGGACCTGACGACCAGCGGCAAGGTGACAGGCTGGATGCTGAGGTTTTCGCCGAGGCTGATCTCCGCGGGCAAGCGGCTCATGAGTGGCTCCAGTTGTTCCCGGATCTGCGCCAGTTCGGCTTTCGAGCCTTGCAGTTTTTCCTGAAGACGGATGATCCAGAAGTCGGAATAAGGATCATCCAGGGCCGCGCCGCGCGCGACCCTGCTGATCAGGCCGAGAAATCCGACAAGGCCCATGATGCGTTTTTTCTCTTCGCTCGCGGGCCGGCCTTGCCAGACCTGAGTCGCATGCCAGGTGTGCAGCGTAAAGCTCATGGCGCTGCGTAGCGGGCCGATTTCGAGAGGGGAAAAGCTGGACATCGCATACTCCTGATGAGTGAAGGTCAGGGCAGCAGTGTCATCGGCAAGGCGTCGTTCGTCAGTCGGGAAACAGGTTGGCGACCGATCTGTTTTTATCCGCCGGCCCTCCCCCCGCAACCGTCTTTGCACATAGCAACATGTTCTAACAAGACGGTTAGCGGCAGCCGCTTTTATCTACTAGGCTTTTGCGCTCATGGAACCGGTCCGGCTTGGTCATCGGGCCTATTGCTCAGGGAGACATTGATGACCCCCGTACGTATCGCCGAACGCACCTACCGCACCTGGTCCAGCCCGATCCTGCTGGAACTCAAGGAGCGCGCCCACCAACTGGACACGCCCTCGCGCGAAGCCTTGCTGAATGTGCTGGTCGAGCGCCGCCTGATCGATATCGGCAGCCCGACCGGGGAGGAACGACGCAAGGCCGGACAGTCCGGCCTGCGTTAGCGGACTACTTCTTCCCCTCGTAATTGACCATCCAGGCAATGCCGAAACGGTCTTCGAACATGGCGAAGCTTTCCGCCCAGAAGGTTTTCTCCAGTGGCATGAAGACCTTGCCGCCCGTGCTCAAGCCATCGAACAAGCGCCGGGCCTCGGCTGCGCTGTCGACATTCAGCGACACCGACACGCCCTGTGGCTTGTGGTATGGCTGGCCCGGCGGGCAATCGGAGGCCATCAGGCTGAAGCCGCCCACGGTCAGGCAGGCGTGCAGGATCAGGTTCGCATCCTTGGGCATGCCCACCTCGGCAGGCGCCTCGGCAAAGGACATGGAAAACACCTCGCCACCGAGCACCTTCTTGTACAACGCAAAGGCTTCCTTGCAGTGGCCGTTGAAGGTCAGGTAGGGAATGATTCTCATGGTGGATCTCCTGTTGTCAGGTTTCACGATTGACCGGACATCTGCGTCCGCAGGCGTTCTTCCTGCTCGCGCAACTCGGGGGTAAAGGCCTCGCCAAAATCCTCGGCCTCGAAGATCTGGCGGATTTCGATTTCGCTGTCGCCGGCCATCGGGTTGGGACAGCGCTTGACCCAGTCGATGGCTTCCTGCAACGACTGCACCTGGAAAATCCAGAAGCCGGCGATCAGCTCCTTGGTTTCGATAAAGGGCCCGTCGACAACGCTGCGGTGCGTGCCGGAGAACTGCACGCGGGCCCCCTTGGCGCTGGGGTGCAGGCCCTCGCCGGCGAGCATCACGCCGGCCTTGACCAGCTCTTCATTGTAGGCGCCCATGGCGGCCAGCAGTTCTTCACTGGGCATTTGCCCGGCTTCCGATTCCGGGGTGGCCTTGACGATCACCATAAATCGCATGGTCTTTTCTCCTGATAGTGGGTGAACCGCCCCGCTGGCGGTTCTACGGGTTAATCGAACGGCCATCGGCGTAATCGACACCGCGCTGAAATTATTTTTCCGCCGGGCCGCCGGTCCGTTTTTTCCGTTTGCCGGGGGAGAGTGTCGAGAACGCTCGCGGTCAATCGACTAAGCATAGAAGTACCCCATCCGCCACTCGACAAACCCGCCGGGCGGCGACGCCGTCAAGGAGATCTCGTGATGAACGAGCGCACTGTTGAACAGCATCCCGTGGTATCGCGCCAGGAATGGCTGGCTGCACGCCAGCAGCATCTGGCCCGTGAAAAGGCCTTCAGCCACCAGCGCGACCAGCTCAGCGCCGAACGCCGCGCCCTGCCCTGGGTACGGATCGACAAGGACTACCACTTCGAGGGCCCCCACGGTCGGCAACGACTGGCCGATCTGTTCGGCGACAACAGCCAGTTGATCGTCTACCACTTCATGTTCGCCGACGGCTGGACGGAAGGTTGCACGGGCTGCTCGTTCCTCGCCGATCACTTCGACGGCGCGAACCTGCACCTGGCCCATCATGACGTCTCGTTTGTCGCCGTATCCCACGCCCCGTGGGCGCAGTTCCAGGCCTTCAAGCAGCGCATGGGCTGGCACTTCGACTGGTTGTCGTCGGCCGGCAGCGATTTCAACCATGACTTCGGTGTCAGTCCTTCGCCGGCGGAAAAAGCGGCCGGCAAGACCCGGTACAACTACGAACTGATCGACAGCAGCGAGGAGGAGTTGCCCGGCCTCAGCGTGTTCTACCGCAACCCCGAGGGTGAGATTTTCCATACTTATTCGACCTATGCACGGGGCCTGGACATCCTGGTGGGCACCTACAACTTCCTCGACCTGATGCCCAAGGGCCGTAACGAAACCGGGACCATGAACTGGGTCAGGCACCATGACCGCTATGAACATGCCGGGCAATCTGCCTGCTGCGGCTCCCACGCCGATAAAAAGTGAGATCGCCCGGGGTTCGTCATAAGATCCCCGGACCGCGACAAGTTCATGCCCTCTGGTGCCCCGACCGGCAATTCAGAGGGTTCCTACAAAACCCGCTGACACCGCTCCAGCAGCACCCGGCCGAAAGACCGGGTGCCGACACACTGCGCGCAACGATTCCCCGATAAAATAGTTAATATCGAAAAGCCATATCCCGTATCGCCCCCATATAGAGAGGAAAAATGGATTCTCCTGCAGTCTCGATCGGTCAATCTCCGGATTTCGCCCTAGCCCTGTCCGGCGGCGGTGTCCGGGCCATGGTGTTTCATCTGGGCGTGCTCAAGTACCTGGCCGAGCAAGAAGCCCTGGAACGGGTCAGCCAGCTCTCGACCGTCTCCGGCGGTAGCCTGCTGGTGGGCCTGATGCTGCATGAGAACGGCGGGCAATGGCCCGCTTCGGTGGACTTCCTGGAGAAGATCTATCCGCGCCTGCGCCACCAGCTCTGCTCGCGCAGCCTGCTCTGGAGCGCCCTGCGCCAGCTGCTCAACCCGCTGAACTGGCGCTTCATCATGTCCCGGGCCAATCTGCTGGAGCTGGGCTTGCGCAACGAATGGGGCGTGAATGGCCTGCTGGCGGACATCGGTGCGAGGCCGGACTGGTCGATCAATGGCACCACCGCCGAGAACGGCAAGCGCTTTCGCTTCAAGCGGAGCAATATGGGTGACTACTCCATCGGCTATGCCAGCACCCTCGGCGTTCCCCTCGCCAAGGCCCTGTCAGTGTCGGCGGCGTTCCCCGGTGGCATCGGTCCGCTGGCCCTCGACAGTCGTCGTTTCAAATGGATGCAACGGGGCTGGAATGCGCCGCTCGACAGCGCGGTCGAGGCGACATTGCCTTTCCCCACGCTGCACCTGTATGACGGCGGGGTCTATGACAACCTCGGCCTGGAGCCGTTCTTCGACGCTGCCACCGGACGCAGCAAGCGCTACGAATACCCCATTGTCGTGTCCGATGCCGGTGCCCCGCTCAAGCCCGGGTTCCAGGCCGGCATGCTCAGCCCCTGGCGACTCAAGCGCCTGTCGGACATCATGTCCGACCAGTCGCGGGCCCTGCGCACGCGAACCTTTGTCGAATACCTCAACCAGGCGCCGGGACGCGGCGGCTACCTGGGCATCGCCAGCGCGCTGATCGAGGCTCCGGCCGGCAGCGACGCGGCATTTGCCGCGAGCTTCGCCACCAGCCTGGATCGCCTCGAACCCGAGGTGTTCGATCGTATCGCCCGGCATGGCCATGCCGTCGCCCAGACGACCGACCGGCACTACGCTGTCCTGCTGCCGCCCGCCGTCACCGCCAGGCCCACCGCGCCGGCCTGATACGACTCAAGGCACCATCAGTACCCCGAGACTGGCGCTGACCACCAGCGCGGTGCCGGCAAACTGCAGCGGCACCATGGGCTGGCTCAGTACCATGTAACCGGCCAGGGCGCCGACCGCCGGCTCGACGCTCATCAGGATGCCGAACGAAGACGCCGGCATCCGCCGCAGGGCGATCATCTCCAGGCCGTAGGGCAGCAACGGCACGAACAGCGCGAGCCCGGCGCAACTGGCGACCTGCAACCACGGCAGGTGCCCGCCGCTTTGCCACAATCCCAGGGGCGCGGTTATCACTGCCGCCGCGAGCAACGACACCGACAAGCCTTCAAACCCCGGAAACAGCGTGCCGACCCGCTTCATCAGCAGGATATAGGCGCCCCAGCCGGCTGCCGAGCCGAACGCCAGGGCCAGTCCCAGCGGTTCGCCGATCCAGCCCTGGTCGTTGCGCGCCAGCAGCAGCACACCGGCCATCGCCAGCAGCGGCCAGATCAGCGCCCTCCAGCGGCGTATGGCCAGGCTCGCCAGCAGCAGCGGGCCCAGAAACTCGATGGCGATTGCCAATCCCAGGGGAATGCGCTGGATTGATGCGAAAAAGCAGCTGGTCATCACCGCCATCGCCAGGCCCAGGCTGGCCGCGGCCCCCCAGCGCGACAGGGAATAGGTGCGCAGTGGAGGCCGCACCACCAGCATCAGAAGGGTCGCGGCCCAGCACAGGCGCAGCCAGGTGGTGCTGAGGGAGCCGTAGGTGTCCATGGTCGGTGACGACAAGGCGGCACCGAACTGGACCAGACACATCGACAGCACGCACAACGACGCCGCCAGCAACAACGCCCGACGGGGTGTCCGCGGTGCGGCGGCCACGGGGAGCACGACGGTATTTTCCTGCATGACAAAACCTCCGGTGAACGTCAGGCCATCCTAGCCAGTCACCCGGACTTCAAATAAGCTGATATTTCTTATCCCCACTTAACGGATATTGATAATGCGCGACCTCGACAGCAACCTGTTGCGAACCTTTGTCACTGTCGCCGAAACCGGGGCGGTCGGCACCGCCGCCCAGCGCCTGGCCCGGACCCAGGCCGCCGTGAGCATGCAACTGCGCCGTCTGGAAGAGGACCTGGAGCGACGCCTGTTCGACCGCTCCCCGCGCGGCCTGCGCCTGACCGAGGCCGGTCATCTGCTGCTGCCCTACGCCCACGGCATTCTCGGCGCCGGTGCCGATGCGCGGCGGGCGCTGTCCATCAGCCAGGTGGCGGGAACGGTGCGCCTCGGCCTGCTGGAGGACATTGCAGTGGGCAGCCTGCCGCGGGCCTTGCATCGGTTTTCCGCGGCGTACCCGCATATCACCCTGGAGATCACCATCGACAGCAGCGCGGCAATGTCCGCCAGGCTGCTGGACGGTGCGCTGGATATCGTCATCGGCGACTCCCATGGCATCGACGCCCAACCCCAGGTGAGCTGGAACCAGCCGTTGTTCTGGGTCGGCGCCCGTGGCCTGGTGCTGGACCCCGACCTGTCCAGCCGGATCGTGCCGCTGGTGACCTTCGGTGGCACCTGCCTGTGGCAACCGCGGGTCGCGCAGACGCTGAAACAGGCCGGTATCGCCTGGCGCGTGGTGTGCAGCAGCACCAGCCTGCCGGCGGTGCAGTCGGCGGTCGAGGCCGGCCTGGGCATCGCCGTGCTGCTGGAAAGCAATGTCCACCCGCAGAGCATGCGTGTACTGGGTCCCCTCGATGGCCTGCCGCCGGCGCCAACCGTCGATTTCGGTCTTTACGTGCGTCGTGTTCCCGCGGCCCAGGCGGCCGCGGTCCGGGCCTTGCAGCGCTTCCTGGAAGAAGAACTGAATATCGCCGCCACCCTGCCCCTCGACCCGAAAACGGCAGACGCCCTTCCCGAAAGTCTATGAAGACCAGCAGCTTGGCTGCCTGTGATAGAATAGATGTTTACGTGAATCTATTAACAGGAGCCCTCATGCCTCGCGTCTCGCGCAAACAGGCCGAACTCAACCGCGAAATCATCACGGATGCCGCCGCGCGGCTGTTCCGTGAGCGTGGCCTCAAGGGCCTGAGCGTGATCGAGGTCATGGGCGCGGCCGGGCTGACCCATGGCGGCTTCTATGGTCACTTCGATTCCAAGGAGGCCCTGGCGGCCGAAGCCTGTGCGCGCAGCTTCGCGCAATCGACCGAACGCTGGCAGCAGCGTACGGCCGAAGCCCTCAGCCCGGAGGCGGCACGCCAGGCCATTGTCGAGCATTACCTGAGCACGGCCCACCGCGACAACCCCGGCGAAGGCTGCCCGGTGGTGGCCTTCTGCGGCGACCTGGCCCACGAAGACGCCGACAGCGCCGTGCGCCAAAGTTACGTCGAGGGCCTGGAAAAACTCCTGAGTGCCTACGCCGCCTTGCTCGACAGCGCCGAGCCCGAGGCGCGCAAAGCCGCCCTGGTGCAATACTCCTTGCTGGTCGGTGCCCTGGCCCTGGCGCGTTCGACCCGTGGCCAGGCGATCTCCGATGAAATCCTCGAAGCCACTCGCGCCGCCCTGCTGCCGGCCAACGGCTGAATCAGTCGCCTGCCGCCGTCAGCTCGAAATAGAACACCGCGCCCTTCTCCGGGATCGACAGCAGACGGATCTGGCTGTCATGCAGTTGCAGGATGCGGCGCACGATCAATAACCCGAGGCCGCCGGAGCGGCGGTCGCCGTCATGGTTGAAGGGACGGCGAAAGAGGTTTTCCAGCAGCTTGGCCGGAATCCCCGGCCCGGTATCGCTGACCGTCACCTGCACTTTCCCCGCCTCATGCACCAGCGCCACCTCGATGGTTCCGCCTTCGGGGGTATGGCGCAGCGCATTGTCGATCAGGTTGGTCAGCACCCGCTCGATCATGCCCAGGTCGGCGGTCACCATCGATGCGCCCCGCGGCAGTACCGCCAGCAGTTTCGACTGGCGGGTCTCGGCCATCAGCTCGAACTTCTGGAACACGTCCTGGATCAGGTCGCTGAGGGAAAAGTCCTCGCGTTCCAGGCGCACCGCGCCGTGCTCCAGGCGCGCCAGCTCGAACAACGCCTGGGCCAGTTTGCCAACCTTGTTGCTCTGGGCCAAGGCGATCCCCAGGTAACGCCGGCGCTCGTCGGCCGCCAGCACCCCGTCCTTGAGCGAGAGGGTTTCCAGGTAGCCGTGCAGCGAGGCCAGCGGCGTGCGCAGGTCATGGGAGATATTCGCCACCAACTCGCGGCGGTCCTGGTCGAGCTGGGTCAGGGTCCGCCATTGCTCGCCGATACGCGTGGCCATTTGCGCAAAGCTGGCTTCCAGCACTTCGATTTCGTCACGGCTGCCAAACCCCGCGGTCGACAGCGCCGGCAAACGGGCCGGCGGCACGTCGGTGTCGAAATCGCGCATGGTGTCGGTCAGGCGGCGCAATGGCCGGGTGATCAGGCGGAAAGCGATCAGGCCGGCGATCAGCCCGAGCAACGCCACCAGGGTCATGGCCCACAAGGTGGTCCGCAGCACCGAACTGGCCGAGACCCGCGCGGCCAGGCGGTCATGCTCCTCGCCCTGCAGCACCACGTAGAGATAGCCCAGGTCCTTGCCGCCGCCCTGCAACGCGGCGGCACTGAACACCTTGCGCCCGTCATTGCTGCGCGGATCGTCACCGAGGATCGGCAAGGGCTGGTCCTCGAGCAGGCGCCGGATCGGCCGCAGGTCGACATGGTCGCGCTTGAGATGCCCCTGCGGCGCCGCATCGCCGGTGATCCGTCCGCTCGGGTCGAGCAGATAGACCTCGACGCTCGGATTGACGTTCATCAACTGGCCGAACAGCGCCCGCACCCCCTCCATGGTCAGGCCTTCGGTGCCCACCAGGCGGTTTTCCAGGGCGATGCTGCGGGCCAGGTCGCGGGACAACCCCTGCACCACTTCCTTCTCGTGCATGTCGCTGGCCCGTACCTGCAACCATACCGACGCGCCGCAGCAGGCCAGCAACAGGATCGAAAAGACCACGGACAAGCGCTGGGACAGGGTCAGGTTCATTCGGCACGTCCCGAAGGGGCGAAGCGATAACCCCGGCCCCAGACCGTGAGAATCCGCTCGGGTTGCGCCGGGTCGACCTCGATCTTCGCCCGCAGGCGATTGATATGGGTGTTGACCGTGTGTTCGTAGCCATCGTGCTGGTAGCCCCAGACCTGGTTCAGCAGGTCCATGCGCGAGTAGACCGTGCCGGGGTTCTTCATGAAGAAGTGCAGCAGGTCGAATTCCCTCGGCGTCAGTTCCAGGTACTGGCCGTTGACCTCGGCCTGGCGGGTCAGCGGATCGAGGCTCAGGCCGTTGAGTTCGAGACTGCCGGCATCGACCTTGAGGCTCTTGGCCAGGGCATCGACCCGACGCAGCAGCGCCTTGACCCGCGCCGCCAGCTCGAGCATGGAAAACGGCTTGGCGAGGTAATCGTCGGCGCCCAGTTCGAGACCGAGCACCCGGTGCATTTCACTGGAACGGGCGCTGGTGATGATGATCGGTGTATAGCGCGCCATGGCCCGCGCCTGGCGACAGATCTCCAGGCCGTCGACGCCCGGCAGCATCAGGTCGAGGATCAGGGCATCCCACGAGCCCTTTTCCAGTTGTGCCAGCCCCAGGTTGCCGTCGGCGCAATGGGTGACCTCATAACCTTCGTCACGCAGGTGCAGGCTCAACAGCCCGGCCAGGTGCAGGTCATCCTCGACGATCAGTATGCGTTTGGGTGAATCCATGGGCAGCGTTCCTGCAAGAAAATCCGGGGCCGGCACGGCCAGCAAAGCCTGATTCATTGTGCCGGATCGGTACGCGGAAATATTCACAATTAATTTAACTTTACGGGAGGATTTGGCGACCGTTACCCGCCGACACTGCAAGCCTGATCAATTGCCGTGGAAGTGACGCCATGTCCTCCAGAAGACGCTTTCTTTTCTCCAGTGCCGCCGCCCTGCTTGCCGCCGGCTTCGTCGACTGGCGCGCCGTGGCCGCCACCCTGGGTGCAAATGCTGCCCCCGCCACCCCGGACGAGACCTTCGAAGTCACCCACAGCGATGCCGAATGGCGCACGCTGCTGGACGCCAACCAGTACCAGGTACTGCGCCATGAAGGCACCGAGCGACCTTACAGCAGCCCCCTCAACGACGAGCACCGCGACGGCGTGTTTGCCTGTGCCGGCTGCCAGCTGACGCTGTTCTCCTCCGCCGCCAAGTTCGACAGCCACACCGGCTGGCCGAGCTTCACCGCGCCGCTGGAAAGCGCCGTGGCGACCCGCCGCGACACGTCGCTGGGGGTTTCCCGCACCGAAGTGCACTGCCACCGCTGCGGCGGACACCTGGGCCATGTGTTCCCCGATGGCCCGCGGCCGACCGGATTGCGCTACTGCATGAACGGCGTGGCCATGACCTTCGCCCCGAGTGCCGCCTGACCGCTCCATCACGATTTATCACAAGGATCTGCAACCATGTTTCTACTTGTCCTGGCGTACCTGGGCGGTCTGCTGACCATCCTCAGCCCGTGCATCCTGCCGGTGCTGCCGTTTGTCTTCGCCCGCTCCGGCGAACCGTTCCGCCGCAGCGGCCTGCCCCTGCTTTGCGGCATGGCCCTGACCTTCGCCCTGGTCGCCACCCTGGCGGCCGTCGGCGGTGGCTGGGTGGTCCAGGCCAACCAGTACGGTCGTTGGCTGGCCATGGCGCTGATGGCGTTCTTCGCCATTACCCTGCTGTTCCCGCATCTCGCCGATCGCCTGGCCCAGCCACTGGTATCGGCCGGTGATCGCCTGTCGCGTTCGGCCCAGGACGGCAGCGGCCAGCCAAGCGTCAAGTCGTCCTTCCTGCTGGGGATCGCCACCGGCCTGCTGTGGGCACCCTGCGCCGGACCGATCCTCGGCCTGATCCTCACCGGTGCCGCGCTGCAAGGCGCCAATATCGGCACCACGCTGTTGCTGCTGGCCTATGCCGCCGGTGCCGCCACGTCGCTGGCCGGCGCGCTGCTGGTGGGTGGCCGGCTGTTCACGGCGATGAAACGCAACCTCGGCACCGGCGAATGGCTGCGCCGGGGCCTGGGCGCGGCGATGCTGGCCGGCGTGGTGGCGATTGCCCTGGGCCTGGACACCGGCCTGCTGACCAAGGTTTCCACGGTCGCCACCTCCGGTATCGAACAGAAGTTGCTCGACACCTTGACCCCGGTCGTGCAGAAGGACGCCCCGGCGCAAGGCGGCGCGATGATGGCCGCGGTCAACAGCGACCAACCCGGCGGCAGCATGATGGCGATGGCCGCCAAGACCGGCGGCAACGAACGCGCCCTGCCGGTGGAAGGCACCCTGCCCGACCTTTCGGGCGCCGTGCAGTGGCTCAACTCGGCCCCGCTGAGCGCCGCCGACCTCAAGGGCAAGGTGGTGCTGATCGACTTCTGGACCTACTCCTGCATCAACTGCCTGCGCAGCCTGCCCTACGTCAACGCCTGGGCACAGAAGTACCACGACCAGGGTCTGGTGGTGATCGGCGTGCACGCCCCGGAGTTCGCCTTCGAGCGAGATATCGACAACGTGCGCCAGGCCGTCGCCAAGCTGGGCATCCAGTACCCGGTAGCCATCGACAACAACTACGCGATCTGGCGCGGGTTCAACAACCAGTACTGGCCAGCGCATTACTTTGTCGACGCCCAGGGTCGCGTGCGCTACCACCACTTCGGCGAAGGCGACTATGCCGGCTCCGAGCAGGTCATCCAGCAACTGCTGGCCGAAGCCGGTAACAAGAACGTCTCCGGCGGCATGGTCAGCACCCAGGCCCAGGGCGTGATGCAGGCCGCCGACGAGTCGGAAGTGAAGTCGCCGGAAACCTACGTCGGTTATGACCGCGCCGAGAACTTCGCCTCCCCTGGCGAGCAGGTCGCCGACAAGCCGAAGAACTATGCCGCGCCGCAGCAACCGGCCCTGAACCAGTGGGGCCTGGAAGGCAACTGGACCGTTCACTCGGAACAGGCCGCCCTCAACCAGGCCTCGGGCAAGGTCATCTACCGCTTCCACGCCCGTGATCTGCACCTTGTGCTCGGCCCGGCGAGCGACGGCAAGCCGGTGCGCTTCAAGGTGCTGATCGACGGCAAGGCCCCCGGCGCCAACCACGGCACCGACACCGACGCCAACGGCGCGGGCAGCGTGACCGAGCAGCGCCTCTACCAACTGGTGCGCCAGGCCGGCGATATCGGCGACCACACCTTCTCCATCGAGTTTCTTGACCCGGGTGTCCAGGCCTACGCCTTCACCTTCGGTTGATAGCCAAGAGGATAAACAGCATGAACAAGTCCGTGAGTCAGAAGAAACCCAGGTCGCCGCTGCTGATGATCGCCGGGATTGCCGGCGTGGCGCTGTCGGTGCTGATGATCCAGCGTTTTGCCGGGGCCGCCGAGACCGCAGTGCAGATCGCCCCGCCCGCGTTGGATGAACCGGCAAAAGCCGGCCAGGCCACGGCGGTGTTTGCCGGCGGCTGTTTCTGGGGCGTCCAGGGGGTGTTCCAGCATGTGCGCGGAGTGCAGAACGTGGTCTCCGGCTATACCGGCGGCGCGGCGGGCACCGCGCATTACGAGGATGTCGGCGAAGGCACCACCGGCCATGCCGAGTCGGTACAGATCACCTACGATCCGGGCCAGATCAGCTACGGCAAGCTGTTGCAGGTGTTCTTCTCGGTGGCCCATGACCCGACCGAACTCAATCGCCAGGGCCCGGACAGCGGCACGCAATACCGTTCGGCGATCTTCCCGGTGAATGCCGACCAGGAAAAGGTCGCCCAGGCGTATATCGAGCAGTTGAACGCGGCCAAGGTGTTTCCGTCGGCGATTGTCACCCGGATCGAGGACAACAAGGTCTTCTACCCGGCCGAGGGCTATCACCAGAACTATCTGACGCTGCACCCGTATGCGCCGTATATCGCCATCAACGACATGCCGAAGGTGGAGAACCTCAAGCGCATGGATCCGGACCTGTACCGGGCCGATCCGGTACTGGTGCCGGACGTGCAGTGAGTTCGATGGCCTCTTCGCGGGCAAGCCCGCTCCCACATGGACCGAGTTGCGCAGGCCCCTGTGGGAGCGGGCTTGCCCGCGAAAGGGCCCTAACAGGCACCCCCTTGCTCAAGGGATGCCTGGCGTCCTTCAGGGATAACGGCGCTTATCCGGTGCCGGCGGGAAATACTGATACAGCCAGGTCTCGCTCAGCGTCCGGTCCTGGGTGCGGATAAACAGCCGCAGCTCCACCGGATCGACACTGTCATTGGTCGGGTACCAGTCGAACGTCACGCGATAGCCGCCGATCTCGTCCAGCTTGAGGACATTGAAATCCTTCACCTGCCCATTCGACGTAGTGACCACTGGCTCGATCCCGGTGCCCTCCGGCAACCGCTCCAGCCCGCCACCGTTGAAATCCACGGCAAAGCGCCGCGCCCAGACCTCCGGATAATGCTCACCCGGCGCCCAGCCCTCGATAAAGCCGCCCATGCCCGAACGGGTCGCATGCACCCGCGCCAGGGGCGTGCCCACCGGCGGCAAGGCACTCCAGTACAATTTGTAGCCGTAGTTCAGCGAATCGCCGGCCTTGACCGGCTGCTTCGGCGTCCAGAAGGCGACGATATTGTCCAGGGTCTCGCCCGTGGTCGGGATCTCCAGGAGGTCCACCGAGCCCTCGCCCCAGGGGGTGGTCGGCTCGACCCACAGGCTCGGCCGACGACTGTACCAGTCGACCGTGTCCTGGTAGCTGGCGAACTCATGGTCGGTCTGCACCAGGCCGAATCCCTTCGGGTCCTTGTCGGCGAAGGCATTGAACTGCAGTTTCGCCGGGTTGTTCAGCGGTCGGCAGATCCACTCGCCATTGCCTCGCCACATCGCCAGGCGGTCGGAATCGTGGATCTGCGGGTGGATGGTGTCGCACATGCGCCGCTCGTGGGTGCCGCAACTGAACATGCTGGTCATCGGCGCGATACCCAGTTGCTCGATGGCGACCCGGGCGTTGACATGGGCATCGACCGCCATCACCACCTGTTCGGCCTGGCAATCGATATCAAACCGATAGGCACCGGTGGCGCTCGGCGAATCGAGCAGGGCATAGACCACGAAGCGGGTGCTTTCCTTGCCCGGCGTCTCGAACCAGAACTTGGTGAAGTCCGGGAACTCCTCGCGCTTCTGCGCATAGGTATCAATGGCCAGTCCGCGGGCCGAGAGGCCGTACTGGCCGGTCTTGTCCACCGCGCGGAAATAGCTGGCGCCGAGAAACGAGAGGATATCGTGCTTGTCGATCTCCGGGGCCTTGAACAGCTTGAAGCCGGAGAAACCCAGGTCGCCCTTGAGCTGGGACTGATCGACACCACTGTTGGCGTAGTTGAACAGCGGCGGACGGAAGTGCACCTCCCGCGCCTGGCGGGTCTGGGCATCGACGCTGTACATGCGCACCGGTTGCTTGAAACCCATGCCGACGTGGAAGAACTGCACGTCCAACTGGCCCTTGAGTTCGTTCCACAACGAATGCTTCGCGTCGTACTGGATGGCATTGAACTGCTGCGGGGTCATGTTCGCCAGGGTCGGCGGCAGCACCTGCCGGGTGCTGACATAAGGATTGCTCGCGAGTTTCTTCGCGTGGGTCTGCAACGCCTCGAAATCAAAGTGTTCGATGTCACCGTCCGCGGTGGCGGCAAGCGCCCGGGCCGCGAACAAACCGCTGGCCGACAGGCCGGTATAGGCCGCCAGGGCCATGGAAGCTTTCAGGAGATTGCGGCGATGCATAAAGAGACCTGTACTGGGGACATTCCGGATGCCTGGCGGCTGCACGGCACCGGACTAAAGAAGCATTCGCTCATGACGGCGAGCAAACGCGGCTACCGACAAACAGATACCAAATCCTGATGAACGTTCGCAATGGCTTTGCAAAACTTGACGACAGCCTCCATTCAGCAAAGGTGTGGCTAGATGTTTCTAGCCCTGATCCGATTTCGGGGCGCCCCCTTAGCGACCGCCAGGACCGACATGAAGATTTATTCAGAAAGTCTTCACCTCTTTCTTGGCAAAATCCCACACCTGCTGTGAAGGTTCGTACGAGGCAACTGCAATGACCCGCATCCTGACCATCGAAGATGATGCTGTAACCGCCAAGGAAATCGTGGCCGAGCTGAGCAGCCACGGGCTTGAAGTGGATTGGGTGGACAATGGCCGTGAGGGCCTGGTGCGCGCCGTGAGCGGCGACTATGACCTGATCACCCTCGATCGCATGCTGCCGGAGCTCGACGGCCTGGCCATCGTCACGACCCTGCGGACCATCGGCGTCGCCACGCCGATCCTGATGATCAGCGCCCTGTCCGATGTCGACGAGCGCGTCCGCGGACTGCGGGCCGGCGGCGACGACTACCTGACCAAGCCGTTCGCCTCGGACGAAATGGCCGCGCGGGTGGAAGTACTGCTGCGGCGCAAGAGCCCGGCGCGGGAATTCGAAACCTCGCTGCGGGTCGCCGACCTGGAACTCAACCTGATCAGCCGCGAAGCCTCCCGGGCCGAGCAACTGCTGAGCCTGCTGCCCACCGAGTACAAGCTGCTGGAATTCCTGATGCGCAACACCGGGCAGATCCTGTCGCGGATGATGATCTTCGAGGAAGTCTGGGGTTATCATTTCGACCCGGGCACCAACCTCATCGACGTGCATATCGGTCGCCTGCGCAAGAAAATCGACGGTCCGGGCCTGGCGCCACTGATCCGCACCGTGCGAGGCTCGGGTTATGTCATTGCCGAACCCCTCTAAGGGCTGGCGCTCCTCCACCAGCCGTATGCTGGCGCTGTACAGTTTTCTCTTCGTGGCCTGGAGCTGCAGCCTGATGGGCGTGCTCTACTACGAGGTTTCCGGCTACCTCAACACCCTGGCGCGGCATTCGCTGATGCAGCGCCAGCATCTGTTCTCACGCTTCCAGGGCCAGCAGTTGGTCGACGCCCTGACCACCAGCATGACCTTCGACATGCGTGGCGTGGACGCCTACGGCCTGTTCAATGCGCAGAAAATGCACCTCAGCGGGCCAATCCTGGAAATGCCACCGGACCTGATCATGGACGGCCGCATCCACGAACTGGCCAACTGCATCGACTCCGACGACCCCAACCTGCCCCAGGACAGCTGCGACGCCGTCGCCACCCAGACCCATGACGGCAGCTGGTTGCTGCTGGTGCGCGACAACGGCTCGTTGTTCGGCGTGACCCGGATCATCCTGCACGCGCTGTTCTGGGCGGTGTCGCTGACCATCCTGCCCGGCGTGGCCGGCTGGCACCTGCTCAGGCGGCAACCGATCCGCCGGATCCGGGCGATCCAGGCCAGCGCCGAGGCCATCGTCGCCGGCGACCTCGGTCATCGCCTGCCGCTGTCCAACCGACGGGACGAGCTGGACATGCTGGCGGCCATCGTCAACGCCATGCTCGATCGTATCGAACGGCTGATGAACGAGGTCAAGGGCGTCTGCGACAACATCGCCCACGACCTGCGCACGCCCCTCACCCGCCTGCGTGCCCAGCTCTACCGCATCCAGCAACAGGCCCCGGAAGACTCGCCCGAGGCCCTGCAACTGGACGGCGTGATCGCCGAAACCGACACCCTGATGGCCCGCTTCAAGGGACTGTTGCGGATTTCCGAGCTGGAAGACCATCAACGCCGCTCGGGTTTTGTCGTGCTCGACCCGTTGCCTTTGCTACGCGAGTTGTACGACTTCTACCTGCCACTGGCCGAAGAGGCGGAAATCAGCATGCGCCTGGACCTGCCGGAGGCGCTGCCGTTTATCACCGGCGACCGCGCCCTGCTGTTCGAGGCACTGGCGAACCTGCTCAGCAACTCGATCAAGTTCACGCCACCGGGCGGTGAAGTGGTGTTGCTGGCGGCCAATGACGGCGGCAGTACGCGGATCGAAGTGATGGACTCGGGTCCCGGCATACCGCCATCCGAGCGCGACGCGGTGTTCCAGCGCTTCTATCGCTGCGACGACGGTAGCCAGCACAGCGGCTTTGGCCTCGGGTTATCGATTGTCGCGGCGATCATCAACCTGCACGGCTTCAGCCTGGAGATCGGTACCAGTGACCGGGCCGGAGCGCGGTTGATTCTGGAGTGCAAGGACAGTTTGATTGCGGTGGATTGAGTTCTGCGTGGTCAGCGATATCAGTGCTCAGTGAGCGATGGCGCTTGAAATACATGGATCAGCTTTCAGAGGAAATGATCGAGTCCTGACTGGACTCAGCATCCAGTTTCAAGCGATCAGCCTTGCTGATGTATTTAGGCTTGTTCTTCGGTGCCAGCTTGGCACTGGCCTTTTTGGCGTGAGCATCCAGAAGCTGCTTTATTTTTTTACGGCGATTCATGTATTTCTACTCGGTTTGCAGAGGCTGGAATGATACCAGACTCAAATATTGAACCAGACTCTCTGGGTCACGGCTTCGCCATGGACCACGCTTGCCAGGAGACAGGTCACGCCGCCTCGGTAGTGGCCACTCGCGCGGTGCGAATGAACAAGGCTCGCACCTTGTCCCAGAAATTGCCCCCCAGCACAAAAAAACTGCCGATCAGCATGAGATCGCCCAACAGCTGAAACTGCCAGAGGTTTGGCCGCAGCCCCGGCCAGATAATATCGACGTAGGGTTCAAGAAGGGCCGCGATCAGCGGCAGGCAAAACATGACGAGACCGACGCGATGCCGCACCGGGCCAACTTCAGTGTCCAGGCTCGGTGCCAGTGACGTCACGTAGCCGAACACGCTGCGCTTCAACTGCTGGAACCCGGCCTTGCCCATGACAGCGATAACCAGGATCAGCAGGACCTTGTTACTGATAAACAGGATACCCGTCAGCGCGGCAATTCTTGACCCCGGCATACCCAAGGCAGCCACCAGTGGAACCATCAGCCACGATCCCAGCATGAGACAAAGAATCACGATACCCAGCTTGAAACGCCAGCCGGCCGAATGGGGTTGGGTCGTCATGATGATGCACCTTTTTAATGGGTCGCTGCAGAGTGTTGGCACGCCGAAAAGCGTAGCAGCTGATATAGCATGCCAAGCTGTCTTCGTCAGGCAGTGACGAGGCCGATTGAGAACACCGGGCGTTTAGAGCAGTCTGTTGCGAATTGCCTTGAGCACGGCATCGATGTGCCAATGTTCGACCCCTATGCATATCGCTCCAGTCGCGTCGGGTAACAGTTCGACATTTGTCGCTATCCCGTGGTCCGCCAGCAATCGCTGTGCATCTTGAAGGTGCCTGCGCCTACCGGTGAGCCATTGCCGGCGCTCTCCTGAAAGCAGAGTCAGCGTTTGCGGATAGGTGCGCGCCAGTTTTTGCCGCAAGTTGATCATCGCGGGTTTATCGTCGACGAAAAATGCTGGGGTCAGCATATACAAATGACCTGCCGCCGCACGCAGGTCATACAGGTCTTGCAGGTATTCCTCAACACTGCCACCACTGGCGACCGTCTCAATCGCTCCGCTAATGACGTCGACCAAGTGGGCGTCGACGCCGACGTAGCAATATTCCGTCATACCGCGCACGACACAATCTTCGCTATTGCTACGAACCACCCAATAGTCGCCATTCGCGGACAGCTCACAAGACTGAATGACAAAACGCTCAGGTTCCCCATCCCTGAGAACGCCGTCGTATAGGGCGAGCACGATAGTGCAGGCCTGTTGTGCAGATAACATGGGATCGCTCTCTTGCTCAGTGAATGCAGGTCCTTTTCCATTCGCCGTATTCGCGATGAAGTCTTGCTGCGGACCGCCAGTATAAGGCTTCTTCGAACTGCGGGCTCAAGCGGTCGAGCCATCAAGAGTGCGGCCCTGGATAGTCATGACGTCATGCCCCTCCATGAGGAAGCGCCTGGCGTGGCCGGCACGTACGGCGTCTCCGGTGTCGGTCTCTATCCCGACGAGCGCCATCGCCACCTCGGCGGATGCACAGGCGCTCGACTTCACCTCGATGTATGCCGCACGCGGCTGGCTCAAGATGCAACCTCTACGAGGACTGGACTCCCAGCGCGACCGACACGCGATAGCCATGCCAGGGGATCTCTGGCTGTTTTCCATCGCTCGTAACCGGCAGCAATCGGCCAGAAGCTGCCGGTCAGTGCAGATAGTGTCTGGTTCTGAGAACTGGTAGAAAGGTAGGGTTTCTTGGACGGACGCCACTGTGAGAAAACTACGGACATTCATGCAGAGTGGTTACCTATAATGTCAACAAACTGCTCCAGTCGACCGGCCGCCTCGGCAACTTAGACGGGCTAAAGCCCATCCCCTTAACCAAACGGTAGAACGTATCACATGCATTTCGTCCGCATCGGCGCGTACTTTGCTGCTTCGCGCATCACCGGGCCTCGGCACAACCTCCTGCAACTGCGCCTGGGGGTTGGTGAGCAGTACGAGCCAATCTGTGAGTGCCTACCACCACAGGGGACATGTACCCACGAGCCATTGGTTGAGGCTGATATAGTTGCCAGCGTACTGGAGGGGGTCTTGGAGGCGAATCGGTGCTTTGGTACTTCACATGTCGTAACGCACATTCGGTACGTTCAAAACGACACCAAGCCTGAAGTTGTCTATGGCTTATTGGCCCTCAAAATTCTTGAACAGTTGCAGGTGGGCGGCACATTCGCTGAGAACAGCAATACCCTTTAACCCATCCTTCAGGCGGGAGTCTAGGCGGGTAGTTAAGAGGTAGTGAGAAAGGGTGGCTAGAAGTTAAAGCAGTCGTGTAATCTCGATTTTGGTCGGCTTCAGATCCTGGCGACAGGCTGCAATCGGCCAACAGCGGACGGTGGTAACGGGCAGAAAATGGCCAATGGTGGAGGTTCATTCAAGGGCTTTTCCCATCCTGAAACAACCTTCATCGCTGCTTCTGAATTGTTTTATATGCTTGAAGGCTCAATCTAATATGGTGCAGTTCCTTTACTTCTGGCCGATTGCGATCTTCATGATCATATAATCTAAACATTTACATCCATGGGAAGTGGTGTCAGCATATATTTGATTTCCATGTTTTCTGGTCAGAGAATGTCGTCACCAGCTTGTACATCACTCGATCAATTGCAGAAATAAACTGCTCTACATCTTCAATTCGCTTTATTACGTCTAATGGCGAGACACCTGGAATTTGTCCTGTGTGTGCTAGCTGACTTCTCAAGCTTCCTAACGATTCTAGCAGGCTCTGAGAGTTGCTTTTCAAAACGATATCAAGTTTCGTGAAAATTTTTGGCTCACCAATCCTGTGGAATATTTTTTTGATGTTCTCAACGGAAGGATACTTGTAATTTGTAAAAATATCTTTTCCTGTGAATCTGAATATCGTTTTTGAGTTGTCGACGACCGTGCCAGCGTGAGTCTTCAGCGATCTTGCAACGGATGTGAGCGATTCAAATTCAGAATGCGTCCCGATTGCATTGCCATAAATTTTTGTTTTGTCAATCCTGTTGAGGAATAAGTGGGCCTGGAGATTCTCTGGGATTTCTGACCCTTTGATTGGCGCAGACTGAAGGCCATTGGCAAACGCTGAAAAAATATCAGATATATAGTTTTCCAGAGTTGCGTGAGCCAGAAAAATTGACGCTGCTATCACGTATTCTCTGATTGTTGGTTCTACTTTTTTGTTTTGCGACTTCCTTATTCTGGATTTAATTTCCTTAAATTCTGACCTTGTGGTCTTTCTTGCAGCGCTGATTGAGTATGGCATTTCAGGCTTTTTTCTTATAAGCGTTTTGTATTGCTTGGGATCGATATTTAACTTGGGTTTCGTCGCTAGTTGCTACGCCGATCGAGCGACGAAATCTTTGATCGTTTTCGACCAGTTTCCCCAGGATGGATTGAGATTCTTTTTGAGTTAATTCAGCAAGAGTGTTGGTTGATCCGAGCTCATAAAAGCCGACCATCAAAGCATCATATAGCGCAGAATTGAAGTTACTAATTATATTGAGATCCCCATCAAACAATTTGAATGTAAGATCTCCAAGATACGTCCTTACCAAGCTCAAAGTATCAACAAAGCTTTGAAGTAGCGCAGCCTTTCGCTTCTCCGTTATCTTCCTATTCGAGTCCGAGAAGTCATTGATGAAAGTCGCCAGCGGCTTCTTGTAATTTGTATGATTTTCACTAAGAGCCCAAAATCTCAAAACAAGCTCTTCAGCTTTCATACGCTTGTCATTTTTTATTTCAAGAGCAGTGAGAAAGTTTGAATCCTTAACTGCTTTAGTGGCGAGAGACATTAAATCGCCAAAATAGAGCCCATGTCTAAGCTCTTGCGGAGTAAGCTTCGTGGCACCCGAGTTTAATCGTTCAAAAACGTCAAATTTAACTTGGGGGGTGAGTATCTTTTAAAATAACAATACATCTTAGGGTGCGATTCTGGATGTGACGCTGAAAACGCGGATCAAGTTCAAAAAATCGGCTTCCATCAAGCTCGGGGTATGCGGTCAGTCCTTTTAGCGGAAACTCGTTGCTAAAATATTTTCGCATCGTAGTTAGACGCTGATTCCCGTCTATCACCGAGAGCTTTTCGTCGGACTCTTGATTTAAGTAAATAACTGGTATTGGGCATTGAATTATCAGGGACTCTATTAGTCGAGACGCTTGTGCATCAGACCACACATAGCGCCGCTGAAATTTCGGTATGAAAATTGACCCATCATTGAGCTTTTCAACAATGGTTTCAACAGTAAAATCGTAAGTCTCAGTATGCAACTTTCTCTGCTCAGGTGGTATTGAGAGTACACCATCTGCAAAATCGTCCTGTTCCAAAGCCTCAGGAAAGAGTACATCTGCTAACTGCTCTGCTGTGCGCTTGCCGGCCATCGTATTGCCCCCCCCAAAATTTCACTAGCATGACTCGTAAAGTGCAAAGGATCAAGCATTTACTCGACCACATAGAAAAGGCTTGGCTAAGTCCGCTGCTGATCGGAAGCTGCCATTCTTGACCAGCCGCTTCCGGCAAAAGCCGTGAGTGGACGCTATTCAGGCTGCTCTCTTCCACTTGCCTAGCTGTCCTTGAATAATTGACCCACCATAATTCAGGAGTCGGCTAATAGTGCGGTTGATTGGATTCCATCTCTCCGAGCCAGCCATACGTTCCCTTGAGCCACAGGAATATGCTATCGAGCACGTCTCTTAAATGCCTGATGTTGATGTGCGTGACGCCAGGGAGATGTTCTTTTCCATGCTTGGTCGTCGCGTAACGAAATGCCATGGAATCAGGATCTACATTGTCCAATTGGCGAATAAAATCGTGAGCCGCGATAATCTCAGTTTCTGGTTGGCTTGGATCAAGGTCCTTCATCAGCTTACGGAATTCCGACCACATCGGCATCAATGAATGCTTGTCATAGTTCCTGGGCTTTAAGCCTGTTAAGTTACGAACTGTCGACAACATGAGCTTCAACTGCAGCTCTAAGGCATGGCGGTACAGGAATAGCAAAGGATAGATTCCGGAATCTAGCGGTACTTTACGATCTGCCATCGCCTCCACCAAGCCATCGGCAGCGTCTTTGTAGGCAAAGGCGTAGAGATCTGCACGAAAGTTGGACCAGTTCAGCATTGCATTGTGCTGCCAGTCTTCTCCTTTGATAAACAGTTGCAGTCCGGCAAAATCAGACGGCCATCGGGTGTTCTCGAGTAATGAATCAAGAGGGATCTGGCTTTTGTCGGTCATTGTATTTTCTCGAAATTATGAGGTTTCCGTATAAGTCGCCACTATTTTAGGTGATCTTTCGAGTGTCTGCTCCTGGCCGTTTTTTGCCTCACGCGACGGGTAGAAATCGGCCAATTGGTAACGCAACAGTGGTCTCCCGTATGACCTTCGCAAAACGTAACCCTCGAAAGCTCACTTAAGTACGGCGCTTGGTGGCCGATAGCCTCTCCGTAATTACGCACACGCAATGAGTAAGTGGGCCGCAACGCTGGCCACTCGAGAACACGACACACAGGGATTGCTCGTATGGGTTGGGAGAAACTGATCGTTGCTGGAGCCGCAGCCGCGGTCGCGGCTAGCGTTGCTTACTGGAAACGTGACGAAATCAAAGATGTCTGGGAGAGCCTGATCATCAACCTCCAAGGCAAGCGCGTGGCGGTGTTGGGAGAGCGGAATGTCGGCAAGACAGTTCTATTGAGGTTTCTTGCCAGTGGCGAGGTTCCCGACGAATACATACAAACCATGTTGACCGAGAAAGTCGAACGAAAACGGTTTGCAATGGGTGACCTGAAGCTGGATCTGAAAGAGACCCGAGACGTTTCCGGTGGGCATGATGCAATCGAGGAATGGAAAGCACTGCACGATGAAGCTGACATCGTCCTTTATCTGGTCAATGCTCAACAGGTGAATCAGCAACGCATCAGGCGCGACCTCGAAAAGCTTGAAAGCTGGCGCAAGGCACGGGCGCCCCAACCCAAACTGGTCGTGATCGTCACGCATATGGATCTCGACCCGACGTACGTCGCCACACCCGCGTCCGGTCTTGGGCATTTCCGTGATCGCTTTGTCAAACTCAACCTTGACGCGGGCCTGTCGAAACTCAGCCATAGGCCGCCAATCATTCTCGGCAGTCTGGTGAATCGAGACCAGGCGGCCAAACTCGTCGGGACGTTGATCAAGACGGTGACGGCATGATGCACGCGAAGGTTTTCCAGGCTCAAGCGCTGGACAACAGCTCTTCGGACCATTTGCGCTTGGCGGAGCATGGCGTCGAGCTTCGCAGCCCGATCCGGGAGCAAACGTATTCCGGAATGGCCAGCATCAGTGCCCAAGGCACCGTCCTGTTCGCACAGGATGGCGTGAAGCTGCTCGTCAAAGGCAACGCAGCTGTATTGCAAGTCGTCGCAGAGGAACGCGACCATGCGGGCCGCTTGGCGCCAGTCGTGTGCTGGGTCGAGCAGGATACCGAACAGGGTTCAGAAGCTAGTGGTGTCGATGCGGTGTGGGCGTCGCTTGAGCAGTTCGCTACCGCCATCGGGCGCAGCTTTTCCGAACCCAAACGGTTGGCCGCGCGGGAGGCGCTTGAGCTACTCGCAAAAAAGCAGCCGAGCCAGAGCTTGATAGCCCTGGCGATAGCACTTCTGCAGCGCGAATGGGCTGCGTGGCTCAAACGCGTGCTAGCGGCATTGAAGAATTTCGGCAAGTGAACGAACAGAACACGCGCATCGCGCGCAAGGGGAGCAATGTGACAACAGGTAGGATTCCGCTGGACCATAGCGCGCGCAGGGTCATGCTGGTGTTGGATGAAAACACAATCAATGAGTGCTTGTACGACCTTGAGCCAGAGGCCAGAGGTTTTCTATTCGATCCCCAGTCGCACATCGTACAGTACCCCCTGGCGGCCGATGAGCCGGATAGCCAGGCGCTGCAGAACATTATCGATGCCGACTTGCTGCGGCCAGGCGCGGTACTCTTGCAGAGCCCGTATGACCGCAACGCCTACGTGGACCTGAGCCAGGCAACCGATCAGTTCGCAATAGAGAAGCTCCGGCATTTTTCGCGGCTCTGCCAATACCTGGGGGCTCGGGACGTTACCGTTGAGCAAGTCGAGGTCAGCAAGGACTCCTCGTCCGAAGTGTACGAGTTGAACGGTAAAGCTCCTGCCGCCAACCTCGATTTCAAGGTCGAAAACAAGGCGAGCAGTTCACTGGCCAGAAAGTTTTCTATCAATACCGCATTTCGCGGAGGCAGGCCCAACACCGATGCCGCCGAAAAGTACTTACGCGGCAAACAGCTCTGGGGCGATGTGGTGATGCGCAGCCTGGTCGAGCAATGCGCTGATGAAGACAACCAGATCCTTGAGCAGAAGGTGACGATCAGCCTTTCGAGCGAGTCGAAACGTACCTTAGGCGTAGTGGCCAAGCTCAACCTACCAGCCAAGGGACTTGGACTGACGGCAAGCTATTTGGCCAGCGCTCAGTCCAGCGAAGAGTACCTTCTGACCTTGACGGTGAAGTTTGACGCCCCTGAAACCGATAGATTTTAGAGGCATGCCGCCAAAGCCCCCGAGATAAGTTAGCAGTATTGGAATTGGACTGAGGAGCCACGCATTAGCGGGGCTTTTTATGATGTTGGCGTTGTAATACAGATATTTTCGCTGTTTGCTGTCGCAGGACTGCTTGAGGTGATCTGGAGATTTACCAAGCCGTCGCGCGTCCGGCAGCAGCCCTTCAGAAGATGATGCGGTCCTAATCGTGCTGATAATTTCTACGCAGCTAACCGTTGGGTCGCTACGGGCCGCTTTTGGCCGATAACAAGCGTTGCCCGAAGCGTTCCTGCAACTGAACACTTAGCCTCTACAACGGGATGAGGGCATCTGGCGCAGGTGTCATGCACTCACTCCTTCATTCGCAGGTACGGATTGTCATAGGGCACCTCACTGAAGATCAGCAGAGGATCCTTGAGCAGGTAGCCTTTGATGTTCCGGGTTTTGCGTGGGCCCTGGACCTCGCAGATCCATATGTTCTCGTCGGCTTCACTCCTGTGGTGTACACCCAGTTTCTCGAAGCAGCGTTGTAGCCAGCGCCAATCAGTGGTGCCTTGCAGCTTTGCAGCCCGGGCGACCTCGGGGTGCTCGTCGGTGTAGCACTGAAAGATGCCTGGGGAGATCAGAAAGGCTGTACCGGCCACGCTGTGAACCTTGGCGGTCGCATTGTTGACCGTGATCCTGTTGGTGAGGATGCCTTTGCGCAGCCACTGGATGAAGGCCTTGCCCAGGGCTTCAGCGGGCGTATCGGACGGTGAGGATCGGGCAGTGGTTGGAGTGGTTTTCCTCTTCGGCAACGCAGGGGTGGCTGCGGACTCGGGAGCGAGCTTGGCAGCCGGCTCAAGGACGTCCTCCGAGGGCCTCATTGAAGGGGCCGGCACGTAGGCAGGAACCTGATCAGCGTGGCTGTTGGTATCGTGGTCGGTATCCTGCTGGGGATCGTTCTGTGCCCATTGCGGAGCATGATCGTCGTGATCCGGGACATCGGTGATGTAGTGAGGCGGCGTATCGAATGCCATCTCCTCCTGTGCATGGGGTTGAGGCCACTGGGGTGATGTGTCCCAACTGGGAGGCAGCTCGGGTGGACAAAGCTCAGCGGTGGTTTCCTGGCGCGTTTCAGCGTGACCGGTAGGCTCGCCCTCCTCGTTCTTCTCGGTGGTCACCTCGACGGTGACTGAGCCCGCAAAGGCCGGTGGTCGCTCGGTCTTTTCCCAGATCAGTGCAGGTGCCACCTTGAGGAAGGTCAGGGTCTTTTTCCATTTTCCGTTTTGAATCGTGGCGGTCCAGATCGCCTGGCCTTCGGGGTTGACCTGAATGATCGAGTTGTCTTGAAGGATGTTGAACAGGATGGGGTTCGAAGACGGAATGCCCTCCGCGCCCTGGGACAGCAGATGAGCCCGGAGTTTGTCGGCCACCGGCTTGCTGACGAGCCATAGCGCGTCTTCGGTCAACCAGCCGTCCGAGGCGCGGGATTGGTTGAGTTTCAGTTGCTCGCAGACCAGATAACGCAGCCCCTCGATCAGCCGCCGTTGCAGAGATGATTTGGGCGCGGTCAGGGCTTTGGTCGGGTTGCCGCCCAACTCCTTGGCGACCGATGCCTGGTCCGCCTGAATGACCAACTCCCCCAGAAGACCGGCGTGTTCGTACTGCCCAGCCATGACATAGGTCAGGGCACTCCAGGGCTCACGGTAGGTGATCAGCCAGTTGAGGGTGGTGTGAGGCAGTATCTGGGTGAAGAGCAGGCCTGCCGAAGCGCCATGGAGCTTGTAGGTGCGGTCTTTGACGTACCTGAATCGGTACGGTCGGTTGAGTGGCCCCATCCAGGGGTGCCATAGGCTGCCATTGGACAGCTCCACCTCGACATCGACGATGATCTTGCCGATGTCGTGCAACAGGGCCGCATAGGCAATGGCCACGGTCCAGGCCTCCGTTTGGGCAGCCTGGGCCTCTGCCCCGGCCCCTATCGGCAGCAGGTGGGACTGTCGCAGCTTCAGGGCGTAGACCATGATCTCCAGGCCGTGGTCGAGCATGCCGCCGGGATACGCATGATGATGGTTTTCCGAGGCGGGCAATTGCTGGACCAGTTCGGCGTAGCGCTCGATGGGCACCCGATAGAGTTCCTCGAACTGCTGGCGTGACAGTGAGGTGCGCTGCCAGATCTGCCCCAGCAGCTTTTCCCGGCGCGGGGTCGAAAGCAGTTCGCTCGCCGACTGGGGCTGGAAGTATTCGGCGGGGAGTTCGCCCTTGTTCGGCGTGGGAGATACGGCAGGTTTTTTCAGCAGCCAGCGCCAAATCATTCAGGTGTCATCCGTGTTCATGGAAATGCAGTCCTTTTCCTTTTCGGTTCCAGGGAGGCCTTTTCGGGTAGGCCTTTTACCCTTCGCTTTGCTTCCCTTACTCCCCCCTTCCTTTTCTCCTTTGCGTTATGACCTTTTCGGGCCCAATGCCTCCATGGGAAAACGGGGTTGGGGCGTGAGGGTTTTGCCAGAGCCTGGTGATGAAGTGAGTTGTCCTACGCGCACCATCGAAGAAGCGGACTGGACCTTCATGGATTGCTTTCCCATGCTGGAGGCGTGTTCTGCTGGCATTGTCAGCGACATTTCCGGGTAGTCATGATCTAGGAGGCTACAGCGCGTTCTTCGCGTTGATCGACCCAGGCCGCTGTCGCGTTCAGTAATGCGGTCACTTCTCAGCCTTGCTGATGAGCGGACGCATGCTGCACCACCCGTTGGGGGAAGTTACTTTCCCCTCGGGGTCAGTGCTTCCCCCTTTCCATGTTGAAAAGGAGAAGCACATGAGTGACATCAATAGCGAAGAAAAGAAGTACTTCAACCAGCACACTTACGGTTTGGGGTATCTGAGCAATGTACGGACGATTACGCCTCCCAAAGGCGATCCGTATCTGCTGGTCAAAGTGGGGGCGCTGTATGGTCCCGAGGATGATCGCAGCTACACCTACTTTGACTGCCGAGTGATCGGTACCGCTGCAAAAGAAATCGTCAAAAAGTGCGCCCAGGCCACCAACTCAGGCGAAACTGTCCTGGTACGGTTCATTCTGAGTGGCATCTGGGTCGTGCCCTTCATCCATCAGCAGGGCGAGAAGCAAGGTCAGCCAGGAGCGAGTCTTCGGGCCAACCTGCTGTCTGTGCTGATGGTGATGATCAACGGCGACGTGATCTACAGCGCGCCACCCAAGGAAGAAGACGCTGATTCAGCCCCATTGGCACCTGCTGCTGAGGCTGAAGCCATTGACTCTCCTGATGCGGCGCAGGCTTCTGGTACACCGTGTGTTCCGGAGGCCACCGTTGCAGGGGCTGACTCGATCCCACCGGCAGACGCTGATGAGGTTGGGGGCAGTGATCATCCGGGGGCTATTGAGGCGCCAGAGGTATTGGCATCGTCGAAGCAATCGGAACACCTGACAGGCACACAGCACGTGGCCTGACCTTCACGCTTTCAAGGCGCCCTCACCGGCGCCTTCTTTTACCCGCGGGGGAATACGTTTCCCTCGGGAAAGGTAGTCCTCCTTGATGTTGAATGGAGGTCAGTACATGGGTATTTCTATCACTGTGGTCGATGGCGCTGTGCCTGAGGCGATGTCGTGTGCCGAGGAAGATCGGGTGATTGAGCGGGCGATGCAGATCCTGGATCGCCGGTTGTTCACACGGGAGGGTCCGTTGCTTAACCCGTTGCAGGTCGGCAGCTATCTCAAGATGAAGCTGGCTGCGGTGGACCATGAGGTTTTCGCCGTGGTCTTTCTGGACAACAAGCACCAAGTCCTGAAGTTTGAGGTGTTGTTTCATGGCTGTATCAACGATGTACGGGTTCACCCCCGGCAGATCATCAAGCGAGCCCTGGCACACAATGCCTCGGCCCTGATCGTGGCGCATAACCATCCCTCGGGATGTGCGCTGCCAAGCGAAGATGATCGCAGGCTGACTCGGCACCTGAAGAACGCCCTCGAGCTGATGGAGATGAGGTTGCTGGACCACATCATCGTAGCCGCCGGTTCTCCGCTCTCCATGGCTGAACGAGGCATGCTGTAAGTCCGATAAAAGCGTCCACCGGGCGCTTTTCAAGTGACACGCGCCACTGAAGAGGTCGAAAGGCACGATCAGTGGCAGGTCATAAACCAAGCTTAGGCCTACAGCAGCCTAGGCAACGTCTGACTGTTCGACTCTGTGGTTTTGAGTCGACTATCAGGCATGGATTGATGTCGTTAGGAGCGTCACCCCGGTAGCCAGGATCTTCAAGGCTACGGTGCGCTTCGGGCGCACTGATCACCCCAAGTTTGCCAAGCAATCGCACGTGCGAACGGTCGTCGAGATGAGTCGTCGACACAGTGCTTGGCCCCACCGACGACGGTCACTCACCGTCAGGTGGGCGCCCGTTGTCGCACGCTGACTGCAGGAGAAACTATGAATCCATCGGCTATATTTTTCGATGTTCTACAATCCGCCAATGTAAGTCGAGACGACGCAAAAGCTGTTGTTGAAGCTTGGGAGGCTGAAGTGCAAACACTGGCATCAAAGTCCGACCTCTCGGAAACGGAGGCACGACTGAACAGGTCAATTTCAGAGCTCAGGGAAGAGCTTCACTCCTCGATCAAGGAGCAGGGTTACGAATTCCGCTTGGCGATCGAGAAACAAAGCGCCTTGATTGAAAAGCAAGGCAGTGATTTTCACCTGGCGCTGGAAAAACAGGGAAATGACCTTCGCCTTGCAATGGAAAGACAAGGTAACGACCTGAGGGAGTCACATTTAAGCCTGGAGTCGAGATACAAGCTCGCCAATTGGCAGTTTGGCATCATCATTCTCTGCTTGGCCATTCCGGTCGGTAGAGAGGTCCTCAACTTCCTTGCCAACACCTTCAAGTTCTGACGATACGCGTCAACTCTCGGCTGCCAGGTTCCTGCCTGTGGCCTACCAGCAATAACGCACGGGCATTGCCCACGCGCTGATGTACCACCTATTTTGCCCATGCGGGGAACACTCCCCGTGCGGGCGACGTGTCTCCCCGTTTTGGGTTTTTCTGGAGAGACACATGAAGATCGAAACGCCTACTGAGCAACAAGCACAGCTACTCAAACTGCCTATCGTTTTCAGTGAAAGCGCCTGGTTTGAAACCATTTATATCCAGGGGCCTTTGGCTCCACTGCTGATGTCCTTTCTTCAGCGTGACGCAATCCGAGCAGCCTGCGAGGCGATTTGTCAGTGCACCTCGGACGAAATCCCGGCGTTCTATGACTTCGAAATTGAGTGTGATGTTCTTGACGGAGATCGACTGGAGCTGCGCCTTGCCGTCGTGCGTATGCAGGGGCAACTACAGGGGCTGCAAATCATGCTCAGGCATGAGGTCTATGTGCCTGAACAACGTGTGCCAGGATTGTTCTTCTCTCCCGGCCATATCCTGACAACCCGAGGCGTGGATGCGCTGAAGGAGCAAGGTCTGCTGGATGCATCGACCTACCTGCGCCGTCACCTTATTGGTGATTGGGGAGACCTGGGCGATGAAGACAAGCAGGCCAACGAGCAGGCGCTGTTACATGGCACGCGCTTGTTCTCAGCGTACGAGGTGAAGGCCGGAGAGGAAAACAGGCTCAAGATCATCACCGAAGCGGACAGAAGTTTTACCACGCTGCTCCTGTCCTCGGAGGACTGATTCACCACCCTGCCCCAGCCTGGCTGAGGCTCATGAACCGTCTGCTCACCTCTTGGGGTGAGTAGGCGGTTTTCTCTCTTTTAAGGGCAGCAGCGCTTTCATTACAGATTGCCCCCTCCCTGAAAACCCTCTCAAACCCACACACTACAGGGATGAAAACGTGAATGGGGAAGCCTCACTTGCCACTACTGGAAAAGCGCATCAGCAGCCACCCGGCGGTGCGGGTGCTCATGTGCCTAGGACTCGAAGTGCTGTTCAGCTATTAGGTTGCATCAGCCGTGATGCAATTCGATGTAGTCGAATGTGATGTCAGTGGCCGATCACATTCAAAGGAATTGAAATGACAGCGTCGCCCCCAGTAGGGAGAGCTCGGCCAATATCGCGCAAGGTAAAAAGCCACCCTCTTGCTCATCAGAATGTTTAACTGGCAGCACCAGATCGACCTCAAGAAACTCTGGTTTAACCTTACCGCAGGCGTCCCGGATCTTGTCAAAGCCCCCCAGATGGGACCAGAGCGCCGGAATCATTTCATCAATTCTGCAATCGTGCGCGCACTCAACTGAGTACCTGACAAATGATCACTTCAACAGGCTCTTCACTCCTGGCTTGGGCGGTTCGCCACGACTGCCAGACTCTGAAGGAGCCCGTCCCATGATCGACTCAACCTGCGCGGTCGACAGCTCGAACCCTCGCAGGCTCAATGCTACTGACTTAACCGGTTTAGGCCGCCCGCTCATAAAGCCTCCTTGTCTCCCCCTGGAACACCATTCCAGAGCCAGTTTTTTCCTGTTGTCTTATCCCGGTAGATATCAACACCACCTTCCCCGCGCCCTTTTTTTGCATCATGGGCGTCATCATAACCCGCGTCCTGCGCTGATTTGCCCTGTATTGTTGCGGGTGTAATTCACGGCAACGTTGTCGGGGTAGCCAACTGCGGGGCACCCATTCAGCGATGCCTGAGAGCTCAGAACATAAATACAGACAGCCAGCTACTTCCTGTTTCACTGGGCAACAAACTAATTGACTCAGGCATTACAAATGGTGTCATCATTCATCCTAAACAACCCCATCAACCGGATGGAGCGCGTCTTGGGCAAGATAATTAAGACCACGGTAGGGATTTTCATTACTTTAGCCTTACTACTCATTATTTATATTGCTTTCCTAGCAATAGGAAGCTGGCAACAGGGATATACATGGAAAGAGATGGATTGGTCCAATAGAGGAAAAACCTCTCTTTCTGACTTTTTTTCAGCTGGCGACATTGGAAAACGAGAAATCGTCGTTGACGGAAAGAAATGCTTCGAATACTACTCCTACAAGGATGGACTTACGGTAAAAACGCTATGCTCCAGCCCTAAGTAAGATGAAATTTTTCTATTTTCGAATATTCCAAAGTACAGAGATCACAGCGGGAGTCAATCGAATGAGCCGCCAGGGCTTAAACTACCTCCAGGTGCTCATAACATCCAATAGAGTAAAGGCTGCTGGTAAATGAGGTGACAGAGAAGGTCTTTGCACCTCACATAAACGAGAGGACTGGGTGGAGGGATGATGACCTTCGGGTACATAGGCGCGAACCCATTAAGAGGAGCTGCCCCCCGAGGGTTAGATGGGCGAGAGACCTTCTTCCCCGTGGACAGAAGCACTGTCACACTTGATCCAACAGGAACCGGCATCCTCAGTAAGTCGGCCGACACCTGGACCTTCATCTCAAACACCAACGAGCGGTTCATTTTCGACAGGGATGGACGGCTCACCACCCAAATCGATGCTGCGGGGCGAGCGCAACAGCCGATCTATACCAATGGCTTCGTCAGGCCCTCTTGCTAAAGGATGTAATCATGGACCTACACAAGATAAGCAACCATAAGAGTGAGATTGACGGTCAGTTCCCTGCCTTCGAACCAATTCAGGGAGAGGAATTGACCACACTCAAAAACAAGATTTATAAAATTTTCTCCAAAAAATTCAATATAGATCTTCCTCTCGACATGGTAAAAACCCAGGAAATAGTGAGTTCTAGATTTCCGAAAAACGCCTCTGAGGAAAATTTCTCTCTCAGTGAAGCTTTTGAGTATTTCGGCACACACCCAAAAGATCAAGTGTATGTCAACTGGGGAAAGTTTGATGACATTGACCGTATGCCTACATCAGATCTCATCAGAGCATTCTCAAGTGTCTGGTACTCCGAATCAGATGACATAGAAATTTTTGACGAAGACCTCTCTTGGATGGTAGCAGTTGCTCACGATGGGACTGTAGAATTACGATTCTCGTTCTGAATCTTGTCACGCCTTGCATTTCAAACCATCACGGGGCCGGCAGTGAAAGCCAGGCCCCAGACGGTCCGCTCAATAGCCAGCCCATAATGCCCCCCCTGATGACTGCAGGCCTTTCGCTAAGCCACAGCCCGGCTCAAAATCAAAAGGATGCCCTTTGGGGACGATTTCAATTGATCAGATGCCAAGTCTGGATAAAGATGACCTGCATGGCGTGAAGGATGGTGTAAACATGAATTCATATACATTTAGTGTTTCCTTGAGGTTCTCTGGTCCTGACTTCGACCCGAGGACCGTGGCTGATTATCTTGAGCTTGAGCCTAAATGGGTCCATGAAAAAGGATTACCCAGGGTATCTCCTAGTGGAAAAATACTAGGTGGAACATACGAAGAAAGCTATTGCTCTTTTCCTCTATGCAAAAAGCGCGACGGAAACCTATATGAATTTCTACTAACCGAATTAAATAAAATTAAACATCACTCAGAAAAAATAATAAAGCACACATCGCTTGGAAACTCCGTCGAGTTCTTTATTGGCTGGTATGGAAGTGGAAATATTGGCGAGACCTTCAAGAGCGATCTCATGTCACGCCTAGGCGAACTAAATATTGATTTGAGCTTGGACATTTACCAAATCTAGGGGACTTTATAAGTTTAGACCCCAACCATAAAATATACCTACCTAGACTTATTGATTTGTTACCCCCCCTTTTCAAAATGAGAAAATTATAGAGCCATACCTCACCTCACCTCACCAACCAATATTACTAACGACGCCTTATTTCCGGTAGTACTGGTATCTGGCTTCCCTTCGAATCGTGCGTCGCATCCCAGTTCCACCACCCCAGAGGGCCGTAAACCCGGTTGTACCATTGGGTCTTGCGAGCCTTTTGCGCAAGGTAGCCGGGGGTGCTCATGCCGAAGACTTCCAGCGGAAAATCATCCTTCATGTCCAGGAGCCAGAAGTCGGGGAAGAACTCGCCCTCGGCGGCGTCGTAGCGCAGTGGTTTTTCGAAGCTGCGGCCGGCGGCGGTCAGCCTTTTCTCCAGGGTGGATTCATAGTCGGAGTCCAGTGGTATCCAGCGCTCGCTGATGTGCATCAGCGCCAGGTCCGTCACCTGGGCGCTGGCCTGGCCCTTTCCGACCTCGACAGAGAGTTGAGCGATGACCATGACGCGTTCACCGCGCTTCCAGGCGCCTATCTCGGTCCTGAAGCGCTTCTGGGCGTCTTCCCATACCTCATCAGGTACGGAATGCCATAGGGGCCTGCCAGCGGCAGCTTGGGCAATGCAGCGACGTGCTTGCTGGCGTCAAAGCGTGCCAGGTGCGAGATGACCACGGCACGGCGGCCTTTCTGGATCACTGCCTCCACAACGGCCCTATTGGCCGTTTCAGCACTGGGAGTGCTCGCTTGCAGCTGGCCACAGGCGTTGTAGATAGTTCGCTCCATGATCACACCCCCCTAGTAATTACAGCATAAACCACGATTATAAGATCAAGCCAGGCGATAAAATATATCACCTTATAAAATCGATAATAAATCTTACCAAAAGGCGCCCCAATGGACTTTCGATACCCCCCGTACATATACAAAGTCCACGAAAGACCGGGAAAGAAAAAAATAATACTCAACAACATAATCACCCCCCCTAAAAGACTAAAAGTAAGTCCTCACCGTTCTTTCAAGCTTGAACTCGCATAAGCTTCCAAGGGACTCAGGAAGGACTCGATCACGCGCCGCTTATCCGTTTTCACCTCTGCCATCACCGCCCCGGAGACCGCGAAACCTCCTGGCCTTATACGGTGACCTTGTCTTTGAGCAATCGGATCCTGCTGCGGTAATCGGGCCGCGCTTTTCGTCTTCAGTGGCCTCCCCGTCTCCAAGTAGGTCTCCGCGGGATTGGCTTGGTAGGTAGTTCCGCTGCACACGCGCATTAGCGCGGGTGCATCACGCTCCAGCCGTGTCGATTCGATGGTTGCGCTGGTCGTGATCGCCAGAAGCCGATTCGCCCGGGCCCGGGGAATGGCTTCCCGCTGCGCCTCGAATCCTACACGGGCTACGTTGATTTCGGAGTTATTGGTGGCCGCTTCCTGGTACACAGACATAAGCTGCGTACGGTCCGAGGGCGATGAGGCTGATTGCGCCGCGAACACACTGGCAGGTGCCATGCACGTCATCAAGAAGACGCAATACCTGCCGGTCATGAACAAGTCCTTTTGTGAGGCCGAAGGAGATATAAGGGCATAGTGGCCTCGCGAGCGAGGAAATTATGCTAGAGCCTGTTGCAGGTCAAATTTTTCGCTTAAGTCATACTTTAAACTTTAGAAAACCTGTTACTCAGAACGCTAAAAAATCGCCATGCCCCGCTTAAAAAACATCAAACTGTTTTAAGGCGAACATCATAGCAATTATGAGAAAAGTAAATCCTGTCATGGTAGTCCATTGAGTTTGCGCAGTATTAGCAAACCAAGAACCTCTGGAGGGGTACTTGCCCAACGTCACCAACTTGACTATCGGCCACCCAATAGGAAAGCAAACAGCAGTGACAATCAAACCTGCCAATACATCTCCCATTCAATAGCGCCTCCCTCTATCCATTAGCAGCCCCCACAGCATACCTACACACACTAAAGGCACCTAGAAGTTTTGCTTCTACAGCTGCCAAACACGGTTTGTAACACGACCCTGTCAAACACTGATTTTGAATGTGCCTTTTTCGGTTCCCTGGCAGATCAACAGGCTGAGCAGGGGGGTGATTATTTAGGTAGCTCAGGTAGTTGGATGTCACGTTCACCAGCCATGACATCCCAGCTCCACCACCCCAGAGGACCGTAAACCCGGTTGTACCATTGGGTCTTGCGAGCCTTTTGCGCAAGGTAGTCGGGGGTGTTCATGCCAAAGACTTCCAGAGGAAAATCATCCTTCATGTCCAGGAGCCAGAAGTCGGGGAAGAACTCGCACTCGGCAGCGTCGTAGCGCAGTGGTTTTTCGAAGCTGCGCCCGGCGGCGGTCAGTCTTTTCTCCAGGGTGGATTCGTAGTCGGAGTCCAGTGGTATCCAGCGCTCGCTGATGTGCATCAGCGCCAGGTCCGTCACCTGGGCGCTGGCCTGGCCCTTTCCGGCCTCGACAGAGAGTTGAGCGATGACCATGACACGTTCGCCGCGCTTCCAGGCGCCTATCTCGGTCCTGAAGCGCTTCTGGGCGTCTTCCCATACCTCAGGGACCATCTTCAGGTACGGAATGCCGTAGGGGCCTGCCAGCGGCAGCTTGGGCATTGCAGCGACGTGCTTGCTGGCGTCAAAGCGTGCCAGGGGCGAGATGACCACGGCACGTCGGCCTTTCTTGATCACTGCCTCCACAACGGCCCTATTGGCCGTTTCAGCACCGGAGCGCGGTGTGGCGCACAGCAGGAGCACTTCGCTGAGCATCACTCGACCGGCCTTGATGCGTCGTGCTGTCTTGCGCAGCACGCCATGGACCTGACCGCTGTTGCGCTTGCCCTCCATGGCTGGGTACCAGATGTTCAGTCGGGCTTCCTGCCACAGTAGGCAGAGCAGGCCCAGGAGTGTCATGGAGCGTTTGCGGTCGCCGGCGCCGGGTCTATGGGTGACACCGTCCCTGCCGGCACTCCCGGTCCTGGCTGGCAGTTCAACCAAGCCACGGGCCAGTCGGACCCGCAGTGTCCCGTCGTCGCCCTCCTCGACCACACCGGCTTCATAGCCCTGCATGCCTGAGCGCTCAGGTGCTGGGGCGTAATAGCGGCATTCGTTGGCGTGCTCGGGGCCTGTACCGGCGAATCGGGCCAGGTGGAAGCCATCGGTTTCATCGCAGCGTTTGATCGCCAGCTTGCGGTCGCCCTTGCCTGGGCAACGGCACACGGCGTGGGTGCGGCCATAGGCTTTTTCGAGCACGGCCTTCCAGCCGCAGGCGAACGCGTCCTGGGTCTGGAAAGCCGTCGAGAAGGGTTTGCCGTCAATCACGATCGGGAATCGCTCATACACCATGCCAGGGCTCTCCTTGCCTCAATCCATCATTCAGCGGGCGCTGTTGATCGACTGTAACCCTGCCAATGGTGCAGCTCTAACTGCCAGGGCGTTACAAGGTATTTAATACTGGGGTACGCGCATCTAGGGAAGTAACCGGCAGCCCACTATTACGGCTGCCGGTTAAAAATTCTGAAAGAGTAAGTCCGACTGAGGTTAATCCAAAATCCGCAGCTCTATACCGCACTGCGGATCGGCCAGGTCAGGTCAACTTATTTAGGTACGTCAGTTCCGCCACCACCTCCTAGGCGCTGCCAACTATTGGCAATAACCATATCCATTCGGTCGCGCTGATCTGGGGTAAGCTCGATACTGCCTGATGCAGGAACCCCGAAACCAGACATTGCTTCTACGAGCATATCGACCTGTTGTGAGTAGAGGACCTCAGACCCCATCATCACCGAATCAAGTTTGTGGCTATCACTAGCATACCAGTCTTTAATAGTTATCTTATCATCGCCCCCTAAAAAATCCAGAACCAATGATTGATCTTGCCGAGACAACCAGACATCAAATTTCGACCCTCCGACAATTGCAAGAATATCTTCTTCTTGATCAGGATTTAGCGAGTCGTTGTATATGATGTCCTGACCATCACCGAGCGAAAACTCGTAAAAATCATGCCCACCCAATCCGGACAGAAAATCATTCCCCTTCCCACCTATAATCACATCGTTTTTATTAGTACCTATCAACGTATCATCGCCATCAGTACCAAAAATAGGACCAGGAGGCTCCGGCAAAGGACTAAGCAGCGAATCAATTTGATTAAAATCCAAAAACTCGTTCGCTGAGGTTTTAATATAAGACAATCGTGAGTCAGTATCAGCAAAATGATTCGCAACAGAGATAGAGTGATCCAAATCACCATCAACTAGAATCAACAAACTATTATCTTGCCGATGAAAGCTCAATCGACTTAAGTCGACCCCTTCATTGAAGACGATGCCATCATAGCCTCCGCCAACAATAACTTCCCCGCCCGCATCAGAAGAACCAAAGAAGTAAATATCATCTCCCGCGCCGCCATCGAAATACCCACGAGAAGGCTCGCCAGAGAACTTATAAACCGAAAAGGTATCATTACCTTCACCGCCTACCAGGTTAGTACCTTCTAATACATCATCGCCTTCTCGTCCGAAAATGGTCTCGCCATGTGTAGCACGAATAAAATCATTTCCCTTTCCACCGGAAAATGATAAATCGTTACTGGCACTGGAAAGTTGTACCAGACCATTGTAAGTGACATTCATGCCATTTTCATGGAGGTCTGGAGCCGTTCCAATACCGGCCTGACGTATCAGTTCAGCAGTGCTGATACGTTCCCCGCTTGCAAGCTGAATATATTCAATACCCGTACTGAAAAAATCAGTACTGTTTGGCATTGCTATTCGCACCAAGTGATCAGTTCCCCAACGAATATCCAGTGTTGTTTTTTGAGTCGCAACACGAATTCCGTCACTGCTCGTCCCCGAATAGCCAGCCGATATTCTATATCCGTCAATGTCCTCTACCACCTCGGCGCCCCAGGAAAAAGACAGATCAGTAAATTTCACGCCGCCCGGCAAAACCACAACATCACTCGACCCCAAGGAGTTATTCGGGTAACTCCACCTGCCAGTCATCCAATCACGTACGGGGAGGTTGATATCAACAATGATATCTTTCGTCTGATTGCCATCAATAATGTAGGTGTCGCGCCCATCCCCCCCCGACAAATAGTTGGTCCCTGCGCCACCTAAAAGAAAGTCATCTCCCCAATTACCAACCAGTGTGTCATTCCCCTCGCCACCTGCCAGGAAAGTTCCTTCACCTATCGGATCGTCTGGATTGAATGCATACGCAACGATTTTGTCATCACCTTTTCCGCCTATATATCCGTTACCGCCCTGAACATTATAGCGCCCACCAACATCTCCGCCCTTTATCACAGAGTAGGTGATAACACTTGAATTATTAGAGTAGTGATTTATAAACTTGACATCAGGATCATTTTCACCAGCCTCAACAAGAATTTGAGTTGACTTAAACGTCCAATAAGACAACCCTCCGCTACTATTTCTATAAGATGTACTATATGTACTCCCCTGCTCAAACGTACTAGACTCTGTTGACTCAGTAAAATACGAACTTAAAACAGCATTTTCACCATTACCACCCTGCATACCGCCTACACTTCTTTGCAGCGCCCCCTCTACAAATCGAACGTCATATTTAGAGTCCTGATAATATGTAATCCTCCCCTGAACTAGAACTTTATTGTAAGAATATAGTCCATCCCTCCCCTCATACCCATCAATCAGCAACTGCCTGACATGACCGTTTAAAATCCGCTCTTTGAATATGCCAGCATAATAATCAGTTTGAGATAACGGATTAGCCTGACTAGAGTCAATCGCCTGAGACAATGACAAAGGAGAAGCCCCGCCATATGAAATATTCCATAGGCCAGGATTGGAAAAATAATTAGTTAACCTAGTATTGCTAGCAGACTCGTATAAATAGCTAACGACTAAATCATCACCACTTCGTTCAAAGAGCAGTTCAGAGGGAGAGATATCCTTTGAAACCAAAACAGTGTTCAGACTGCCTTCGGCTGCTATCCACGTGTCCTGTCCCATGTATTTTGAAAATACAAATGTGTTGTTCCCTTCCCCTCCATCTAGCCGGTCACTTCCGCTACCGCCATCGAGCCAATCATCGCCAGCACCTCCAAATAGCAAATCGTTACCTTGCCCTCCCAATAAGGTGTCTGCCCCGTCACCACCATAGATTTTGTCATTTCCAGTTCCTCCCTTAACTTCGTCATTCCGCGAGGACCCAAAGAACTCATGACCTAAATCTCCTAGGTTCGCTTTGATCGGGGACTGCGCGATCAGTGAGGACAATTCCACTGACGATCCATCCGAAAATGTCACAGCACCTATCGCACCCAACATACCCTCAACAACAGAAATAACACCACCCGGGTAGCTTATTTGCAGTACCGAAGTGCCGTCGGCACCATAGCCAACTTCAAAATTTAAATCGGACGCGTTTATGCCTTGACCAAAACTAATTCTATCTTTTTTCTTTCCTTCTAATTCCTGCTGCGGTTCAAAAGTTTCGAGAATTACATCTTTCCCGTCACCAATTTCAAAGTGATAAACATCAGCCCCTGAACCTCCGACCAAAAAGTCATTACCCTTACCGCCAGTGATCAGATCGTCTCCGTCATTGCCCAAAATCGTGTCGTTGCCCAGCCCGCCAAATAGCACATCATCAGAACGATACCCCAATATTTGATCATCACCATCAGTGGGCCGTACAAGCATTGCTTTTACGTCATGCACGCTCCAAACAGTACCATCCAAAAAAACAATTTCGTCGACAGCATAACCGTGGTTTGCGACCGTATCTTCATCAAAATAGCTTTGAATAGTGACACTTTCCGCACCACCATCTACCTGAACAACAAGATCATAATAATTGCGCTTAACGCTGACATCAGAACTTTTAATACCTACACCGAAAACCAACCTATCAAGCTTTGTGCCTTCAGCATCCTGATCTGCGTTGAGAATGGTGTCATGCCCATCTCCTCGTGAGAAATGGTAGGTATCGCTACCATCTCCTCCGACAAGATAATCATCACCGACACCACCGACCAGATGATCATCACCTGCACCGCCATATATGCGATCCCCACCCGCATTACCCAAGATCACATCGTCGGCATCTGTTCCATTAATAACATCGTTACCGCTGCCTCCAACAAGACTACGAATACCGATACCCATCATCAAGTTATCAAAACCCACTACACCTGTAGGATTGACACCCCTAAGTTTAGACAACAGTTCAAGCCCAAAGCTTCCGAGACCACTTAAGCTCTCTCCAAAGGTCTTGAAAAATTCTTGACCTGCCGCTTCATTCGAATCATATCTATCTTTTAGCTTTCCAACTATCGACGACACATCCCAAGAAACACCATCATTGGTCTTAATGATTTTCAGCCCATCTAGAAATGAGCCAAAATGCGTTTGAAACATTAATTTATCGTAAACTGCCGATGTGAGATTATCAAAACCCTGTAATAAAATAGCTGCTGCCGGACCATGCGGATTCGGGTCCCTCGCTCCCCAGCACCATGTTCCCAGATAACTTTCACCTAAAAAAGTTTCAAGCGTCGCCAGCTTTCTTGCATCGCCAATTACGTTCCCATAAATCTGCGTAGCTGCGCGACTTTTAGGATCAATATCATATACGCCTGCCCAACGATAGACTATTTCCTGCACAATCTGATGAAGCAGGTCGGGGTTTGTTTCCTTCGAGAAGCTTTCCACCAACGACTTCAATTTCCCAGTCGTATCCCGCGCCATCGCTTGATGCAAGCTATGAACGTTACCAAAACCTAAAATATCGGGTAGTGCACGGATGTCATTTGAGACCTCTACGAGTTGAGTATCTACTGTATTCGCTCCGTCCACAGCGAACCACACATCACTGATAGCAGCGACAGTTCCATCGGCACGGGTATAAAATCCTGTCTGGCGATGTTCATTTCCATTAATATCTTTTACTGAGCTTGAGATATCGCCATTTGCATCGGCCTTTCCTGGCTCCGTATATTTTAGATCAAATGAAGACACACCTGACTCACTCAACCCAGCCAACTCACCACTTTGCACCACACCATCAGAATTCAAATCCCGCCAAACTTTCAACTTTGAGAACGCGGAGTCTTGTGCATCAAATACTCCGTCATGATTCTCATCAAGGTCAGCAAGTGCCAAAAAACCATTTGCTGCATTCTCTCCACTTTTTAACTTTGTATTATTACCAAAAAGCTCGGAACCGCTATCTATCTTTCCGTTTCCATTCTTATCCCAGACCAGCAGCCCATCATTCCTTCCTGCCCAGCCTGTTTTCTCTGCGAAACCATTCCCATCAAGATCGAAATTAACGCCCTGTCCCACTGAAATAGTCTGTACGCCATCGCCATCAAGATCTAAGATCAATGGACTACGGGTAATTTCTGCCGTCCCAAACTGCTTTTTAAGACTTTCAATTAGACCCTGACCAAAGGATATCTGGTCATAGATTGAACTCCCTAATGCCTGACCAAACTTATCTAAACCAAGATCCCCCCACATCCATTCAAAGACAGATCCGATAGGTGCATCAATACCCAGCCATTTTGACAAGCCTGCCGCATTCTGAAGCATCGCCTCGGTCAGATTCTTCATATATTCGGAGAAAGAATCGCCTTCAACCTGAACGTAATCTTCTCCCAACCCAAAAGGAGAAGGTAAAAAATCCCCAATTGTCCCTGCCCAGTTCCACTTTTCAAGCTTCAAGCCGATAACGGCGGATTGCACATCTGCATCAATAATATAACCGGCTTCAGGTATGCCACCACGATCCAAAACATCAGAAATTACTTGATTAGCCAGCACATCAGAGGCAACCTGAAATTCAGAGTCACCAATAATTTTCCCACTTGCCGCTCCTGCGAACCTAACCGAACCACGAACCGTATCGCTAAAAAAACTACCATCATTTTTATTGATTGATTCCGCAGCCGTTAGCCAGTTCGAAATCTTTACAAGGCTCGAAGCATCAGCCCCACCACCCTCAGCAGAAAACAACTGATTATTTACCAGACTCCTAAGATATCTATAGGCGCCTGGATAGTCTCCCTGCTCCCGAAGACCACTCAGGGTAGAAACTTGGTCCGACGTCATATTTATAAGATTCATGATTTCCCTCTCACCGAACGATTATTTTATCCAACAATTCCAAAACCGCTTTATCAACATTTTCAAAATCATCAATAGATTTATCAAATTGATAAAGGACCTCGTATTTTTTTCTGTATATGCGATCTAGTTCATAAGTAGCAATCACTGTATCAACATAGACCTGCCCGCCATCCTCTCCTTGAAAAACGACTACCTTCTCACCTTTAACCATATATACGCTTCGGCCATGCTCCGACTTGATCGGCTGCATTCCTTCAATATTTAAAAACGAGCGCCCGAGAGAATTGCCCCGAGGCCTTATCCTTATTGTAACTTTATTACCTTCAACCGCGCCGTCACGAATCAACTTAGAACCATCAAGATCATAGCCAAGGGTCAGAACCTCCCCCCCACCTAACCTGACTCTAGAGCAATCATGCTCATTTATTTTTAGCTCGAATGGGCCATACACACACCGTCCAGTAGACCAATGGTCCGACTCGCTCGAATTTTGCATGATATAAAGTCTTAACAGGAATAGGAAACCTACTATGCCTACCCCCGAAATCAACAAAACATTTTTAAAATTAATGCTCATCGAAAGACCTCAGAAAAAAACAATAAAAAAACACTACCTAACAAAGAAAGGCAATTTTACTTGCCACTGTAGTTATAAAAGTGCATGACCACTACCATAGATAGCATTTATCGCTCCTTCAAACTCGAACTCGCATAAGCTTCCAACGGACTCAGGAAGTACTCGATCACGCGCCGTTTATCCGTTTTCGCTTCTGCCGTCACCGACATACCCGGAGACAGCGACACCTCCTGGCCTTGTACGGTGACCTTGTCTTTGAGCAGGCGGATCCTGCTGCTGTAGATCGGGCCACGCTTTTCGTCCTCGATGGCGTCCTTGGACACGCTGATCACTTCGCCGTCGACGGCCCCGTACTTGGTAAAGGTGAAAGTCTCCACCTTCACGGTGACGGGTTGCCCAGGGCGGACGAAGCCGATGTCCTTGTTCTCGAACATCGCCTCGACTTCCACCGGCTGATCGCTCGGGGCGATGATCATCAATGGCTGTGCGGCGGTGACCACGCCACCAATGGTGTGCACCGCCAGTTGCTGAACGGTGCCATCCACGGGCGCGGTCAGGCTCATCAAATGATCGCGTTGCTCGGCCTTGTTGAGTTCCTGGGTCAGTGACGCGGCCTTTTGCTCGGACTGCTGCTGCAGGTCCAGCATCGTTCGCCGACTTTGAGCCAGCAGAGCGGCCCTTCGGCGTTCAGCTTCCTTCTTCGAGGCGCCGACCTCGGCCAGTCGGGATTGCTGCACGGCCATGTCCCGCTCCTGGTCCAGCAAAGCCTGCTGCTTCTCAAGGTAGGCATGGCGCGGGACATACTGCTGCTCCAGCATCTGCTGGTAATCCTCGGCCAGTCGGCGTGCGATGGGCAGCGTTTTTTGCAACGACGCCAACGTCGCCCGGGTGGACTGAATCTCTGCCGATCGCTGTTCAATTTCAGCGTCGATCTGTTCCAGGGAGCTGCGTAGCTCCAGGTACTGCCCCTGTACCCAACGCTGGGCAGCCCTCTCCTGTTCAGGGGCAGCCTGGGGAATATGGCCGGCCAGGGAGCCAGGCTCCTTACCCGTCTGGATGGACTCGATCAGGGCTGTCGCGCGTGCGCTATCCACCTCGGCGGCGAGCAGATCACTTTTCAGGCGCTTGATGTCCGCCCCCGTCGCGCTGGTGTCCAGCTCAACCAGCACGTCACCAGCTTTCACCACCTGCCCATCGTGCACCTGAATGGACTTGACGACCGCAACCTCGCTCGGCTGGATGGTCTTGCTCTTGCCGCTGGCCACAATCTTTCCGGTGGCCGTTGCCACGACATCGATCTGACCAAAAATGGACCAGAGCAAGGCCAACAGCGCAAACAACATGATCGTCCATTGGATGTAGCGCGGTGCGGGGTGGACGGGTTGATCCTGCAACGCCAACGCTGCCGGCAGAAACTGCACCTCATGGGGAAGACGCTGGGGGGCATCCAGCAGCTTGCGTTGTCCCCATGCCTGCTTCCAGATACGACGGTACCGTCGAAACAGCTCTCGACCTGCCGATGGTTGGCTCATGACAACTTATCCTTGTTGCAAGCGGTAGAGGCGTGAGTAGTGTCCAGCCTGATGAGTCAGCAGTTCAGCATGGCTGCCCTGCTCGACGATCTGCCCTCGGTCCATCACGACGATGCGGTTGGCATCGCGCACCGCTGAGAGCCGGTGCGCAATGATGATCACCGTGCGTCCCTTGCAGATTGCCTGCATGTTTTGCTGAATGATCCGCTCCGACTCATAGTCCAGGGCGCTGGTGGCTTCGTCGAAGATCAAAATACGGGGGTTGCCGATCAGCGCCCGGGCGATTGCCACGCGCTGGCGCTGGCCGCCGGACAGTGAAGCCCCATGCTCGCCCACCACGGTGTCGTAGCCCTCGGGCAGCTCAAGAATGAACTCGTGGGCTCCTGCCATCTTGGCCGCCTGCATGACGGCTTCCAGCGGCGCGCCTGGATCGGTCAACGCAATGTTCTCGCGGATGCTGCGGTTGAACAGCATGTTGTCCTGCAGCACGACCCCGATCTGACGGCGCAACGAGGACACATCGGCCAGCGCCAGGTCCATGCCATCGACCAGCACGCGCCCACGCTCAGGGACATACAGCCGTTGAAGCAAACGAGTCAGGGTACTTTTGCCCGAACCCGAGCGCCCAACCACCCCAATGACCTCCCCGGCCTCAATCACCAGGCTGACGCTGCGCAGAACCTCGGAACCCTCCGGACGGTAACGAAAATGCACCTGGTCAAACTCCACACGTCCTTTGAGCGTCGGCAGCGCACTGCGGGTGGCCTGGGACAGTTCGGTCCGGCTATTGAGGATGTCGCCCAGTCGCTGAACCGAAACGCCCGTCTGCTGGAAGTTGGTCCAGAGCTGGGCCAGGCGCATGATCGGTTGAGCCACGCGCCCGGCAAGCATGTTGAAGGCCACCAGTTGGCCGACCGACAACTGCCCATCTATCACCAACCGTGCGCCCAACCAGAGGGTCGCTACCGTGACCAGCTTGCCGATCAGCGAAACGGCTTCGTTGGCGATGGTAGAAAGCGTTTGGGTCTTGAACCCGGCCGACACGTAGGCTGCGAGCTGGTTGTCCCATTTGCGGGTGATCTGGGGCTCGACGGCCATCGATTTCAGGGTGTCGATACCGTTGATGGTTTCGACCAGGAAGGATTGGTTCTCGGCGCCGCGGGCGAAGCTCTCGTTCAACCGGGCCCGAAGCAGCGGCGTGATAAATAGCGAGACGATGAAATACAGCGGCAGCGAGACCAGGACGATCAGGGTCAGCCAGCCACTGTAGAACCACATCACCGCAATGAAGACCACCGAGAACAGCACGTCCAGCAGCAGCGTGATCGCGTTGCCGGTCAGAAAGCTGCGAATGTTTTCCAGTTCGCGAACCCGAGCCACGGAGTCCCCCACCCGCCTCGCCTGGAAGTACGCCAGGGGCAAGGTCACCAGATGACGAAACAGTCGAGATCCCAGCTCCACGTCAATCCGGCTGGCCGTGTGGGCGAACACGTAACTGCGCAGGCCGCTCAACGCCGACTCGAACAGCATGATGCCCAGCAGCCCGACTGCGATGACATCGAGCGTCGTGAGCCCGTGGTGAACCAGGACCTTGTCCATCACGACCTGGAAGAACAGCGGTGTCAGCAGGGAGAAGATCTGCAGGACGAACGAGACCAACAGGACTTCGCCCAGCAGTTTGCGGTACTTCACGATAGCGGGAATGAACCAGGTGAAATCGAATCGCGACACCTCACCGGCCTGCGAAGACTCGGACTGGATGAGGATCAACTCGCCGCTCCAGCGGGCCTTCAGTTCCTCGGCACTGAGCACGATCGGACGCTGCAGGCGCGGATCGTGGATCAGTGTTTTCTCCTGGTCCACGCGCGCAATGATGAAGAAGCTGCTGTCGTCCGCGCAGGCAATGGCCGGCAAGGGGGTCTGGGGAAGGCGTTCGGGTTTGGTGCGAAGGGCTTTGGTTTTGAGTTTTAACTGCTTGGCAGCGAGCAGTATTTCCGGCCTTGAGAAACGCTGACCTTCGGCGACGTATTCGTGGGCCAATTGCTCGGCCGATGCAGCCACGCTGTGAAACCTTGCCAACATGACCAAGCACGCCAGGCCTGTATCAAGAGTATCCGAAGGCTGCGCAGCCCCCTCGCCCTGTCCGTGCATACAACCGCATCCTTGCCGATGGCTTCAAGCCTGAAATCCCCCGTGAAACCGGGAGAAAGCTGATCATATGCGGATTGGATTCACCAGCGGAAGAGCAAAACGACATCACCGGTATCATTTTCGATGCAATATTTCATTTGACATGCAGAAAGACCGAAAATCGCCTGTTTTACAGCCCCTCAGCGCCCCTACGGATCGATGATGGGCGCGCTTGCTCGAGGCTCGCACCGGCCATTTCAGGCGGCAGAAAGTCGCGGCGCGGATCGTAGTCCGCTTTCAGATACTGGGCGAGGCTTTGCAGGTCCGACGGGCTGAGCGTGCCTGCCGCCTGCTTCAAGCGCAGGTTATTCAGGATGTAGTCGTAACGGGCGTTGTTGTAGTCCCGCACGGAGGTGAACAACTGGCGCTGGGCGTTGAGGACGTCCACGGTGTTGCGGCTGCCGATATCGGCGCCTACCTTGGTGGCCTTCAGAGAGCTTTGTGCGGAGAGGATGGTCTTCTTACGCGCCCTGATCTGCTCGATATCGGAATTCACCGCCCGGTAGAAACTGCGGGTGTTGAGCACTACTTCCCGGCGCTGCCCTTCTCGTTGCTCTTCGCTCTGGCTCAGCTTCTTGTAAGCCTCGCGCGCTTGGGAACTGACTCGACCACCGCTGTAGATCGGCAGGTTGACCTCGAAGCCGATGGAGCTTTGAGCGACGTTGTTCTGATAGCCGTCCCGACCGAAGTCGCTGGGATTGCTGTAGCCGAAGCTGTCGTTATCGCCTTTGCGGTAGGACGCCACGGCATCCAGGGTGGGCGCGTGTCCGGCTTTTCTCTGGGAAAGGCTTTGTTCCGCCGCCTCAACGGCCAAATCACTGGCCTGCAGTTTGAGGTTTTGCTTCATCGCGGCATCCACCCACTGTTTCGCATCGGCAGGCACCGGCACCAGCACGGGCAATTGATGCTCGATCCCCTCAATGCTCGCGTAATCGTGGTTGGTCAGGCGGACCAGTTGCTCGAAGGCGTCATCGACTTTGCGCGCCGCCAGCTCGCGGTTGGCCTGGGCGTTATCGTAGGCCGCCTCGGCATCAAGCACATCGGTAATACTCGCCAGGCCACCCTTGAGGCGCCCGCGGGCCTGATCCATCTGTTGCTTGAATGCGATCTCCTCGGCCTCGGCGGCGGCGTGCGTATCCGACGCGCGCAGGGTCTCGAAGTAGGTCTCGGCGGTCTTCAGGATCAGTTCCTGCTCGGCGGCCGACAGTTCAAAGGCTGCCTGCGAGGTGCTGGCCTGAGCGACCTTCAGGCCATACCAGGCGTCGGACCGAAACAGCGGCTGTCGCAGATTGGCTTGGTAGGTGGTTCCGCTGCGCACGCGCGTCAGTGCGGGTGCATCGCGTTCCAGTCGTGTCGATTCGATGGTTGCGCTGGTCGTGATCGCCGGCAGCAGATTCGCCCGGGCCTGGGGAATGGCTTCCTTCTGCGCCTCGAATCCTGCACGGGCTGCCTTGATTTCGGAGTTGTTGGTGACCGCTTCCTGGTAGACGGACATAAGCTGCGCACGGTCCGAGGGCGATGACGCTGATTGCGCCGCGAACACACTGGCAGGTGCCATGCACGCCATCAAGAAGACGCAATACCTGCGGGTCATGAACAAGTCCTTTTGTGAGGCCCGGAGGAGAGATAAGGGCATAGTGGCCTCGCGGGCGAGGAAATTATGCTAGAGCGTGTTGCAGGTCAACAATCGTATGAAGCGAAGGCGGTCCACCGATGCGCTTTGGCTTGGCGAAGATAGATGTGATCACAAGCAGTGAGAGTGGCGCTATCGAATGTCTGGATAGGTATTCGCCCTTTTCCGCCCATCTGCCGCAACACCTGGTAACGACGCGAAATAGCCCTCCGAAAATACGCCGGTTTCCTACACGCTATGGGCGTGGGAGAATATTGTGTGCGCCTGCCAGTGTGTCTAGAGTCCGGAGATCGCTGCAAATTCAGCGATACGGGTTTGAACGCTCGGAATCGAATAGGCGCACAGCGCCGCGAAAGCGGCATTTTTGTGCTCGCGTTATGGCGGGCTGTGCGCAGGAGGCTTCTGCCTGCCGGTTTCCTATTCACCGGTCGTTCAACCTGCGTACAGCTCGCCACCTTTTGTTTGAACGCGGGAAGTGGCGAGTTCCTTAACCGAATAGGAGACTCTCCATGGTCAAGAAAATCACCCCTGATCCACCACCCAGCGACACTGCCAGTGTTGAGGAAAGAGCGACCTACCTGAGCAAGCTCATGCATGAAGCTTTGACCCTGATCGATTCAAAGCCCCCGAGCAACTTCCTGTCCAAGCTCCTCTATGCCCTCTCCTTCGCAGCCGTTAAACCAGTGGAGCCCGACAACTCATCTGCCCCGCCACTGTTCTCTGTTCAACCCGGTGTCAATGCCAAGGCAGCGCTGACTCAGGTGTCGCAGTTGCTCAAATCAGCTGAGTTGAACGCCGATGAAATCTGCCCGCGCCTCGAGGGTTTTGAACGGGACCTGCTGATGGGGCTGATCCACTCCGTTACGTTGTCCAGGACGGTGTGGATGCGTTGCTTGACGGAACCACCCAGCCCTTGCACACCTGAGACACTTGATCGGCAGCAGCGATATTGCGGCTGCCGATCACTGACCGATTGGGTCAAAAAGGGATTTGACGAGCCTCAAGCTTTTGTCGGTAGTGTCAGGTCTGTAGAACTGGAAGACCTGAACTCGACAAACCCCGTGCCGCCCGCCAGCACGATTCCTAGGTCGATCCTAGAGCAGGATCTGATCCGTACTGCCAGCCGTGAATAGACGCAAAACCGCGCTCCACTTCCTCTCCCATTTGCACTCATGTCGACCACTACGCGCATTGAGCATGAAAAACGCAGCCTCTGATGACGACAGGCAGCAATCGGCCAATTGCGGACATTCAACGGCGCGCAATCAGCGCACTATCAGCACTGGCGCAACGAGCTTGGGCATCCCCTGATACATACAGTTAAACACCATCTACTTCGACAATTTGCTTGGCCGAGTGATATTTCCCTGCACAACCACGGTGATCACCGACACGTTGGCAGGTGGCTGGGACTTTAGAATCGCGATGCCTTCTCCGGCCGGCCAAGGCGCTGCAGTTTTTATTCGGCAGTCCAGCACGCAGAGCACAGCAACACGCTTTTCCTTGGATACTGCATAACTTGCAGTTTGCTCAACATAGACTTGGCAGTCCTCTATCACCTTGACTCCAGTTGGTAAGGACTTTAACTCGATAACGATACCGCGATAGCTGAGGTCTGTGATACCGCCTGAAGCCTTGGGATGTTCGTCAAGATCAGAGCCAATTTGAGGGTTGCGCCGAAGCTCCTTGCGAATCGCATCCTGGAACTGCGCCTCTGACCAGACACCATCGAATTCAGCGTCTTGGATGGCACGCCCCGCCACCCCTCCTAAAACCTTAAGCACTTCAAGCACATCACTAAGTTCGATGCTGTTTACGAGACCATTTCGACGCAAAAAGTCCCGAATGCTCAGAATTTTCTCGTCAACTTTCGGATATCCAGTGATGGGATTTGACCTGACATCAAGGCCTTCGATTAGAAGCGTTCGGTGTCCTACTATAGCTACTGGCTGTTCTGAACTGATCGGCTCAAATGAGGCTGAATACTTGAACTCGTAGGGCCGTGCATTCATCCCTTGCACTAGCTGCAGGGCAGCGCGCCCCCGCTGGAAAAGGGTGTACGGTGGTTCGCCCGCAGGCTTGTCGAAAACGAACTCCGAGAGGTCGTAGCTGGTACGCAGCTCCGTTGAAATAGGGGACAGTCTCAGCGTTACTGCAGATTCGGGCCAGCGTGATACACGTACTTCAATTTCAAGGTCATGAAGCACTAATGGTGTCAGGTGGTGAATGCTTCCGGCGGCCTGCCCATCAATTTGGAATTTTAGGAAAGCCACCGAAAGCTCGGCAGGAAGAGGAGGAGGTGTTTGCTCGTCAACGGATCTGGGTATGCTCAGAGCCCCTTGGGAAAAAACGCCCACAGGCAAAGGTACCGCAGCGATTGCCATGCAAAGGTCTTCGAAATCGGCAAGTGATTCTACGCGGGGGAGAGACTCAGCAGCTTTGACGAGCGATTGAGCGGCGGCCTGCTCGCCATATTCATTCTGCCACATGCGATATCGCTCGGATGCGCTTCGTAAAAAACGCTCCACTCCGTCACTTGCAGCGAGCACACCTTCCCTCCATTCAGAAAGACTGGCGACAAGCCTAAGTAGGCCTGCCAAAGCGCTGTAGGTAGTTCCGTTTATGGCTCGTCCATACCGAAGTGAAGCTTCGTCTAGCTCTGCACTGATAGCTCTGAGAACCTCTGGCTCGACTGAGTTTCCAGCCCCCAACGACCTCAGTACTTCAACTGTCCGAATCCGGCTGTAGAAAGCTTGGGAGAGAACTACGTCTGCTTGCATATTGTTTTTCATCCTCCTTGAGGGTTTCTTCGAGTTGAAGCCATTCCATTTGCAGAGCTTCCTGGCGAGGAGGATCTTTTGCAGCGACTGCAGCCTCAAACTGCACGGCAATCACATGAAGTCTCCGATACCACTTTAAGCGTCTTTCTGGCGCCGTATCTGGAACAGCCTCCCAAGAGGCTTGCATCGCCGCAACAGCTTGGGACCAAGCACCGACGCGAGACAGCAGCTCCACTACTGCCCCCACGAGCATAAAGCGATCACATTGTCGCTTAACCAATTTGACTAAGTCGTCGGCCCGTTGGAGGGCTACCGCCTCTGGAATGAGATGCACGAGGCTACTGGCATCCTCTTCACCGTGCTCACTCAGTTCTGGATCATCGAGCGTGTGAATCACCAAATCAGTAAAGTTTGAGGCAGTAGCGAGTGCTTTCCCCATTCGTGAGAGGTCATGGGTATGAAGATTGGCAGGTGCTGTCATCAAGAATTTGATGAAGAGACTGCCAAGACCGTACTGAAGCTGTTCAGAAGAAGCGAACCGAGACACGTGTAAGCGAATGCACCGTATCAGAAAGTGGTGCTCATCCCTTTTGCCATTGTAGTAGGGGATGAGCTGCAACAGAGCCTCACCAGCACGTCGCTCTAGATTCTCTGGCAGAACGATGCTGGGAAGTGCGCATACGGCCGCCTTGTGCACCATCACATATTGATCCAGCAACAGCAGTACAAACGCTTCTAGTACAAGCTCAGGGAGATCGGAGATACGAGCTCTGCCTAGGTTTCCTAGTGCTTCACTTGCAGCCGCACGTTTACGAACTGAGGCTCCTACCAGCGATGAATAGAGGGCAGGTAGAACAACATTTAGTGTGGAGGGGCTATCAATTAGATACGGAGTGGCTTTGGTAATTGTGGAGCTCAGTCCATCGCGCTGTTCATCAATGCTATTGAGAAACTCAACGTAAGACAGAACGAGCCGTTCACTTCCCTTCGCAGCTTTGGCAGCAATCAGAGCGCATGAGTCACGGAGTTGGTAGAGGGTGGTTGCCGAATTCTGGGCCTCAAGGTACTCATTGAAGTTGGCCGCTGGCGTGGCGTTTCGTTCCGCTTCAAAAGCTTCAATGCGCGCATCTAAAACAGCTGCTGTGCCGAGCAAAGCATCAATATTCTGTTTTCCAGCTGCGACGATTTCGTCTGGCTCGTTTCTGAACGCCTGAATAACGAGTCGCAGAACCTTCTGGTTTGTAGACGTTCCTGCGAGGTTGAGTAGACGCCTCAGGACCACCACATATGCGGCAACGTCAGCGGGTGTCATTTCGTTTCTACGGTCCCCACCGAGCCGTATTGAATGCCGCGAAAGTTCTTCATAGACCCGGGTTAAGCGCTCCTCACCTTCAGAGGATGCGCTATCGAAAAACTCAGAGATTAATGCGTCGGTATCTTCAGGCGCAGCAAGGAGGGCTGCTACGACGATACGTCTTAGGTCGCCGCACACCATTCCAAGTTCTCGATCAGACGGATCCTTCTCAAATAACAAGTGAGCACGGGCGAGCTTTGAAATCGTTGTCCTAGCAAAGCTTGGAAGTAGTCCAGCATCATCTCTGAACAGGACGTGCAGAGCGGCGACACCCAAACGAACTGGGTAAGACTGCTTCGAGTCGAGCAGACGCTGGATAGCGTGTCGGACTACCTCCGGCCAAAGTTTGTAGATTTTTTTGAGCGGTTCTGGCTTAGAGATCGGCTCATCTATAGAAAGATGTGCTCGAGGACGTCGGGCAAGAGCTATCAGCGCCGGTACAGCGCTCTCCACCTTGGCTGGTGCCACCATTCCTGGGTATGCAAGGATGATATCCGCGGCAATCCCGATAGCATCGTGCTTTGCAAGGCAGTCGAAGGCCGTTTCGGAAAGGCGAGGCTTGTCTGCACTGACTAGACGTAGAACCGAAAGTGCTTGCTCCTTAAGATTCATTTTGTCGGAGGTGGCAAGCTCGAAGAAGTACTCAACAATCGGAGCGGTGAAGACTTCAGGAGCGAGCTTAGCTGTCTCGACGATGCGGATCTTCACCTCATCCGATGAGCAGGCATCAAGTGTGTCGAGATCGTCGAGTAGAGAACAGCACGCAGCGCTCTGCCCTACTCGGAGAGCTGTCCTCTGCGCGACCCGCCCTTGATGGGCTGCTTCAGCTTGGGCTTGAGCTTTCTTTTGGACCTCCCTTTGCCTTTCTAGAGCTCTACCTCGATCCTCAACTAGCGAAAGCAAATTGGGCATTCGAACAGCCAAGCGCTTATCGCAATGAGCGCAATTCCGGTCATGGAAATCAACAGCAATAGGTTCGAGATACCAACCTGCCATTCCAGACGCTGGTGCGTGGTCACAGTGCACGCCAAGCATTCCGAGCGGGAGCCCGGTCGCCTGGGCAATCAAACCTACCCCGCCGCGGTTGACGACTCGAGCGTGAGAGCAGTAGTTGTGCACAAGCTTAAGAACTTCATTGTTGCGAAGGCCTGTTTGGATCGCTTCTTCGTACTCGTCTTCGTTCATGTTCAAACTTATCCAACCTTGGGTGGATGTGTATAGCCATGTAAACCTGCCATTGCCGCTATCAATAATGCTGGATTTCACCGTGCAGTGTTAGGGGTACCGTATGGGCAGCGTTTGCCTTTCATGTGGTCCGGCCCGTTGTTTAAAGCCACTGAGGATTTCCCCAACTCCAAGTTGATCTACCCTAGGTTATGTAGGCGCCTTAAAAAACCAAAGTCGAGCCCAGGTAGACGTCCGCTATTGGCCGATCACTGCCACTCACAAAGAGAAGCAACCGACCGGTAGCTTAGCTGTACCTCTTGCGCCTTGAGCTTGAAACATCACGATACGGATTGAATACCAAAATTTCAGCGACTGAAGACGCCTGAGCCAAGGGGGTGGACCTGGGCAGGCCCACCCTTCCCGGCAAATAGATCAATGCCAATTCGCAGCAATCACCGTATTCAGTTGCTCACGCTGGCTTTGCGTGAGGTTGATTTCTCCTCCTGCCGGCGCGCCGAACGTGGCCATCGCGTTGACCAGGTTGTCCACGGCGTTCGCGTACAACGACGCCCCACCCGCCTGGATGACGTCGATTTTCTGAGCTGAACCCAAGTACCAGTCCTTGACCGTTACCCGATCATCTGAGCCCGTCACATCGATGACCAGGTTATTGCCGTCGCGAGAGAGCCAGAGGTGGGTGGTCGAGATACCTTCAATGCTCAGGACATCGGTGTCATCCGGTGTCGCGGAGAAGTTGTTGATGATGTCTTGCCCGTCGCCCGCGGCGAAAACGTAAATATCAGCACCGTCTCCTCCCTGGAGCAGGTCATTGCCTTTGCCCCCCTGCAGTCGGTCACTGGCACTGGAACCCGTGAGGGTGTCATTGCCCGCTGTACTGGCCCTGGCCGTCATCTGGTCGCTGGTCAGCAGCGAGCCGTCGGCGAACTCGAATCGCTCGATCCGGTAGCGGCCGCCGGTGGTGTAGAACCAGTTATTGAGGGTCACCTGATCCTGGCCGTTGCGATGGTTCAAGACCAGGCTGTTGCCGACCCGGGAGACGGAGAAGTCGGAGGTCAGAATCCCCTCGCCGAATTTCAGGATGTCGGTTTCCGAGCCATAGACGTTGTCGTCGTTGATGGTGTCTCGGCCATCGCCGAGCTTGAAGAGGTAGGTGTCGCCGCCGGCACCGCCGTTCAGCACGTCGTTACCCGTCCCTCCTTCCAGGACGTCCGCGCCGGCGCCACCGGTCAAGGTGTCGTTCCCCGCGCCGCCCACCAGTGACTGGTTGAACGCCGCGCTGACACCGGTCAGCACATCGTCTCCGTCGCCTCCGACCAGTTTCAAGAGCGGAGCGGCGACCGTGGCGCTGGTCCAGACAGTACCGTCCGCAAACTCGAACCGGTCGACCTGGTAACGACCGCTGTTGGCATAGAACCAATTGTTGAGGGTCACCTGATCCTGGCCGTTGCGATGGCTCAGCACCAGGTTGACGCCAACACGCGTGACCGTGATATCAGAGGCCAGAATGCCTTCACCAAATTTCAGGATATCGGTTTCAGAGCCGTAGACGTTGTCTTCGTTGATGGTGTCCCGGCCGTCGCCCAGCTTGAAGAGGTAGGTGTCACCACCGGCACCGCCGTTGAGGACATCGTTGCCGGCGCCCCCCTCCAGCACGTCGAATCCAGTGCCGCCGTTCAGGGTGTCGTTTCCGGCACCTCCGGACAAGGACTGGTTAAACGCGGCACTGACGCCCGTCAGGACGTCATCGCCCTCGCCTCCCACTTGCGTGAGCAGCGAGGTGGCCAACGCGGCACTGGTCCAGACAGTACCGTCCGCGAATTCGAACCGGTCGACCTGGTAGCGGCCGCTGTTGACCGAAAACCAGCTGTTGAGGGTCACCTGATCCTGGCCGTTGCGATGGCTCAGTACCAGGTTGACGCCGACGCGCGTGGCCGTGATATCGGAGGCTAGAATGCCTTCCCCGAACCTGAGGATATCGGTTTCAGAACCGTAGACGTTGTCTTCGTTGATGGTGTCGCGACCGTCGCCCAGCTTGAAGAGGTAGATATCGCCGCCAGCACCGCCGTTGAGCACATCGTTACCGGTACCGCCTTCCAACACATCGGTACCGGAACCACCATTGAGGGTGTCGTTCCCGGCGCCGCCGGACAGTGACTGGTTGAACGCTGCACTGACGCCCGTCAGGACGTCATCGCCGTCACCACCCACCTGCTTGAGCAGCGAGGCGGCCAACGCGGCACTGGTCCAGACAGTACCGTCCGCGAATTCGAACCGGTCGACCTGGTAGCGGCCGCTGTTGACGGAGAACCAGCTGTTGAGGGTCACCTGGTCCTGGCCATTGCGATGGCTCAGCACCAGGTTGACGCCGACGCGCGTGGCCGTGATATCAGAGGCCAGGATACCTTCCCCGAACTTCAGCACATCGGTTTCCGAGCCGTAGACGTTGTCTTCGTTGATGGTGTCGCGACCATCGCCCAACTTGAAGAGGTAGATATCGCCGCCAGCACCGCCATTAAGCACATCGTTGTCCGTACCGCCGTCCAACACATCGGTACCGGAACCGCCATTGAGGGTATCGTTCCCGGCGCCGCCGGACAGGGACTGGTTGAACGCGGCGCTGACACCTGTCAAAACGTCGTCACCGTCACCGCCCACCTGCTTGAGTAACGTGGTGGCCAAGGCCGCACTGGTCCAGACTGTGCCGTCGGCGAATTCGAACCGGTCAACCTGATAGCGACCGCTGTTCACAGAAAACCAACTGTTGAGGGTGACTTGATCCAGGCCGTTGCGATGGCTGAGCACCAGGTTGACGCCCACGCGCGTGGCGATGATGTCGGACGCCAGAATGCCTTCCCCGAACTTCAGCACATCGGTTTCCGAGCCGTAGACGTTGTCTTCGTTGATGGTGTCGCGGCCATCGCCCAGATTGAACAGGTAGGTGTCGCCGCCCGCGCCGCCGTTGAGTACGTCATTGCCGGTGCCACCCTCCAGTAGATCGGCACCCGCGCCCGCGGTGATGATGTCATTGCCCGCACCGCCACGAATGACTTGCGACTGCGCACTGCTGACGCCCGTCAGCACGTCATCGCCGTCTCCGCCCACCAGCTCCAGCAGTTGCTTGGACACCTCGGCGCTGGTCCAAACAGTGCCGTTACTGAACTCAAACCGCTCGATCTGGTAGCGCCCGCTGTTGGTTGCAAACCAGTTGCTGAGGGTGATCTGGTCCTGGCCATTGCGGTGGCTCAGCACCAGGCTGGTGCCCACCCGAGTGGCCGTGATGTCGGAGGCCAGAATGCCCGCGCCGAACCTCAGGATGTCGGTTTCAGAACCGTAGACATTGTCTTCGTTGATGGTGTCGCGGCCATCGCCCAATTTGAAGAGGTAGGTGTCCCCGCCGGCGCCGCCGTTCAGGATATCGTTGCCGGTACCGCCCTCCAGGACATCGGCTCCCGAACCGCCGTTGAGGGTGTCGTTACCGGCGCCTCCCGACAACGACTGGTTGAATGCAGCACTGACGCCGGTCAGCACATCATCACCGGCCCCACCGACTTGCGTCAGCGTGAGGGTCGTCAAGGCAGCACTGGTCCACACGGTCCCGTCGATGAACTCAAAGCGCTCCACCTGGTAGCGACCGCCGGTGGTGGCAAACCAATTGTTGAGGGTCACCTGGTCCTGGCCATTGCGGTGACTCAATACCAGGTTGATGCCCACTCGCGTGGCCGTGATATCGGAGGCCAGAATACCTTCCCCGAACTTCACAACATCGGTTTCGGAGCCGTAGCCGTTGTCCTCGTTGATGATGTCCCGGCCATCGCCCAGCTTGAAGAAATAGATGTCCCCGCCAGCGCCGCCGTTGAGCACATCGTTGCCCGTGCCGCCGTCCAGCACATCGCTACCGGAACCACCATTGAGGGTATCGTTCCCGGCGCCTCCAGACAGGGACTGGTTGAACGCAGCACTGACCCCCGTCAGGACATCGTCGCCCTCTGTGCCCACCTGTGTCAGTAGCGAGGCAGCCAGTGCCGCGCTGGTCCAGACTGTGCCGTCGGCGAACTCGAACCGATCGACCTGATAGCGGCCGCTGTTGGCCGCGAACCAGTTGTTGAGGGTGATCTGGTCCTGACCGTTGCGATGGCTCAGTACCAGGTTGATGCCCACGCGGCTGGCGATGAGATCCGATGCCTGAATACCTTCGCCAAACCTCAGGACATCGATTTCGGAGCCATAACCATTGTCTTCGTTGATAACGTCTTGCCCGTCGCCCAGATCAAACAAGTAGAGGTCAGCGCCCGCACCGCCATTCAAGACATCGTTGCCGGTGCCGCCCTCCAGCAAATCGGCCCCTGCCCCTGCGGTAATGACATCGTTGCCTGCCCCTCCTCGAATGACTTGCGACTGTGCACTGCTGACACCGGTCAGCACGTCGTCACCGTCTCCCCCCTGCAGGTCGAGCAAGCGCGTGGAGAGTGCTGAGCTGGTCCAGACCGTGCCGTCGGCGAACTCAAACCGCTCCACCTGATAGCGCCCGCTGTTGGTAGCGAACCAGTTGCTCAGGGTGATCTGGTCCTGACCATTGCGGTGGCTCAGCACCAGGCTGGTGCCCACCCGGGTGGCCGTGATGTCGGAGGCCAGGATGCCCGCGCCGAACTTGACGATATCGGTTTCCGAACCGTAGCCGTTGTCTTCGTTGATGGTGTCGCGGCCGTCGCCCAGCTTGAACAGGTAAATGTCCCCGCCAGCGCCACCGTTCAGGATATCGTTGCCGGTACCACCCTCCAGGACATCAGCTCCCGAGCCGCCGTTGAGGGTGTCGTTACCGGCACCTCCCGACAGCGACTGGTTGAACGCGGCACTGACGCCGGTCAGCACATCGTCCCCGTCACCACCCACTTGCGTCAGTATCAGGGTACTCAAGGCGGCGCTGGTCCATACGGTGCCGTCCGCAAACTCGAACCGCTCGACCTGATAACGACCGCCGTTGGCATAAAACCAGTTGCTGATCGTGATCTGATCCTGGCCATTGCGATGACTCAGCACCAGGCTGGTGCCCACCCGGGTGGCCGTGATGTCGGAGGCCTGAATGCCTTCGCCGAACTTCACCACATCGGTTTCGGAACCGTAGCCGTTATCTTCGTTGAGGGTGTCGCGGCCATCGCCCAGCTTGAACAAGTAGATGTCCCCACCGGCACCACCGTTGAGCACATCGTTGCCGGTTCCGCCTTCCAGGGTATCGGCGCCAGCGCCGCCCATCAGCGTGTCGTTCCCTGCACCGCCAGACAGCGACTGGTTGAAGGCCGCGGTCAGCCCCGTCAGAACATCATCCCCCTCGCCGCCGACCTGAACCAGAAAGGGCGCGGTGACGGCAGCACTGGTCCAGACTGTACCGTCCGCAAACTCGAACCGCTCGACCTGATAGCGACCGCCGTTGGCATAGAACCAGTTGTTGAGGGTCACCTGATCCTGGCCATTGCGGTGGCTCAACACCAGGTGGACACCGACGCGGGTAGCGGTGATGTCCGAAGCCAGAATGCCTTCACCGAACTTCAGGACATCGGTTTCCGAACCGTAGCCGTTGTCTTCGTTGAGGGCGTCGCGGCCATCGCCCAACTTGAACAGGTAAATGTCCCCGCCGGCGCCACCGTTGAGCACATCGTTGCCCGTACCGCCCTCCAGCACATCAGTCCCCGAGCCACCGTTGAGGGTGTCATTGCCGGCACCTCCCGACAGCGACTGGTTGAACGCGGCACTGACGCCGCTCAGCACATCGTCCCCGTCACCGCCCACTTGCGTCAGTATCAGGGTACTCAAGGCGGCGCTGGTCCATACGGTGCCGTCTGCGAACTCAAAGCGCTCAACCTGATAGCGGCCGCCGGTGGCGTAGAACCAGTTGCTGAGGGTGATCTGATCCTGGCCATTGCGGTGGCTCAGCACCAGGCTGGTGCCCACCCGGGTGGCCGTGATGTCGGAGGCCAGGATGCCCGCGCCGAACTTGACGATATCGGTTTCCGAACCGTAGCCGTTGTCTTCGTTGATCGTGTCGCGGCCATCGCCCAGCTTGAACAAGTAGATGTCCCCGCCGGCACCACCGTTGAGCACATCGTTGCCGGTTCCGCCTTCCAGGGTATCGGCACCAGCACCGCCCATCAGCGTGTCGTTCCCTGCACCGCCAGACAGCGACTGGTTGAAGGCCGCGGTCAGCCCCGTCAGAACATCATCCCCCTCGCCGCCGACCTGAACCAGAAAGGGCGCGGTGACGGCAGCACTGGTCCAGACTGTACCGTCCGCAAACTCGAACCGCTCCACCTGATAACGACCGCTGTTGGCATAAAACCAGTTGCTAAGGGTGATCTGATCCTGGCCATTGCGGTGGCTCAGCACCAGATTGACACCGACGCGAGTGGCCGTGATATCGGACGCCAGAATGCCCTCACCAAACTTCACGACGTCGGTTTCAGAGCCGTAGCTATTGTCTTCGTTGATCGTGTCGCGACCATCGCCCAGCTTGAACAGGTAGGTGTCGGCGCCTGTGCCACCGTTGAGGATATCGTTGCCAGTCCCGCCATCGAGTAGGTCGTTCCCGGCCCCGCCGCTCAGGGTGTCGTTGCCGGAGCCACCTTCGAGCCGATCATGCAGGTTGCCGCCCAGGAGTTCATCATTGCCGGCGCCGGCAATCAGCACGTAGCTCTTGTCGTTCAGGGCTGTCAATCGCTCATCACCGGATGATCCGACGATCAGATTCGGTACGCGGGTGAACAGATCCGAACGCTCAGCGCTCGACAGGCGGCTGACCAGGTCAGCCAGCAAATCAGAGGAGGCGAACCTGTCCTTCACATCCTGAATATCCCTGAAGTGAAACAAGTCGATCACAACCAGTTCCCGAGAGGTGCCCTGTGCCTGCTCAAACGCGAGACTGAAGGCTGTCGTGACCGCCGCGAAATCGAGTGATAACCCAGACGGTGTCAGCGTCAGATTCATTGCCTGGAAATAGGGCTTCAGGCGAATCTCAAACACAAATGACTCCGCGATGTGGCTTCTGAGCGTCTCATAAGCCTGCATCAACACTTCAGCCGAGTTGGGCCCCGGGTTAGGCAACCCCTCATTGGTTCCACTGCCCTGGATAAAAGACTTCGCGAGAAAGGCTTCGAGCGCATAGAGTTTTCGGCCATCGGCGAGGTACTCCCCCCGACTGTTGGCGGCGTAGGCATCGGCCCCCGTCCATTTGAAAATCAACTGATCGATCAGGTCCCCGCTTTGCGCTGAATAGACGTCCTGTTTCAAGGCCTGGACCAGGCTAAGCAGAACACCGGAGCTGTCTTTGGCCATGGCCTGGTGCAGGCTTTTCACGTTACCCAGGCCTGCGAAGTCCGGCAGGTTTGCAATCTCTTCGGACACCGCCACCGGCGCAGCATCGACGGTATTGAGCCGATCGGCGTTGAACCAGATGTCATTCATGCTGCGAATGACCCCGTTCGCATCCGTGTACTGCCCGACCTGGAGCGCCTTGTTCCCCTGCGGGTCGATGGCTGAGCCATTGCTGTAGGCTGTGTTCAAACTCGCGATATTCGCCGCGCTCAGGCTAAGCAGTTCACCGGCGTCGACCTTCGCATCACTGTTGAGGTCTCGCCAGATCTGCAGGGTGGAAAAGGCGCTGTCGTTAGCGTCGATTTTCCCATCATGATTGCTGTCCAGCTCAGCCAGCGCTGCAAAACCGTTAGTGGCCCGCTGCCCGTTCGACAGGATGGAATTATTGCCAAAGAGTTCACTGCCATTGTCTATCTGCCCGTTACCATTTCGGTCCCAGACCAGCAGGCCATCATCCTTCCCAACCCAGCCTGTGGTTTCTGAAGTGCCGTTACCATCATGATCAAAATGGATGCCGGCGTTCACACTGATGGTTTCAACGCCATCGCCATCCAGGTCCAGTATCAGGGGCGACACGGTGCCTTCGGCCTGGCCAAACAGTGCCGATAACAGCGAGGCCAGGCCCGCCCCAATACTCGCGCCGCTAAAATCATCACCCCGTTTAACGCCCAGGGACTCAGCTCCACCGTTGTCCCACAGCCAGCCCCAGAACTTGCTGGCTGCGAACCCGGCCACGATTGAGGCCGCAGTCGCAAGCAATACGGGAGCCCCTACGGCGGCCATGGCGCTGGCGGCAAGCGAACCAATGGCCATGCCGGCCAATACGGTGACTGCCGTCTTGCCTACCTCATACGCGTCCCCGGTGCTCATCGCCGTGCCCAGTTGGGCAATGTTGATGGCGGGCCCCAGCACGGACGCCAGGCGACTGAGGTTGGTTGCCAACGCACTACCGGCATTGGCATTGCTCATGATCTGATTGGCCTCCCCCATGGCACTTTTTGCAATCGACTCATAGGCCTTGGCCGTCGCCGTCGCATTTTTATACAACGGGGAGTCAGGCAGGTCGGCATACTGCAACGCTTCCTTGGCAGCCGCAGCCGAAGCCTTCATGGCGTTCTGTGCCAGATGGTGCTGATAAGCGGCGTCTGCGAGCGCTTTTTTGTTCGCCTCAGAGAGCGTTCCGCCATAGGCTTCTTGAATCGCTTTTTCAATCCCACCTTTCACTGCTTCGGCAGAAACGCCAACGCCGTCCCACCAGTCAGGTTCAAACGTGGAATAATTGATTTGCGAATCGGCCATGGCACACCTCTCTTATTTTTTAGAAATGAATCTTTGAGAAATTCCTGATCCACCAGTACAGCGAGGCCAAGCCAAAGCCCAGCCAAAAAGACAATAAGAATGCGTAGATAAGTTGCAAAAGCCTTGATGCGTGAATGCACAAGTTCAAGCACTTCTCTTCAGCGGGAAGGGCCACACTGAATAGCAATAATGGCGGCAAGAGATACAGCGCAACGATCAGGGGCTTGAGATGCCGTTTAGGGGAGTTGCGCGACCCTATAAAGGCCAGCTTGTATTTGTCCCAGCCAGCAACAAGCACGGCATAGTAGATCGACGCATAGGCGAAAAAAGAAAACAGCACCCTTGTATTTTCAGGAAACGAGGACCTGCTGGCCCAAACGTCTATTGATGGAAAAACAAGCACGGGCAGCCACGTGAACAACTTCAATGCACCACTTAAAGACACATACTCATCAGGACTTAAATAAACCAGAAGAGCCGCTATAACCAGTGGTAGCCAAAAGGCCCAACGCCGCACAAACCCATCTTCGGCGACAGCTTGTATAACTTTTGGGTCAGAGGGTATGTACATAATTCATCCTGATTGCCTTGCATTGTTAAGGGGTGAGACAACAGCAAAGCCTGGCGAGAAGCCTCCAGCTCCAGGGGGAAACCAGTGTTTGAGAGGATTAGATCGCGAACGAACGCAGGCGCCGCCAGCGCACACGAAGGCTCGCCAGCGGGCAAAAGTCGGGGTGAATACATTCGGCAGGAACGACCACGTGAACGGAGCACACTGATTGACCGTAGCATCCATGCGACTGCAGCTCCGTACCATCACCAACATGGGATTTGTGCTGCGAGCATAGTCAACGGAAAATCGACTTGCCTGTGGCGACTTAGAACAAAAAGCTATAGCTAAAGCATAATAATGTAACCAAATCCATGCACCTGCTTGGCGATTCCAGGGGTATTGATTGCGGTCTTCGCCCAATCGGCGGATGACCGTATACGTAGGCATCTGTGGAGCGTTGGTTCGAGCAGAGAGCCCGGATTCGCACCTACCAGGTCACAAATGCCGACCATGCCATCGTGGCGCGCGCCGTGGCCCCTCCATTGCGTGCAGCCCATGACGGTGAATCCATCGAGGGTGTTGCTGCCCGGGGCGACAACCTGCGCCTGGCGATGAGCGCCGTAGTGGGCGGTTTTAAAAAGCGCCTCTAAACGATATGATTTTGCCATCACTCAGCAGTCAGGCTTTTTTTAGCTCATGGAAGAACAGATTTTTTTGCACGGTATCGCTCTTAAAAACTATAAAGGCATTGGAGCGGAAACTGCGTTCATCGCGCCATTTCGGCGGTTCAACTTTTTCATAGGCCAGAACAACGCAGGAAAGTCGTGCGTATTGAATTTCATAACACATGAGTTAGATTCGATATTCGAGAATGAGGAATCCAGACATCAACAAAGCCTAAAAAGACTGGACATTCATTTAGGTGCTAACGCAAGCGAAGTAAATTTAGCCATCGGCATTCCTGCCATACACTACAGCCAAGCGATTGAAGCAGTCGACAACCTTAGAAAAGATGAAAAACAAGATCTTTCCGAAATAATAAATTTCATAAAAAAACATGAAACCATCTGGATCACAAATAATTTCTCCAGCCTTTCTCCTTTAAAGCATTTTGATGAAAAATCCTTAGAGAGACATCTATTACTACATACAACTAAAAATGCACTCATGAATCTCTGGGAACGCGTCACAACCGATAAAAGAGATTTTGCACAGTCAGTCCTTATTCAAAAAATCACTCACTGGATAGTAAATCTATTGAGTCCATCACAACCCAAAGTCAATCTTATCCCAGCCATTCGAAGTATCTCTACCAAGGGCGAATCCTTCTCTGACTGGAGCGGCAAGGGTCTGATTGAAGAGTTAGCCAAGCTTCAAAACCCTAGCTTTCACGAACGCGAGCAACGTCAGAAATTCACTCGAATCAACGACTTTTTGAAAACCGTCACGGAGGCTGAAACGGCGGAGATCGAGATTCCCTACGATAGGGAACACATCCTGGTGCACCTGAATGACAAGACGCTACCCATCGAGTCGCTGGGCACCGGTATTCATGAAGTGGTCATGCTGGCGGCGTTCTGCACGCTGGCCGAAAACCAGATCGTCTGCATTGAAGAACCTGAACTGCACCTGCACCCGATCCTGCAGCGGCGGCTCGTGAAATACCTGGAAGACAACACCACCAACCAGTACTTCATCGCCACCCACTCGGCCAGCATCATCGACATGGTCGACGCTTCGATTTTCCATGTATCCAACGTGGAGGGATGCAGCAAAATCGAGCTGTGTCTGACTTCAAATAACAAATCCAACGTTCTCCAGGACCTGGGTTACAAGGCCTCTGATCTGCTCCAAGCCAACTCGATCATCTGGGTGGAGGGCCCCTCTGACAGGGTCTACATCAACCACTGGTTGCACCAGGCCGCCTCTGATCTCGTCGAAGGCATCGACTACTCCATCATGTTCTACGGCGGCAGGCTGCTCAGCCACCTGAGCGCGAACGACTCCGAACCTAGCCAGGAAGACCTGGACGCCCTCATTGCCGTGAGACGACTCAATCGCAATCTGGCGATCGTGATCGACAGCGACATGGCATCCGCCCAGGACACCGTGAACCAAACAAAGCGTCGAATTAAAGAAGAAGTTGAGCAGGACGGCGGCATCGTCTGGATCACCGCCGGTAGAGAGATCGAAAACTACATTCCCGAAGACACCCTGACCGATGCCTTGAGCAAGGCCTACAAACACTTCGCAAAACGGCTGGAGACGGGGCCGTTCGACCATGTCTTGCCCTTCGAGACGAAAGCACAGAAAACATTCAAGGACGTCGATAAAGTCAAAGTGGCGAAGCTCGTCAGCGAAATCTCCATCTGTGAATACCCTCTCGACCTGGAGGAGCGGATTCAGGCGCTCGTCCAAATGATCAGGAAGGCCAATCGATAAGGACCAGACGCCTCCACATATCACCATTCGCACTGTTCGTACCTTTCATCGACACAGGCACTGCGTACCGGAAAAAATCTGTAGCAGTTGAGCTTTTGACAGCACCACTCGGAGTTATTCATTGTGTCGGGGCATACCGCTGACATTGTCAGCACCCTGCCGACGTAGCCCGGTTCTGGAAGCTACGATGCGCCATTGCGCATGATCTTCCCAAGTCGCAGCGCTTCCGGTAGTGCGACTGATCGACTGCTATTGCAGTCGATGGAAGCACTGCTGTCGCTTCACCGTTCCCCCCTACGGGCCTCGCCCGTAGGGGGCAGGCCCTCCCCGAAAATCTGGAGGTCTGATGAAAACGGAAATGACGATGTACAAGGTGTTGCTCGAAACCGGCGTCTCAGAAGAAATCGCTACTGCGATCCTGGGCGAGTTGAGCATTGAAAAGCATAGGGTTCTGCCCTTCGAACCCGGCCGCGTGCTGGCCACTCAAGGCGTCAAAAAGCTTGAAAAACAAGGGATCAGCACCCTTCTCTACTTGATGCTCAATCTGGTCAGTGATGTGAGCAAATTGAGTGAGCAAGACCAACAAACTCATACCCACGCACTGCAAAGTGGCGGTCGGATCATCTCAGTCTTCAATGATATCGAGGCCGAGAACGGCACCACGCTTTACATATACACCGCAGGGGACAGAAGCTACACGCTCCTGCTTCTGTCCCAGGACCGTTGGATCATGGACTCAGTCTGACCGAGGCCCATCTACCGCCGACTTACCTTTATGGTTTTCGCTCTCAGGATCTCGATGGTGAAGGCAGCACAAGGCGACCTCCTTGGTGCCCAAATAGAACAGTTCATCGCCTGTAAGCGACCTTGTTAACGCCCGTCCGGCACCGCCCGAAGCAACCCGTTTGGGTGAAATCACAGTGTTAAGGATTTGGGCAACGCCGCCGAAACAACGTCTGGGAGATGGCGTAATCTTGCGTCTGGCTGTTCAGCCGCCCGATCGCCTAGGAACGTTTCATGCGAAGGACGCTGTGCAGTGTTTTAAGCCTGACAATTCTCACCTCTTTGCTATCGGGCTGCACGACGGTACCGGCCAGGCCGGCGATGACGGGGCCTCAGGTCTATGGCTACACCCTCAATCAGCAACTGACCGCAGAACAACTCCAGAAGCTGACCGACTCCGGAAAGAGCATTGTTGGCTCCTTCAAGCTATACCAGCAACGCCACGAAGACGGCAGTGTGCTGGGGATCTATGCGGACTCCAAGCTATGGTTGGACACCGTGACCAGCACCAGCCGAGAGTTCTCTACCGAGAGCGATTGTCAGGCCGCCCTGGAGGCGGACGGAGCGCAAGTCAAAGCGGTGATCGATGAGTTCAATGCCCAGCGAGGAAACCCTCAAGGCACACCACGGCAAGTGGGGGATGTGTATGCCGCCCAGGCGGCGGACGCCTGCCAGCGCATCGGTGACCCAGGTGCGGGGGCTGACGCCTACCGCTATACACTCTGGGTCACGCTGCGAACCGAAACCTCAGCACTCGATCAATTCTTTCCACGCAAGGTCGAGGAAACTCATATCTCCGTCTGGAGCCTGGCAGCGTTCGCAGTTTTGATAACAGCTACGATAGCTGTCATAGTCATGTCGAAAGGCGCTGGTCTCGGGAGTTGCACGTCCTATCAGTCTCCCAACTATCCCCCCTCCAACGATCCATACTCCAAAAAAGAGTGCACCAAGGAACTCAAGGGACAAGACAACTGAAAGCGTCCCTTCAATACCGCTGCTTGGACACTGGGGACTCGATCAGGACTCCAGATCATTGCCAGAGTAAACGCAGGTCCATACTCTGCCCTCTGGGTCCCGAGCCTCAACGCTGAACGCGGCACCTGCTGGTCTTTGCCCTACTCTAGCCCCTCCCCGCAATCGCCCGAAAGACAGACCTCATCCTCGACCTCTCTGCCGGCAGGCACTACTCACGGGAACTTCAGCCATGGAGGAGTCGGTGACTATTCGAAAGAAAGCCCCCTACCCGCTCGTTCATTTGCAACGATGAAAGGGTGGGCACTTATGGATGACGAAACACTACCTCGATACCCTTGAATAGAAAGGTCGTTCGGTAGCCGAGCATTGCTGGACTGCCCCCCGCAGCGTGACGGCTCTGAGCCTGTACGCAAAAGCACCTTACCATTGCAAACTCAAAGCAATAGAGACCACGCGTGAGAAACCTATGCTGCCCACCTTATTATTGTGGGCGCTGCTAGACGCCGAAAACTGAATGCTCGAACAGATGATCCTGCTGCTCCTTCAAGGCCCCTGCCTAGCGACCTTTCACCATTAAAAAACTAGTAACAGGCTACTTTTTCAGTTAATGAATCCATAACAATCGAAAAAAATAGCATAACATCCTGCCATAGACTCGACATTTAGCATTAACGACTTTGACGGCAAACAGCTACAACACAATACTGTGAGCACTTGAATCGACGATAAATACATGTCGTCCAGCGACACCAATTTCGCGTTTGCGGAGATCAGTACCATGAACGAAATCGATGATTTTAAAGTCTCCGCTGACGCCCGCCCCCGCAAACTCGACGCCATCGACGTGCAGATTTTAAAGCTGCTGCAGAAGGACGGGCGGGTGACCAATCAAGCGCTTGCCAAACAGGTTCACCTGAGCCCTACCCCTTGCCTGGAACGCGTTCGCCGTTTGGAACGGGAAGGTTTTATCCAAGGCTACCAGGCTATCGTTCAGGCCGACCAAGTCGGTTATCCGATGCTGATTTACGCCTTCGTGCATTTCGATCGCTCAGTAGACGACGCCTACGGCAAGTTTCGTAAGGGGATCGCCATGATCGATGAAATCGTCGAGTGCCACATGATAACTGGCGACGTCGATTTCATAATGAAAATCCGCATTGCGGACATCGCAGCTTTCCGTCAATTACTGGAAGAGAAAATACTAAAACTTCCAGGCGTTCGCATCACCCACTCTTACGTCTCGATGGGTGAGGTCAAGAAAGGCGCTAGCGTTCCTATCTCGTTGTAAGTTCCTTTGATTATCGGTATTCCCCCACGGGACGGCATTCGCACGCCTGAACGTTGACCTTTGAGTGGCAAAACAACAAGAGAGTCGCGACATGAACAATAAAACTTTCAAGTCAGGCGCCGCGTTCATCGACGGCGTATTCGTCCCGATCGCCAGTGCAAAAATATCGGTGCTGGACTGGGGACTCCTGCACTCCGATGCAACCTATGACGTCGTGCACGTCTGGGACGGCGCATTCTTCCGCCTGACCGATCATATCCAGCGTTTTGAAAGCGGTATGGCACGCCTGCACATGAAAATCCCACATAGCGCCACCGACATTGTCGACATCGTCACCCAATGCGTGCGGCTGACGGGCCTGAAGGAAGCTTATGTAGAAATTGTTTGCACACGCGGTGTACCGCCGGTCGGATCAAGAGACCCGCGCGATTGTGTCAACCGTTTCTTCGCCTTTGCCATTCCATTCTCATGGATCGCCAATCAACAACAACGTGAGAAAGGCTTGCGCCTGCACATCAGCCAGGTACAGCGAATCGCTCCGGAATCAGTCGACCCGACCATCAAGAACTATCACTGGCTGGATCTGACCCGGGGCCTGTTCGATGCCTACGCCCATCACCAGGACACCGCCGTCCTAGTTGATGGCCAAGGCAACGTGGTTGAGGGGCCGGGTTTCAATCTGTTCGCCCTAACCGATAAGGGCTTGGTGACACCGTGTGCAGGCGTACTTGAAGGAATCACCCGGCAAACGGCGATCACCCTGGCCCGCCAAATGGACGTCGAAGTGTTGCTACGGGCGCTGTCTATCGAAGAGTTACGCGGCGCCCATGAAGTGTTCATCACCAGCACTGCCGGGGGGGTGATGCCGGTGTGCTGGATTGATGGCGTCGCGGTGGGCGACGGCCGGGTCGGGGTGGTGACCCAACAGATGACCCAGCTCTATTGGGACGCGCACAAAGACCCGCGTTACTCCACTCTCGCTTACTGATTCCGGCGTCATGGAGGACGCGCACAGTGGTCGAGGGTTTGCCCGAGACCCACACAATAAAAACAATCGAGAGGTCACCTAAGGTGAACGAGAACGTCGCAAGCTATGAGGCGGTGAATGGCAGCAATGCCTTGGCCGCTGGATTGAAACAACGTCACATCACCATGATTTCCATTGCCGGGGTGATCGGTACTGGTCTCTTTGTGGGATCTGGACACGCAATCGCCACCGCAGGCCCCGCAGTAATGGTGTCATTCCTCTAGAGGCAATAGCGGCTGGTGCCATCTTAAATTCCTGGTTACCAGGCATTGCGACGTGGCAATTCGCGTTGGTGGTGACGCTATTACTTACTGTGACGAACTTTTTTAGCGTGGCCAAATTCGGTGAATTCGAGTTCTGGTTTGCCATGCTCAAAGTACTGGCCATCATAGCGTTCATCGTGGTCAGCGGCTGGTCTCTACTAGGTGGATTCAGTCCGAGCCAGGAGTTGGGGATTACTCGCGTAATGAACGCAAATGGCGGCTTCGCCCCCAATGGTATCCAGTGGCGGTGTCCCTTACATGGCAGTATTGGGTAGCACCGTGGTAGGTTTTCTAACCATCCTCCTCAATTACTTCGCCCCGGAGAAAATCTTCAGCTTTCTGCTTGCAACCTCGGGTGCGATTTCACTCTGGCTTACCTGGTTAGTAATCGTATTCATCGCGGGATGTCTGATCTACATGACTTACCTCCCAGCACATCGGGCTGAAATGCTCTCCACTGCGGCACTTACTGTCGCCATCATTGCCATCAGTTTTGTAAGTCGCAGTCGACGTCTTCAGCGCTGACACTCCTGCCATAAAAGCCGGCCCACTGCATCGACAATGGGCTGGCTTTTTCCATACCACTAGGTAGTCAAAATATGCGGAGGGGGGGCCCGCAGATGAGCGCTCGCTATTTGGGTGCTATCCAGGCAATAGGCGATGCAACTCTTGCGTCGCTTTGGCCACTGTCAGCTAGCGCTTTGGCTACAAAGCCATTTCCCACCAGGCGGCTGATAAAGTCTTCGATGTATTCGGCAGCGATTTTCCGTGCCTTTGGGACGGCCATCGCCTGGCGAATTTCCGTGAAGTTGTCTGCCAGCACTCTTACTCCTGAGGCTGAGTGCGCAAACTGCTCCAATGGCTGTCGAACCCCTGCTGCTGCTTCCAACCCAAGCTCCAGAAATAGATCCACAGCACTCGCTGAAGTCTCCCCTCTTACGAGCTCGGCATACTGCAGGGTGCGTGACAGATAGAGGTCGTAGGCGGCACCTCGGCCTACAGAAATTCTGTGGCCTTGCGTATCCAAATCAGATGCACTTTCGAAAGGGCTTTCTTCATGGACGAGGTAAGTGCCATCAATGCTCACATAAGGACTGGAGAAGGCGATCTTTTCCGCGCGTACAGGCTCGATAGCAAGAAACGCCAAATCCCAAAGCCCGTTTTCCAAGGCCGCAAACACTTTCCCGGCAGCATCGTATGGCGTCAGCTTGATGGCGATCCCCAATTCCTCTGCCAATTCATTTGCGAGCGCAACTGAGACACCGCCCATTTCTCCAGTGACTTCATCGCGCTGGGCCAAAACTGGATTGCCCAGATTGATGGCTACGTGGAGCTCCCCAGTTGGAGCCAAATCACCACGCACTTCAGCAATATCGAAACTCATAACTGCTCACTTCCTTCAGATTCTGGAGATGTATCGCATTTGCCTCGCTGTCGACCACTCACAAACTTCCCGACAATCAAGACCAACATCGCACCGATAAACCCCGCTGCGTAATGAGACCAAGACGGCAGACTTGGAAGACTTACGTCACCGACAGCCATGCTGCCCGCGATCCATCCAAGCAACGCTGCCCCGAGCGTGATAACCAGTGGAAATCGATCCATAAAGTGAAGCACCAGCTTGCTACCCCAAATGATGATTGGGATGCTGATTACGATGCCGAAGATCACGAGCTCCAGACTGCCACTGGATGCTCCAGCAACCGCAACAACATTATCCAGGCTCATGACCGCGTCAGCGACAATGATTGTTTTAATTGCCCCCCACAGCCGAGGACTGGCTGCAAGGTTGTCGTGTGCATCCCCCCTCTCAGGAGTCAGCATCTTGATACCAATCCAGAGAAGCAGCGCTGCGCCGATGAGTTTGAGGTAAGGCAACTCCAACAATTGTAATGCGAAGAAAATCATCACAATCCGAAGGACAATGGCGCCAAGCGCTCCTCCAATAATGGCGCGATTTCGCTGAGCCTCTGGGAGCTTGCGACAAGCCAAGGCGATGACGACCGCGTTGTCACCGCCCAGCAAAATATCGATGGCGATAATTTGCGCGACTGCCAACCAGAACGTTGGCGAATTCAAGAGTTCGATCAAGGTAGGTACTCCAGCCCGGGCTAATCGGCCAGTCAGGTCGTTTTGAAAATCATGCAAACCGGACTGCCGGTCTTAATCGTCTGGCCATTTGCGGTAAGGCCACCCGAATTCCTGTCAACGTCGAATGCAACGATGCCGTCAGTCTCTTCGTTGGCGACGAACAGGCGAGCACCATCCGGCGTCAAATTCATGAAGCGTGGTTTACGACCTTGAGAAGGAATATGCCCCTGGGCAACAAACTCGCCACCTTCATTGATTGCAAAAATAGCAATGCTGTCGTGACCACGGTTCGACACGTACAGATGCTTGCCGGAAGGTGCGATGACAATCGCTGCAGCCCGACTATTACCTGTGAACGTCGATGGCAATGTGGGCAGGATTTCCTTTGCTGTGAGTGTCCCCTGATCGGCCTTGTAGGCGTAACCAGTGACACTACTGTCGAGCTCATTAACGACATAGGCATGCCGGGCGTCAGGAGTGAAGACGATATGACGTGGGCCCGCCCCCTCTCGTGCCTTGATCATGCTGACCTGAGTCGCTTCCAGCTTCGCGTGGCCGTTTCGAACGCGATAGACAAAGATCCCATCGAGGCCTTTATCGGGAATAACCAAAAAGCGCCCTGATGGATCAAATGGAATCATGTGGGGGTGACTGCTGCATTGCTCAACTTTATGAGGGCCAGCTTCACCTGGTAAGGATTCAACGTGGGCCAAAACACCTAAGCTGCCGTCCTCCAGAACAGGAAATAAGGCAACGCTGCCGGTCGCGTAATTGGCGACGGCCAAAAATTTATTGGTGGGATCAACGCTAAGGTGAACAGGATTTTTTCCTTGAGTACCGACGGTGTTGAGCTTGGTCAACTCGCCAGACTCTGAGTCGATAGCGAAGGCGCTAACTTCACTCTGATCACCGTGGACACAATAAAGATGAAACTGCGTCTTATCGAAGGTCAGAAATGAGGGGTTAACCAAATCATTCAGCGTTTGTACTAGCGCGCATGCTCCGGTTTCGGGGGCGTACCGATAAACTGTGATGCCTACGCCTCGCGCGTTTCGCTCTTTGGTTGTTCTGGAGCCGACGTATGCAAACCGAGGAGTCTGAGCGGCTTTATTATTCGCCATTTTGTTTTCATCACCCGTTGAAGCTGCGCTTGCAGAAATGTTGAAGCAGCCAGCCACGGCTCCTCCTGCCGCAATGGCAGATAGTTGAACGAATCGGCGGCGATGCATGAGGTGACCAGGGAATTGGGAAGAGCTCATGGCAGGTATCTCTTTTGTTTTTATTATCGAATTCAAATATGTGCATGCTGAGCTCGGCCCGACATGCACACCCGTAAATCAGACAACTTCGGGGATACGTACCCAGCCTTCCATCAACCGACGAGCACTGCGGCTCATGACTGCTTTTTCAACCACCCAGGCTCCTTCGTCCAGGACGGTTTTCGCTCCTACAGCGACGCTGCCTGCTGTGTGTCCCATGCGTACCTGGCGATCACCGATATCGCCGACAATGCGATTGACCAATGTGCCATCTAGCGCGGCTGCAACGGCAACAGCGACAGCGCCGGTTCCAGTAATCGCGTGGTGAAGCTTGCCCATTGAGAGAATCCGAGCGATCACGTCGATATCGCTTGGTTCTACCTGCTTGCCGCCCGCTGCTTGATAGGCTTGTGGCTTGGCAACCATGCATAGTTTTGGAGTATGAGGACGCAAACGCGTTGCCTCTTCGGCGCTTTCGGCCAATCCCATTGCTATCGTGCAATGAGCACGAATGGTCTCAAGTCGCGCAAGCAACTGTGCGTCGCTGTTCACTTGGTCTTGAGTTTCTGTACCTTTCAACCCTACCTTTTCAGCATCGATGAAGATGGTCGGATTACCAGCATTCAATAGTGTAACGGGGAAATTGCCGAGACCCGGAATGTCTAACTCGTCGACGGCATTGCCCGTCGGCAGGATGCTGCCATCTGAACCACCAGGGTTAAGAAACTCAAGGACGACTTCGGCGGCAGGAAAAGCTACTCCGTCGAGGACAAAGCCACCTTCCTCCTGAACCTCACCATTGCGCATAGGAACGTGGGCGATGATTCGCTTCTGGATATTGGCCTGCCAGATCCGGACGACCGCCATGCCATCACGTGGCGCATCTACCAGCCCTTCGGAGATCGCGTAAGGGCCAACTGCCGAGCTCAGATTCCCGCAGTTACCAGACCAGTCGATTACCGGCGTCTCGATTGCTGGCGCACCAAACAGATAATCCACATCACAATCGTCCCGGCTGGATTTACCGATGACGACGACCTTGCTGGTACTGGAAGTAGCGCCGCCCATACCGTCGATCTGCTTGCCGTACACATCCGGACTACCAATCACACGAAGCAGGATTGCATCACGCTCGGCGCCCGCCGGTGGCAGGCACTCGTCAAGGAAGAAAACGCCTTTGCTCGAACCACCACGCATGTAAACGGCAGGAATACGTCTTTGGGTCATTTCAAATTTACTCCAACGGATCAGCGTTGCATCAGTTAACGGATGCGTTCTTCATGCTTTCGATCAGAAGCTGTGGCAGCAAACCACCACTTCGGAAGTAGCGGACGTCTTCGAAGGTATCCAGACGACTCACGACTGTGACGCGCTCTTTCTCACCCTTCTCACGCTCGATCACCAGCGTGATTTTTGCGCCCGGTTGGAAGTCTTCTGCGATGCCTTCAACGCTGAATGTTTCGCGTCCGTTCAGGCCCAGACTCTGTCGAGAAACACCGTGCTCAAACTGCAGAGGGAGAATGCCGAGGCCAGCAAGGTTGGTGCGGTGAATGCGCTCGAAGCTTTCAGCCACGACCACACGAACACCCAGCAAGCGCGGGCCCTTTGCAGCCCAGTCACGGGAGGAACCACTGCCGTACTCTTTGCCAGCAACAACGATCAGAGACTGCTTACGCTGTGCATAGATCTCAGCGGCCTGGAAAATGGTGGTGACTTCCTTCTCTGGCAGAAGCAAAGTCCATGGGCCTTCACGACCATCTTCAAGCAGCTCATTTTTCAGACGTGGACTTGCAAAGGTCGCACGCTGCGCCGCTTCATGGTTGCCACGACGCGTACCATAGGAATTGAACTCCGGTACTGAGATGCCGTGCGACTGCAAGTACTGACCGGCATCGCTTTCTGGAAGAATTGCGCCAGACGGAGAGATGTGGTCGGTCGTGATGTTGTCCGAGAGCATGGCCAGCACACGCATGTTGCTGAGATCTTTGGTAATGTCTGTCGCACTCACTGCATCGCTCCAATATGGAGGTTTGCGGATGTAGGTGCTGTTCGCTTGCCAAGCATATTGATCGCTGACGCCCGCGCGCAGATCACTGGCAATCAAGCCCGCTTCACGCGGAACATCTTCGTAGGCTTTGTCGAACAAATCGGCAGTCAAATTATCTGCTTCGATTTGAGTCAGCTCCTCATCGCTCGGCCACAACTCGTGCAAATACACCGGCACCCCGTTGTCGTCGAGACCCAGAGCATCCTTTTCCGGATCGATCAGATAGGTACCTGCAATTGCGTAAGCAACGATCAGCGGCGGTGACATGATGAAGACTTCGCGTGCCAACGGGTGAACACGGCCTTCAAAGTTACGGTTACCGGAAGTAGCAGCTACGGTTTCCAACTTGCGAGTACGGATTTCTTCTTCGATTTCAGGGCTCAGCAGCGGGCCAGACATACCGTTGCAGGTGGTGCAGCCATAACCCACCAAGTTGAAACCTAGAGCGTCCAGATCTTCATTCAGGCCAGATTTTTCAAGGTAGTCAGACACCACCATCGAACCAGGAGCAAACGAGGTTTTCACCCATGGTGCTCTTTTCAGTCCACGCTTACGGGCATTTCGTGCGACCAGCCCGGCTGCGATAACGCCACGAGGGTTGGAGGTATTGGTGCAACTGGTGATGGCTGCGAGAACCACGGAGCCATTGTCCAGACCTGATGGAAGATTCGTGGCGGGAGCCTTTTGTCCCAACACGATGCGTTGATGGGGTTGCTTTGGCCCAGCAATCGAACGCGCAACAGAACTGAGATCCAGTGTCACAACGCGGTTGTATTCGGCATCGGCAAGACTGTCATGCCACAGACCTTGTGCGCGTGCGTACGCTTCCGTCAGGCCCGAAATCTGACCGCCACGCCCCGTCATACGCAGGTAGGACAGCGTCCGATCATCAATTGCGAACATTGCCGCTGTCGCACCGAACTCTGGCGCCATGTTCGACAAGGTTCCACGGTCTGCCAGCGATAGCTGCGGAACACCTGAGCCGAAGAACTCCAGGAAGGAACCGATAACACCTGCCTTACGAAGTTGCTCAGTCAATGCCAGCGCAATATCGGTAGCAAGATAACCTTGAGGCAAGGTGCCTTCCAGGCGCACTCCCACAATTTCCGGCAACCGCAGCATCAGCGATTTGCCCAGCATTGCAGCTTCGGCCTCGATACCACCAACACCCCAGCCCAACACGCCAATGGCATTGATCATTGTTGTGTGGCTGTCAGTACCTACCAGCGTATCCGGGAAAGCCCACAGCTCGTTGCCACGACGCTGAGTACCCACAACGGTGGTCAGGCGCTCAAGGTTGATCTGATGAAGGATGCCTTTACCCGAGGGAATGATCGAGAGATTGCTGAAAGCTTTGTTACACCAGTCCAGAAACTGGAATCGCTCGGCATTACGTTCGCGCTCGATGGCCTCGTTATCAGCAAGAGCACTGGCATCACCCCAACGCTCGACGTTAAGCGAGTGATCCACAACAAGGTGAGTTGGGGTGACAGGGTTCACCAGGCGCGGATTACCGCCCTTCTCGGCGACGGCATCTCTCAATCCAGCGAGGTCAACCAGTGCTGGAGTACCCAGCAGATCTTGCAGCACAACCCGAGCAGGACGGAACGGGATGTCGAATTCTTTGGAACGGGCGCAAATCACCTTCAATGCGGCTTCAGGATCAGCCTCACCACGCAAGACGTTCTCGGCAAGGATTCGCAAGCTGTAGGGCAGCTTTGCGTAATCACCGCCCAGGTCAGTCACAACCCCACGGATATCGCTGACACGGTACTCGATTCCGTTTGCATTAACGGTTCGACCCTTTGACATAGGCATTGGCTAATCCTCACAGACTGTACGAGCAATGTTTTCGTGAGGGCAATATTGCACTTTGTCGTGATATAGGTCAATGTTGATTCATCCGATGCATCTCAACCCCGAGATCGGACGTACCCCAACCAACAATTTCTACTGTGCACAGTCCCTCCTCCGACGTAGCGCCCAGTTAGGTACGGTAGAAAAAATAAACATAAGAAAGTCGAGGCTCACCATGATCAAGCTCCCATGCCCCAGCTCCGCCCTCACGCCCATTCGTATCGAGCCAGTCTCGACTTGAGAATCTTTGCTCCAGAACAGCTTCGCGCTGATGAGAGCGACATACGTCTTAAGAAAATGGGAGTTCGACCGTGTTAACAATCCTTGGCTTCTCAATGGTCATCTGTTTCATGTTCTTGATCATGACAAAGCGCCTGTCTGCGCTTATCGCATTGATCCTGATACCTATCGTTTTCGCTTTGATTGGCGGTTTCTACACTGGTCTCGGCGGCATGATGCTCGACGGCGTCAAAACCCTCGCGCCAACGGGGGTGATGCTGACATTCTCGATTCTTTACTTCGGCATCATGATTGACGCTGGGCTCTTTGATGGGCTCGTGCGTTTCATCCTGAAACTGGTGAAGGGAGACCCTCTTAAGGTCTTAGTGGGAACAGCAGTACTTACGATGCTGGTATCGCTGGATGGGGATAGTTCGACCACCTACATGATTGCCTGCGCTGCTTTCTTGCCGCTTTACCAGCGACTCGGAATGAACGTGCTTGGCATGACGTGCTTGGTCAACATCGCAAGCGGAATCATGAACATCTCACCGTGGGGTGGCCCTACTGCCCGCGCCGCAGCGGCGTTGCATGTCGACGCCATGGAAATATTCCTGCCAATGATTCCTGGAATGTTGATCGGAGCCGCCTGCCTCGTGTTCACCGCCGTTATCCTGGGCCGTAAAGAGAGAGCCCGACTTGGCATCATCCACCTGGATGACTTTCACAACGGCTCCATGGCATTGGGTCATGGATCGGCAGAGGAATGCGAAGGAAACCGTCGCCCTAAGATGTTCTGGCCAAACCTGATCCTGACTTTGGCTCTGATCGCATGTTTGATCGCAGGCGCCATGCCGATCCAAATACTTTTCATGGTCGGCTTCGCTATTGCGATCATGCTCAACTACCCAAAAATTGAAGAGCAAAAAGCGCGTATCGCAGCACACGCCGCCAACGTGCTGGCGGTTACAGCTGTCATTTTCGCAGCAGGTATTTTCACTGGGATATTGTCGGGAACCGGCATGGTGGACTCCATGGCAAAGAGCCTGCTGCATGTAATCCCTCCTAGCTTCGGCCCGTTCCTGGCAGTCTTTACAGCTCTAGTTAGCATGCCCTTCACGTTCTTCATGTCCAACGATGCTTTCTATTTCGGAATCCTGCCAGTCATCGCTCAGACCGCAGTCCAATACGGCATCACCCCACTGGAAATCGCTCGCGCCTCGGTTGTTGGTCAGCCAGTACACTTGCTCAGCCCGCTGGTTCCCTCTCTCTATTTGCTTGTTGCGCTAGCCGAAGTGGATCTTGGGGATCACCAGCGCTTTGCACTGAAATGGGCCATCCTCGCTAGCTTTGGTTTACTGGTAGGCGGGCTGTTGTTTGGGGCATTCCCCTTCTATCAAGTCCGTTAACGGAAACTTTCGGCGCAGCAAAATCTCGGCAGAGGCAAAAAAATGGTCTCTGCCGTTTGGCTTACCGACACGCTAGAATGGAGATTCTATGGTCAGCTCTATTCGGTTCTCGATCCAATGCCTCTAAGTCCTCTGCAAGCACGCATTGCGCGTGACATTGTTTCTCACGTACGTCGTGAGCGCTTCGATATAGGACACCATCTGGTCGAGTCACAGCTGGCCGCAACGCTTAACGTTTCACGTACGCCGGTCAAGTTTGCCATGGGCCATCTGGTCGAAAAGGGCATGCTCACATACGACCGAAACCGAGGCTTTTTTCTTGCCCGTTCCAGCGACGACCTTGTAGACCTCGTCTCGGAAGTCATGGAGAGCAGTGACGATCCGCTCTACCTGAAATTTGCCGAATTACGTCTTAGCCGACAGCTTCCCGAGCTGTTTACCGAGATTGAATTCATGCGCCAGTTTGATGTGTCGCGAGCCGCACTGAGGGCCGTTCTTTCACGCATCCAGCAAGAGGGGTGGATTGAACAACGTGCCGGCCAAGGATGGCGGCTTCTGCCCATGATCGATTCCGTGGAGGCGTATGAAGAAAGCTATTCATTCCGCGCCACAATCGAACCCTCAGGCCTGCTATCACCGACATTCCAAATTGATCGTGAGACGCTTGCTACCTGTCGAAAACAGCAGGAGTTCATCGCCAACGGCGGTTACTTGACCATGACTCCCCAAGAGCTGTTTGAGGCAAACTCGCTGTTCCACGAGACCCTAGCGGCATGCTCCGGCAATCGTTTTCTGCAGCAAACAGTCCGCCGCCTCGACCAACTGCGTCGATTGGTAGAGTACCGGCAAGCCAGTACACGAGCCCCGCGTAAAGGCCAAGCAGAAGAACATCTCGCTATTCTCGACTGCCTGGAGCGAGGGGATCGGTTGGCTGCAGCAGACCAGATGCGCAAACACCTGGAACAAGCCCGACGTAAAAAAGTAGACCCCGTGCTGTTCGAATAACCCCTCCGCACTCCTGATTTTTCTGCCAAGCGCGACCTTACGGGTCGCGCTCGCACCCTCCTGCCCGCGTTTTACCTGGCGCTAGCATTACGCTAATCGTCGGTTTCATCTCCACAGAAAAAATTCACGATTGACTTATATCGCTATAAAGTTCATTTTGAATTTAAGCAAAGCGAGCAATGGCTAACGTGTCCGCCTGAACACAACCCACTAGCCAATGCGCCGACCAAGCAACCACCACAAACACAATAATGGTGACCACATGTCGTACCGTAGAGGCTGGATAGCCGTCTTCCTGTTTTCATTGGCCATGATCAACTACATGGATCGGATCGCCCTATCCATTGCGGCCAAACCTATCGCTGAGGAATTTCACCTGACGTCCGTAGGAATGGGCTACCTGTTCTCATCCTTCATCTGGAGCTATGCCCTGTTCCTAATTCCTGTCGGGTTACTGATCGACAAATTTGGGGTCAAGCGCGTGGGTGGGCTCGGTATCTTCATTTGGTCGCTGGCCACAACGCTAACCGGTGCAGCTTCAAGTTTCGCTAGCCTGCTGACAGCACGATTGGTTATGGGCGCAGGCGAATCGGTGAGTAATCCTGTCGGGGCCAAAGTCATTCGCGAATGGATACCCAGCACTGAGCGCGGAACGATCACCGCTATTTTCAACAGTGGGTCATATGCCGGCCCGGCCATTTGCTCATTGGTACTGGCGGCACTCGTCGCGGCCTTCGGTTGGCGGATGTCCTTCGTCATTGCCGGGAGCGTCGGTTTTGTGTGGCTGCTTGCGTGGTACTTCTTTTACGGAAAGCCTGAACAGGTTTCTTGGCTGAGCGAGAAAGAGCGCAATTTAATCGTTGAGACCCGCACGGAAAAAGGCAACAAAGACGCAGATTCCAGAACTTTCGGTCTCAAGCAATTGCTGAAGACCCCGACACTGTGGGGCTTGGCATTGGCTCAAGGGTGCAACGTCTACACCCAATATCTGTTTTTGACCTGGCTGCCTAGCTATCTTCAGGATGTCCGGCATTTGACGATAGCCAAAAGTGGTCTGTTCACTGCCATACCCTATGCAGTTGCTGTCGTCCTTTGCATCGGCATCGGTAAATTGAGTGATCAGTACTTGAAGCAGGGTAGCGGTGCAGCTTCCGGTAAACGCCGAAACGTTATCGCCCTGACCATGATGATTGCCAGCTACATTCTGCTGATACCTTTTGCAGAGGGAATCACTCAGCTTGTCGTAATCTTCTCACTCACACTGGCTGGAATCGCGTCGACAACATCCCTCAATTTTACGCTGCTTAATGACATGCTTCCGAGCTCTGGAGACGTTGGTAGAGCGATGGCATTTGTTGTGGTGGGAGGGAACATTTTTGGCATGCTGGCGCCAGTTGTTACCGGTTATGTGATCAGCGTCACCGGTAGCTACAACTGGGCATTTGGTATTGCCGGCGGACTTCTTGTAACGGGGGCTCTGGTAATCCTGGCTATGACAGGAAAGCCAATGATCCCAAAGGAGCGTCTATCTTCTTCAGTAGCAATAGCGGTGCAAGCATCATAAATATGAGCTTTTGTCATTACCTCTCCGACCTTACGCCGAAGCTGCACAATGCCTTCAACGTCATCACCACTACTCATGGTTCGCAGCTCCCTGAAACGCAGCTCTTAGCCGGTTTGGACGGTCACCCGATCCCTGAAGGCGGCAACCTCTAAGAGCCCTGGCCGCCCGGCTCGACCGATAGGCGATACCTACATTCGGGAGCTCTTGAAGAATGTTCTTCTGACTGTTTTCTATCGGTCGTGACCGGCAGCAACCGGCCAAAAGCGGTCATTGGTTAAGTGATACGTCTTTCCTGCTGCTTCAAACCTGTATCTAGAGTGATATCAGATAACCGGTAGAGATAAGGCCAGCAGGTGACAATGCCCTACCTTATCCAAAGTATTGCTGAACAATTGCCATACCCCTTAGCTGCGTCAATGCGCCAATACTAGCAGTTTGAGTGACTGGATTCGTATAACCTTGCTCCCACCATATTCGCCAAGTAATGCCGCTACTAGATCGAATGACAGCAGCCAGCTTATTGGCGCAACCGGCAGGAAGAAGCATTTCACCGTCTGGAGTGGGCAATATCCAATTTGAGGATTGTGAAGCGCACGGGATTCTGGAAACAAAAATATCAATCTTACTGGCAGGCCCATATTCATCAAACATTTGAGGGAGCTTCCTCAGAAACAGCTCCTCCGCATGGCCGCCACCTTGCTGCGACTTCTCGATAACACTTTGATCGCCGGGAACACTATGGCTACCCTGTATGAAAGGACCTCGTACAAGGTCGGCAGGCTGAACTCTTCGCTGCAATTTTAAGGTTGCTAATGTAACAGGCGCAACTCCTCCAACCCCAGTTTTTAATGGAGCGTCCAAATAACCCATACTTCCGAACGTACATATTGTACTGTCATCATCATCAAACCTTGATATCAAGTAAACATAACCGGGACTCTGGCGCGCATACGCGTCATGTGATCGTTTGTGGCGAATGAACTCAGGACTCATTACCAACGTCATGACTACCTCCTTGTAAAGCGTAAAATTCCAAACCCGAGCTGAATCAACGCCAGTATAGTAGGCCTTTTAAGCGACCGCCTTTGGCCGAAAGCGAGCGTTTGAGAATGCCCATTCCTGCTCCCCAATTCGCGAAACCGCAAGCAACTCCCGTTCCCTCGCCTGAAATTTTCTAGAAAATCCGGCCGCTTGTTTGCGCCAAACCTCGCGGCTCGGCTTGCCCTTGTCACTGACGAATCAGTGATCGGGTGTGAGAACCTGACCAAGTAGGCGCGAATCGCCGCGTTAAAGCCAGCATCTATCACACCACCCGCCGATCACCTCGCCGGTCCGCCCCCCCCGGAAGATACCCTGGTAAATGCCTATTCACTCCTGCAATCCGCCGCAGCCACCGCCTATGAAAACGCCGACAACCAGACCGGGGCAAACCGTAAGGTGGCGATGGGTGTGGTGCATCTGATCGAGATGGCGCAGGTGTGGATCGACGCCGTACTGGATAAACGGCCTGCCAGCATCGGTGACTGACAGCGCTCAGGGATGAACGGGAAGCAAGGCTTCCCGTTTCTTTTGCCGACATGTGTGATGTGACGCAGAGCGTCACGGGCTGCATTCCCACGCGGAGCGTGGGAACAATCGGCAAAGGCTTCCCGTTTCTTTTGCCGGCATCTGTGATGTGACGCAGAGCGTCACCGGCTGCATTCCCACGCAGAGCGTGGGAACGATCGGCAAAGGCTTCCCGTTCTTTTTGCCGGTATGTGTGAGGTGACGCAGAGCGTCACGGGCTGCATTCCCACGCAGAGCGTGGGAACGATCGGTAAAGGCTTCCCGTTTCTTTTGCCGACATCTGTGATGTGACGCAGAGCGTCACGGGCTGCATTCCCACGCGGAGCGTGGGAACGATCAGCGCAGCAAGCCAGGACTCAGTTGCTGGGCCGTTGCTTGGTCGCATCCAGCTCGGCCTTTTTGGCCGTGCTGAGTTCAGTGATTTTCGCCGACTTGGCGATCGCCATATCGAAGGTGTCCTGCATCTTGGCGATGGCGTCGGTCGCCGTACCCTTGAGCCCACCGTTGGCGGCCCAGTCGAAGTTCCAGACGCCGGACAGGTTGTCGGCCCCGGCCACGTCATGGGTTTCGATGGCGGTAAAAACGTCGGGGTGGCGCTCCATGTACTTGGCCGCTTCGGAGACGTTGGCGGGAACCTTGCCCGAGGTGTCGTTGGCCAGTTGAGAAAGCTCCTGCTTGGTGATCGCCGACTTGCCATTCTTGCGCATGTAGTCGGCAATGACCTGGCTGGACTTGGCCGTGTCCAGCGTGCTGTCAAACACGGAACTTGACGCTTTCGGACTGCTCGGCCCGCTACCAGCGGGTGATACGGTAGTAGACATCGGCGCTGCTCCCTCGATGGAATGACTGATATCGTCGCAATGACGATCACGAGTCACAGACGGTAGCATGGGCCAATGGCCACTCCTCGGCGCCTTCACAACAATTCACAACGTTTCTCATCCGCTGCCCCTGGCTCGTCACCAGACACAAAAAAAGCACCCGCAGGTGCTTTTCTTGTCAGCGCTATCAGCTCGCCAGACCCGCCGCCCGGGCCCGCGCCGTGTGCAGTTTCTTGTAGCTGTCGATCAGCCGCAGGTGCCGGTCGAGCCCTTCCAGTTTCATACTGGTCGGCGTCAGGCCATGGAAGCGCACACTGCCGTTCACCGAGCCGATCACCGCGTCCATCCGCTCGTTGCCGAACATGCGACGGAAGTTGGCTTCGTAGTCTTCCAGCTGCAGATCCTCGTCCAGGTGCATTTCCAGCACCGCGTTCACGGCCTGGTAAAACAGCCCGCGCTCGACGGTGTTGTCGTTGTACTGCAGGAAGGTTTCCACCAGCTCCTTCGCCTGGTCGTAATGCTGCAAGGCGAGATGGATCAGCAGCTTCAACTCCAGGATGGTCAACTGGCCCCAGGCGGTGTTGTCGTCGAACTCGATGCCGATCAGGGTGGTGATGTCGGTGTAGTCGTCCAGCTCGCTCTCTTCCAGCAGCCCGACCAGCGCTTGCAGGCCGTCATCGTCCAGGCTGTGCAGGTTGAGGATATCCTCGCGGAAGAACAGGGCCTTGTTGGTGTTGTCCCAGATCAGGTCGTCGACCGGATAGATCTCCGAATAGTCCGGTACCAGGATGCGGCAGGCGGTGGCCCCGAGGTCGTCGTACACCGCCATGTACACTTCCTTGCCCATCGCTTCGAGGATACCGAACAGCGTTGCGGCCTCTTCGGCATTGGAGTCTTCACCCTGGCCGGAGAAGTCCCATTCGACAAACTCGTAATCGGACCTGGCGCTGAAGAAGCGCCACGACACCACGCCGCTGGAGTCGATAAAGTGCTCGACGAAGTTGTTCGGCTCGGTCACCGCGTGGCCTTCGAAGGTCGGCTGCGGCAGATCGTTCAGGCCTTCGAAACTGCGGCCCTGGAGCAACTCGGTCAGACTGCGTTCCAGCGCCACCTCGAAGCTCGGATGCGCGCCGAACGAGGCAAATACACCGCCGGTCCGTGGGTTCATCAAGGTCACGCACATCACCGGGAACTCGCCACCCAGCGACGCATCCTTGACCAGCACCGGGAAGCCCTGCTCTTCCAGGCCCTGGATGCCGGCCAGGATGCCGGGGTACTTCGCCAGCACCTCCTGCGGCACATCCGGCAGGGCCATTTCACCTTCGAGGATTTCGCGTTTCACCGCCCGCTCGAAGATTTCCGACAGGCACTGCACCTGCGCTTCGGCCAGGGTATTGCCGGCACTCATGCCATTGCTGAGGAACAGGTTCTCGATCAGGTTGGACGGGAAGTACACCACTTCGCCGTCGGACTGGCGCACATAGGGCAGCGAGCAGATGCCGCGTTCGGTATTGCCGGAGTTGGTGTCGTACAGGTGCGAGCCGCGCAGTTCGCCATCGGGGTTGTAGATCTTCAGGCAGTACTCGTCGAGGATCTCGGTCGGCAGCGCGTCTTTACGACCGGGCTTGAACCAGCGCTCGTTCGGGTAGTGCACAAACGCCGCGTTGGCGATGTCTTCGCCCCAGAACTGATCGTTGTAGAAGAAGTTGCAGTTGAGCCGCTCGATAAACTCGCCCAGCGCCGACGCCAACGCGCCTTCCTTGGTCGAGCCCTTGCCATTGGTGAAGCACATCGGCGAATGGGCATCGCGGATATGCAGCGACCAGACGTTGGGCACGATATTGCGCCACGAAGCGATCTCGATCTTCATGCCCAGGTCCGCCAGGAGGCCGGACATGTTGGCGATGGTCTGTTCCAGCGGCAAGTCCTTGCCAGCGATGTAGGTCAGCGCTTCGGAATCGGAGTTGAGCATCAGCAACGCCTGGGCATCGGCGTCGAGGTTGTCCACTTCCTCGATCACGAACTCGGGGCCGGTCTGCACCACCTTTTTTACCGTGCAGCGGTCGATGGAACGCAGGATGCCCTGGCGATCCTTGGCCGAGATATCCGCCGGCAACTCGACCTGGATCTTGAAGATCTGGTTGTAGCGGTTTTCCGGATCGACGATGTTGTTCTGCGAGAGGCGGATGTTCTCGGTGGGAATATTGCGCGTCTGGCAGTACAGCTTGACGAAATAGGCGGCGCACAACGCCGAAGAAGCCAGGAAATAATCGAACGGACCCGGAGCCGAGCCGTCGCCCTTATAGCGGATAGGTTGATCGGCCACCACCGTGAAGTCATCGAACTTGGCTTCAAGTCGAAGGTTGTCGAGAAAATTAACCTTGATTTCCATGCGGGAATTACCACTATAACGAGCTAAATAATTTGGCCGGCATTATCCGGTTTTTCCACCAGAAGAGCACGCTGTCACGGCATCTCTCGCTCGTTTGCCGGCCTTTCCGGCTGTTTGCCCCCTCAATACCCGGTCATTTCCAGATACCCCACGCCCGTCTGGCTGCCGGTGAAACTGATCGGACCTTCCCAGTAGGGAAACGCGGTGCCCATCCAGGCATCGTCCCGCAATGGACGGGTGTCGATGCGCAACTGTTTGCCCGGGATCTCCAGTCGCCACTCCACCGGTAAACGGCGTCCGGCCACCTCGGCGATCCGTCCCGGCGTCAGGATGATCTCGTCGCCCCGCAATGCCTGGGCCTGGCCATCGGCACTGATCCAGGTGCCGGCGCGGTAGCGCTGACCGTCCGTCTGCCGGACCTGGAACAGCATGACTTTGGCACCATCGGCCAGGTGCAGGGAGAACCAGTCCCAGCCCGACTGGTCGGCGGCCAGCGGCTGGCTGCTCCATTCGCGGTCGAGCCAGGCCTGCCCCTTCACTCGGACTTCACGGCCGTCGACCTGCAGGCTGCCGCTCACCTGGAAATAGGGCTGGCTGTAGTACCACGACGCCTGTCCCTTGCCGGACTTGAGGCTGTAGCCGTGATCGCCCTGCAAGACCAATGGACGCTCGCTGCGCAGGTTCAGCCGGTAGGCGAAGTCACTGCCACGGGCCGTCATCTGCATATCGCCCAGGCCCTGGTTGGCCGGGGACAGAGCGTGAAACTGCCAGTCGTCGATCCAGGCCTTCAAGGGTTCGGCCTCCACCCCGGCGGTACCTACCCCGCCCCGGGCCAGAGCCTGGGCGTAGTGATGGCCGTGCTCGCTGGTCAGGGCCGCATGCCCCATCCACAAGGTCGGTTCGCTCCAGCCGGTCAGCTTGCCGGGCACCTGCAAGGCATTGCGGAACAGGGTCCATTGCACGCCGTAGGAATGGCCCTCGGCATCCTCGAGATTGGCGGTGACATACCACCACTCGATGCGGTAATCGCCGTGCGCCCCATGATCACGGGGAAACACCAGCGGTTGACCGGGCACCACCTGGGCATACCCGGCGGCGGTCGCACCGAGCCCGGCAAAGCCTTCGGACCCGGCCGGCGGTGCCTGATCGCAGGCCCCCAGCAACAGGCCGAACAACAGCGGCAACAGACCCCTAGCGTTCATTGGCAAAGGTCCTCAACAATTCCACCGGCCGCACCCGCAGCAGTTTCCACAGGGGCCAGGCGGCAGCGACCAGGGTCACCAGCAGCGCCAGCACCGACAGTTGCAGCAACTGCCAGGGAAAGACCTGCATCGGCAGGCGCCAACCGAACGCCTGGACATTCACCACCGCCACCAGGCACCAGGCCAGCGCCAGCCCCAGGGGAATCGCCAGCAGCAAGGTGATCGAGGCCAGCAGCAGGGTCTGCCCCAGGCTCAGCAATAACAGTTGCCGGCGGGCGACACCCAACGCCCACAGCGGCGCCAGTTGCCCCAGGCGACTTTCGCTCAGGCTCAGCAGGCTGATGAACAACGCCACACCGGCCACGCCCAGGGTCAGGCTGTTGAGGGCCGCGGTCGCCGCGAAGGTGCGTTCGAAGACCTTGCCGGCGGCGTCCTTGAGTTCGCTCTGGTCGATCAGATGGGCCTCGTCGAAGTGGAAGGCCTGCTGCAACTCGCGCTTGAGCGGCGCCACGGCCTCGGGCTCTGCCAGCAAGCTGTAGCGACTCGGCCGCAGCCCCGGCCAATGGGCCTGCAACGCCCGGCCTTCGAGCAGCAGATGGCCCTTGGGGTTGCCATAATCGGCATACACGGCCAGCACCGGCAGCGACCAGTCGCCCCTCGGGGTCGGCAACACCAGGGGCTGGCCGAGCGCCAGCTTGAGGTGCCGCGCCAGTTGCTCGCTGATCATCACACCCTCGCCCGCCGCCCAACGCTGCCAGGCATCGTCACGCGCCTCCAGCAAAGGCCAGTGCTGGCGATAAATGGGCACATCGGGTATCCCGCGCACCTGGGTCGGCCAGCCCTGCAGGCTGATCTCGACGTCCCAGCCGGGCAGCAGCGCCTGGACGTCGCGACGCTCGGCCAGCCAGCGCTCCAGTTGCGCGTCCTGCTCGGGACCTTGCGGGGTGATATACAACTGCGCGGCCAAACGCTGGTCGAGCCAGTTGGTGAAGGTCTGGCGAAACCCCGAGGTCATGCTGCCCACGCCGATGTTCGCGGCCAAGGCCAGCAGCAACGCCATCAGCGCCAGGCTCAGGGCCGGCAATTGCTGGCGGCTGTCGGCGACAAACCACTGGCTCAAGGGCCGGCGACAGGCCGGCAGCACGCTGCCGAGAATGGCATTCAGGCACACCGGCAGCAGCAAGGCCGCCGCCATCAACAACGCGGCCATCAGGACAAAGCCGCTGGCCAGGCTGTCACCCCAGGCAATACAGGCCAGCACCACCATTGCCAGCAACCCGGCCAGCCAGGCCTGCTGGCGCAGGCGCCGGGCCTGTGCCGACCGCCAGGCTTCGGCCTGGGCCAGCGCCAGCAACGGCAGGCGCGCGGCGCGCCAGACACTGCCGGCCCCCGCGAGCAAGGCACCGCCCAGGGACAGGCCCAGGCCCGCCAACCAGTCGCTCGGCGGCAGGTTCAGGCTGCCCGCCACTTCGGCGCCATAAAGGCCGCGCAGACTGGCCGCCACATCCGGCAACAACAGGCTCGCCAGGCCATAGCCACTGACCACGCCAAGCACACCGCCGACCAGGGCGAATCCCAGCAGTTCCACGGTCAAGGCACCGAGCAGGCAGCGGGCGCTGACGCCACACGAACGCAGGGTGCGCAGCAGGCCGCGACGCTGCTCCAGGGCCAGGCCGATAGCGCCGTGGACGATAAACAGCCCGACGATAAACGCCAGGAATCCCAGTGCGCTGAGATTGAGATGAAAGCTCTCGGTCAGGCGCGCCAGGTCACTTTCATCACCCGGCGCCTGCAACCGCAGGCGGCTCACCAGATCCGCCGGCAAGGCCGGTTCACCGCGAGCGAAATCCGTCGCCAGCAACAACTGCGAGAGTTGCTCCGGCGCCTTCAGTACCCGTTGCGCGGCACCGATATCCATCAGCAACAGGCCCGGCGGCAGTTGCGGCCGCAAGGCCAACGGCGGCAGTAACTGCCCCTCGGGATCACGGGGACGCTCGCCGACCTTCAAGCCCAGGCGCTGCAAGGTATCGGGCGCGACCCAGGTTTGTCCGGGCACGCCGATAAACGCCAGCAGCTGCCCGCTGTCCACCGCCTGACCGGCCAGGGTGCTGCCCTGGGGCAGGCTGACCGGATCGATGCCCAGCACCTGCAGGCGCTGGACATGCCCGGGATGGCGGGGATCGTCCAGCTCCAGCCGGCCTTGCAACAGCGGCGAAACCGGCCAGCCCGCCAAACGCAACCGGACAAACAACTGCTGCTCGAAGCGCCCGCCATCACGGCTGACCAGACGATAAGGCGCCGCCCCGCCGATCAACTGGCTGGCCCGCGCATAACTCTCCCGGGCCTGGCTGTTGAGGGCCTGCACGCCGGTCAGTAACGCCGTCGCCAGCCACAGTCCGGCCAGCACGCTGCACAACTGCACCCGATGGCGCCACCAGTGGCTGAGCAACGCGCGCAAGGCCCAATAGAAGCTCCTCATGCCCCCGACAGCTCGCTCAGGCGGCCGTTGTGCAGGCGCACCCGACGTTGCAGCCGGCTGGCCATGCGCTCGCTGTGGGTGACCATCAGCAGGCTGGTGCCGTTGTCGGCCAACAGATCCAGCAACAGCCCCAGCACTTCGTCGCTGGTGCTCTCGTCGAGGCTGCCGGTGGGTTCGTCGGCGAGTATCAGCGGTGGCTTCGCCGCCAACGCCCGTCCCAGGGCCACCCGCTGTTGCTGGCCGCCGGACAGTTGCTCGGGGTAACGGGACAGGGTCTGCGCCAGGCCGAGACGTTCCACCAGTTCGTCCTGCCAGCGCGGATCGTGCCGTCCGGCCAGACGCGCCTGGAAGGCCAGGTTGTCGGCCACGGTCAGGCTGGGAATCAGGTTGAACTGCTGGAAGATCAGGCCGATGTCGTGGCGCCGCCAGCTCGCCAGCTGGACTTCGTTCAACTGGCACAGATCGCGCCCGGCGATCTCGATCGCACCGGCATCGGCCCGATCCAGCCCGGCCACCAGGTGCAGCAAGGTGCTCTTGCCACTGCCGGACTCGCCCATCAGGGCCAGGCTCGCCCCCTGCTCCAGCTCCAGGTCGACGCCCTGCAGCACGGCCAACGGCCCCTGGGCGGTGGCGTAGGCTTTACTCAGCCCGCGAATACGCAACATCGATAACCTCACTCAAGACAAAGCCCGACCGGCGAATCGCCGGATCGGGCTTCACGATGACTGCCGTTATAGGCCAGTGCGGACGTTTTTGCACCGTCGATCAATCGGGGAAGTTGGCTTTCAGTGCCGCCAGGCCCCCGCTGTAGATGCCGTGGAACAGCGCCACCACTTCCTCTTCGCTGACCCCGACCGGGGTGAAGATACCGGCCCATTCGACAATGGCCGTCTGTGGGGTACTGCCCTCGCGGACCTGCAGGGTCGCCAGGTAGTCGGTAGCGGGGAACGGCGCCTGCTCGATGGAATAACTGTAGCGCCGGGCCCGGTTGTCGAAGGCTTCCAGGCGCTCGACCACAGTGCCGCCATCGGCGGTCTGCAGGGTCCGCACCCGCCCGCCTTCGCTCAAGCTGCTGCGGGGAATGAACGGCAGCCAGTCGGGCAGCGAATCGAAGCCGCCCATCAATTGCCAGACCTGCTCGGGTGTCGCGGGGATTTCAATCGTAACGGATGTTGCAGCCATGAAAATTCTCCGGAAAAACCTCAGATAGCCAGGCTATCGACAACACCACCGTCGACCCGCAGCGCGGCGCCGGTGGTGGCGGAAGACAGCGGTGACGCGAGGTACACGGCCAGGTTGGCCACTTCCTCGACATCCGCTGCCCGCTGGATGATAGAAGTCGGCCGGGCGGCCTTGACGAAAACGTCGGCCTCTTCCCGGGCACTGCGCCCCGACGCGGCGGTGGCGTCCTTGAGCATCTCTTCCAGGCCGTCGGTAAAGGTCGGCCCGGGGAGGATCGCGTTGACCGTCACGCCACTGCCCGCCAGGCGCTTGGCCAGGCCATGGGAGACGGCCAGGTTGGCGCTTTTGGTGACACCGTAGTTGATCATATCGGCGGGAGTGGCGATACCCGATTCGGAGGAGACGAACAGCACCCGTCCCCAGCCGCGCTTGACCATTGCCGGCGTGTAGTGCCGCGACAGGCGTACGCCGGAGATCACATTGACCTCATAGAAACGCGTCCATTCTTCATCCGGGGTGTCGAAGAAATCGACGTCGTTGAAGATCCCCAGGTTGTTGACCAGGATGTCGGCGTCCGGCTCGGCCCGGAACAGCGCCTCGGCGCCGGCGGCCGTGCCGAGGTCGGCGGCCAGGCCGCGGACCTTGGCCTCGGGATGCGCGGCGAGAATGACCGCGATGGCCTCGTCGACCTTGGCCTGCTGGCGGCCGACGATCACCACTGTCGCGCCGGCGCCCGCCAGGCCCTTGCCGATGCCCAGGCCGATACCGGCGGTGGAGCCGCTGACAATGGCGACCTTGTTGGAAAGATTGATCTGCATGAGAACCTCGATTGAATGAATAAAGCGGTATCAAGCCGGACACGGCCCCTGTAGGAGCCCGGCTTGCCGGCGAAGAGGCCCGTGAAACCGCTGCAAGCTTCACAGGTTACCGATCGTTCCCACGCTCCGCGTGGGCATGCCTCTAGGGACGCTCCGCGTCCGCTCTTGTGACGCAGAGCGTCACGGGCTGCATTCCCACGCGGAGCGTGGGAACGATCATCAGGGCTTTCCCGTGCTGTCAGCTCAGCGGCAACGGCGCGTTACCCGCCACCAGCCCGGCGCTGCGCAGGGCCGGCCAGAATTCGGCCGGGATCTTCACCTGCAACGCCGCCACATCCTCGACAATCCGCCCTGGCCGGCTCGACCCGGGAATCACCGCCGCCACTGCTGGGTTGGCCAGGGAGAACTGCAACGCCGCGGCCTTGATGTCCACGCCGAAGTCCCGGGCAATCGCCTTGATCCGTTCAACTTTAGCCAGAATCTGCGGCGACGCTGGCTGGTATTCGAAATTCGTGCCTCCGGCCAGCACACCGGAGCTGTAGGGACCGCCGACGACGATATCGACGTTCTGCGCCGCCGCCTCCGGCATCAGCCGCTGCAAGGCACGCTCATGGTCCAGCAGGGTGTAGCGGCCGGCGAGCAGGAAACCGTCCGGCTGCGCCTCGGCCAGTTGCAGGGTCAGCTCGCACGGCTCGACCTTGTTCACCCCCAGGCCCCAGGCCTTGATCACGCCTTCTTCGCGCAGCCGGCTCAGCACCCGGAATGCGCCCTTGCGGGCCACGTTGAAGTATTCCAGCCATTCGTCGCCATAGAAGTCCTGGGCGATATCGTGAACCCAGACGATATCCAGGCGGTCGGTGCGCAGGCGCTTGAGGCTGTCCTCGATGGAACGCAGCGTGGCATCGGCGGAGTAGTCGTTGACGATCTTGTTCGGCCGACCATGCGCGAACACCCCGGCCTTCTCGCCCAGGTCACGGGCGGCGACGTCTTCGACTTCGTCGAGGATCACCCGGCCGACCTTGCTGCTCAGCACATACTGGTCCCGCGGATGCCTGGCCAGGGCCTCGCCGAGGCGGATCTCCGACAACCCGGAACCGTAGAACGGCGCGGTGTCGAAGTAACGCACACCCTGCTCCCAGGCGGCGTCGACGGTGGCGAGCGCTTCGTCCTCGGGAATGGCACGGAACATGTTGCCCAGCGGGGCGGTGCCAAAACCCAGGGGACCTTGCAGTTTGTCTCTGATACTCATGAATGGACTCCTTAAAGCTCGATAAAAGGGATCACGCCTTGCCCCTCAGCAGGTGCCAGCTTGTTCGCGAGGGGCGGCATCGATCGCGGTGTCGGGACAAATACTAGGTTGCGAACCTTTGACCGTCCAAGACATAATTTGCGCTACTTGAGTCCTTCGAGGTCTGACATGATCGATCTACGCCAACTCCGCTACTTCGTCGTGGTCGCCGAAGAAGAGCACGTCGGCCGCGCCGCAGAGCGCCTGCACATCTCGCAATCGCCCCTCAGCCGGCAGATCGCCCAGCTGGAGGAACGCCTCGGGCTGACGCTGTTCGAGCGCAGCCAGCAGCGCATTCGCCTGACCGTCGACGGCCAGACCTTCCTCGCCGAGACCCGCGCCTTCCTGACCCACGCCAACCGCCTGGAGTCCCTGGGGCGGCGCCTGGGTCGGGGGGAAGAAGGCGGCCTGTGCATCGGCTATATCGAGAACGCCATGCACTCGGGGGTGCTGCCGGATGCCTTGCGGACCCTGCGCACGGCCCGGCCCGGGGTGCATATCGCGCTGTACAGCCTGAATTCGGCGGAGCAATTGGAAGGCCTGCGCCAGCGCAGCCTGGATATTGCCCTGGTCAGCGAACCGCCGGTGGCGGACGATCCCGACCTGAACAGCGCCCGGGTGCTGGACGACCCGATGCTGCTGGCCCTGCCTGAACAGCATCCGCTGGCCCTGCTCGACGAACTGCGTCCGGAGGACTTCCCCGGCCAGGAATGGATTGCCGTGCAACATCGGCAAAATGCGGGTAAGCAGGATGACTTCGTCTCGGCCTGCATCAAGGCCGGTTTCAACCCGGATATCCGCCTGGAAGCCAGCGAGCCGCTGACCGCCCTCGGCCTGGTGGCGGCGGGCCTGGGCCTGACGATGATCCAGCGGAGCCTGCGCCACAACGCCCCGCAAGGCGTGGTGCTGCGGGAACTGCCGTGGCTGTTCTATACCACCCCGCTGTGGGCCGCCTGGCATCGGATCAACCTGCGACCACTGGTGGCGACCTTCCGCGAAGTCCTGGTCAACGACGCCTACAGCGTCATGCCATCCCTGGCGACCAGCACCGAGGCCGGCAACGTCCCGGCGTGATCCAGCAGCCAGGCATCCAGCGTGTGGCCGACATGGGTCAGCACCGCCTGCGCCGGGTTCAGCGTCGCAATCGTCGCCAGCGCCAGGTTCAGGTCGTTGTGATTGCGCGGGGCCTGGGGCTGCGGCGGCATCGAGCAGTCCAGCACCAGCAGATCCAGCGGTCGCGCCTGCAGGAAGACCTCGGTCTCGGCGGGCAGGCCAACGGTGTCGGTGAGATAGGCAATGCGGCGGCCCTCGCCTTCCAGCAGATAACCCAGGGTCGGCCTGGAATGCACCAACGGTAGCGCCGTGACGCCCAGCGCCCCCAGCTGGCGGGTTTCGAAGGCGGCGAACGGCTGGCTGAAATCGAGAATCCCCGGATGCTTGTAGAGGTCCGACAGCCCTTCCGGATCGGCCGGGCCGTGTACCGGGATCACCAGGCCCTGGCCCCAGCGCAGATGCAGCAGGCCCTGGGCGTGATCGGCGTGGTAATGGGTCTGCAGGATGCCGCTGAAACTGCGCGGCGCAAAACGCTCGGTGAGGTCCGGCAGGCCGCTGTCGATCAGCCAGCGCTGGTCGCCGCATTCCACCAGGGCGCTGCAGGGCAGGCGCCGCAGCGCCGGCTGTTGGCGGGCCGCGACGCAGGCCCGGCAGTCGCAGCCATACACCGGCACCTGGCGTGCATCGCCGGTGCCGAGCAAGGTCAGGCGCATGATCACTCCTTGCCGATCAGGGCAAACAACCGGGTCACGGTCTGGCGGATCGGCCCGGAGTTGTCGAGCAGCACCAGCGACGGATCATCCGCCGCCAGCACGCCGGCCCCGAGGGTGAAGTCGGCGTTGCGCGCCAGCCGCGCCTCGATCTCCGGCAACGACTCGCGCCCCCGGGCCAGCAGCCGCTCGCGCAATACCGACTGCTCCACCGTCAGCAGCACCACCAGCAGGTCGGGATAACGCTCGCGGGCCTCGGGCAGGTAGCCGCGCGAGCCGTTGACCAGCACATCCTGGCCTTCCTCCAGCCACTGGTCGATCTCCCGGGGAATCCCGTAGAACAGCCCGTTGGCCTTCCAGCTCAAGGCAAAGGCCCCCTGCACCTGCATCGCCGCGAACTGCTCGGCGCTGACGCCATGGGCAGCCTCGCCGACCGCCTCGGCGGAACGGGTGATGACCCGCCGCACGATGCGGCAGCCCCGTTGCGCCAGAGGTTCGCGGGCGGCATCGAGCAGGCTGTCCTTGCCGGAGCCCGAAGGCCCGATGAGATAGATCAACCTGCCCGCCATCAGAACACCCTCTTCGCTTGTCGCCACACTTGCTGGATCACCGGCAGGCCGCCCTGGTTGCGGGCATGGATCAGGTCGGCACGCAGGCCGACGCGGATTTCCCCGCGGTCGTCGAGTCCCGCCGCGTGGGCCGGGGCCCGGCTGACCATGGCCACGGTCCGTGGCAGGTCGCAGTCGTTGTCCTGGGCGGCCAGCAGAAAGGCCGCCTGCAACAGGCTGGCCGGATAGTAATCGCTGGACAGGATATCCAATAACCCGTCTTTTGCCAGTGCCGCCGCCGCCACGTTGCCCGAATGCGAGCCGCCGCGCACCACGTTCGGCGCGCCCATCAGCACGGCCATGCCCAAGCGGTTGCAGGCATTGGCCGCCTCCATCGTGGTGGGAAACTCGGCGATGCTCATGCCGAACGCCGCCGACTCCTCGACATGGGCCAGGGTCGCGTCGTCATGGCTGGCCACCGACAGGCCGCGGGCCAGGCAATCCTCGACAATCGCTCCACGATAACGGTTGCTGTACTGCGCCGAGTTGGCGATCTGCAGGACGATGAACTCGTCCATCTGCTGGTCGCTCAGGTGGTACTTGCCCATATAGTACTCGCGGTACTTGGACTCCAGGGCGAACTGGCGCTGGCCCGGCGAATGGTCCATGACCGAGACCAGTTGCACCAGCGGGTTTTCCACCAGGTCGCGGAACACCGCCAGGGTCTCGGGGTGGCAGACCTCGCAGCGCAGGTGCAGGCGGTGCTCGGCGCGGGTCAGGCCGGCGGCGCTGGCGGTGGCGATGGCATCGAGCATGCCCGGCAGTTGCTGCATGCGCTTGCCCTTGGGGTTGACGTCACCGATGGACAAGGCGTCGAACACCGTGGTGATCCCCGCCGCGATGATCTGCGCGTCATGGCTGAGTACCGCCGATACCGACGGCCAATCCACGCCGGGACGCGGGGTCATGTGCTTTTCCAGGTTGTCGGTGTGCAGCTCGATCAACCCCGGCAGCAGGTAGTCGCCCTGCAGGTCCTGGGCCTGGGGCAACTGGCTGCGGCCCTCGCCGATCTCGGCGATCAGGCCGTCGCGCAGGACCAGGGTGCCGGTGATTTCCTGGTCGGCGAGGACCAGTCGGGCGTTGCTGAGAATCTGTTCGTTCAGCATGGCGTGGCTTCCTTGGGCATCGAGGCAGTCGGGGTCATGTCGAGATGGCGATCGGCAACCGCCTCGCGGGCGGCGCGGTCGTGGAAAATGCCGATCAGCGCGGTACCGGCGGCTTTCGCCTCGCCGATCAGTTCCAGCACCACCTGGCGATTGGCGTCGTCGAGGGACGCCGTCGGTTCGTCGAGCAGCATCAGCGGCCAATCCACCATGAAGCCCCGGGCGATGTTGACCCGCTGCTGCTCGCCGCCGGAGAAGGTCCCCGGCGCCAGTTGCCAGAGCCGCCGCGGGATATTCAGGCGGCTCAGCAACGCTTCGGCGCGGGCCTGGGCGACGCCGCGCTCCCAGCCACGGGCCAGGGCCGGCTCCATGACCACGTCCAGGCAGGCGACCCGTGGGATCACCCGCAGGAACTGGCTGACATAACCCAGGGTGCGCTGGCGTACATCCAGCAGTTCCCGCGGTTCGGCGCCGACCAGTTCCAGCCAGTCGCCGGCATGGCGCACGCGGATGCTGCCGCCGGCCGGCAGGTAGTTGCCATACAGGGTGCGCAGCAAGGTACTTTTGCCAGCGCCGGACTGGCCGTGGAGTACCAGGCACTCGCCGGCATCGACGCTGAAGGCCAGGCCGTCCAGCACATTGAGCACCACACCGTGTTGCTGGTGCAGGGTGAAGGTTTTCGAGAGGTCGCGGACCTCGAGCAGCGTTGTCATCGGAGACACCTCAGGCGGAACGCGAATCAGGGTTGCAGGACGGAAGACACCAGCAGTTGCGAGTAGGCATCCTGGGGATCGTCGAGGATCTGGTCGGTGAGCCCCGACTCGACCACTCGCGAGCGGCGCATGACCATCAGCCGGTCCGCCAGCAGGCGGGCCACGGCCAGGTCATGGGTGACGATCACCACCGCCAGGTCCAGCTCGCGCACCAGGCCGCGCAGCAAATCGAGCAGGCGTGCCTGCACCGACACGTCGAGGCCGCCGGTAGGCTCGTCCATGAACACCAGGCGCGGCCCCGAGACCAGGTTGCGGGCGATCTGCAGGCGCTGCTGCATGCCGCCGGAAAAGGTCCGTGGCAGGTCGTCGATACGCAGCGGATCGATCTCCACCTGGCTCAGCCAGTCCAGCCCGGCGGCGCGCAGTTGCGCATAGTTGCGGATGCCCTGGGCCATCAGCCGCTCGCCGATATTGGCCCCGGCGGAAACCCCCATGCGCAGGCCGTCGCGGGGGTTCTGCTCGACGAAACCCCATTCGGTGCGCAGCAGCGTGCGGCGCTCGGCCTCGCTGGCGCTGTAGAGGTCCAGCCAGCGGTCCTGCTTGTCGCGGTAGGCGATCGCCCCGCTGTCCGGCGGGCAGCGGCCGCTGAGCAGCGACAGCAGGGTCGACTTGCCCGAGCCGGACTCGCCGACGATACCCAGCACTTCGCCGGGATAGAGGTCGAAGCTGACGTCCTGGCAGCCCTTCTCCGGGCCATACAACTTGCCCAGGCCACGCACTTGCAGCAAGGGCTTGGCGCGTTCGTCGCGGCGTGCCTGCACGGCCGGGTTCAGTAAGGCGGCGTTCATTGGCCTTGCTCCTGTTCGCTGACGCGCTGGGCGCAGTAATCGGTGTCCGAGCAGACAAACTGCTGGGTGCCGGCGTCGTCGACGATCAACTCGTCGAGGAACGAATCGTGGCTGCCGCAGATCGCGCAGCTCTGCTCCCAACGCTGGACCTCGAAGGGGTGATCCTCGAAGTCGAGGCTGGTCACACGGGTGTACGGCGGCACCGCGTACAGGCGCTTCTCGCGCCCGGCGCCGAACAGCATCAGCGCCGGGCTCATGTCGAGTTTCGGGTTGTCGAACTTGGGAATCGGCGACGGATCCATCACATAGCGGTCGTCGACCGTCACCGGGTAGGCGTAGCTGGTCTCGATATGCCCGTAGGTGGCGATGTCCTCGTACAGCTTGACGTGCATGACCCCGTAGTCGTTGAGGGCATGCATGGTCCGGGTCTCGGTTTCCGACGGTTCGATAAACCGCAGCGGCTCGGGATTGGGCACCTGGTAGACCATGATCTGGCCTTCGCGCAGGGCGATTTCCGGAATCCGGTGACGGGTCTGGATCAACGTCGCCTCGGGCGTGCGTTCGGTGGTGGCGACACCGGCGGTACGGGCGAAGAAACGGCGGATCGACACCGCGTTGGTGGTGTCGTCGGCACCCTGGTCGATGACCTTGAGCACGTCGTCGGCACCGAGGATCGCCGCAGTCAGCTGCATGCCGCCGGTGCCCCAGCCGTAGGGCAGCGGCATCTCGCGGCCACCGAACGGCACCTGGTAGCCGGGAATCGCCACGGCCTTGAGCAGGCCGCGACGGATCATGCGTTTGGTCTGTTCGTCGAGGTAGGCGAAGTTGTAGGCCTCGTCGCGAATCGGGGTCTGGCCGTTCATCAACGGTTCTCCTCGGGGTTGCGCAGTTTGCGGATCAGTTCCAGTTCGGACTGGAAGTCGACGTAGTGCGGCAGCTTGAGGTGCGAGACGAAGCCGGCGGCCTCGACGTTGTCACAGTGGGCCAGCACGAATTCTTCCTGCTGGGCCGGTGACACCACCTCTTCATTGAATTCCTCGGCCCGCAGCGAGCGGTCGATCAGGGCCATGCCCATGGCCTTGCGCTCGGCATGACCGAAGGCCAGGCCATAGCCACGGGTAAACTGCGCCGGCTCGGTTTTCGAGCCGACGAACTGGTTGACCATCTCGCACTCGGTCACTTCGATCGAGCCGATGGCGATCGGGAAACCCAGCTCCGCCGGTTCGATCCAGACTTCCACCGCGCCGATACGGATCTCCCCGGCAAAGGGGTGATTGCGTCCGTAGCCGCGCTGGGTCGAATACCCCAGGGCCAGCAGGAAACCTTCATCGCCACGGGCCAGTGCCTGCAGGCGCTCGGCACGCGTGGCCGGGTACTCCAGGGGTTTGCGGGTGATATCGTCGACCGCGGCACCCTGGTCGCTTTCGGACTTGATCAGCCCTTCCCTGGCCAGCAGTTCCAGGACTCGCGGACACGGCGCCAGGCCGGCGCCCTCTGCCACCTGCGGCCCCGGATGCTCGCCCTCGGCCAGCAGCGCGAAATCCAGCAGGCGGTGGGTGTAGTCGAAGGTCGGGCCGAGCAGCTGACCACCCGGTACGTCCTTGAAGGTCGCCGACAGGCGCCGGTCAAGCTGCATGTCCGAGGTATCGATGGGCAGGCTGTCATTGAAGCGCGGCAGCGTCGTGCGGTAGGCCCGCAGCAGGAAGATCGCTTCCACCAGGTCCCCCGCCGCCTGCTTGATCGCCAGCGCGGCCAGTTGTTCGTCATACAGCGAGCCCTCGGTCATCACCCGGGCCACCGCCAGCGGCAGTTGCTGGCGGACCTGCTCGACGTCGAGCTCGGCGATGGCGGTGTCGCCACGGCGTTTTTTCGCCAGCAGGCGGTGGGCATTGTCGATGGCTCTCTCGCCACCCTTGACGGCTACATACATCAGGCAAGCTCCTCGGACAGGTGGCTGACACGGGTACTGCGCGGCAGGCCGAGCACGTTGCCGGCGGCCAGGAAAAACACATCCAGCCCACGGGGAAACGCACTGTGGCGTTCGCGCTGGTGCCAGAACGCCGCGGCCAGCGGCAGGCCGACCCGCTGTTCGTCGCGGATACCCGGACCGCGCCAGGCCAGGGAGCGCCCGCTCTCCAGCTGCGGCAACTGGACCAGCAAGGTGCAGGACTGGTCCGGGTAACGTTCGTTGCCCAGGTCGAAGCCGGCGAGGTCATGCAGATCCTCGGCCGCGAGCAGGGCAAAGCGCGCTTCCTCGCGTTGATGGGTCAGCGGGCAGCCACAATGGAACGCCAGGTTGGCGCGGATCAGCGGGGTATCGAAGGACGGCGCCAGCCACAGTGGGGTATCGCCGTCGAGCAGCGCCAGGCACAGCGCGTAGGTCGCCGGCGCCAGGCCGTCGAGGCTCGGCAGCGCGGGCATGGCCTGGACCACGCCGGGATTGGCCAAGGCGTCGAGGGCCGCGCGGAAACTGCGCTGGGCATCCAGCACCGGGTCGGCGAAAGCGCCTTGCAGAAGACTTGCACTCATCAGTTTTCTCCTCGCACCAGGGTGAAGAACTCGACCTTGGTCGCGGCGGTATCGGCGGCTTTCGCGGCCCGACGCAGGGCCTCGGCATGGGCCAGGGGTTCGATCAGTTCACTGAGCCAGCGCGCCTGCTGGCTGCCTTGCAGATGGGCGTCGGCCAATGCGGCCAGCTCGGCATGCCGCTTGTCGCGTCCGGCCAGGTAGCTGTAGCCGACCCGGCCATCGGCCAGGCGCACCACGCAGCGGGTGACGGTCATTTCGCCGACGTTGAAGGGCGCACCGGTGCCGCCCATGCGGCCGCGCACCAGGGTCATGCCGACTTCCGGGGCGCGGATCAGCTGGTAGTCGGTGTCGCGCAGGGCCGCTTCATGGGCGTGCAGCTCGACGCCCTGGGCGCGGGCCAGGACGCCGATCCAGCGTTGCCGTGCAGCGTGTGTTTCGGGAGCAGTCATCTTGAGGTTCTCCATCAGGTCACGACCTGGTACTGAAAGCGGTCCGAGCGGCTGGTGGACAGCGCCAGCTCCACCGGCCGTCCGGCGGGGTCACGGGAAACGGTCAGCACCGTCAGCACCGGCATATGCCGGGGCATCAGCAACAGGCCGGCCTCGTCGCGGCTGGGCAGGCGCGCGCCGATCAGGCTGAAGGTGCGGGTCAGGGGCAGCTTGCGATCGGCGAAGAACTGCCGCAGCGAACCGCCGTTGTAAGGGTCCAGCCAGCGCGCGCGGCTGGCGCAGTAGCGGTGACGGATCAGGCTCACCGGTTGTTCGTCGAGCAGGCGCAGGGTCTGCAGCTCGATCAGCGGTGCCTGCTCCTGCAACTCCAGGTGGCGGGCGTCCTCGCGGCTCGCCGGGCAGTGCCGGCGGCGCAGCAGCAGCGCCTGGACGCCGACGCCCTGGGCCGACAGCGACTGGCTGTAGGCGCTGTCCGCCGCCATCGGGTAGATCAGCGGACGTTCCAGCACCTGGGTGCCCTTGCCCTGCAGGCGCAACAGGCAGCCCTCGGCCACCAGTTCGTCGATGGCGCGGCGGATGGTGTGGCGGTTCACCGAGAAGCGCGAGGCCAGCTGGACTTCCGGCGGCAGGTAGTCCCCCGCGCGGTAACCGGACAGCTCGCGGCGCAGGGTATCGGCCAGCTCGCGGTATATCGGCTCTACTTGTCTAGACAATGTCATGGCTAAAAAAAGCGCCCTCAGGCACCCTCTCCGATCAGATGAATTGTTTGCGCAGGCGTTGCGACAGGATGTCGATCACGCTCACCACGAAGATGATCACCAGCAGCACCGCGCAGGTCTGGACGAACTGGAAGGCGCGGATGTTTTCCCAGAGGATCACGCCGATACCGCCGGCACCGACCATCCCCACCACCGTGGCGGAACGCACGTTGGACTCGAAGCGGTACAGCGCGTAGGAAATCCACAGCGGCATGACCTGCGGGATCACCCCGTAGATCACTTCCTGCAAGGCACTGGCACCGGTGGCACGCACACCTTCCACGGGCCCCGGATCAATCGCCTCGACCGCTTCGGCGAACAGCTTGGCGAGGACCCCGGTGGTGCTGATCCACAGCGCCAGGACACCGGCGAACGGCCCCAGGCCGACCGCCACCACGAACAACATGGCGAACACCATTTCGTTGATCGAGCGGAACGAGTCCATGACCCGGCGCAGTGGCTGGTGAATCCACCAGGGGGTGATGTTGTCGGCGCAGAGAATGCCCAGCGGCACCGAGCAGACAATCGCCAGCAGCGTGCCCCAAAGGGCGATATGCACGGTGACGATCATTTCCTTGAGGTACGAGCGCCATTCGTGGAAGTCCGGCGGGAAGAAGTCGGCGGCGAAGGTCGCCATGTTTCCCGAATCGCGGTACAGCTGCAGCGGGTTCATTTCCGCGCCGTGCCAGGCCCAGGCGAACATCGCCAGTACCAGGGCCCAGCCGATGTAACGGCTCCAGGAACGTTTGCCGACAATATCGGCGTGTGCAGCGTGAGTATTCATGAGCGGCTCTCGTCGACGGAGGATGACGCGCTGCCTGGCGGGTACGACCCGGGCAGCGCGGCCCGGTGCCTCAACCCGCCTTGGCGGCGGTCTGCTTGTCCAGTTCGCTGATGCGGTCCTGCAACTTCGCAAGGCCGGCATCGATGTCTTTCAGGCGAGTGGTTTTTTCCTCGGAGCTCAGGGTGGTGCTGGCGCTCACTTCGGTGCGCTGCTTGAACAGTTCGAGCTGGCGGATGGTCAGCAGCTGGTCGTCGCTGGACTTGAGAAACTTGCCCAACTGCATGTTGGTCAGCACCGCCTTCTCTTCCGGGGTATCGCCATAGGTGGCGAAGAACTCGCGGATCTTGGCCTTGTTGGCGTCCGACAGGTTCTTGTTCCAGACCATCGGGTCGGCCGGGATCAGCGGCGAGCGCCAGATTTCCTTGAGCAGCGCGGCGTTTTCCGGCTGGGTCACTTGCAGGCGATCCCAGCTTTCAGTGTTGAAGGTCGCGACGTCGATCTGGCCCTTGGCAACGCTCAAGGCGTTCACTTCATGGCTGGAGTTGAGGGTGCGCTTGAACGCGGTGGCGGCATCGACATGGTTCTTGGCGAACACGTAATAGCCGGGTACCAGATAGCCGGAGGTGGAGTTCGGGTCGCCGTTGCCGAAGGTCAGGCTCTTGGCGTTCTTGAGCATGTCGGCAACGGAGTTGATCGGGCTGTCCTTGCGCACGATCAGCACGCTCCAGTAACCCGGATTGCCATTGGCGGCAGCGGTCTGGGCGAAGATCTCACCGTTGGAGCGGTCCACGGCTTCCATCGCGCCCTTGTTGCCGAGCCACGCCACGTCCACCTTGTTGAAGCGCATCCCCTGGATCAGGCCGGCGTAGTCGGAAGCAAAGGTGGCTTTGACGGTGAGGCCGGTTTTCTTCGACATGTCGTCGAGGAACGGCTGCCAGACACTCTTGAGGTTCTGCGACGACTCGGTGGACATGAGACCGAAGTTGATGACTTGTTCCTGTGCCTGGGCGGTGCCCAGGACGCAGCTTGCCAGCAGAGCGGCAGACGCGAAGACGCGACCGATACGGTTCAACATGGAATGGATTCCTGCAGGTGCGTTAAGGGTTCGAGAGGTTGTCTGGGTTCAGGCCAGGACCAGCCGGGGCGCGTTGTCCATGCGCCGGGCCTGATCGGAAAACATCAGGCTGGTGTCCAGGTCGGCGCCATACAGGCCGTTGAGCAGCGGCCCGGTCAGTTCCGAAGCGGCGCCGTCGTAGTGGATCCGGCCGCCCTTGAGCGCCACGGCGCGGGGGCAATAGCGAACGGCGTAATCCACTTGATGCAGGGTCACCACGACGGTCTTGCCGTCGCGGCGGTTGATGTCGGCGAGGATTTCCATGACCTTGCGCGCCGATTCCGGATCGAGGGAGGCGATCGGCTCGTCGGCCAGGATCACGTCGGCGCGCTGGGTCAGGGTGCGGGCAATGGCGACCCGTTGCTGCTGGCCGCCGGACAGGGTCGAGGCACGCTGGCCGGCCAGGTCGAGCAGGCCCACGCGCTCCAGGGACTCATGGGCCCGATGTCGCTCCTCGGCGTTGAACAAGCCGAAATTGCCGCGAAAGCGCGGCATGCGACCTAGACAACCGAGAAGTACGTTGTCTAGAACACTCAGCCGGTTGACAAGGTTGAACTGCTGGAAGATATAACCGATGTCGGCCCGCAGACGGCGCACGTTGCCGTTGAGCCGGCCGCTGGACTGCACGTCGCGCCCCAGCACCCGGACCCGCCCACCGTTGTCGCGGTCGCACACGGCAAGGCCGGCGAGGTGGCGTAACAGGGTCGACTTGCCGGACCCGGAAGCGCCGATCAGCGCGACCATCTCGCCGGTCTGGATGGACAATTCGAGATCGACCAGGGCGGTCTTGCGCGAAAAGGTCTTGTTCAAACGATCGACATGGATGGCTACGGTCATGGGAGCTCTCTGTCTGGTTATAGAGGCCGTCCATGGCCGCATTGGGATGACCAGACGTTAGAGCGCGCGTGTTGCGGTCCTGCGAACAGAACATGACCGTGAAGTCACGGTTTGATGACGTTTGTGTTGATGTTTTCCCACAGGCCGCGCAATAGAAGGATCACCCTCCGGCACCGGGTGATCGCCGTCAGACGGCTGGTCTGCGCAAAACCACCCCGGCCCCGATCAGCGCACTGGCGACGGCCAGTACCAGGATCACCCCCTGGGTACCCAGGGAGCCGGCCAACACCCCCACCAGCAAACCGGCCAAAGGTTGCGACAGGTTGTTGAGCAAGGTGATCACCCCCACCGTCTTGCCGAAGTCCTGCACCGGAATCACCTGCTGGCGGACACTGCGCATATAGACATTGAACATCTTGTCGAAGCCGACGATCAGCAGGAAGCCGACGACATAGCCCGCCGTCGAAGGACTACACGCGGTGACAAAGGCACCGAGCAGGATCAACCCATAGGACAGTCCACCGAGCAGCCGCAACGGCAGGCTGAGCCGTGCCAGCAGGAACAGGATCGCGATGGTCACCCCGGCCCCGACCGCCTGCAGCCCGGCGTAATAGTCCTTGCCCTGTTCGTGGACGCCAATCACCAGCGCCGCCGAGGTGGCCAGGGTCACGCCGATGATCAGGTTGACCCCGACCGCCAGGCAGATGATCTTGCGCAACGGCGCCAATGCGCGGATATGGCCGAAGGCGATGCGCAGCGGTTGCAGCCAGAGCCCCGGATGCTGCTCGAAGGTTTCCAGGCTGATCACGCTGCTGCGCTGCCAGGCCCGCATCGCCAGGTCGGCCAGCACGAACAATCCCGCCACGCCGAGCACCACCCAGGGCCAGGCCATGGCCTCCAGCAGCAGCGCCGCCAGCAAGGGCCCGAGCACGAGGCCGCTCTGGTCGGCGATCTGCGAATAGGACAAGGTCCTGGTATAGCTGTAACGGGCGAAGATATGCGGCAGCAGCACTTCGCGGGCCATGATGCCCTGGGTGGTCAGCACCCCGCACAGGGCCGAGAGTGCCACCAGCCAGTAGATACCGTCGAACAGCCCATGACAGGCGACGGCGACCACACAGGCCAGTGCCCGGTAGACCTGGCTGATGTGCAGGATGCGCACGGGCGAAAAACGGTCGCAGAGGGCCCCGCAGACCGGGAACGCCAGGAAGCGCGGCAACGCCTCGACGAAAAACGCCAGGCCGGCCCAGGAGGCACTGTTGGTGGTCTGGAACACCAGCAGCGGGACGATGAACAACAGGATCTGGTCAGCCAGTCGTGAAAGAAACAGCGAAGCGAAAAACGCCAGGTAGTCCCTGCCCATCGTTTCCTCTTTGTCCAACGGCACGAGGCCGAAAGCGCGAGGATAGACCATTCGTCACGCTTTCGGACAGCGCTGTCTTTCAGTCGAGGAAATCCGCTTCCCCAACGATCAGGCGGCGTTTCACACTTTCCAGATGGCTGCGGGCGCTGTCCGCCTCGCCGACCCGCATCTGTCGTGCCGTCGCCGCGATGATCCCGGGGACAATGGCCTGCAACTTGCGCCCCGTGCTCAGCGCGCGGATCTGCACTTCGGCGGCGCGCTCCAGGTAATAGAGATCGTCCCAGGCTTCGGCGATGCTGGCCCCGATCACCATCACCCCATGGTTTTTCATGAACAGCACCGCCGCCTCGCCCATGGCCGCGGCGATACGATCGCCTTCGCGGCTGTCCAGGGCCAGGCCGTTGAAGTGTTCGTCCACCGCCACTCGACCATAGAACTTCAGGGCCGTCTGTCCGGCATACAACAACGGCTCGCCCTCGCACATGGCCAGGGCCGTGGCATTGGGCATGTGGGTGTGAAAGGCCGCGACGGCCTTCGGGTTGGCCCGGTGCAAACGGGCATGGATATAGAACGCCGTGGCTTCCGGCTGGCCGTCACCGGCCAGGACATTGCCCTGAAAATCACAGATCAGCAGGCTCGACGCCGTGACCTCGGCAAAGGCCAGGCCATAGGGATTGACCAGGAACAGTCCCGGCTCTCCCGGTACCAGCGCCGAAAAGTGATTGCAGATGCCCTCGGCCAGCCCGAGCCGAGCCGCCATGCGCAGGCAGGCAGCCAGGTCGATACGGGCCTGGCGGATCGCCGGACTGTCGAGATCGCCGTGATCGGCGGCGTTGTTAACGATGTCGTGCAGTTGATGAGCCATGGCGTCAGACCCAATCCAGGGAAGTGAACAGCTCTTTCAGCCCCGCCAGGTCCGGCAGGATCGCGTCGGGGGTGTAGTCGGCCAGCAGTCGGCGCCGGGTGCCACGGTCGATCCATACGCAGCGAAAGCCCATGTCCCGGGCCGCGGCATGATCCAGGTGCGGACTGGCGCAGATATGCAGCACCTCTTCCTTGCTCACCCCGAGTTGCTGGTGGGCATGACGGAACAGTTGCAGGTCGGGCTTGTAGGCCCCGGCCTGCTGGGCGGTGATCACCCGGTCGATATGCCCGTTCAGTTGCGCCACATTGCCGGCGATGATGTCGTCATCGGTATTGGAGACGATGGCGATGCGAAACCCCTGGGCCTTCAGCCAGCCCAGGGTCGGCACCACTTCGGGAAACGGCGGCATGGCGGAGATCCGCGCGTTGAGCTGCTCCGAATCGCTATCCTGGTAGCCCAGGTCCAGGTCTTCCAGCGCCAGGCGCAGGGACTGACGGGAAACCTCCTTGAACGAGCGATGGGGCGGTTCCTGTTCCAGGCGGTGTTCGTGGTGATCGTAGATACGGATGAACTCGTCCGGGTCGATACCCGACTGGCCCTTGGCTTCAAGCAATGCGTGGACATGGGCCAGCAAGCCCTCGTCCCACTGGATCAGGGTGCCGTAGCAGTCGAAGGTCAACCAGAGCGGGCGTGGCGTGTGGGTCAGGGACATAGCGGTGATTCCATCGAATTGACGCTTTGAGCCTATAACCCCTGCCATGAATTGGAAAATTAAATTATTATCCAATCTTAATTCCATTTACAAATGTATAGCCATGTACGACCTCGACCTGCTCAAGACCTTCGTTTGCGTGATCGATGCCGGCGGCTTCACCAAGGGCGGCGAGCGGGTCAATCGCACCCAGTCCACGGTCAGCCAGCAGATTCGCAAGCTGGAAGACCAGGTCGGGCGCGCCCTGCTGGTCCGCCATCGGGCGTGCAAGGAAGTGCAACTGACCGAGGATGGCGAACGCCTGATGAGCTATGCCCGGCGCCTGGTGCTGCTGGCGAGCGAGGCCCAGGCAGTGATGCAGTCGGGGGATGGTGCCGGCCTGGTGCGCCTGGGTGTGCCGGAGGATTTCGATGTGCAGCGCATGATGCAGTTGCTCTCGGGCTTTGCCGGCCGCCATCCACGGATTCGTCTCGATACCGTCAATGGCCTGAGCCTGGACCTGAAAAGCCGCCTGGCCAACGACGACCTCGACCTGGCACTGATCAAGCGCAATGCCGGCGAAGGCACGGCGCTCGCCAGTTGGCCGGAGGAACTGGTGTGGGTCAGTGGCACACAGGTCGATGTGTACCAGACACCGCTGCCCCTGGTGGTTTACGCCCAGGGCTGCATCTACCGCAACCGGCTGATCCACACCCTGGAAAGCCAGGGGCGAGCGTGGCGGATCGCATTCTCCAGTCAGAGCCTGGCGGGTATCCAGGCAGCGGTATCGGCCAATCTGGGGATCAGCCTGTTGCCGCGCACGGCGGTACTGGCCGGCCATCGCGAGCTGTCCAGCACCGAAGGCTTCGGTCTGCCGCCGGCCTCGGAGCTGGCGCTGGTGAGCGCCGACAGGACACAGTCCCAGTCCCAGCGCCTGCTGATTGAATATCTGCTGGAGCAGTTGCACACCTAAGTGCGATAGAAATCCGTGCCTCACTTTTCAACGACGAGGCCCGCGAGCATGCCAGAAGCTTCGCGGGCAAGCCTGCTCCCACAGGATCGAGCCTTATCCACACATGATGAGTCTGCTCGATTATTGTGGGAGTTGGCTTGCCAACGAACCGCCGCGGGCGGCCATCCACCTCAATCAATGCATCAGACCTCGTTGCGCGCCACCAGCCGCGAGAAGCTGGCCAGGCACGCGGCTGTTGCAAACCCCGCGCCGATGTACAGCGCAATGACCGGTCCATGTGTGGCCGACAAACCGAAACTCAACGCCACCAACGCGGCACCGGTCGACTGGCCGATCAGGCGCGCGGTGGCAATCATGCCGCTGGCACCGCTGCTGCGTTCCCGCGGGGCGCTGGTCATCAGGGCCTTCTGGTTCGGCGACTGGAAAAAACCGAAGCCCAGGCCGCAGATCACCATGCGGATGCCGATATCCAGCGCACTCGGATCGCTGGGCAGCAAGGCCAGGGACAACATGCCCAGGGCCAGCACCCCCAAGCCGATACCGCCGAGCAGGCCTGGTGGGTAACGGTCCGATAGCCGTCCGGCAAAGGGCGCGATCAAGGCCACCACCACCGACCAGGGCGTCATCAGGTAGCCGGTCTGCACCGGGTCGCGGCCCAGCACCGTTTCGAAAAAGAATGGCAGCGAGACAAAGGCCAGGCCCTGGGTGGCAAAGGAACAGACCGCCGTCAGCGCCGACAATGCGAACATCGGGCGCTTGAGCAGATCGATGGGGAACATCGGTGCCGGATGCCCGGCTTCACGGCGGATCATCACAAAACCCGCCGTCACGCACACCAGCAACGCCAGGCAGATAGGCAAGGTGCCCGCAAACTGCGCGCCCTCCCCCAAGGCATAGATCAGCGAGCCAAAGGTGACGATGCTCAGGCCGGCCGTGATCCAGGCAAAGCGCTGGCCGTTGGGCGGCGTGTGGGGCAGCGAAGGAATGGCCATCGCCAGGGCGATCAGGCCGATGGGGATGTTCACCCCGAACAGCCACGGCCAATTGGCCACGGACAGGATCAGCGAGGCCACGGTTGGTCCGGCGGCGAACGACATGCCCACCACCAGCGCATTGAGGCCCATGCCCTTGCCGAGCTTTTCCGGCGGGAACAGGCTGAAGATCAGCGCCGCGTTGACGCTCATGATCGCGCTCGCCCCGACGCCCTGGAGGACGCGGGCCATGGTCAGCTGGGTCAGGGTGGTCGACATCGCGCACAGCGCCGAAGACACCGTGAACAGCACCAGGCCGAACAGATAGATCTTGCGATGCCCGACCACGCCACCGAACGAGGCGAAGGCGAGGATGGTCGCGACCGCCGACAGCTGGTAGGCGTTGATGATCCACACCGAGGCGGCCGGCGTGGTGTGCAGGCTGGTGGCGATGGCCGGCAACGCCGTGTTGGCGATGGCGGTGTCCAGTGAAGCCAGGGCGATGGAGATCAGGATCGCCAACATGCCACTGACCTGACGCGATAGACGCGGCCTGAAAATTCCCGATAACCCGCTGATCGCACACCCCCGAAACCCGCTGCACAGAGCGGATCATAACTTTTTGCCAAATACCGATGACGACGTTTTGCTGAACCGCGGCTGTACGACAGCGAGCACAGGTCCGGCTGGTGTCGCTGCCCATGGTGATCCCCTAGCCTCACTTGATAAACTAGCGACTTCTTGGATCACTCCCAATAAAAGGTTGGCAATGGACGTTCTGGCAAGCATGAAGGTCTTCGTCAAGGTCGTCGATCACGGCAGTTTCAGTGCGGCGGCGCAGTCCATCGGGATTTCCTCGACCATGGTCGGCAATCATATCCAGGGCCTGGAGAAACATCTGGGCACCCGCCTGCTGCACCGCACCACCCGCCGCCAGAGCCTGACCGAGATCGGCCAGGGCTACTACAGCCAATGCCTGGCGATCCTTGGACAGATCGAACACGCCGAACTGATCGCCCGCGAACAGCGTGCCCATCCCCGCGGCCGCCTGCGGGTCAGTGCCTCGGCGACCCTGGCCTCGGACCGGTTGATCCCGGCAATCGCCGCCTACCTCAAGACCTACCCGGAAGTGGATATTGAATTACAGTTCAACGACCGGGTGGTGGACCTGGTGGAAGACGGCTTCGACGTGGTCTTCCGCTACGGCGAACTGCCCAGCAGCGGACTGGTGGGACGCCTGCTGAGCAAGAACCGCCGCATCGCCTGCGCCTCGCCGGCATACCTGAAGGCCCACGGCACGCCACGCGTGCCGGCGGATCTGCAGCAGCACAACTGCCTGGTGTTCCTGCGGGCCACGCCGCAGCGCGAATGGTTGTTCCGTGGGGTGAGCAGCGAAAGCGTGCGGGTGCACGGGCAACTGTCGGCCAACAACGGCACGGCCCTGATGAATGCGGCGCTGGAAGGCATCGGTATCGTCCTGCTCCCGCAGACACTGGTGGAAGACGCCCTGAAGGATGGGCGCCTGGTCCACCTGCTGCCGGACCACGAGACCCTGGACCGGCCGCTGCACCTGGTCTATCTGCCGGACAAGCACATGACGCCGAAGTTGAGCAGTTTTATCGAGTTCATGGTGGGGCGGTTTGCGTAGTCGCTACATAAGTTATGCGATCACTCCCACACTGAGTGCAGGTGTGATCAAACAAGACGAACGTGCTCATCTCGTTCGCTTCACCGCCTCCAACCTGTCAATCAACCGGCCAATTTCCCCCAGTAAATCAGCAACACGCTCCTCGCTCGCACCAATACGAGTTTCAAATTCAAAAACTTCGATTCCGTTAACCACTTCATTCAAAGCGGAATTTACAATCAGAAGTTCGGTGAGTGATAGATTCACACTTGCCCGTTCAGCATTTGCGTCCAAAACTTCCATCAGATCCACCATCACTTGAGGTCATTAAAATATTGCGATCGTTCCCACGCTCTGCGTGGGCATGCAGCCCGTGACGCTCCGCGTCACAAAGGACGGACGCAGAGCGTCCAGTGAGACACACCCACGCTGGAGCGTGGGAGCGATCAAAAGATAAACAGACTCAAGGGAATTCCACTTTACAGCCTGACAGGGGAATCGAGCGCCCATCGGACACGACAAACTGCTCACCGTCAATTCGGGCAAGGAGCAATCCACGGGCCTTGGCTCCAGCCTCAACGGCCTCCCGCCAGCCCTCTATATCACCATGGTAAGAGAGAGCGTGGAACTGAAGTCCATCCGGCAGATGAATTTTGCAACTGTCAGAAACAACTCCACCGCTGGTGGCCGTGATCACACCCGCTGAATCCAGGAGGGCGTTGAACTGCTTCTTTGCCTTACTCTTACCATCATCCTCGTAGTAGACAAATTCCACTCCCTCAACTGGGCTTGAGCCAGGTACCGCACGCTGCCCACGCTGTTCAACGGCGCCGCCAAGGATTTTCTCCAACGCCTCCCGATCACTGCTCATTCGACCGCCCGATGGGAGCGACGATGGCTAGCCAGGATACATACTCACAAAAAAATCATTCAGGCGATCGCTTTCGAAGAATCTGTCTTTCTCAAAATCAACATCGGAGGACACCACAAAAAAGCGCCTGAGAGGCTCGGGAATATCGTTGATCTGCGCATGAACCGTTGGCACCAGATACCTGAAGTAATCACCCATCGTGCTGGCCCCGTCATAGCCGACAGGATGGTCAGCCCCGATCCTGTCGCCCTCTACGGCATGAAAGACAAAATACCCACGGGTAGAGGGTAGAGAATACTCACTGGCACTCAGGAAACTCCCTTGAAGGACTATGCCCTCAACTTCAGACCTGGAGGTATCTCTATAGGTAGCAAAGGAGTAGCAATCGAGCCTTGTCTCTCCGCCCTTGTTCGCAGGGATATCGGGAAACTCGGACGACTCACCCCATATGTACTCACTGATCCGGTCGAGCTCTGTCTCCAAATCAACGGTTTTCAGCAAAACCTTCGGAAGCTGCCCGAAACAGTTGTTGACCATGACGGCCACCCGACCAAATTTATCCACGGCGAACCAGGTCACGATATCTCCGAACCCTGGAACCCAGTTCTCATCCAACTCACTCATCCTTCAATTCCCCAGCCAGGTCGCTGCACAGTTCTTACAGGTTTCAACGCCCGACTTCGAGATAGGTGTTCCATTAAGAACCTCCCTCGGCCGGTAAGCGGGTGTAAACCTGATTTTTTCAGGATCAACACCTTTCCTGATCAACTGATCCGCGGCAAATACTTCGGCACAAGCACCGGCTTTATTGGCACAAAGACCTGTCACTTCGCCAACCTTAACACCCAGCTTGCCCTCTATAAAGTTGACCGTCCTTGGATCCAGCATTTCTGCCGTGACCTTGCCATTGCTGGCTCCAACTGCGATGGCTCCGGTCTCTGGATCGTAGGCACCAATCATGGTCGCGATCTTGGAAGCCTGGGTCTTCGAAGGAATCGAGCTGATCGCCGCAAACAGCTCTCTCTCTGCCTGCGCCGCGACCGCACTCCCCCCGCTGACAGAAGGCATGACATTAGGTACGGCAAGTCCTGCCACCCCCAATGAACCCGCCAACAGGTTCCCAACGGAATTCCAGTAGTCACCCTTCATTCCCTGATCGAAACCATACCCGGCCTGGGCCGCACCATTCATCGCCGCAAGGGCTCTTATAGTCGCCCCTAGCGGTCCGGACATGGCGTACAACGCCGGTGTGCCAATATTGGACAATCCCTGCATTTCATTATTGATCCGCAGGTCTGCCAGGGCGTCCCTGTAAATCAGTTCGTTATCTGTCTGCTTGCGAGTCCAGAGCGGGTTGAATACAGAGACGCCGGCCGCCTCGCGCATTTGGTCGGCATAAGAGATCTTTGCACCGGCCATCCCCGCATAGAGGTAACCACGAGTGGGGTCCGGCCCCTCCGCAAGCAGTTTATTGACCAGCGCCACCGCAACGTCATGGCCATACAGCGATTCCTGCTCGGCACCATATAGTTGCAGGTAGGCGGCCAGTTCCCTCTTGTCCGCCGCCGACATGGACTCGGGGTGGTCATGCTGCATGGCCAGCAGGTTCTCGCTACGATGATCAGCACCCTCGAGCAGAGCCAGCTTCCTCGCATCGGCAAGACTGCCGGTCTTGTCATACTCTTCACGGGCACGATCACGTATGGCTTTCGAATGGTCCCCCAGGAAGTTGTACTCGGTGGCATTACCCGCGACCGCCGATGCAATGGCAGCGTTGCCATTGGATGCCACCGCACCGAGCACTCCGACAATTTGCGAAAGCGCCATGAGGTTTGCTTGAGCCTGGATGTATTCGGGTGAACCGCGCTTGAGGTTTTCCGGCAAAAGTTTGTCGCCCAACGCCCCTACCAGTATTTCGTTGGCGCCGCCAGCGATGGCCCCCGTACGGAAATCCCCCCCCATGGCCTTGGACAGCAAGCCACCGAGACCGGCGTGCAACAGGATCTTTTCAAAACCACCTTCGGGTAGCCCCTGATCACCGATCTTGCCAGCCCCAATTGCTCCACCGATGCTGGCCGCTGTGCCCATTGCCGAGCTGGCGAGATTGTCCTGGAAGCTGCCGCCATACACCGCTGTCTTGATCACGGCATCCGCCGCTACTTTCATTGCAACGGTCTGCAGGCTCTGGGCGTTGAATCCCACAGTACCCGGGCTATAGTTGAGCCCTTTGGCCACACCTGCCGTCGCGATCGAAACGGCATAGCCCTTGAGGCTGTCCTTGGAGGTCACATCCTTGAGTATCGCGCCCAGGTTGCCCCGATTATTGACGGTGCTGACGGTCGCCTTGGTTGCAACACTGACGGCGCCCGCCTGAGCCATGGTGTTCCAGCCAGCCATCATCGGCCCCATGACCGCAGCCAAAGCAATCGCGATGATCAACTGCGAAGCTGGCCCCAGACCCGAGGTGTTGTACTTGAAGGACTCATGAATCTCCTTCACTTGTCGCCAGTCCACGTCCCCCCTCTGCTCGGCCTCCTTGAGCCAGGCAAGCTTCGGATCAGCTTTCACCATGGCATCGATGCTTTGGCTGACCGTCTGCTGATTGACCTGCCTGACATCGATCGACAGGCCTTCGACAGCCTTGATGGTGATGGCCCCAGCCGCCGTCAGTTGGCTCTGGCGAAGCGTTTCATCGGTATTCCCCTTGCCCTTGGAAGAGTTCCAGAAGGCGTTGTTGTTGGTTTTGGTATGGCTCTCGTCGTGAAGGTCCTTCACTCCCTCGAAGGTGATACTGCCTGCACTATCCAACGTGAGGTCCTTGCCGCTCTCCAGTTTTGCCACTTGGTAGCGCTGGTCATCTCCACTCTTGAGCGTCAGGTTCCCTCCGGTCTTGATCTCGCTGCCGACGTTCGTTACCTGGGTCACTTCATCGTGACGGGTTTTCAACTTGCCGAAGCTGCCCTTTTTCTTCTTGTCATACAGCGAGTAATCGCTGTCCTGCGCGGCGAGCAGGTCAAGATCGCCGCCTGCTACAAGGTAGGCCTCGTTGCCCGCATTGATCCGACTGGACACCAATGCCATGTCCTGCCCGGCAGTGAGGGCGACATCCCCACCGGCCGTCACGGTCGTGGCGATCTGCTTGACGTGGTCTTCCTGAGTCGTGAGCTTCTTCGACTTGGAGTACGAGTGGCTTTCGTCAGCCGCAGAACCGAGGGTCAAGTTCTCCACGGCAGCCATGCCGATATCGCGCTGGACATCGATCTGGCTACCAATGACCGATATATCTCGAGCGGCCGTCAGTTTGAGGTCGCGACCGGCTCCCACGACCGATCCAGACTGGGTAATGGAACTGCTGTTGTTCTTCGGACCGTAGTCATCCTTGTCGATACGCGCGGTACTCACGATATCGATATCGCGCCCGGCCTTGACCGCGGTATCAGCGCCGCTGTGCAGCACGCTGCCCGCATTGATGACATCCTGTCCGGCGTCGATGCTCAGGTTGTTGGCGGCCTCGATACGAGCGGCGTTATCCAGGAAGCTGCGCTGGCGATCATAGATATTGCCGCCGGCCTTTTCGGTCGTCACCGTCCGTTCGTTGACCACGTCACCGCTGATGGTGGTCAGGTTGACGTCACGCCCACTGATGATCCCACCGGACTTGTTGGCCAGGTTGTTGACCGCCAGCAGATCCAGGCGATTACCGGCTTCGATCAGGCCGCTGTTGACGATGTCGTTACCCGCCGTCGCCGACAGATTATTGCTGGCCCGCAACGTCCCCGCGTTGTTCAGGTCCTTGCCGGCGATCAGCGTAACGTCCGAACCCTGGATCAAGGCCCCGTTCGGTGCCAGGCGGTTGGTGGCCTGGGCCAGGTACAGCACCGGCACCAGGACCTTCTCGCCATTCACTTCGTGCTCTTCGAGCCAGACGATATCGTGGGTCAGCGCCGCCACCTGCTCGGAGGTCAGGCTGACCCCCACCGACAGATCGAGCTGCTGCTTGCTCTTGACGGCGTTGTCCATCAGGTACTTGTACAGCGCTTCGTCGGAAGTCTGGCCGTCGATAAAACGTTGACCGGTTCGCGCCACGACCGCCTGCTGGATCAGCTTCTGCTCATAGAAACCGTCGCCCAGGCGCTTGGCGCTTTCATCGGGGTTGTAGCCGAGGTTGGACAGCAAGTAGTCCGAACTCATGAACTGCCGGAGATCGGTCAGCACCGGGTTGGTTTCGATCAGGTACTTCTGCGGATTGGAACGGCCCGAGGTGTCCGGCAGGCCCTGCACACGATTGATGACTTGACCGCCGACCGGCGTGACCAAGCCACCTTGCCCCGCAAGCTGGAGACTGCTGGCCTCTCCTGGCGTTGCAACACTGATCACGCTGCCACTGATGCTGCTGTTCGTGCTCTGGCGTGCAATCGGGTCAAGCTGGAGGTCGCTGGCCGCTACCCGAGCGGAATCGCTGAACGAGAGGTTACGCGCCGCAACATCGTCCCCAGCCGATTGCCGTTGACTGCCAGTGACCGTCGCACTGCCCATGCTCCACGCTTGTGGACCCTGATCGGTGCTCGCCATCGATCGGCCAGAGCCGGCCTGACCGCTGAGACGGAACAGGCCATTCTCCCCGGTTGGCAAGCTAAAGCCCGGCAGTGCCAGCGGGTTGACCTGCTGTTGCGCGACATCAGGTGCCAATTGAGCATTGAGCCTGATGTTGACGGGTGCACCAGCAGCGCTGACCTGGGTCGCCTGAACTTTGTTCGCCCCGGAAGTAACAGCGTGATCCTGGTGAATGACGCTATTTTCCAGGTTCTGGGTCGCCGTGATCGCAACCTTGCCAGCCGCCTGGATGACGGCACTACGACCGGTGCCGCTTCCGTCCCGTGAGACTTCGACATCACTGGTCAGCGAGTACTGCTGCAACTGCCCCGGCAAGGCGACCAGGTTATTGCGGTCATACTGGGAGGTTGGAATGCTCCTGTAGCCATAGCCGATCAGGGTGTTGGTGATTTCATCACCCGTGACCATGTTCACCAGGCCGAGGTAGGTTGACGAGCTATCACCATCGTTGCTGGTGATGAACTCGGGCCTCCCCAGGCTCAGCCCCCCGGCCGCATTGACGTAGTAGACGTTCGGAAAGTCAGGGTTATTGCGCTGATTGTAGCCGACCACCCAAGGCATCGAGCGGTTCGCGGTACCGTCGGTAATCCTCCCCGTTCGATAGATACGGGTACGCTCGATGGTGCCCCCGACCGCACCGATATTTTTCAGGTTATCGGCCTGGATGGTGATATTGCCGCCTGCGCTGACAGTGCTTTTGCTGTTGAGGAAATTACCGCCCTTGAAGGCGAAATCCCCGCCGGCGATGAGCGAAGCGGCGGCGCTGGTGTCCGTGTCCTGCCCTTCGAAGACCTCCCGAGCAATATAGTTGAGGTCGTAGTGGTCGCCCGAGCAGTCCAGGCACTGAACGGCAATGGCGCCCGAGACCAGCGTACGCCCTACACTGAAGCTTTCCGTGCGGTTCTCGAAGTTTGCCGCGTTGAGGGTGAATTTGCCGGTACTCTCCAACGCTCCGGAGATATTGAGTACCTGAGTAGCCTGGGCCGCACCGCCATAACCACCGATATTGACGGCGCCCAGCGAGTACACCTGGGCCGAATGGTTGGTGAAACTGTTGACTTGCAGTGTGCTATCGCCACCGCTGAAGATCAGGCCCTTTTCGTTCAGCAGGACAGGAGTGTTGACACTCAACGTACCGGTGCTGCCCAGGGTTCCATAATTGTTCAAGGTGCCCGCTGTAACACTGAGCCCAGCCGCAGAGGTGAGGCGGCCGTAGTTGCTCAGGCCACCGGCACTGATCGTGGTATCAGCGCCACCGGCAATGCTCGTCGCGCTCCCTAGGTTCACCTGTGCCGCACTCAGGCCCAGAGTGCCCACGCTGCTGTAGCGTCCATTGCCGCCGTAGGTGCCGGCGAGCGTCAGGTTGGCCGAGCCATCACTGGCGATCAACCCATCGTTGTTCCAGTTGCCGCCGTTGCCGGTCAGGCTGTCGGAGGCCAGCAATTGCCCGCTAGCGGTCTGGTTGAGGGTGTTGACGTTCACCGTCAGGCGCCCGGCCTGGATCACGCTGCTGTTGGTCCAGCTGTCCGCCGTCAGGGTCAGGCCGCCACGGGTCAGCAGGCTGCCGCCGGCATTGGTGATATTGGCGGTGCTGATATCAAAGATGCCGCTACCCACATGCAGCAGGTTGCCGCCCAGGTTCTGGAAGCCGCCGGCATTGAGGGTCAGGTCGCTGTTGGCGGTTTCCAGCTTGCCATTGCGGTTGTCGAACAGGCCGCCGATCTGGAAATCGGTCTTGCCGCTAGTACCCAGCGCACGGATCTGGCCGGTCTGGTTGTCGAGGCTGGCCGCGCGGACGCGTAGCGTGCTGTCGCTTTCAATCACGCCCAGGCGATTGTTCAGCGCGCCGTTGAGGCTGAGGTCGATGCGCTGGCCGGCGATCTGTCCGTCGTTGTCACCGCTGTTGTCGAAGTTGTTGCCACTGACCTGCACCAGGCCCTTGGCGTAGAGACCGCCATTGCGGTTGTCGAAGTCGGCGGTGGTGACCAGGGTATCGCCACTCTGCGCCGCGATCCGCCCGCCATAGTTGTCGATACCGCCCAGGGCGCCGAGGGTCAGGCGCTGGGCCTGGATGATGCCGCCCTGACGGTTGTTGCCCAGGTCATAGCCGTTTTTCAGCACGCCGACGATACGGGCTTCGAGGGCGCCCTTGACGCTGGCCAGGGTGCCGCCACGGTTGTCGATGTTGGCCGCGCTGACGGTCAGGTCGCCATTCTGGGCAATCAGCCTGCCGCTCTGGTTGTCGATATCGCCGCTGACCGTCAGGTTCAGTGCGCCCTGCCCTTGCAGCGAGCCCTTGCCGTTGGCGAGACTCGCGGCACCGAGGCGGACGTCGCCGTTCTGGCTGTAGATCAGGCCGTCGCTGTTGTTCTGGACGGCGCCGCTGCTGCTGATGACGAGATTGTCATTGGCCGCGACCGTACCGTGATTGCGGTTGTCCAGGCTGCCGGTGAGCAGGCTCAGCAAGCCCTGGCTGACCAGTTGGCCGCCCTGGTTGCTAATCTGGCTGCTGCGGCTGATCACCAGCGGCCCGGCGCTGGCGAGCTTGCCGTTGGTGTTGGTCAGGGCACCGAGCAGATCGAGGCTGACCGCGCCCTTGCCGGTCAGGGTGCCGTTGCTGTTATCCAGGGTGGTGCCGGTGAAGCCGATGTTCTGCTGCGCGCTGAGGGTGCCGCTGTTGTTCAGGGCCATGGCTTGCAGGGTCAGGGTCGCACCACTGTCGATGGAGCCGCCCTGGGCGTTGTTCAACAGGCCGCTGATGGTCAACTGCTGGGCGCCGCCACTGGACAGGATACCGGCGCTGTTGTCGAGGCTGGCGGCATTGACGGTCAAGGCCTGCTGGCTGACCAGCGCACCGGCATTGCTGTTGAGCAATGCGCCACTGACGTTGACACCCAGGTTGCCGTTGCGGCTGGACAGGGTGCCGCTGTTGCGGTTGTCCAGGCTCGCGCCGTTGACGGCCAGTCCCTGCCATCCGGACATCAGGCCGCCCTGGTTGATCAGGCTGCTGCCGGTCACGCCCAACTGGTTGTTGCTGATCAGCTTGCCGCCGCTGTTGTCCAGCGTACGTCCGACGAGGTTGAAGCTCTGGTTGCTGGAAAGCTCACCGCCCTGGTTGCTCAGGTCGCGCAGACGATCGAGGGTCAGGGGGCCCTTGGCGTTGAGCAGGCCGTTGCGGTTGTCGAGATCGCCACCCGCCAGGTCGAGGCGGATGGCCTGGTCGCCGAGCAGGCGACCACCGTTCTGGGCCAGGGCGCCGAGGGCCAGGTCGATATCGCCCTTGGCCGAGACTTCACCGCCATTGCCGGAGTCCAGGCTGCTGGCATTGATCGTCAGACCGCCCTGGCTGTTGATCAGGCCCTTGCCACTGTTGTTCAGGGCCATGGCGTTGAGGGTCACGGCGCCGGCACCGAGCAAGGTGCCGCCCTGGTTGTCGAGGTCGGCGCTGCTGAGCTTCAAGGCTTGCGCAGCGTTGATCAGACCCTGGCTGCGATTGCTCAGTTGACCACGGATGGTCAGGTCGAGGTCGCCACGGCTGGTGACGGTACCGCCACTGTTGTCGAGGCTGGCGGCGCGGATATCGAGCGCGGCGGCGGCGATCTGGCCCTTGAGGTTGGCCAGCGCCTGGTTGACCTGCAAGGTCACGGCCTGGTTGCTCAGCAACTTGCCGTTGCTGTTATCCAGGCTGTCGGCGGTCAGTGCGAAGGCCTGTGCACTGGAGATTTCACCCCCCTGGTTGTTCACGCCCTTGAGGTTGTCGAGCACCAGTGACGGTGCGTTGATCAGACCGTTCTGGTTGTTCAGTTGGCCATTGTTCAGGTCCAGGGTCAGTGCCGTGTTGCTGAAGAGCTTGCCGTCCTGCTGGTCCAGGCCGGTGACGCTGGCGACCAGGGCCTTGTCGCTGCCGATGCGGCCGTTCTGGTTGCTGACCTGCCCCGCCGTCAGGGTGAGGCTGTCGCTGCTGCTCAGGCTGCCGGTGCGATTGTCATAGGCGCCGGTACTGACAGTGACCGCACCTTTACCGCTGATCACTCCCGCTTGGGCGTTGTCGAGACGGCTGCTGGTCAGGTCGATGCTGCTGTCACTGACCAGGCGTCCGCCCTGGTTGCCCAATGCCCCGCTGGCCTTGACCTTGAGCGCCCCGGCACTCGACAGGGTGCCGGCAGTGTTGGTCAGCCCGACGCTGCTGACATCCAGCCGGCCTTCACTGCTGATCAGGCCAGCGCTGTTGTCGAGGTCAGCCCCGAGGGTAAGTAGTGCATCCTGGTCGCTGAGCAGTTGGCCGCCGGTATTGTCGAGGGTCTGGCCATCCAGCGTGACGCCGGTCTTGCCCTTGAGCAGCCCCAGGTTGCGGTTGAGTACCTGAGCCATTTCGAGTGTCAGCGTCGTATCGGCGAGGAGCTTGCCGCTGTCGCTGTTGTCCAGGCGGTTGCCGGTCAGGCGGATATCGGCACTGCTGGAGAGCTCGCCGCCGCGGTTGTCGATGACGCCGACATCGAGTTTCAGCGCTTTTGTCGCCCCTACCAGGCCGTTCTGGCGGTTATCCAAGGAGGTCCCGCCCAGGGCCAGCGCACCGCTGGCGATCAGCTTGCCGTTGCGGTTGTCCAGAGTGGCAATGTTCGCCGTGACATCGGCCTTGCCAGAGATGGCGCCATTGCTGTTATCCAGGCTGCTGGCCGTCAACAGGATCGCGCCATCGCCCACCAGGGTACCGCCCTGGTTGATCAAGGCTCCGGTCACGCCCAGGTCGATGGCACCCCGGCTGCTGATCAGGCCCTGGCTGTTGTCCAGGCGGGTACTACGGCTGTCGAGCGACGCGGCGGCAATCAGGCCCTTGATGTTGCTCAGCGCCTGATCGATGCGCAGGGTCAGGCCCTGGCTGCCGAGCAATTTGCCGCTGCTGTTGTCGAGGCTTTTCGCGACGAGGGCGAAGGCCTGGGCGCTGGAGATCTCACCGCCCTGGTTGACCACCTCGTCGAGGTTCTTGAGCACCAGCAGCGGGCCGTTGATCAGGCCGTTGCTGTTGTCCAGCCGGCCGTTGTGCAGGTCGAGGCTCAGCTGGGTCTTGCTGAACAGTTCGCCGCCCTGCTGGTCGAGGCCGGTGATGCTGGCGGTCAGGTCCCCGGCACTGGCGATACGGCCGGACGCGCCGTTGTTGACGCGGGTTGCCGTCAGGTCCAGGCGGTCGTCGCTGGTCAGCCGTCCTGCCTGACTGTTGTCGAGAGTGCCGGTGGTGACGCGGGTGGCGCCCTTGCCGCTGATCAGGCCCTTGCGGCTGTTGTCGAGGCTGCTGCTGACGAGTACCAGGCCCTGGTCCGAGAGGATCGAACCGCCCTGGTTGAGCAACGCCCCCTGGCTCTCGATCGACAGGTCGGCGGCACTGTCGAGCTTGCCGGCCGTGTTGTCCAGGCTACCGACCTTGAGGTCCAGGGCACCTTCGCTGCTGAGCAGGCCGGTGTTGTTGAGCAGCGCGCCATCGAGGCGGATATCCAGGCCCTGGAGGGCGGAGATGTTCCCGCCGCTGTTATCCAGGCTCGTGCCGCTCAGGTTGACGCTGCCCCTGGCGAACAGTCGGCCCTTGTTCTGGTTGATCACTTGCGCCACGACAAGGCCGAGGTCGGTCTCGGTCAGCAGCTTGCCGCCATCGCTGTTATCCAGGCGCTGTCCGCTGACACTGACGCTGCCGCGGGTGCTGGACAGCTCGCCGGCGCGGTTGTCGATCTGCTCGACATTGACGGTCAGGCCCTGGGTGCTGGCGAGCGTACCGCCATTGCGGTTGTCGAGGTTCTTGCCGGTCAGCAGCAGGGAGCCCTGGGCCACCAGCGCCCCACCCTGCTGGCTCAGGCTGTCGATGTTGGCGTCGAGGTCGCCCTGGCTGGCAATACGGCCCTGGGTGTTGGCAACCTCCCTGGCCTTGAGACTGATCGGGCCGACCGCGCTGAGCAGGCCGCCGCTGTTGTCCAGGCGGGTGCCTTCGAAGACGATGGCCGCCTTGGCGACAAGATTGCCCTTGTCGCGGTTGTCCAACTGATCGACCAGCAGCTTGAGGTCCTTGTCGGCCTGGATCAGGCCGCCACGGTTGTCCGCCGAAGCGCCGCGCAAGGTCAGGTGATCCTTGCCCGCCAGGCTGCCGCCACGGTTGTCCAGGCTGCCGGTGTTCAGCTCGATATTGCCCGTGGCGCGCAGCTTGCCCTGCTCACGGTTATCAAATGCGCCGCTGACGGTAGCGGTCAGATTGCCGTCCGCCGCCAGCACGGTGCCTGCCGCACGGTTGTCGAGGCTGGCAGCGGTCAGGCTCAAGGCCTTGCCGGAACCCAGGGTTCCCCCGTGATTATCCAAAGCGCCGCTGAGGTCGATGCTCAACCCCAGGTCGCCGGTGATGTGCCCCTGAGTATTGTCCAGACTCGCGCCCTTCAGGGTGACCAGGGTTGAACCTGACAAGGCGCCGCCACGGTTATTGGCAGCGCCACTGGCCGTGAGATTCAAGCTCTTGTCGGACGCGATCAGGCCGGCGCTGTTGTCCAGGGTGGCGACGTTGAGGGTGACATCGGCCAGGCTGGAAATCTCCCCGCCGCGATTGCCTAGCGCGCCGACGTTGACCACCAGATCGCCGTTGCTGGAGATCAGGCCGCCCTTGCCGTTGATGGCCTTGTCGGCGGTCAGGTTCAGGCGGTCGGTACTGAGTACCCGGCCCTTGTTCCGGTTGTCGAGGGTGCCGGCGGTGACCGTGATCTGCCGCTGGCCGCTCAGGGTGCCGCCCTGGTTGTTCAGGGTTTGTGTGGTGGTAACGGACAGGTCACGGCTGGCAAGGATGGTCTTGCCGGCGTTGCTGAGGTTCTGCGCCGTGACGCTGACGTCGCCTTCACTGTTACGGGTGTTGTCGAGATTGACCCCGGCTTCGATGATGCCGTTGTTGCTCAGCTGGCCGCCGCTGCTCAGCGTGATGCGGTCCTTGGCGACCAGGTTGTTCTGGCTGCTCAGGTCGCCTTGGGTTTGCATGTCCAGGGTGGTGCCGGCGTAGACCGGGCCCTTGGCCTCCAGGCTCTGGGCCTGGACGTTGACCGCTCCGCTCGCCGCCGTGTCGACCATGCTCAGATGGCCGTTGGCATCGAGCTGGATATCGCCACCGCTGGCGACCATCTTGCCGTCGAGCTTGACCCCGACACCGGCTTCGGTACCCACCAGCTTGATCGCCCCGGCGTACATGCCGCCCAGTGCCGAGGAATCGATCGCCAGTTGTGGGGCATTGGCCGGATTGGCCGTGCGGGCGGTGGCCTTGAGGGTCTTGGCATCGACATCGTTGGCGCCGGCAATGATCGCCAGGTTCTTCGCCTGGATCTCGGCATTGAGCCGGGCCGAGCGGGTGATGATTTCGAACTGGTCGATATTGTTGGCGTTGAGCCCGGCGCCTTCGATGGACACGCTGCCCTGGTCGACCTGGTAACCCGACACCTGGCCATTGCTGATCACCGGTTTACCGGTGGTGAGCGTTGCCTGCGGCGTGTTGATAAAGCCGCAACCGCTGCAACTGATGCCGTAAGGGTTGGCGACGATCACATGGGCCGACTGCCCCGCCACTTCGGTGTAGCCACGCAACTGGCTGGGGCTGCCGCCGTTGACTTCGTTGAGGATGGTGGTGGCGGCCCGGCCGTTGAGGTTGCTGTTGCCGAGGATGATGCCGCCCAGTTGCGTGGACTGGGTCCGGTCGATGGCGTTGTTGAGGATGACGCCGTTGGTCCCGACGTTGTAGTCGTGGAACTGGTTGTGGGACAGCCCGTTGGCGTTTGGAGCGGCGATATTGACGATGGGCACGCCATTGCCCGCCTGACCGAGCGTGGTTCCCGGCGCGCTGACCACGATACCGTCCGCCTGGGCCCACAGCGGCTGCCAGAACATCACGTTCGCCAACAGGAACGCCAGGCCACGCTTGGGCAGTCCCAGGAAGTGCTCACGGTTTTTCAGGGCAGCAGAAGGTTGGCGCGCAAGAAGCGCGAACTGGCGGACGTCCATGTCTGGAATCTCGAATCAGATGAAACGCAGGATGAGAAGACGCTCAACTGCAAGGAGATCGTGTAAGGCGGCCCCCTGGCCCGCTCTCGGCGACAGGTGGAGCCCGCCGGTTCAATCCCTTGAAAAAAGCGGTAACATCAAAATGACATCGCGATGCTAAAGAGACAAAACAATGGCGTCAATGAACGCACGGAAAATATTTCAGTCTCGATACATGGCGGAAAATGCCGTTGCCGGGAGTCGATCTGCATCGATCCGGCGCAAGACACAGCGGTGGGCGGGTTTGTTTTTTTCTCCAGAAAACCGATGCGGAGCGTCTAGTCCGGCACTCCCACGCAGGCGCGTTCGATCGTTCCCACGCTCCGGCGTGGGAATGCCTCTCTGGAGGCTCTGCGTCCGCTCTTTGTGACGAGGGCGTCACGGGCTGCATGCCCACGCCGGAGCGCGGGCACGAGCGGTAGAGCTCAGAACAGATCCACGGTATACGTCAGGTACACCCGGTTCTCGTCCAGGTCACGCTGGCTGGCGACGGTGCTGCGCAGCATCGCGTTGCGCCATTGCATGCCGAAGCCACGCAACATCGGGCTCTGGAACGCATAGCTGACCATCAGGTCACGCTCCCACTCGTGCTGGTCGCCCTGGTCCGACTTGATCTGCCCGCCGCGCTGGTAGGTCACCTGGGTGGTCAACCCCTGCAGGCCCAGGCTTGCGAAGTTGTAGCCATACTGCGAGACCCAGGTGTTCTCCCCCGCACGCTGGAAGCGCGCGCCGGTCTGGCGGTCGGTGATCAGGTAGGTGGCCGAGCCGTCGCCCTGGTTGAGAAACGGAAAATCGCTGGAACCGTTGAGGTGCTGATAGCCGAGACTCACCGCATGCCCGCCCAGGCTGTAGGTGAACAGGCCGGCCAAGGCGCGGTTATCGACCTCGCCGTTGTTGTGATAGCCGCTGCTCAGGTAGCCCTCCTGGCGGCCGGCACGGGTGCCGTTGAGGCCGTCGGACGAACTGTCGAAGAAACGCAGGTCGGTCTTCAGGCTCCCCACCGGCAGTTGCCGGGTATGCACCAGCCCGAGGAAATGCTGCTGGTAGAAGTCCTCCAGGTTGCCGTAGTAGTACTGCAGCAGCAGGCTCGGATCGACCTGATAGTCGACCCCGGCAAAGTTGAATTTGTTGCTGCGTTGTCCGGCCGGTCCGCCGGCTCCGGCAATCGCCAGGTTCTCATTGTTCGACGAGTTGCGGCTCTTGACCTGGCTGACCTGGCCGCCGGTCAGGGTGAAGTGGTCGAAGTCCCGGGAGGTCACTTGCACGCCCTGGAAGGTTTCCGGCAACAGGCGTCCGTCGTTGTAGACCAGGATCGGCATCTTCGGCAGCAAAGTACCGGCCTTGAGCTCGGTCTTGGCGATGCGCACCTTGCCGGTCAGGCCCAGGGTGGCGAAGTCATCCACCGCCCGACCGCTGCTGTCGGTGGGGAACACGAAACCGCCCTGGGTGACGCTGTTCGGGTTGCCATGGGTGCCGCGCCCCGAGTCCAGGCGCACGCCGAGCATGCCCAGTGCATCCACGCCAAAGCCCACCGGCCCCTGGGTGTAGCCGGAACTGAAGTTGAGGATAAAGCCCTGCCCCCACTCTTCCAGCTTCGAAGGCGCCGCCGGGCCGCTGCGGTTGTCCTGGTTGAAGTAGACGTTGCGCAGGTCGAGCCTGGCCTTGGCATCGTCGATAAAGCCTTCGGCACGAACCGGCTGCGCGACGGCCAGCCCAAGCAACGACAGGCCCGGCAACGAAACGCTCAGCAACGAAAGGCCAAACAGGGTTGGTTGCAAAGCACGCGAGATCTTGTTGTGTTGACGCATGGTAGTTACACCCTTGGTTTTTTTATTGTCGGGAGCTCGAGGTCCGCCTGCCTTTTCCTGCCTGAACACCGGCTCCTGCAAAAAAGCGGTGTTCATGGCCGTATTTCAGGCAAAGCGCGGCCCCTCCTGCCGCGCACGGCAGGATTGGTGATGTCGTGTCAGTGGGGAGGCGTCAGTGCCTCAGTGGCTCGTGGAGACCTGCGGGCCGCTCAGGTCTTCCCGTACCGCGAAACGTTGCAACGAGAAGATCGCGATGGAACCGAGCAAGGCCGGTACCGCCAGGGCGATAAAGAACAGCGTGGGCTGGCCCAGTTGGGCGATCAGCCAGGCGCCGAGCATCGAGCCGATGATCGAACCGACCCGGCCGTTGGCCATGGCCCAGCTCACGCCGGTGGCCCGCGCCGTGGTCGGGTAGATGCTTGCCGAAAGCAGGTTCAGGCCGTTCTGCGCACCGGCCACGCCAAAGCCGACGAAGAACACCGCGACGGTCAGCCAGGTCGCCTGGCCGAGGGCAAAGCCCACCAGGGCGATCACCAGCGCCGCACCGAGGTAGGCCAGACCCAGCACCTTGTACTGACTGACCCTGTCCATCAGCAGCGCCATGAATATCGCCCCGAGGGTTCCGCCCAGCGGCACCATGGCACCGATCCGCGCGGAACTGGCGATGTCGTAGCCGGCGTCCTTGAGGATGCTCGGCAACCAGCTGGTCAGGAGATAGAAGACAAACAGCGAGCAGAAGAAGGTGCCCCACAGCAGCACCGTGCGCAGTGCCCGGCCTTCGATGAAGAGTTGCGAGATCGGCGAACGTTCGACCGCCGGCCGCTGGTCTTCGACGAAGGTCACCTCATCCCAGTCGCGACGCCCGCTGATCTTCTCCACCACCTTGCGCAAGGCCGGTGCATAACGCGGGTGCGCCGCCATGTAGCGCACCGATTCCGGCAGGTACCAGGCCAGCACGGGCAGCAACAGCAGCGGTGCGAGCCCGCCGATCAGCAGCACGCCGCGCCAGCCGAAGGCCGGGATGATCTGGCTCGCCACCGCCCCGCCCAGAGCCAGGCCGGTGGTGAAACCGCTGTAGCTGAGGGTCACCATGATCATCCGCCGGCGCAGCGGCGAATACTCGGAACTCAGGGTGATACAGGTCGGCATCGCCCCGCCCAGGCCGATCCCGGTGAGGAAGCGCAAGGCCGTGAGGCTGTCGATGGAATGGGCCCAGGCCGAGGCCAGGGTGCCGAGGCTGAAGATCAGCACCGACACCAGCAGGACCTTCTTGCGCCCGTACTTGTCGGCGATGGGACCGAACAGAAAGGCCCCGCACATCAGGCCGAACAGGCCGGCACCGAAGGCCGGCGACAGTTGGCTCGGTTGCAGTCCCCATTCCTGGCGCAGGGACGGTGCGATATAGCCGATCACGGCCGTATCGAAACCGTCCACCAGTACCACCAGGAAACACAGCAGCAGGACAATGATCTGGTAACGGGATATCGCACAGGCATCGATGATTTCGCCAATGGAGGCGGTCTTGTGGTTCATGGTGTTTCCCCTGTTATTGGATTTGTCAGTGGGGTGAAACAGGTTTCAGCGCGTTCAGGTCGGGTAGATTTTCGACCTCTGCAGCAGGTCCAGGGCAACGTCGACGATCATGTCTTCCTGGCCGCCGACCATGCGCCGCTGGCCCAGCTCGACGAGGATGTCCACGGCCTTGAGCCCGTAGCGTCGCGCGGCGATCTCGGCATGACGCAGGAAGCTCGAATAGACCCCGGCGTACCCCAGGGCCAGGGTTTCACGGTCGACCCGCACCGGCCGGTCCTGCAAGGGGCGGACGATATCGTCGGCGGCGTCCATCAGGGTGTAGAGGTCGGTGCCGTGGTTCCAGCCGAGACGTTCGGCGGCGGCGATAAACACCTCCAGCGGCGCGTTGCCGGCCCCGGCGCCCATGCCGGCGAGGCTGGCGTCGATCCGGTCGCAGCCCTCCTCCACGGCGACGATCGAGTTGGCGACACCGAGCGACAGGTTGTGGTGGGCATGCATGCCGGTTTCGGTTTCGGCCTTGAGCACGGCCTTCACCGCACGGAAGCGCTCACGGATATCCTGCATGCTCATCGCGCCGCCGGAGTCCACCACATAGATACAGGTGGCGCCGTAGCTTTCCATCTTCTGCGCTTCCAGCGCCAGGTTCTGCGGGCTGGTCAGGTGGCTCATCATCAGGAAACCGACGGTGTCCATGCCCAGCTCGCGGGCGTATTCGATGTGCTGGCGCGAGACATCCGCCTCGGTACAGTGGGTCGCGACGCGCACCACCCGCGCCCCGGCGTTGTAGGCGGCCTTTAGGTCATGCACGGTACCGATGCCGGGCAGCAGCAGAGTGGCAACCTTGGCATGGCTGATCACATCGCTGACCGCTTCGATCCATTCCAGGTCGGTGTGGGCGCCAAAGCCGTAGTTGAAGCTGGAGCCTTGCAGGCCATCACCGTGGGCGACCTCGATACTGTCGACGCGGGCCTTGTCCAGGGCACGGGCGATGGCCTGCACATTGTCGATGGAATACTGGTGCCGTACCGCGTGGCTGCCGTCGCGCAGGGTCACGTCGGAGATATAGAGTTTCTTGCCGGGATTGAAGGTCATGGGAGTCTCCTCAGTGGGCCATGGACTGGGCCATGCGTTCGGCGGTCGCCAACGCGGCGCTGGTCATGATGTCGAGGTTGCCGGCATAGGCCGGCAGGTAATGGGCGGCGCCTTCGACTTCGAGAAACACCGTGGTCTTCAGGCCACTGAACTGCCCCAGGCCGGGAATGTGCAGCGGTGTCTCGGCAGGGATCACCTCGAACTGCACTTTCTGCTTGAGCCGATAGCCCGGCACATAGGCCTTCACCGCTTGGGCCATCGCCTCGATGGACGCTTCGACTTCAGCCTGATCGGCCGCCTGCGACAGCACATAGACCGTGTCGCGCATCATCAGCGGTGGCTCGGCCGGGTTGAGCACGATGATCGCCTTGCCCTTCCCCGCCCCGCCGACCGCCTCGATGGCATGGGCCGTGGTTTCGGTGAACTCGTCGATATTGGCCCGGGTCCCGGGACCGGCCGATTTGCTGCTGATGGAGGCGATGATCTCGGCATAGTGCACCTTCGCCACCCGCGACACCGCCGCCACCATGGGAATGGTCGCCTGGCCGCCGCAAGTGACCATATTGACGTTGGTCGCCTGCAGGTTGGCTTCCAGGTTCACCACCGGCACGCAATACGGACCGATGGCGGCCGGGGTCAGGTCGATCAGGCGGATGCCCGGCTTGTGCTGGCGCAGCAGTGCATCGTTGGCCACGTGGGCGCTGGCCGAGGTGGCATCGAAGACGAAATCGATATCGGCGAATTCAGCCATGCGCACCAGGCCCTCGACACCCTCATGGGTAGTCGCCACGCCCAGGCGCCGGGCCCGGGCCAGGCCGTCGGAGGCGGCGTCGATGCCGACCATCACGGCCATTTCCAGATGCCTGGCATTGCGCAGGATCTTGATCATCAGATCGGTGCCGATATTGCCGGAGCCAATGATGGCGACTTTTTTCTTGTGTTCGCTCATGTCGTGTTCCTCGCGGTCAGCGGCCCAGGGCCTTGGCGGTCTTGCCGGCGATGCCGAAGTCGGTCCGGGGCATCTCGGTGATGATCACCCGCACCGATTCGCGAGGGGCCTGGATCGACTCCACCGCTGCCTCGGTCAAGGCCGCGATCAAGCGGGCCTTCTGTTCTTCGTCACGGCCTTCGATCAGGAAAACCTGCATGATGGGCATGGTCCGACTCCTCAGGATGATTGCGACTGGAAGCGCATCGAGACGCTGCCCAGGTGCTGGTAACGCACGGTGATCTGGTCGCCCGCGGCCACCGCGATGGCTTCGGTGACACCGCCGGTCATGATGAAGCAGCCGGCCGGCAACTCACGGCCCTGGGCCGCGAGCATATTGGCGAGCATCGCCACGCTCTGCGCCGGGTGTCCGAGTACCGCCGCGCCCGCCGCGGTGGCGACCACTTCGCCGTTCTTCTCCAGCACCACCCCCAGGCACTTGAGGTCGATGCCGTTGACACTGCGCGACTGGCCGCCGGTGACAAAGCGTGCCGACGAGGTGTTGTCGGCGATCACGCTCTTGAGGTCGAAGCGGAAATTCTCGTAGCGCGAGTCGATCACCTCCACCGCCGGCAGGATGAAATCGGTGGCCGCCAGCACATCGCCGACATGACAACCCGGCCCCTTGAGCGGGTGCTTGAGGACAAAGGCGATCTCCGCCTCGACCTTGGGATGGATCAGCGAATCGACATCGATCACCGCCCCGTCCATGCACGAGCCGTAGTCGGTGAGGAAGCCGTGGATCGGATCGGTGACGCCCATCTGCTTCATCTTGGCAAACGAGGTCAGGCCCATTTTCAGGCCGACGATGCGCACACCCCGGGCCTCCTTGCGCTGGCGGATCGCATCCTGGATCGCATAGGCGTCTTCCCAGTCCATCTCCGGGTGGGTGTCAGTGATCTTGGCCACCGCTTCGCGGTTCAGCTCGGCGTTTTCCAGATGCTCGGCCAGGCCGGCAATGGTCTCTGCTGTCAGGTTCATCTGTTTTTCCTTATACGAAACGCACGGACGCCGAGCCGATACCGCCGAGGCTCATGCGCAATTGGTCGCCGGGCTTGACCGGCACCATGGCCGCCAGCGAACCGGAGAGAATCACCTCGCCGCGCTTGAGGCCGATGCCCAGGCGTCCGAGGGTGTTGGCCAGCCAGACCACGGCATTGGCCGGGTGCCCGAGCGCGGCGGCACCGGCGCCGGTGGCGACGATTTCACCGTTCTTTTCCAGGGTCATGCCGACACAGGCCAGGTCGATCTCATGGGGCGCGACACCGGCATCGCCCAGGACAAAGGCTCCGGCCGAAGCGTTGTCGGCGACGGTGTCCTGGATACGGATCTTCCAGTCGCGAATCCGCGAGTCGACGATCTCGAAACAGGGCATCACATAGGCCGTGGCCCGCAGCACATCGGCCAGGGTCACTCCGGGACCGACCAGGTCGTCCTTGAGCACGAAGGCGATTTCGCCCTCGGCCCTGGGCGCGATCAGGCCGGCGCAGGCGATGGATGCGCCATCGCCGTGGAGCATGCCGCTGAGCAGATGGCCGAAGTCCGGCTGGTCCACTCCGAGCATGTCCATCACCACTTGGCTGGTGACGCCGATTTTCTTGCCGATGACCCGCTCGCCCGCGTCCAGCCGGGGCTGGATCATCGCCAGCTGGATCTGGTAGGCCTCCTCGATGGTCAGTTGCGGATGGCGCTCGGTCAGCGGGGCAATCGCCTCACGCTCGCTCAAGGCACGGTGCAGCTCGGTACCGAGTTGCTGGATAGACAGGGAATTCATGGCCGGCCTCACAAGCGAACGCAGATATTGCGAAGTTCGGTGTAGAACTCCAGGGAGTGCACACCCCCCTCACGGCCGATGCCCGACTGCTTGGCACCGCCGAAGGCGGTGCGCAGGTCGCGCAGGAACCACGAGTTGATCCAGCAGATGCCGACATCCAGGGCAGCGCCCATGCGGTGGGCGACTTGCAGGTTGCTGGTCCAGACGCTGGCGGCAAGGCCGTATTGGGTGGCGTTGACCAGCCGCACCACTTCTTCCTCATCGTCGAACGGCGCGATATGGCAGCACGGGCCGAAGATTTCTTCGCGGATCACCGCCGAGTCTTCCGCCAGGCCGGTCCAGATGGTTGGCTGGATCCAGGCGCCTTCAGCCAGTTCCGCCGGCATCGGCGGGATCCCGCCGCCGCTGACCACGGTCGCGCCGTCCCGCACCGCCTGGCGGTAGTAGCCGAGGACCTTTTCCCGATGCCCGAGGGACACCAGCGGGCCCAGGGTGGTGCCTTCGGCATGGGGGGCGCCGATGCGCAGGGTCTCGACCTTGGCCTTGAGCGCCTGGACAAAGCGTTCGAACAACGGCCGCTGGACATACACCCGCTCGGTGCCGAGGCAGACCTGGCCGCTGTTTTCAAAGGCCGAGCGGGCAATACCGGCCACCGCCTTGTCCAGGTCGGCATCGGCGAAGACCACACCAGCGTTCTTGCCGCCCAGCTCCAGCGACACCGGGCGCAGGCCCCTGGCCGCGGCCTTCATGATGATTTCGCCGGTGCCGGTTTCACCGGTAAAGGTGATGCCATTGACCTCCGGATGGGCCGTCAGGAAGGCCCCGGCCGAGTTCTCGCCAAAGCCATGGACCACGTTGTAGACCCCGGCCGGCACGCCGGCATCGCGCATCACTTCACCGAGCAGGGTCGCGGTGGCCGGGGTTTCTTCCGATGGCTTGACCACCACGGTGTTGCCACAGGCCAGGGCCGGGCCGACCTTCCAGGTCATCAGCAGCAGCGGCAGGTTCCACGGACAGACCACCGCGATCACGCCCCTCGGCGCACGCACCGCGTAGTTGACCGCCTTGCCGCCGTCCGGGGTATCCATGGTGAAGCTTTCGGTGGGCACGTTCTTGATCAAGTCGGCGAACACCTTGAAGTTCGCCGCGCCACGGGGAATATCCAGGTGGCTGGCCAGCCCGTAGGGCTTGCCGGTATCGGCGATTTCCGCGGCAATGAACTCTTCGGCACGCCGCTCGATGCCTTCGGCGACCTTGTGCAGCAAGGCCACGCGCTGGGCCACGCTCAACTGGCCCCAGGGCCCGGTCAATGCCGCCCGGGCAGCCTTGACTGCCGCATCCACCTGGGCCTGGCCGGCTTCATGCACCGGGCCGATCAGGCTGTTGTCGGCCGGGTTGCGGTTGTCGAAGGTGCGCACACCCTCGACCCACTGGTTGCCGATGAAATTGTGAAACTCGCGCAGAGGCAGTTTGGACATGATCAGTTTCCTTCTTGTAAGCCATCTTGTAGGTACACGGCCGCCTCGGCATCGCCGGCGGTGAGGTGGTCCCACATGCGTTCGAAAATTCGTCCCGAGTTGGTGGCCCGGCGCGCGGTTTCCCCGGCACTCAGCAGCGGCCCCGCGAGCCCTGCGGCCAGCAGTTGCAGCTCGATACGGGCGGCGTCCTCCAGGTACCAGTTGAGGGTCAGTGCCTCCACCAGCGAAGCGCCGACCACGATCGCGCCGTTGCCGCGCATCACCAGCGCGGCATGGCCGGCCAGTTGCTCGGCCAGGGCCGCGGCCTGGGAGTCGTCACGCAGCAGTTGCGGGTCGTCCCACAATGGAATCGAGGAATGGAAATACGCGCCCATGCCGTGCCGCGATTGCGGGGTCAGGCGGGCGCAGGACAAGGTCATCACCTGGGTCGGCATGCTGCGGATCACTGCGCCGACCTCGGCCCGACGCCGATAGATCTGCTGGTGAATGCGCACTTCCCCCAACACCCCGGCGGGCAGTTCGGCGTCGATGGCGACCACCACGCCGTCCTCGCCCGGCTCGATCAGGCCCATGGGCTTGGCGGCGCAGACCAGGAAGTGCCCGGCATCCAGGCGCAGGCTGCAGTGCCCGTAGGCATGGGCCAGGCCGGCCCGGGACAGGGCCCGGGCGGCCATGCGCAGTTCGATCTGCTGGGCGCGGGTGGCGACAGGCGGCCGGTTCATGACTTGAACTCCGGGATATCCGGCTTCGAGCCCCAGGCGCAGAACGAGCTCAGGGCCAGCGGGAATTGCCGTGGGTGGTGAGTGGCCTCCTGCTCGGGCGCGATGTGGCTGACCCCGGTGGAGTACTCGTAGGTCATGCCGTCCGGCCCCTCGAAGTAGAGGAACACCGCGCCGGAAGTCGGATGCCGGCCCGGTCCGAAGAGGATCTTGATGCCGCGCTCGCGCAGGAAGTAATAGGCGCGCATCACGTCGTCGATGGTCTCGACCTGATGATTGATGTGCTGAACCCCTGGATGCGCCGAGGGAAACAGGGCGATCTTGTGGTGCACTTCATCGATACGCAGCAGCGGCGCATCGCCGATCCGGTCGCTGACCCGGGCATTCGCCAACTGGGTCCAGAACGCTTCGTCGCGCCTGGCGTTGGTGGTACGCAGGCCGATATGGCTGAAACCGGTGATCCCGGCGTCCCGCGAGGGGAAATAGCGTCCGCCATAAGCATGGGGCGCAAGCACCAGTTCGATCTGGTTGCCGCTGGGATCGCGGAAGTGAATCAGCTCGGCGACCGCGCGCAACTCGGCTTCTTCGCGGCTGCCATGGCGGACGGCAAAGCCGTTGTCTTCCAACAGTTGCGCGGCGTGGTCGAGTTCGGCGCTGGAGTTGATTTCAAAGGCGGTGGTGGTTTCGGTGGGATCACCCTCGTAGTAGCACAGGGTGTGGTCGCGGCTGTCGGAGCGGAAGTACACCGCCCCATTGGCGCTGCGGGCGACCTGCAAGCCGAGCACCTGTGTGGCGTACTGGCGAGCCTGGTCGATATCCGCCGTGCCCAGACGCACGTAGCGGATGTCATGCAGATTGATCATGAGGGATGCCTCGGTATTATTTTTGTCTGGACACAATCCTCGCGCCCCGGCTTAAATAATCGAAGCTAATTCTGTTTATTCAGACTATTTGATTTGGTTATAGAGTATGCGCACCGACCTCAACCTGCTTCGCGTCCTGCTGGCGATCCACGAAGCCGGCAATGTCACCATCGCCGCCCAGCACCTGGGCATGAGCCAGCCGGCAGTCAGCGCCGCCCTCTCGCGCCTGCGCCATTCCCTCGGGGATGCGCTGTTCGTTCGCTCCGGCAGCCGCATGGAAGCCACGCCACGGGCCCAGAGCATCATCGAGCGGACCCGCGAAGTGATCGATATCATCGACCGCGATATCCTCAGCAACCCGACCTTCGATCCGTCCCGCAGCAGCGACGAGTTCACCTTCTGCCTCAGCGAAATCGGCGAAGTGGTGTTCCTGCCGACCCTGTTCGAGCACCTGCGCAAGGTCGCCCCGAAGGCGCGGATCCGCACCTTCGGCCTGTCGCCCAGGGACCTTGCCGAACACCTGCGCGAAGGCCGGGTGGACATGGTGCTGGGCTATTTCCCCGACCTCGACGCACCGAACATCTACCAGCAGCGATTGTTCTCCCACGACCTGGTGTGCCTGATCCGCCGCGACCATCCGATCAAGGACGAGCGCCTGTCGCTGGAGGACTTCTGCGCCCTCGAACACCTGCAGGTACGCGACGGCAGCCGCAGCCAGGAAATGTACGAAAGTCACCTGGCGGCGCTCGGAGTGGAACGCAATATCGTGCTGCAGATGTCCCACTACATGAGCACCTCGGCCATCATCGAGCGCTCGGACCTGGTGGTGGTGCTGCCGCGCACGGTGGCCCGGCTGTATGCCGAGGATTCGGCGGTCAGGACCATCGAGCCGCCGGTCGACTTTCCCAGCTACGACCTCAAGCAGCACTGGCATGCACGGTTCCAGAAGGACCCGCGGCATATGTGGTTGCGACAGACGGTTCGCGAACTGTTCGTGCCCGGGGAGTAGTCTTTCCGCGGCCGGGCGGCCACAGAAACATTTGGTATTAATTTGCCGTGCGCATCAATCCATTCTAAAAATGCACTTATCAAATCTATAAGGCTGCTCCAGTATCCCCGCCAATAAAAATCTGCACTGCGATGCAGGCCATAAAAGCGCTGGAGACCTTCAAGATGCATGCCTCAACACCGACCGCCAGTTCTGCCCGTGCCAAGGCGGGCGCGGTATTTCGCGTTACCTCGGGTAACTTCCTCGAACAATTCGACTTCTTCCTGTTCGGCTTCTACGCCACCTATATCGCCGCTGCCTTCTTCCCCGCCAGCAGTGAGTTCGCCTCGCTGATGATGACCTTCGCCGTGTTCGGCGCCGGCTTCCTGATGCGCCCGCTGGGCGCGGTGATCCTCGGTGCCTATATCGACGACGTCGGCCGGCGCAAGGGCCTGATCGTCACCCTGTCGATCATGGCCAGCGGCACCATCCTCATCGTCCTGGTGCCCGGCTACGAAAGCATCGGCCTGCTGGCCCCGGCCCTGGTCCTGATCGGCCGCCTGCTCCAGGGTTTCTCCGCCGGTGCCGAACTGGGCGGCGTCTCGGTCTATCTGTCGGAAATCGCCACGCCAGGTCGCAAGGGCTTCTTCACCGCCTGGCAGTCCTGCAGCCAGCAAGTCGCCGTGGTCATCGCCGCCGCCCTGGGTTACGGCCTGAACCAGTGGATGTCGGCCAGCACGGTCGCCGACTGGGGCTGGCGCATCCCGTTCCTGGTCGGCTGCATGATCGTGCCGTTCATCTTCCTGCTGCGGCGCAATCTGGCGGAAACCGAAGAGTTCGCCAAGCGCAAGCACCGTCCGGGCATGCGCGAGGTGTTCAACACCCTGGCGCAGAACTGGGTGATCGTGGTCGCCGGGATGCTGATGGTCGCGCTGACCACCACCGCCTTCTACCTGATCACCGTATACGCGCCGACCTTCGGCAAGACCGTGCTGCACCTGAGCACCGCCGACAGCCTGCTGGTGACCTTGCTGGTGGGTGTCTCGAACTTCTGCTGGCTGCCCCTGGGCGGTGCCCTCTCCGACCGTATCGGCCGCCGTCCAGTGCTGCTGACCATGTCCGGCCTGACCCTGGCCACGGCCTATCCGGCCTTGTCGCTGCTGGTCCAGGCACCGACCTTCACCAGCATGCTGCTGGTGCTGTTGTGGTTCTCGTTCCTCTACGGCATGTACAACGGCGCGATGGTCGCGGCCCTGACCGAGATCATGCCGGCGGAAGTCCGCGTGGCCGGTTTCTCCCTGGCCTACAGCCTGGCCACGGCGGTATTCGGTGGCTTCACCCCGGCGATCTCCACCGCGCTGATCCAGTACACCGGAGACAAGGCCGCGCCGGGCTACTGGATGAGCTTCGCCGCGCTCTGTGCGCTGTGCGCGACGCTGTTTCTCTATCGCAAGGCCAGGATGCAGCTCCAACCGGCGCTGTAAGTCCTGAATCCAATCCCGCCCTTTCGATACCAATAAGAGAAATCCGATGAAAGCAGTGTTTCTGAAACTCGCCCTGATCGGCAGCCTGGCCCTCGGCAGCGTGGCCCAGGCCGAGGAAATCCGCGTGATGACGTCCGGCGGCTTTACCGCCGCCTACAAGCTGCTCGGCCCGAAATTCGCCGCCGACACCGGCAACACCCTCGACACCATCCTCGGCCCGTCCATGGGCAAGGCGCCGGAAGCCATCCCCAATCGCCTGGAACGCGGTGAAAAGGCCGATGTGCTGATCATGGTCGGCTATGCCCTCGACGAGTTGATCAAGCAAGGCAAGGTCGTGCCCGGTTCGCGGGTCGAACTGGCGGATTCGCGGATCGGCCTGGTGGTGCGCGAAGGTAGCGCCAAGCCGGCCATCGGCACTGAGCAGGAACTCAAGGACAGCCTGCTCAAGGCCAGCTCCGTGGCCTACTCCGACAGTGCCAGCGGCGTATATATCCAGGACCAGTTGTTCAAGCGCCTGGGCATCGAGGCGCAGCTCAAGCCCAAGGCGACCATGGTGCCGAAGATCCCGGTGGCCTCGGTGGTCGCGACCGGCGACTATCAACTGGGCTTCCAGCAGGTCAGCGAACTGTTGCCGGTGCCGGGGGTGACCTATGTCGGCAAGATCCCGGAATCGGTGCAGTCGGTGACGCGGTTTGCCGCCGGTATTCCGGTAGGCGCCGAGCATCCCGCCCAGGCCAAGGCCCTGCTGGACTACCTCGCCGCGCCCGCGGCCCAGGCCACCGTGAAGGCCACCGGCCTGGACTCCATTGCGCATTGACAAGTGGGCGCCGGCTTGCCGGCACCTACACGTGCGAGACCTTCATCTCGACGATCAGCCGCTCCAGCTCCAGCGCCGCCGGGGTCAGCACCCGGCCCCGGCGCTTGAGCAGGCCGACCTTGCGCATCACTTCCGGCTCGACCAGCGGCACGCTGGTGAGAATCGGATGCTCGCCGGCCACCGGCATCGCCATGGTCGGCACCGCCGCGATCCCCAACCCGGCCTCCACCAGGCCGATCATGGTGGTGACATGCCGGGTCTCGCACACTCCGGGCTTCTGCGCCTCGATACCCACCAGCGCCTGGTCGAGCAGGAAACGATTGCCCGAGGTCTTGTCGAGGCTGATGTAGTCCTGCTGGTACAACTCGGTCCAGGTCACACTGGCCCGCCCGGCCAACGGATGATCGCGGCGACAGGCAACGACATAGCGTTCCTCGACCAATAACTCGAATTCGATTTCCGGTTGCAGGTTGCCGGTGAAGCTCAGGCCGAAATCCGCCTCGCCGCTGAGCACGGCGGCATGTACGTCGTTGGCGCTGGAGTCGAGGACCTTGACCTTGATCTTCGGGTATTGCCGATGATAGTGCGCCACCACCTTCGGCATGAAGTAATAGGCAGCCGAGGGTACGCAAGCCACGGTGACATGGCCGAGCCGGGTCGAGGCTACATCGGTGATGCCCAGCAGCGCGACATCGAGGTCGTCCAGCAGCCGCTCCACTGTCGGCGCGAAGGCCCGACCGACCTGGGTCAGGCTGACCCGGCGGGTGGTACGCTCGAACAGGCGCACCCCGAGAGCCTCTTCGAGCTTGTCCACGCGTCGGCTCAGGGCCGGTTGGGAGATATTGATGGCCTGGGCCGCCTTGCGAAAACTGCCCTGCTCGACCACGGCGCGAAAGGCCTGCAGGTCGTTCAAATCGAAGTTGATGGCCACGGGACTTACTCATCGGATGCTGATTGATCAGTTTAACGCATGAGTAGTCGTTATAGATGCAGAAAACACCAGCGATCGTTCCCACGCAGAGCGTGGGAACGATCGTCCGTCATCAACTCCGAAGCATCAGCCAATCCCGTTGCACATCGTTCCCGCACTGGAAGGTGGTCCGGCCGACAATGCGGAAGCCGTGGCGCTCGTAGAAGCGGATCGCCCGCGGGTTTTCTTCGCTGACGCTCAGGCGCACCGGCCCCGACAGCAGCTTAAGGGATTCGCTCATGAGGAACCCGGCAGCGCCCGACCCGTGTTGTTCCGGCACCACGTAGCAGCGCGTGAACTCCTGTGCCCCATCGGCCACATCGACCCCAACGGGCCCCGGTTCGGGAGTCAGCAGGCTATAGCCGATCAACTGGCCGTCCAGCTCGAGCACCAGGAGGATCTTTCCCGGCTGTTGCAGCAACTGGTGAAAATGCACCGGCTGCAATTGTTCTTCGATATGCCGGGCGATTGCCTGCGCCGGCGTGCTGGCCGGACAGGCCAGGGCAAAGGTCCGGCCGGCGATGTGACTGAGGGAGTCGCAGTCCGCGGCAGTGGCGGAACGTATCCGCAAGGCCGTCATGGATAGCTCGCTTGCGCCGCCAGCAACGGCGGCATCGGGCAATCGAGGATATCAGCCACCGCGCGCATCAACTCGGCTTCGGCGGCCGTGACCTGGCCGTCATGGCCGATGCAGCGGGCCATGGCCTTGAGCAACTGCGGTTTCTGCAGCGGCAGCAACTGGGTGAGGCGGCGCAGGGCCGCTTCCAGCGCCTTCAGGTCGCTTGTGCTGTCGAACGCCGGTGCGGCGAACGGCAACCCGGTGCAGCCATGGGCATAGGCCAGGCCCGCTTGCCGGGGATCGGCCTGCCCTGCCCGGCTGAGAAATGACAGCAGCACCGCCACTTCATCGACCAATGACTCCAGGCGGTATTTGCCGGTCACCGAACGCAGCCCTTCGACATTGCGCTCGACGATGCGCAGCAGCGTCCACTCCAGCAACTCGACGCGGTCATCGGCGCGGATCAGCAACGCCATATTCTGCTTCACCGCGGCAAACTCGCTCTTGCCCAGTTGCTTGAGCGCCGGGATCGCCAGGTCGATCATCGCCAGCCGCTGGCCCTGGGGCAGTTCACGCAAGGGAGCGCGCAGGGACTCGAGGTGGCTCGCCAGCATCGGGCTCAGATGTTTGCGCAACAGATCGAGTTGCTGTTGTTGCAGGAATTCCACCGGGTCCAGCAGCAGGCCGTAGACCAGGGCCTGGGCCCCTTCGCTGCTGTGGGCCGCTTGTTTCAGCGACTCGGGCAAGGCCTGCAGGGTGTCCTGGGCCACTTGCAGATGCGCCAGGCCCGGGTCGCCGATCGCCGCGATCGACTCGGTCACGGCGCCGCCGCTGAAGGCTGCGGCGGCAGTCGAGCGGGAAGACTGCATCCACTGGGCGGTCGGGTCCGCTGCCGTGCTGTCGGCTACCGGCAATGCTCCCACCTCGGGGTAGCGCCCGTCCCAACCCGGCTCGACCCGACGAATGCGCTCGGCCAGCGGCGGATGGGTGGCGAACAGGCCATCCAGGGTCGCCTTGATCCCCGCACCGAAATACAGATGGCTGAATTCGGCGGCGTTCGAGGCCTGCAACTGCGAACCGGCCGCGTAGCCGCCGATCTTCTTCAGGGCCCCGCCGATACTGTCGGGGTTGCGGGTGAACTGCACCGCCGAGGCATCGGCCAGGAACTCCCGCTGGCGACTGACCGCGGCCTTGATCAGGTTGCCGAAAAACGTCCCGGCATAACCGAGCACCAGCAATGTCAGGCCGAGGACATACTTGAGCATCACGCCCTTGCTGCTGTCCGAGGAAGAACTGCGCGAGCTCGAATCGCTGCGCAACACCCAGTGCCCGATCAGGCCGATCAGCAGGATGCCATGGAGCAAGGCGATCAGGCGCATGTTGAGGCGCATGTCGCCGTTGTAGATATGACTGAAATCATGGGCGATCACGCCCTGCAACTCTTCACGGCTGAGCAGGCCGATGGCGCCGCGGGTCACGCCGATCACTGCGTCCTTGGGGCTCAGGCCGGCGGCGAAGGCGTTGATGCCGATATCGTCGAGGACATACACCGAGGGCACCGGCGTGCCCGAGGCCAGGGCCATTTCCTCGACGACATTGAGCAGGCGGCGTTCCTCGAAGTTCTGCGGCGAGAGGTTGATCAGGCGACCGCCCAGGCTCTCGGCGACCACCTTGCCGCCGGCGTTCAACTGCACGCGCTTGTACAGGCTGCCGCCCAGCACCACGGCGATCACCACCAGCGCCACGACGCCGACCAGCGAAGTATCCAGCAGCGGCGTGCCACGCCGGCTCGAAGGCTCGCCATAGAAATGCCAGATCAGCGTCAGGGCGAGGCTGGTCAGGGCAACCAGGCAGGTGACCGCCAGCGCCATCAGCAGAACCAGGCGTCCGGTCTGACGCCGGGCCCGGTCCTGGTGTTCAAAGAAATTCATCGGGTCGTCCGTGGGTAAAACTGATTAGAACGACACCTTGGGGGCGGCCTGGATCTCGGCGCTGTCGGCAAACTCCAGCAGGCTGGCGTCGGCCCCATGACCAAACTTCGCGGCGAAGAATACCGGCGGGAAGGTCTGCTTGTAGGTGTTGTATTCCATCACCGAGTCATTGAAGGCCTGGCGGGCGAAGGCCACCTTGTTTTCGGTGGTGCTCAGCTCTTCGCTGAGTTGTTGCATGTTCTCGGAAGCCTTGAGGTCCGGGTAGGCTTCGAGGGTCACGTTCAGGCGCCCCAGGGCGCTGTTGAGCAGGCCTTCGGCGCTGCCCAGCCGGGCCATGCTGCCCGCGTCACCCGGCTGGGCCGCGGCGGCCTTGAGACCGGTCACGGCCTGGTTGCGCGCATTGATCACCGCTTCCAGGGTGTCACGCTCGTGGGCCATGTAGCCCTTGGCGGTTTCCACCAGGTTGGGGATCAGGTCGTGGCGGCGCTTGAGCTGGACTTCGATCTGGGCGAAGGCGTTCTTGAAGCGGTTACGCAGGGTCACCAGCTTGTTGTAGATGCCGATGACGTAGAAGACCACGATGGCGATGATGGCCAGGAGGATCAGGGTGGAGACCATGGCGATGTCCTTATCTGCATTTGCGGGGTGGTGGGCGATGTTAGCGTAAAACGCCCGATGGAGCGCACACAAACCCTGTGGGAGTGGGCTCGCCCACGAAGGCGGCCGGCAGCACAACGCTGAATCAGGAAATCCCCCGACCATCGTTCAAACAAAAGGCCCGGGACGATCGCTCATCCCGGGCCTTGCCTGAAGCCGGTGTCAGCCGATCAGACCTTGACGATCCAGCCTGCCGGCGCCTCGACGTCACCGGTCTGCACGCCCGTCAGCTCCTTGTACAGGCGCTGGGTCACAGGCCCGACTTCGGTCTCGCTGTGGAACACGTGCAGCTTGCCGTTGTACTCGATCCCGCCGATCGGCGTGATCACCGCGGCGGTACCGCAGGCACCGGCTTCGGTGAAATCGGCGATCTTGTCGATCAGCACGTCGCCTTCGACCACCTTCAGGCCCAGGCGCGATTGCGCCAGCTCGATCAACGACAGGCGGGTAATGCCTGGCAGCACCGAAGGCGACTTCGGCGTGACGAATTCATTGTTGGCGGTGATGCCGAAGAAGTTGGCCGAACCCACTTCCTCGATCTTCGAGTGAGTCAACGGGTCCAGGTAGATGCTGTCGGCAAAGCCGCGCTTCTTGGCTTCGGCACCCGGCATCAGGCTGGCCGCGTAGTTGCCGCCAACCTTGGCCGCGCCGGTACCCTGGGGCGCCGCGCGGTCATAGCTGGAAATCGCGAAGTTGTGCGGCTTCATGCCGCCCTTGAAGTAAGGGCCCACCGGGATGCAGAACACCGAGAAGATGAACTCCGGCGCGGTACGCACGCCGATATTGTCGCCCACGCCGATCACGAACGGACGCAGGTACAGGGCACCGCCGGTGCCGTAGGGAGGAATGAAGCGCTCGTTGGCCTTGACCACCTGCTTGCAGGCTTCGATAAAGGCTTCGGTCGACGGCGCCGGCATCAGCAGGCGGGTACAGCTGCGCTGCATGCGCGCGGCGTTCTGGTCAGGCCGGAACAGGTTGATCGAGCCATCCTTGCAACGGTAGGCCTTCAAGCCTTCGAAACATTGCTGGCCGTAATGCAGCGCGGTCGAGCCTTCGCTGATGTGCAGGACGTTGTCTTCGGTCAGCGAACCGTTGTCCCACTCGCCGTTACGGAAATACGACAGATAGCGCTTGTCGGTCTTGATGTAATCGAAACCCAGCTTGTCCCAGTTAATGCTTTCCTGACCCATGGCACCCTCTAATCATCTGATAACCGCCCGGATATCCCGGGCTTATGACATTTTTTTCGCAGGTAACCACAATACTCTATTCGGGCAGGAAATCGCAGCCTGGACGACGTGCATGTCCTACATGCGTTTATGCGCGGTCCTCGCCCAGCAAGGACTGGTGGGCACAGACACCGGCCATGACCCCGGCCGCCGAAGCGAACGTCGCATTGTGCATCGGGCTGGCGGCGTCGCCGGCGGCGAACACGCCCGGCACCGTGGTCTGCTGACGTTCGTCGACCCGCAGATAAGGGCCGCTCGGTCCTTCGTCGAACTGGCAACCCAGTTGCTCGGCCAAGGGGCTGGCCATCCGGGTTTTCGGCCCGGTGAACAATGCCTGCACCTCGATCAGCCGCCCGTCGCTCAAGCGTACCGCCTCCAGGGCCGGTGCCTGGCCGAGCAGCTCGACCACCGGGGTCCGCTCGATCGCCACGCCGCGCGCCTGCAGCAGGGCCAGTTGCCCGGCATCCGGCTCGTGGAGGCCCTGGGTGAAATACACCGTCGGTCCCCAGTCCGGGATCATGCTCGCCTGGTGCGCGGAGAGCGGCATGGTGGCCAGTACCCCCAAGGCACGGTCACGCACTTCATAGCCATGGCAGTACGGGCAATGCAGCACGGTCTTGCCCCAACGCTCCGGCAAGCCGGGAATCGCCGGCAACTCGTCGTGCAGACCGGTGGCCAGGACCAGCCGCGCCGCCCTCTCCTCCCGGCCATCGGCCAGCACCACGGCAAATCCGCTATCGACCTGCCGGGCCGAGACCACCTCGCCTTCGACGAACTCGACAGTCGGGTAACGCAGCAGTTGCCGCAGCGCCTCATCGCGAATCGTCCGGGGTGAGCGGCCATCCTGACCAAGAAAACCGTGGGCCGTCGTCGCGAACCGGTTACGCGGCCGGCCCGAATCCACCAGCAATACCCGCTGACGGGCCCGGGCCAGCTGCATGGCCGCCGACAACCCGGCAAAGCTGGCCCCCACCACCACGATGAAATGAGACATGGGCAGAACTCCTCGTCGATTGAACTCACGAAACTTTATAAGTTACGTAACGAGCGTTCGTCAACTCCTGTAACTCGTCTTGTTACAGACGGTGGTTTTTGCTATACGTGCGCGGTGTTTTTTCCCCAGCGAAACGCTCCCATGCGCAACGACAGCCGCCTTTCCCGCATGCTCCACGTGCTGATCCACATGGACCAGCACGACCAGCGCACCACCTCCGAGACCATCGCGCAGATGCTGCGCACCAATCCGGTGGTGGTACGCCGGACCATGGCCGGCCTGCGCGATCACGGTTACGTGCATTCGGAAAAGGGCCACGGCGGCGGCTGGACCCTGGCCCGGCCCCTGAGCGAAATCACGCTGCTCGACATCCATCGCGCCCTCGGCGCACCCGAGGTGTTCGCCATGGGCCTGGCGAAGGAAGAGCCGCAGTGCCTGGTGGAACAGGCGGTCAATGCGCGGCTGACCGATGTGCTGCAGGAAGCCGAGGCGCTGCTGGTCCAGCGCCTGGGGCAAGTGACCCTGGCCGAGCTGGCGAGCGATTTCGAACGGCGCCTGGCGCAGAAACGCCTGGAAAACCCCGACCTGGAAATCATTCATGGGCTACCGGCCCTGGAGAAGTCATGACAGATACTCAACTGCAGGTGACCGACCTGCTGGAAGGCGACGGCAAGGCCGTGGTCAAGGGCGCGTTGATCACGACCCACTATCGCGGCACGCTCGCCGATGGCAGCGAGTTCGATTCGTCCCATTCCCGTGGCAAGCCGTTCCAGTGCGTGATCGGCACCGGACGGGTGATCAAGGGCTGGGATATCGGCCTGATGGGCATGAAAGTCGGCGGCAAGCGCCAACTGTTCGTGCCGGCGCACCTGGCTTACGGTGAGCGCGGCATGGGCTCGCGCGTCGCCCCCGGCGCCGACCTGACCTTTGAGATCGAGTTGCTGGAAGTGCTGACCCGGGATGACTGAGCCGGTCTGACCTAGGACGCCGCCAACCGCCGCTCCATGATGATGGTGTGCTCCTCGCCGTGCCAGGTATCGCCCACGGCCTGGAATCCCAGCCGCGCATAAAAGCCTTCGGCGGTCACGGTCGAAGGCACCTTCAACAGGCTGACACCTGCTTCCACGGCATAGCGGACCACCTCGTCCATCAAGGCCTGGCCCACTCCGCGGCCCTGGAGATCGGGCGCCACGAACACCGTGCGCACCACCTCGCCATCGAGACTGGCGGTGCCGACGATCCGCTCTCCCGCCTGCGCCACCAGTACCGTGCGCATGCCCAGCAGGCTGCGCACATCCTGCGGGCCGAAGTTCAGCTCGACCCGGGCGATCACCTGCGCCGGGTAGTCCGCGGCGTTGCTCTGGCGTAGCGCCTGGATAATCACCTGGCTGATGGCTTCGGCATCCTCGTCACGGGCAAGGCGGATGCTGCATGGCATGGGGCTGGCCTCGAGTCCTTTCGTCAAGGTCCTATCCTACGTGTCTGCGGTGCGGCTGCAAGGGGGCCGATCGAAAGCGACCTTGTTCCTGGAGAAATCCTGTGGCTATCCTTGGGCTGCACATATGCCGAGGCCCGGGATCCCCGTGGATGCCCCCAGCGTGCCAACCTTTCGATAGTGGAGATCTCCCATGCCCGACCCACAGGTCAGCGCGGCCCTGGAAACGCTTTTGCCGCTGATGGCCGAACAACCGTTGCTGGTGCTGACCGGTGCCGGTATCAGTACCTCTTCCGGCATCCCGGACTACCGCGACAGCGACGGCGTGCGCCGGGGCAAGGCGCCGATGATGATCCAGGAGTTCCTCGGTTCGCCCCAGGCCCGCCGCCGTTACTGGGCCCGGGCCATGCTCGGCTGGCCACGGGTGCGCATGGCCCGGCCGAATGCCGCCCACCGGGCCCTCGCCAGCCTGCAGGGACAACGCCATCTCAGCGGCCTGATCACGCAGAATGTCGACACCCTGCATGACCAGGCCGGCAGTCACGAGGTGATCGAGTTGCATGGCAGCCTGCACAAGGTGCTCTGCCTGGATTGCGGCAACCGTCTGGAGCGCGATGCCGTCCAGCTCACCCTGGAAGCCCAGAACCCTTACCTGGCGCAGGTCGAGGCGGTCCAGGCGCCCGATGGCGACACCCTGCTGGACGCCGCCTTCGAATCGCGTTTCCAGGTGCCCCACTGCCCGCAATGCGGCGGCGACCGGCTGAAACCCGACGTGGTGTTCTTTGGTGAAAACGTCGCCCCGCTCACCGCCGCCCGGGCCCTGGCGAGCGCCGAACAGGCCGCTGGCCTGCTGGTGATCGGTTCGTCGCTGATGGCCTATTCGGCCTTCCGCCTGTGCAAGCTGATCGCCGAGCGCGGCAAGCCGCTGATCGCCATCAACCTGGGCAAGACCCGCGCCGACGACCTGCTCGACTTCAAGTTCGAAGCCTCCTGCGAACAGTTGCTGCCACTGCTGGCCGAGCGCCTGGGCTGATCAGCAACGGATCGGCAGCGCCTCGATCAGCGCCTGGGTCGAACGGACCCGGGCAATGCGCGGCATGACCTTCTCCATGGAGAACCTGTGGGTGTCCTCGCCCAGGCCGGCGCAGGCATCCTCGGCCACCAGCACCGCATAGTTGTGGTGCCAGGCATCGCGGACAGTGGACTCGACGCCGGAGTTGCTGGCGATCCCGCAGACGATCACCGTGCTGATCCCGCGACGGCGCATTTGCAGGTCCAGTTCGGTGCCATAGAAAGCGCTCCAGCTGTGCTTGGTGATCTGTACCGGGGCGTTCAAGGCGGCAATCGACGGGTCGAGGACGGCCCACTGCTCGGGCAGGCCACCGGGCGGCACGGCCATCGGCATGTCCACCGGCTGGTTGGGCTTGTCGGCGTAGTCGCTGGCGAACGCCACGCGCACGGCGACCACCAGGCCACCGGCCTGGGTCAGGTGCTCGCCGAGCCGCGCCGCGCGTTCGGCAACGGCCTGCGGAGCATGGGGCGCAACGGGCAAGGCCATGATGCCCTGCTGCAGATCGATGATCACAAGGGCGCAGGTACGGGGATCGAGATCGAGCGACATGAGTAGTTCCTGATGAGTTTCCTGATGCCCGGACGCCGGATCGCGGGCGACACCAGCGCGAAAGTCGGGGAGACAGGCGCAATGAGGCGGGTATCCTCCTCAGGATGCGAGAGCGCTCGCGCCGTTCGCAAGTAAAAAAATTTTCATCTTTCTCCCGGCGCAATCAGCCGCAAGGCCCCGCCAGCAAGGCCGGAGCCCCCGTACGCCTCGGTCAGCCCGGAATGGTCAACCCTTTCACCACCGCCGGCCGGGCAAGGAATTGCTCCAGCGCGCGGGTGACATGGGTGAAGTCCTGGATGCCCACCAGGTCGCCGGCCTCGTAGAAACCGATCAGGTTGCGGATCCACGGGAAGGTGGCGATATCGGCGATGCTGTAGTCGTCGCCCATGATCCAGCGACGGCTCTCCAGGCGCTGGTCGAGTACCGCCAGCAGGCGCTTGCTCTCGGCCACATAGCGGTCGCGCGGGCGCTTGTCCTCGTAATCCTTGCCGGCAAACTTGTTGAAGAAACCGAGCTGGCCGAACATCGGCCCGATCCCGCCCATCTGGAACATCACCCACTGGATGGTTTCATAACGGGTGGCCGGATCCAGGGACATGAACTTCCCGGTCTTTTCGGCCAGGTAGATCAGGATCGCGCCGGACTCGAACAACGGCAGCGGCTGGCCGCCGGGGCCGTTCGGATCGATGATCGCCGGAATCTTGTTGTTGGGGTTCAGCGCGATGAATTCCGGGCTCAACTGGTCATTGGTGGAGAAACTCACCAGGTGCGGTTCGTAGGGCAGGCCCAGCTCTTCGAGCAGGATCGACACCTTGACGCCGTTGGGCGTAGGCAACGAATACAGCTGGAGACGGTCTGGATGTTGAGCGGGCCATTTTTGCGTGATGGCAAACGACGAAAGATCGGTCATGGAAAGCTTCCAGCAAGCGGCAGGGAATGCGGCAACGGGTCAGGACAAGCCACCCGTTCGGGCCCTGATTATAGGCATAGCCAACGAGCGTGCTCACCTCGTTTGACACGACACTTTTGCCATACGGACAATAAACCATTGTTTCAAGGAGACTGACATGAACCTGAAATTGTTCGGCCTGCCGCTACTGGCAGCCACCTTCCTGGCCCTGGCGGGCTGTTCGACGCCCACCGTGGTGACCTTGCAGAACGGCACCCAGTACGTGACCAAGGACACCCCGAAAACCCACTCCGCCGATGGCTTCTACGAGTTCGAGGATATTTCCGGCAAGGTGATTCGGGTCAAGGCATCCGAGGTCGCGACGGTCAAGCCGCAAGACTGACCCCGAGTCCCGGGCCTCAGCGAAAGTCCCGGCTGCGCACGGTAATGTCCGCCAGCATCGGGCTCAGGTCGCTCAGGCGTCCGGCAATCACATGGCGCACCTCGCCTTCGGTTTCCAGGCGCCCGTCGACCCTCAGCAGTTGTGAGCCCACCAGCACCTGTCGCTGGCGTTCGGCCAGGTCGCGCCAGACCACCACATTGACGTTGCCGAACTCGTCTTCGAGAGTCACGAAGGTCACGCCACTGGCGGTGCCCGGTCGCTGGCGGCCGGTGACCAGGCCGACGATGCTCACCGGCCGGCCGTGCCCGAGCGCCTGCAACTCCCGCGAACTGCGACAGCGCAGGGCCTGCAGTTGCCCACGCAACAGTGCCAGTGGATGCGGCCCGAGGGTGGTGCCCAGGCTGGCGTAATCTGCTTGCAGGTCCTCGCCGACACTCGGACACGGCAAGGCCACCGGGCTTTCGGCGGTCCTCGACACCCCGGCGAACAACCCCAGTTGCACCTCGACCCCGGCCACTTCCCAGCGCGCCCGATAACGGTTGCCCGCCAGGCCACGCAAGGCGCCGGCATCGGCCAGCAGTTCCTGGGCGCGGGTATCGAGCCGGGCCCGCTCGCCGAGGTCGGCGATATCCGCGAAAGCCCCCAGGCAGCGAGCCGCTTCGATCCGCTGCGCATCCTCCGCGCGAAACCCGCGAATCATCCGCAGGCCCAGGCGCAACGCCGGCTGCGTACCTTCAGCCGGTTCCAGGCTACAGTCCCAGGTACTGGCGCGGACATCCACCGGGCGGATCTGCAACTGGTGACGGCGGGCATCCTGGAGGATCTGGTCCGGGCTGTAGAACCCCATCGGCCAGCTGTTGATCAACGCACAGGCGAAAGCCGCCGGCTCATGGCACTTGAGCCAGCAACTGGCGTAGGTCAGCAAGGCAAAGCTGGCGGCGTGGGATTCGGGAAAACCGTAACTGCCAAAGCCCTTGATCTGTTCGAAGATCTGCGCGGCGAATTCCGGCGGATAACCATTGCTTGCCATGCCCTCGGCCAGCCGCTGGCGATGCGGTTCAAGCCCGCCATGGCGCTTCCACGCCGCCATGGAACGGCGCAACTGATCGGCCTCGCCCGGCGTGTAGTTCGCCGCCACCACCGCGATCTGCATCACCTGTTCCTGGAACAGCGGCACCCCCAGGGTTCGCTCCAGCACTTCCTTGAGCTCCGGCGACGGATAGGTCGTGGGCTCCTTCTCGTCCCGCCGGCGCAGGTACGGATGCACCATACCGCCCTGGATCGGCCCCGGGCGGACAATCGCCACTTCGATCACCAAGTCGTAAAAATTCTTCGGCCGCAGGCGCGGCAGCATCGACATCTGCGCCCGCGACTCGATCTGGAACACGCCGATGGTGTCGGCCCGGCCGATCATCGCATAGGTCGGCTGGTCATCCGCCGGGATACTCGCCAGGGTCCAGCGCGGCCCGCCGCGGTACTGCTGCACCAGGTCGAAACAGCGGCGCAGCGCGCTGAGCATGCCCAGGGCGAGGACATCGACCTTGAGCAGCCCGACCTTGTCCAGGTCATCCTTGTCCCACTGGATAATCGTCCGCTCGGCCATGGCGGCGTTTTCCACCGGCACCAGGGTGTCCAGGGGCTGCTCGGAAATCACGAAACCGCCCGGATGCTGGGACAGGTGCCGGGGAAAGCCGATCAGTTGCCGGGTCAGCGCCAGCACCCGGCGCAGCACCGGACTGTCCGGATCGAAACCGCTTTCGCGCAGGCGCTCGGCTGTCGGTGGCTCATCGCTCCAGTGGCCACAGGCATCGGCCAGGGCATTGACCTGGTCCGGCGGCAGCCCCAGGGCCTTGGCCACATCGCGCACCGCACCGGCGCCATGGTAGGTGCTGACCACCGCGGTCAGGGCCGCGCGGCCACGGCCATAACGGCGGAACACGTATTGCAGCACTTCTTCGCGGCGATCGTGTTCGAAGTCGATATCGATATCCGGCGGTTCGTTGCGCTCACGGGACAGAAAGCGCTCGAACAGCATGTTGGTGCGATCCGGGTTCAGCTCGGTGACGCCCAGGGCATAACACACCACCGAGTTCGCCGCCGAACCGCGCCCCTGGCAGAGAATGCCCTGGTCGCGGGCGAAGCGGACGATATCCGCCACCGTGAGGAAATAACTGTCGTACTCCAGTTCGGCGATCAGCTTCAGTTCTTTCTCGATCAGCGCTCGGCCCTGGTCGCTGATACCTTCGGGCCAACGGCGCTGGATGCCCTCCTCCGTCAGTTGGCGCAGCCAGGTGGTCGGGGTCTGCCCCTGCGGCACCAGCTCACGGGGATACTGGTACTGCAACTGACCCAGGTCGAAGCCGCAACGCCGGGCAATGACTCCGGTTTCGGCCAGCAGGGCCGGCGGATAAATCCCCCGCAGGACTTCGAGGCTGCGCAGGTGGCGCTCGCCATTGGGATGCAGTTGCTGCCCGGCATCGGCGACCCGGGTATGCAGGCGAATGGCGGTCATGGTGTCCTGCAGGGCACGACGGGCCCGCACATGCATATGCACATCGCCACTGGCCACGGCGGGAATCGCCAGCTCGGCGGCCACCGCCAGCAGCCGCGCCAGGTAGCGCTCATCGTCCTGGCCGCAATGCAGTTCCACGGCCAGCCACAGGCGCTCGGGAAAACGCTCGCGCAACCAGCGGCCATCGTTTTCGGCGATGCCCCGTCCGGGTAGCCACAACGCCAGCAATCCCGGCAGTTCCTCTTCGAAATCCGTCCGCAGCAGGCGATAGCTGCCTTTTTCCGCGCGACGCCGGGCCAGGGTGATCAGTCGACACAGGGCCTGGTAGCCCGCCAGGTTCTCCACCAGCAATACCACCCGCGGCCCGTTGTCGATCTGCAACTCGCTGCCGATGATCAACGGCAGCTCGCACGCCTGCGCGGCCTGCCAGGCCCGGACGATCCCCGCCAGGGTGCATTCGTCGGTGATCGCCAGGGCTTGATAACCCTGCTCCCTGGCCCGTTCGAACAACTCCCGGGCACTGGAGGCGCCGCGCTGGAAAGTGAAGTTCGACAGGCAATGCAGCTCGGCGTAGGCCTCACTCATGCGAACCAGCCCTGCAGCAGCAACGGGCCGCTGTCCCCCACCGGGCGATAGGCCCAGGCGTGTCGCCCGGTCCGGGTCTCGACCAGGTAGTAATCACGACGCACATCGGCACCGTCCCACCAGCCCGACTCGATCCGTTCCGGCCCCAGCAGGACCCTCGCCGCCTGCTCGGGCAGTGGCATCGGCTCCTTGAGCAACCAGCCGGGACGCAGCGGCCCGGCCGCGGCCAACGGTCCCGGTGTGGTCGCCGCCAGCGGCTGCCAGGCGCACTCGGGGCGGTGATCGGCATGGAAGCGCAGGCCCTGCACCGCCTCGTCGCCAAGCCGGGCGCGCAGGCGTTCGCGCAATTGCTCCCAGGGCAAGGATTGCTGCGCGCGCTCATCGAAGAGTTCGCGGTGCTGCGGGACAAAGGCCGGCAGGTCTTCGGCCTCCAGACGAAAGCCGCGCACCGGCGACTCCACCTGGACCTGCTCCAGCCGCCCGCGGGCCAGTTCGAACAGCATCGCCGGGTCACGTTCGGCACTCAGCAGGCCGACCTTGATCCGCGTGTCCGCCACCCCGGCATGCTCCAGGATCAGTTCGAAACGCTGCACACCGCTGTCACGCCCGCAGAGAAACGCCGCCAGATCGCCGGTCAGACGGCGCAGGGGAAACAGCAACGCCTGGTGCGAGGTCACGTCGAAATTCAGCTCGATCCGCGCTGCGAAGCGATCCGGCGGCAGGTAGAACGCCAGGGCCAGCGGTCGCTCGCCGAGCAAGGTATCGAGGTGCTTGAGCAATGCCGCGTCGAAGCGCCGGGCCAGACTGTGCCGGGGCAAGGCCAGGACCTGGTCCAGGGTGCGCAGGCCCATGCGCGTCAGGGCCGTGGCCGCCTCCTTCGCCAGCCCGACCCGGTCGATGGGCATCGGACCCAGGGCCCGGCGCAAGGCGCTGTCGTCCGCCAGGGCCAGGCCATCGTAGGCATTGGCCAGGACCCGGGCCGCCGCCGGATGGGGCGCGACCACGATCCGGTGACGAAACCCCAGCGCCGTCAATTCCTCGCGCAAGCGCGCTTCCAGGCGCGGCCAGGGCCCGAACAGGCCAAGGCTGGACTCGATTTCGAACAACAGGGCACGGGGATAACGCAGGCTGACCTGGGAGCTGAAGCGATAGGCCCAGGCAGCGAGCAACTGTTGCCACTGCTCGATTTGCGCGGGGTCGTATTCAGCGCTGGCAAAGGCCTTGGTCAGGGCATGGGCGGCGGTCAGCGACTGGCCCGGACGCAGACCCAGGGCCCGGGCCGAGGCGTTCACCGCCTGCACGATCCGTCGTTGCGGCGAACCGCTCAGCAGCGCCAGCGGTGCATCGGGCTCGGCGGTCCGCCGTAGCACACCGTCCAGGGCCAATTGCGGAAATACGATGCAAACCCAGCGCATGCCAACCTCAATGCCCTGCGCTGAAGGCGATCGGCGCCGCATGGGCCAGGCCGCCACGGCACTTGAGCACCCGCAGTTGCGCGGGGCGGCCATCGACGGCCAGCCGCAGGGCCGCCGGCGACGGGTTGAGCGCCGCCTCCAGCGAGCGGTAGGCAAACGCCAGGGTCTGGCCGGTTTCCGCCGCCACCTGCAAACGGCGCAGGGCGCGGTCATCGACCTGTTGCGGCCAGCACAGGACCGCCCCGCAGCTACCGGAGCGCAGGCACTGTTCCGCCGCCCACAAGGCGTCCCGAGGTGCCGCCTGGATCACCGACAACTGTCGCAGGTCCACGCCCGCGCTCAACCACGCCTGGGGATAGGGCACATGGGGCGGAGCCACCAGGACGATACGTTCGCCCTTCGCCGACAGCCGCGCCAGGGTCGGCCAGACCAGTTGCAACTCGCCCACGCCCTCACCGGCGATGAGGATTTCCGTCAGCGCCGATTCCGGCCAACCGCCGCCGGGCAGCACCGCGTCCAGCGCGGCATGCCCGGTCGCGTGCAGGCTCGGTGCCTGGGCCGTCGGCCGGCCCTTCCAGACCCGACGCTCGTCCAGCAGCGCGTCCAGCGCAACCACGGCGCCCATCAACCTTGCCTCACCAGGCCGCAGAACACCCCTTCGATGGCCAGTTCCTGGTGTTCCGGGTCGACAACGATGGGGGCATAGGCCGGGTTGCGGGCCAGCAGGCGGACCCCGCTCGCCGTGCGCTCGAAACGCTTGATGGTGACCTCGCCGTCGAGCCGGGCCACGACGATCTGGCCGTTGCGTACTTCGACATTGCGCCGCACCGCCACCAGGTCGCCATCGAGGATGCCGTCGCCGACCATCGAGTCGCCCTGTACCCGCAGGAGGAAATCCGGGGTCCGGGAAAACAGCCCCGGATCGAGCCACAGGCGGCTGTGGACCTCGGCATCGACATCGATCGGCACGCCGGCCGCCACCCTTCCGAGCAATGGGATTTCCAGCAGGGTCGGACGCGCGGGCTGATTCAGCAGACGGATACCCCGTGCCTGATGGGCATTGACCTCGATGAAACCGGCTTCGGTCAGCGCCACCACGTGCTTGCGCGCCACGCTGCGCGAGGAAAAACCAAAGGCCTCGGCGATCTCGGCGAGGCTCGGGGGCTGGCCGTTTTCCGCGATACGGTCGCGGATAAAGGTCAGGATGGCGGAACGGCGGGGGCTTAAAGTCGTCATGGAGTACATTTGTACTCTTGTGGGATTTTCCTGACAAGCACCACCAGTCGGTCATCTGTCGCGAGGCTCGAATCCGGCCTCCCGCGCCCCAGCGCCCCAAGCGAAAAGCCCCCGCCGCTCAGGCCGCCGAACAAATACAAACAACAATAATGGAATTGGCCTACAGAACTATCCCGCACACTAAAACATGCCAGTAACTTCCCAGTCCTTAAAATAAAAAACAACGTTATAAAAACAACCATGAATATTGAAAAACAAAACCCGGTCGTTATAGCGTGAGCGTTTCAATCAATAATAAAAATTCTCCACGAGATACCCTGAACGCTGAACAAAGACCTGTAAATGGACTTTATCCCCCAGCACGGAAACTTGTATAAAAAGGTCAAGTATCATGCACCCAGCCCAGAACGCCCAACTTGACGATCTGTTCGAGCGCAATACATTCCTGCCCGACTCGACACCGGATCGTTTCTATCGCCTGCTGGACCAGATCAGCCAGGATCGCTACACCACTCTCGCCGCTTTGTATGCCGAGGCTTATCGACTGTTTCCCGGTTCCACCGAACTCGACGAATTCTTTGCCAGTACCGCGAACCTGATCCTGCTGCCGGTCGCCCAGCGGCGGACAATCATCAATGAGTCGGTGTTCCAGATCTGGGCCCGGCGCGTCGTCCAGATGACCCGGGAAGTGCTCGATGGCTCGCGCCATGATCTCGCGCCGCTGCAGAGCGGCCTCCAGGAACTGCCGGATATCCTGCAACGGATTGCCCGCGCCGCCACCGACCATGCCTACACCCACCGTCCGCCCATCCAGCGGTTCGATATCGACCCGCTGATCGCCGGGGTGCTCGCGCCCTGCTACGACTTTCCCGAAGATGCCGCCACGCGCCAACACCTCGAAGACTGCGGTTACTCCATCCATTTCTTCAGCGATGTGGTGAATGTCGCCCTGTCCCGTATCGCCATGACCTGGCCCGGCTGCCACGAGCAGTTCCGCCATCTGGTCAAGCTGATCTGCTACCTGCCGGACGGCACCTTCCGCAGTGGCTCGGCCGCTCGCTACAGCGGCACGATCCTGCTGTCGGCCAAGGACCATTCGCTCCTCGATGTCGAAGAGTCGCTGGTGCGCGAAACCGCCCATCAACTGCTGTATTACATCGAGGAAGTCAGCCCGGTGATCGACCCGCAGGTGGCAGCGCAGGGGTTGTATTTCCTGCCCTGGTCAAACCGGCCCTGTGCCCTGGACGAATACTTCCAGGCGTTCTTCGCCCAACTGATGCGGGCCAAGTACCTGGAACGTGTGCGCCAGCGCCCGGCCAGTGAAATGCAACGGGCCGAAGAACACCTGGTGTTCAGCCTGCGCGGCCTCGGCCGGGCCCTGCCGGAACTGGCCGGCAGTCGCGACTTCACGCCCCGCGGCCGGACCCTGCTGGATAACCTGGCCGAAGACGTGCGGGCGATGGAACGGCAGCACGCCAGCCTGCTGGTGCGTGCGGCCAGGCCACGCGACATGAGCCTGGCGGGATGAGCCGGTTGTCTCAGTTCGGATCGAGCAGGCCGCCGCTCCAGTTGCGCGATACGCGGCTACCGGTGAACTTCGCCACGACCATGCCCTGGGACACCAGGCGATCGCGATAACGCGTCACCATTCGCCCGGCCTGCTCCGCGTACAGGATCACCTCCGACGACGGATCGCCCGGGCGCCCGAGGATCCGTGCAAAACGCTGGCCTTCCTCGACCCGGTCGCCCAGCTCCTTTTCAAAGATCAGCACACCGGGCTGGGGGGCCAGGATGGTTTCCATATGGCCCATCTCCATGGCCTCCACCGGCCAGTCGTCCGCCGCCGCTTCCCCGCTGATCACCCCCTGGCCGCAGAGCCAGGCGTACAGGCCCTCGGCGTCCTGTTGGGCGAAGCGGTCACTGACATCGCCCTGCCCGCGCAGCTCCAGGGTCGCAGCCATGTGCCGCGCCGTGTCGCCATCACGCAGCCAGGGCGCAATGATGGTTTCCTCGAAGGAGCCATCGCCGCCCTCGTCCCAGATGATTGCCACGTCCATCTTCATCGCGGCCGCCAGCGCCCGGCCACGGGGCCAGAAACTGCGGTGCACGTAGAGATAAGGCAGGGCTTCGTCATCGGTGTGCAGGTCGAGCATCACATCCGCCGGTGCCGCCAGTTGCACCAGTTGCTGCTGCCATTCCTGGACATTGGTCGAAGGCCGGGCCAACGCCGCCGACTGATCGAACGAGCGGTTGAAGTTCTGCCCGGTGGCATCGTGGAAACGTCCGAGGATCCGCCCCTGGCGAAATTGCCCGATCCCCAGGGGATTGGCCTGGGGCACCACGGTCACGCTGCCCTTGAGCCGGCCCGCGGCCTCGGCGACGGCCAGCCGTTGCATCAACAGGTGCAGCACCAGCATCCCGGCGATTTCATCGGCATGGACCCCGGCCTGCAGGTGCACCTTCGGTCCGCTGCCATCGCCCTCGAAGCGCCAGGCCCCGACCCGCACCGCATCGCCATTGTTGTTGCGCACACTGAACGAAATATCCCGTGCCATAGCCTTGCCCTCCCGTCGTGACCGTTAAAAATCATTGTTGCTAGCCATGGAAATTGAACGTACGTTCAACTAACATCCACCCACTTCATGTCGTGCTTGCGGGCCTCTTCGCGGACAAGCCCGCTCCCACACGGTCAGAGCCAGGCGCGGATCTTGTGTGCCCCCGTGGGAGCGGGCTTGCCCGCGACGGCGCCGGTGATACCGCCATGGCATTTCAGAGCACTCCAGACAAGGACTCCCGTGAGCACCGACACCCGCAAATTTCGCCGCGCCGAACCCGACGAGCGCCGTGACCTGCTGATCGCCGCCGCCCTGCGCTGCCTGGCCCGGGACGGCCATGCCGGTATTTCCGTGCGGCGCATCGCCACCGAGGCCGGAGTCTCCGTCGGCCTGCTCAACCACCACTTCGGCACCATCGATGCGCTGATCGCCGACACCTACCACAAGCTCGCCAGCGAACTGACCAGCACCCTGCTCGAAGAAGTCCGGCAGGCCGGCAGCGCCACGGAAAAGCTCGATGCCTTCCTGGTCGGTTCCTTCTCGCCACGGATCATGGACCCGCAGTTGCTCGGGGTCTGGGTGGTGTTCTGGAGCCTGATCCGCCACTCCGGACACGTCAGCCAATCCCATGAAAAAAGCTATCGCGCCTACCTCGACCTGATCCGTCAGCTACTCGACGACCTGGCCGCCGCCGAGGGCTTCGCCATCCACGACAGTCGCCTGGCCGCCATCGGCCTATCGGCGATGCTCGACGGACTCTGGCTCGAGTGGTGCCTGAACCCCGAGACCTTCAGCCCCGCCAACGGCCTCCATATCTGTCGTTGCTGGATAAAGGGGTTGCGACACGGAGCATTCGGCACCGACGACGTCCTGTGACGGGTGACGGCCGAAGATCATCGCCAGGGTGCCGCTGACCGCGATCAGCCCGGCACCGATCATCAGCGACACATCCATCAGCGTGCCCCAGATCAGGTTCGACAGCAGGAACGCCCAGATCAGCCCGGTGTATTCGAACGGCGCCAGCAGGGTCGCCGTGGCGCGCTGGAAACTGGCGAACAGCAGGAACTGGCCGATCCCGCCCACCAGCCCGGCCGCGAGCATGCCCAGCCAGGCCGGAGTCGGCGCCGGGGTATGGGTCCAGGGCAGCGCCAGCGCCATGCAGAGGACAAACACCACGTTGGTGATCAGCATCTGCTCCAGCACCGAGGTCTGCTCGTCCACCTGGCGCAACTGGATGTAGGTAAAGGCCCAGCACAGGGCCGCCAGCAGGGTCAGCGCGATCGGCCAGGGGTCGGCCATATGGCTGGGTCGACAGGCGATCACCACCCCGACAAAACCGACGATCAGGGTGAACCATTGCCAGCCGCTGGCATGCTCCTTGAGGATGACCGCCGCCAGCACCGTGACCATGATCGGCGCCGAGAAATACAGGGTGGTCATTTCCGCCAGGGTCAGGTCGCGGGCCGCCGTGTAGTACAGCAGCCAGGCGACGATCGACAGCAGGCCACGCACCACCAGCAGCCGTCGGCTCGGCGAACGCCAGGCCCGCCGGACCAGGCGCAGGCGGCCCACCAGCAGGCAGGCGAGCACCACCACGACACCCCGCCAGAACAGGATGGTGACCACCGAATAATCGGCCACCAGCCATTTGATCGCGGCGTCCTGCAGAGCCAGGAAGGCATAGCCCAGGGTGCACAGGCCAATCCCCTGCAACGACCGGTCAACCCGAGGCGTACTCATCTCACACCGACCTGCGCATCGGCGTTCCGCGCCGTTCGGCGAAGGCAAACAGTGCCTCGATCAGGAAAGTCAGGCAGACATAGACCCCGGCCACCAGCAGCAGCGGCTGGTACACCTGCAGGGTCTGGGCCCGCACCACGTTGGCCGCGCCCAGCAGGTCGATCACGGCAATGGTCGAGGCCAGCGCCGTGGACTTGAGCAGCATCACCGTCTCCCCGGCCAGGGTTGGCAAGAGCAGGCGCATGGCCCGTGGCAGGCGCACCCGCAACAGCGACTGGCGCGGGGTCATGCCAAAGGCCGAGGCCGCTTCCATCTCGCCCTTGGGCACCGCTAGCAGGCCACCGCGGATCACCTCGCCGACATAGGCGCCCACCGACAACACCAGGGCGAAGACGATGTACCAGTAGCCGTCACGCAGGTAGGGCCAGAGGAAACTGCCGCGAATCAACGGGAACTGGGCGAACAGGCTGCCCAGCCCGTAGTAGAAGATGTAGATCTGGATCAGCAGCGGCGTCCCGCGCAGCACGCTGGTGTAGAACAGGCTGGCCTTGGCGACCAGGCGGTTTTTCGACAACCTGGCCAGGGCCACCAGCACCGCCAGCCCGAACCCCAGCACGCTGGAGATCAGCAGGAGGCTGATGGTCGTTTGCAATCCGCGGCCCAACAACGCCGCGTATTCGAGTATCCACGCTGGAATCATTTCATTCACTCAGCCAAAGGCATCCAGCGACGGATGCGTCGCTCAAGCCGTCCCGACAGGTAGTTGGACACCAGCGTCACCGCGTAATACAGCGCGGCAGCCGTGAGGTAGAACAACAGGTAGTGGCGCGTCGAACCCGCGCCCTGCTTGGCGGTGTACAGCAACTCGTTGGTCCCGACCACGCTGATCAGGGCACTGTCCTTGATCAGGTTGATCCACAGGTTGGCCATACCGGCCATGGCATAGGGCGCCATGATCGGCAGCGTGACCCGGCGGAACAGGCCGAAACCGCTCAGGCCGAATGCCCGTGCCGCCTCGATCTGGCCGTAGGGGATCGCCTGGATCGCTGCCCGGAAGATCTCCGAGGCATAGGCGCCCTGGACCAGCCCCAGCACCAGGATCGCCGCCAGCGGGCCGCTGACATTCACCGCCTCCTGGCCGAACTGCGCCATCAGCGAGTTGAGCAGCATGGAACCGACGTAGTACAGCAGGAGGATCAGCAACAACTCCGGAACCGCCCGGAACAACGTGGTGTAGCCGCGCATCAGCGCCGCGACCGGCTTGGGCGCGCCGAGCTTCAGGCACGCCACCACCAGCCCGATGAACAGCCCGACCACAAAGGCCCCGGCGGAAATCTGCAGGGTCATCCAGAGCCCTTTCAACAGCGCACTGCCCCATCCCTGTTCGCTGAAATTGATCAATTCGAACATTGCTGGCTCCCAGCTCCTACAGATTGATCGTTCCCACGCTCGGCGTGGGCATGCAGCCGTGATGCTCTGCGCCACACAGCGGACGCGGAGCGTCCTGTGAGGCATTCCCACGCTGGAGCGTTGGAACGATCGGACGCTAGAACGCCGGTTTGATCGTTCCCACGCTCAGCGTGGGCATGCAGCCCGTGACGCTCTGCGTCACACAGCTGACGCGGAGCGCCCTGTGAGGCATTCCCACGCTGGAACGTGGGAACGATCGGACGCTAGAACGCCGGTTTCACACTGGTGCCGAAATAGCTCTGGGAGAGATCATCGTAGTCCTTGCTCGCCAGCAGGGTCTGGATCGCCTTGTCGAGGCGGGCCTTGAGCTCGGTGTCGTCCTTGCGCAGGCCGGCACCCACGCCCTTGCCGAAGATCGGGTCATAGGGCACCGCGCCGAGATAGGCCAGGTCCTTGGCATCCGGAGTCTTGACGAACGCGGTCATGGCCGTGCCGTCCGCCATCATCAGGTCGATGCGCCCGGCAATCAGGTCGGCGTTGGCCGAGTCCTGGGTGTCGTAGTACTTCACATCGGCGATCTTCTCGTAATAGGCCTTCAGGTAGCTGGCGCTCACGGTGGAGTTCTGCACGCCGATGATCTTGCCCTTGAGGTCATCCGGATATTTCTTCACCGTGGTGCCCTTGGGCCCGACAATGGCGATCACCGAATCGTAATAGGCCTTGCTGAAAGCGATCTGTTTCTCACGTTCCTCGGTCACCGACATGGAGGAGAAGATCACGTCGATCTTCTTCGCCAGCAGCGACGGGATGATTCCGTCCCAGGCCACCTCCTTGATCTCGCATTCGGCTTTCATTTCACTGCACAGCTTGTGGATCAGGTCGACCTCGAAACCCTTCCATTCACCATTGGCCTGCTTCTCGGTGTACGGCGGATAGGGTTCGGCCGCAACCGCGAAGCGGATGGGTGCGGCCTGTGCCGCGCCCATGCCGGCCAGCAGGACACAGGCCACGCCCGTCAACCAGTTTGCCAAACGTCGATTTCCCATGATGTTGCCCCGTCTTTTTATGATGCGTTAGCGAGTCTGATGAGCGTTGACGAATTGTCGGCAACGTTCGCTGCGTGGGTGTACGAACACTTCATCCGGCGAACCGGTTTCCTCGATCAGCCCTTGATGCAGAAAGGCCACCTTGGAAGAGACATCGCGTGCGAAGGCCATCTCGTGGGTCACCAGGATCATGGTCCGGCCTTCTTCGGCGAGGGAGCGGATCACCCGCAGCACTTCCCCGACCAGTTCCGGGTCGAGTGCCGAGGTGGGTTCATCGAACAGCATGACCTTGGGCCGCATGGCCAGGGCCCGGGCAATGGCTACCCGTTGTTGCTGTCCCCCGGAGAGAAACGCCGGGTACTCGTTGCGCTTGGCCGCGAGGCCCACGCGTTCAAGCAGTGCTTCGGCCCGTTCGATGGCTTCGGCACGACTCTCGCGCAGGACCTGGGTCGGCGCTTCGATCAGGTTTTCCAGCACCGTGCGATGGGGCCAGAGATTGAAGTTCTGGAACACCATGCCCAGGCTGGAACGGATCCGTACCAACTGCCTGGCATCGGCCACCAGCGGTGCGCCGGGGCGGTCGTAGTTCAGGTGAATGCTTTCGCCGTCCACCAGGATGCGGCCCTGGTCCGGCACTTCGAGCATGTTGATGCAGCGCAGCAAGGTGCTCTTGCCCGAACCGCTGGCGCCGATCAGCGAGATCACCTCGCCCTCGCGGGCGGTCAGCGACACGCCCTTGAGCACCTCGATATTGCCGAAGCGCTTGTGCAGGCGCTCGACCTCGATCATGGTCCGGGTAGCGGCAGGTTCGACCGCGCCAGGGGGCGTCACACGACTGATCAGCGGCCGTGGCGGCTCGCCGTTGAGGACCCCGACAAACCCGCGGATCCGCTGGCAGGCCTGCTCCAGGCGTTCCTCGCCAAGAGTGAAGGACAGTCGCACAAAACCTTGCGCCGGCTCGCCGAACGCCGCTGCATCGAGCACCGAGACGCCGGCCTCGCGGAACAGCCGCCAGGCGAACTCCAGGGAGGTGAGGCCAGTCTCGCGTACATCCACCAGCACGAACATGCCGGCGTCGGGCTTGAGCACCGCGATGCCCGGACAATCGGACAGGCCCTGCACCACCAGGTCGCGGCGCCGGCGATAGATCTCGCTCATGCCCCGGGTCACTTCGTCATGGGCCTGGACCGCCTTGAGCGCGGCCTCCATGACAAAGCCGGGCAAGCCATAGAGCATGCTCAGTACCAGGGTCTCGGCATGAGCCACCAGGGTTTCATTGGCCACGATCCAGCCAATGCGCCAACCGGTCATGGCGTGGGATTTCGACAGGCTGCCGATGGTCACGCAGCGCTCGGCCATGCCCGGCAACGCCGCCAGGCTGACATGCTCACGCTCGAACGCCAGGCTTTCATAGACCTCATCGACCACCACCCACAGATCGTGGGCAATCGCCAGGTCGGCGATGGCTTGCAGTTCTTCGCGACTGAGCACGACACCGGTGGGGTTGTTCGGGTTGGAGAAGAAGATCGCCCGGGTGCGCGGGGTGATGGCCCTGGCCAGCAAGGCGGCATCGAGGCGGAATCCCGAGTCCGCCGCGCAGGGCACCCGTACCAGGGTCGCGCCGGAAGCCTTGAGGGTGGCCTCGTAGGTCACGTACATCGGGTCCAGGGCAATCACTTCGTCACCGGCGTTGAGCAGGCACAGGGAGGTGATGAACAACGCGTTCTGCGCCCCGGCCACGGTGATGACATTCGCCGCCTGCAACTGACGGTCGAACAACGGGCTGTAGCGTGCGGCGATGGCTTCGCGCAAGGCCAGGCGCCCGGCGATCTCGGTGTAGTGGGTGTCGCCTTCGCGCAGGGCCTCGATGGCCGCTTCGGTAATGAAATCGGGGGTGGGGAAATCCGGGTCGCCGACGCTGAGGATGATCACATCCTCGCCGCGGCGCTGGGCTTCGAACGCCGCGTGATGAATGTCCCAGGCGGCCACACCGTCACCAGAGATCCGCTCAACAAAAGGTGAAAACCGCATGCCAGTGCCTCGTTCGAATTTGAAGAAACGCAAGCCCGCAACCAGCCGGGGGTGGTGGAGCCAACATAGACGAAGCTGAACACTCGTTCAATAGGAAAAATCCGTCAGCTTCGCGTTCAGCGCAAACAGGTCGTTTTCACGACAGTCGTGCCGGTTTTCAGCACTGGATCGCCTTGGTTTCGACGAACTCCGCCAGCCCTTCCTCGCCCCATTCACGGCCGTTGCCAGACTGCTTGTAGCCACCGAACGGCGCCCGGTAGTTGAAGGCCGCGCCGTTGACGAAGCACTGTCCGGCACGCAGTCCGCGCGCCAGTTCCAACGCCCGCGCCGGGGTGCCGGCCCAGACCGCACTGGACAGGCCGAAGGGCGACTCGTTGGCCAGGCGCAGGGCCTGTTCCTCGTCGTCGTAGGGCAACAGGCACAGCACCGGGCCGAAGATTTCTTCCTGGGCGATGCGCATGGCGTTGTCGACCTCGGCGAACAGCGTCGGCCGCACGTAGAAACCGCGTTCCAGTCCCTTCGGCACTTCGGCGCCGCCGCTCAACAGGCGGGCACCCTCCTGCTGGCCGACGCGGATGTAGTCGAGCACGGTACGGCGCTGGGACGCCGAGCACATCGGGCCGAGAAAGCTCTGCGGGTCCAGCGGGTCGCCGACCTTGAGGCTTTCGCTCTCGGCCCGCGCCAGTCCCAGGGCCTCGGCGTAGCGACTGCGGGGAATCAGCATGCGGGTCAAGGCGGTACAGGTCTGCCCGGAGTTGATCATCACGTCCTGCACGCCATGGCGCACGGCGGCAGCGAGATCGGCATCGGCGGTGATCAGGAACGGTGACTTGCCACCCAGTTCCAGGCAAACCCGCTTGACCGTCGGCGCGGCGGCCATCGACACCCGCACGCCGGCGGCGGTAGAACCGGTGAACGACACCATGTCCACGTCCGGATGCCGGGCCAGGGCTTCGCCGACCTTGGCGCCGGGGCCGCTGACCAGGTTGAAGACGCCGGGCGGCAAGCCGATGGCGTCGATCATCTCGGCCAGCAGGAAGGCATGCAACGGGGTTTCCTGGCTGGGCTTGACCACCACCGTGCAACCCGCCGCCAGGGCCGGCGCGAGCTTGCCGATCAGTTGATGCAACGGGTAGTTCCACGGATTGATAAAGGCACAGACACCCACGGCCTCGCGGATCACCACGGAGTTGCCGACTTCGCGCTGCTCTTCCATCAACGTGGCGATTTGCGCATAGCTGAGCAGGCCCTCCAGCGGGCCGTCGACCTGGACCGCCTGGCACCACTGCACCGGCATGCCCAGCTCGGCAGTGATCAGCGCGGCCATTTCCCCGGCGCGGGCCTTGAGCTGCCTGCCGAGTGCCAGGATATAGCCGGCGCGAACGCTGGCCGGGGTACGCGACCAACTGGCAAAGGCCCGGCGCGCGGCGGTGACGGCACGCTCGACATCGCGCTCATCGCCCAGCGGGACCTGCCCGGTCACGGCTTCGGTGGCCGGGTTGATCACTTCGGCGGCGCCGCTGCCATGGGGCACGACCCAGTCGCCGTTGATATAAAGATGGGTGTAGGTATTCATTGTTATTGTTCTCCATCATCGGGATTCGCCGATCGTTCCCACGCCCTGCGTGGGCAGGCAACCCGTGACGCTCTGCCTCACAAGAGCGGACGCGGAGCGTCCAGCGAGGCATTCCCACGCGGAGCGTGGGAACGATCATCAAGGCATCAGCGGGCACAGGCATGCTTGAGTTCGATCAGGGTGACGCCGGCATGGGCGAAGCCCGTGCGCAGATCGCGCTCCAGTTCGTCCAGGCTCTGCGGCTCGCAGACACTGCAACCGAACGCCCGGGCCAGCAGGGCGAAATCCGGATTGCGCGGCAACACGCCCACCGGCTCGATATCCAGGCTGAGCATGTCGTCGCGGATCTGGCCGAGGGCATCGTTGTTCCACAGCACCACCACCAGCGGGCTGTCCAGTTCCTCAACGGCGGTGGCCAGTTCCTGCACCGTGTAGAGAAAACCGCCATCGCCCACCAGTACCAGGCCTGGCCGCCGGGGCGCGCCGAACTTGGCGCCGATCCCCGCCGGCAAGCCGTAGCCGAGGGTGCCGTAGCCGGTGGGATGCAGCCAGCTGCGCGGTGCCCGGCTGGCAAAGGCGTAGTTGCCGGTGTAGGCCAGCTGGGTCATGTCGCTGCTGATAAACGTGTTGGCCGGCATCGCCGCCGCGATGCGGTCGAGGATCTGCTGGTGGATCGCCTGCAACGCCCCATGGCCGGCGCGTACAGCCGTCCTCAGCTTCGCCACCGCCTGAACCGCTTCCCGGGCATCGCGAACCTGGGCCGGCAATTGCGTCAACAAGGCCGCCAGGGTCTGCCGGGCATCGCCGTGCAAGGCCACGGCACAGGGATAGAAGTCGTTGAACTTGCGTGAGTCGATATCGACCCGGATCACCTCGCCGGTCAGCGGCAGGCGTTCCCGCCAGTAATCGGTATCGGCCATTTCGGTGCCGACCGCGAAGACCACATCGGCCTGGGCGATCAATTCCCAGCCGGGCTCGACGCACAGGCTGGAACCGGCGTTCAACGGCGCGTCCGGGGCCAGCAGGCCTTTACCGGCGACGCTGGTGAACACGGGCGCGCCCAGGCGTTCGCTCAAGGCCTGCAACTCGTCTGCGGCGGCCAGCGCACCGCCGCCGGCAATGATCATCGGCCGCCGGGCCTGTTGCAGTCGCCGCGCGGCCTCTTCCAGGACCTCGCGCCCCGGCAGCCCGCGCCCCGGGCGACGTACCACTTCAGCGCTCCAGTCCCGGCTGACGGCACCGGCCAGCACATCCAGCGGCACCGAGATATGCACCGGCCGTGGCCGCTCGCTGTCGAACACGGCAAAGGCGCGGGCGACCAGTTCCGGCAGGTCGTCGGTGCTCAGGGCCACCGCGGAAAACGCGGTGATCGGCGCGGTGATCGCCCGCTGGTCCTGGGTCTCGTGCAGGCACCCCCAGCCCTTGCCGAGGCTGGCGGTGTGGTTGACACTGGAAATCACCAGCAGCGGAATCGAATCGGCGTAGGCCTGGCCGATGGCGGTGGCGGCGTTGGTCACGCCAGGGCCGGTGATGATGAAACAGACACCGGGCTTACCGCTGACCCGGGCATAACCGTCGGCCATGAAACCGGCACCCTGCTCGTGGCGGGTCAGCACATGGCGGATGCCGCTGCCGGGCAGGCCGCGATACAGCTCCAGGGTGTGCACGCCGGGAATACCGAACACCGTGTCGACACCGTAATGGGCCAGCAGGCGCACCAGGGCCTGGCCGCCGGTGAGCGTGGTGGAAGAAGCCTGCAGGGTCGATTGGGAACTCATGCTAGCCCTCGTCTTGTTGGGGTGGGGTGATGGGAGATCGCCGGCACTATTAAACACTCGTTCAATAGCGCGACACAATCCTCCCCGGACACCTCGACAAAACCCGACAAACCGATACAACCTGTTGTTTTTTATAACAATAACCCTGCCTCAGGTTTCTCTGTCCGCCGACCTGTTACATCTTTGAACATCCTCGCTCACAGCATTAACTACCGCCCCCGGTCTGCGGCTTGCGCGTTGAATGACGGTCCTCCCGCAACGACAAGGACCTTCAGCATGAGCCCCCCGATCACCTCGAGCGATTCGCCCGCGAGCGACGCCGCATCGGTGTCACTGGAACACGCCATCGCGCATTTTCTCGCCGACCTGCCCGCCGAGACCGCCCGCTGCATCCGCCTGGCCAGCGGTATCGACAGTCCCGCCCTGCGCGCCGCCTACAGCGAATCGCGCCAGGTGCCGGCGCTGCTGTTCGACACCCGCCAGCGCTTCGAGCTGGAACAGGAGATACAGGACTTCATCGACGCGCTGAGCCAGGACTCGCCCGCCATGTCTCGGCCGACAAGCCTGACCTGGCAGTTGCAACTGCTCGGACTGGAACTGCTCTGGCCGGCGACGAGCGTGCTGCAAGTGTACGACCCGCCCGCAGAGACGGCGGCGGCCGAATACGGCCCCGACCGTTCGCCCGACCTGCCGAGGATACGGGTCAGCCGGGCGCAAGTACTCGATGGCAACCTGTGGAGCCACGTCCTGCCACAACTGAGCACGGAACAGCGGGAGTCATTGCTGGGCGGGCAGTACACCACCCTCGACAGCCAGTTGTCGGTACTCAGGCGCCAGGCCGCCGCACAATTGTCCTCTCGCCGCGAGGCGCTGTTCGACAACCTCCACGCCTTCCGCCAGCAATCCCACGATCCGCTGGAAAACCTGCTGCGCGACCAGGTCCCCTGGCTGTCCCGGGCGGCAGCCCACGAACTGCTCGCCAACTCGAGCGGGCACGACCTTCATTCGCTGGCCTTGTCCGAGGGCGAACTGAGCGAGGACCAGGCACGGGATGCCCACTGGTATCTGCAGGAGGAACGTCTGAACCAGGCCTATGAAGGCTTGTTCCTGGAAAGCCGGCAACACAACGACGACACCCAGCGGCTGCTGCTGCACAGCCTCGCCACCTGGCCGGACTGGCCAGCGAGCGGCGTGCGCCTGGAACTGCGCGAGCAGGCGCCGGACGGCCCGTTGCTGGCCGGCATCGGCGAGCCACAGGCAGAACAGACCCACATCATCCTGCGCCGTGATGGCCGTTTCAGCCTGCATGCCGCCGAAGGCCCGGAGCAGGCAGCGCAGCCCGACCTGCCCGCGGTCCTGGCAACCCTGCCGGACACCCTGCGCCAGCCCCTCGGCCTGACCGACCGGCCAGCCATCCAGCGCCTGCTGCGCCAGCACCCTCCTCTTTCACGCGCCGATCTGCGCGCCTTGCTGGGACTTTCCCCCTTGGAACCCTCACACCGCCTTTCCGATGGCAACGACTACCAGCAGGACGCGCCCGGTGCCTTCGCCGGCCCCGACCTGCTCGCCCAGCGCCAGCGGGAAACCTTCGATGCCCTGGCCGCCACCAATGACCGCACCCTGATGCTGGCGCGCCAGCAACCCAATTTCCACTGGTTCGCCGGGCTGCTGCTGAGCCGGCAACTGGCACGTGATTTCCCCCAGGCCGCCTCGAAGGATCCCGATGCGATCTTCCTCAACACCTATGAGGAAAGCCTCTACTGGCCCCTGTCGGACAGCGGTGAGCGCGGCGAGCAAGTGCGCTATCGCGGTGTCAGACAGTCGCAGACGCTGACGCAAGTGTTTGTCGAGCATCTGGCTGGCAACCCGCAAACATTCGACCCGGCCACCAGCGGCCTCTACGCCAGTGCGACCGGCGTCTACGACGAACAGCAACTGGCCGGCCTGGACCTCGGGCGCCTGGGCAAAACCCTGGATGACGCGGGCCTGGGTTTCGACACGCGTTTCACCGAAGCCCTGGACAGTTTCTGGGCCAGCGTCGCGTCGCTGCTGCGGGAAAACCTGCGGACCCAGATGCGCCTGGAAGCGCAGTTGCGCGAACTGGACCAGAGCCTGGACAAAGGCCATCGCGAGGACCTGGAGCGGGTTCTGGAGCAGCCCACCCATGAGCAACGCCTGAAAAAATTCCCCGCGCAGGGACCGATCCACGTCTACCGCATCGCCCTGCGACCAGCCGACCTGATTCTGCAAGGCTGCCTGGTCATCACCCGCAGCCCCGTCGGGGACACCCACAAGCTGCCGGCGCTGTTCTATCAGATCGGCCGTGGCCTGGAGCCGTTCGCGTCGTTGCAGGCCCTGGAAAAGAACCTGGTCCGGCGCCTCGATGACAAGGTCGAACGCGAATCGCTGCTCGAACTGCTGCCGCAGCGACAGCGAACCTGGCGTCCGCCGAGCACTGCCGACGGCAGCGCGCCGTTCAGCTACCGGGCCGAACAGGGTGATCCCTTCCAGCTCCTGGTGGACGGATTGCTCGCCAGGCAGAAAGAGGATTTCAGCGACACCTGGCGCTTTGTCAGAGGCGCGCCGGGCCTGCACAACGATGTCGTCGAGTTCGCCCGGCAGCTGGACAGTGCCGTCAGCCTGGCCGGGCCACTGGATATCACCCCTGTCCTCAGGCGGCGTAATCGCGACCTGATGTTCAGCGACCTGCTGCAGCGGATCAACAGCATCAGCCAGGACGAACAGACCCGGCTCGCGACCTTGTGGCGCCCCACGCTGGAACCCAACCCGGTGCCCTCTTCGCTCAGCGATCTGCCGGCTCTGAAAGCCCATGCGGCGGGCCTGCTCAAGAGCCATCTGCAACAGCACTACCCGCAGATCCAGGCCGCCCCCGACGACATCGTGGTGCATGTCTCCCATACCACCCACCACCTGAGCCCGGCCTGGCAAAGCCAGCCACCGGTCACCCGGATGCACCCGCGCAGCCTGTCGCTGACGGCCCTGGCACTGGAGAACATCAAGGGCACGCGCCTGGGCGAAACGGTCAGTTTCAAGGCGATCCTCATCAACCCGAACGGCACCCCGTCGAGCCTGACGGACAGCCAGGTCCGGGCTATCGTCCGGGCCGTGGATGCCCCCGGCAGCTACAAGACGCTGCTCGAACAGAAACTGCTCGGCCGGGACCAGGCGTCGGTGCGCACCGCCTGGATCGAAGGGCAACGCGCGCGGATGAAACTGCAGGCCTATGTCGCACGCCTGAGCGGGGACTTTCTCGACGCCAGGGGCAGTGCCCTGGAACGTGGCTACCGGCGCATCGAACACCTGCTCAAGCATCCGTCGGCCCAGCGCCGCCCGCTGCTGGACGGCTACAAGGTCCAGGCCAACTACCTGATGCTCGGCGGCACGGACGGGGCTCGCAACGGCATGAGTATCGACGAGGTGCTGGTGATCAGCAGCGACGATCCCGCCGGTCGCCTGCTGTTCTACACACCGCAATCTCCCGACGGCAAGGCCTGGCGCGAGCTGGCAGGCCTGTCGGCGATCGAAGCGCTGCTCAAGCAGCCGGAGTGGAAACCCTATTGCATCGCACGGGCCGCCCGGAACGAACAGTGGGATCCGGCCCGGCTGTTCACGCGCCAGTTCCCGCTGGTCCGCTACTTCCCCATCGAAGGCGACCTGTTCAGCACGCTGTACGAAGCCAGGGCCCGGCACCTGATCAGCAGCGTCGAATACCTCGGGGCCAGCAACCAACGAGTGGACCATGAAACGCTCTGGTACTGGATCAATGTCAGCTGGCGCTTCGCGATCGAGGTCATCCTCGGCGCCTCGCCCTTGCAGCTCAGCCTGTGGATCTATGCGCTGCGTGGCCTGTACGGCATCGCCAATGTCGGCCAGGCCCTGGCCCTGGGGCACCACCAGGAAGCCACGGACGCGCTGGTCCAGACCCTTCTTGACGCCGCGGCGCCCTTCCCGCTGCAAGCGATGAGACCCCTGTTGCTCAAGGCGCGGACGTGGCCCCTCGCCAGGGTTTCCCGCCTGGTCAAGACCCGCCGGGGCGGCCTGGACGGTTCCCGGCAACCGCTGCTGAGCGCCGAATCTTCCTCGGCGACATCGCTCAGGTCCCTGGCCTCGGAACTCCGGGACTACGAACTCAGCAGCGTGCCGGAACTGAACTACTACCGCGACGGGCTCTTCGTCGACCGCACGGCACGCATGGACCAGTACGTAAAGCTGGAGGGCAAGTGGTACCGCACCGGTTCCCGAGGCGGCAAGCGCTACCTGCTCAAGGAGCGCACCTGGACGGAAGATATCGAGCTCATCCGTGAGGGCAGTCATTGGCAACCCTTGCCCAGGGCTCGCCTGTTGGGCGGCGCCCCCGAGGCGGTCGGCGCTGCCCGTTATGAAGTCCCGGCCACCTACCGGAACACCCTCGAAGGGCTGATTCGCACCTACAACAGAACGCTTGATCCCGGCTGGTTCGTTCCGACGGCTTCCGCGCTGGAGCGCCAGGCCGCCCCGAAGGTGCACTTCGCCTCAAGACGGTTGCTTGAAGACGCCCGAAGTTTCTTCGCTGAAAAACCGGCCCCCGTGGCCAAGACCCTGGCGACCGACCTGCTGGAAGCCGGGCTGGCGACGCACCTGCTCGAACGTGCCTATCAGACCGGCAACGGCATCGTCCTCGGTGCCCCCTACTCGGCCAGGGCCGGCCGCAAGTTCCTGATCGACAACATGCGTTCGCTCGCCACGGAGCATCAGGTCAAGACCCTGTACCTGGAAAACCTCCTGACGGACTTCGATCAGGTTCACATCAACAACTTCCATCGCAGCGACGTCATGTCCCCACGCCTGAGAGAGACACTGAGACTGCAAGATCTCGAACACAGCATCGACCCGAGCGGCCCCTACGCCTTGCATGAGGTGCTTGACAGCGCCCGGGCCAACGGCATTCGCGTCCAGGCGATCGACTGCGCCGCAAGCTACCGCCAGGGCCTGCGCAGCTACAATCCAGATCGGGCCAGGACCCTGAAATACTATGCCCGCCAAGTCATCATTACGGACCAGCTACAGCAAGGCCCGCATCGCTGGATTGCCCTGGTCCAGGACTCCCACGCCAGCACTGTGCTCGGCGAACCGGGCCTGGCCGACCTGCTGGGGACGGTGAACCTGCGGGCCGTCGATGTCGGAGGGCAACCCTTGCCGCTGCGCGTCCTGGATGACCTGGGAGAGTTCACTCAAGGCCGATACGCCCAGGATATTCAGTTGGTACGCGCCGATGCGAAGCTGGAAGTGAACGTGGCGCCCCAGCCGTTGCCACGGACACCGGCTCCCCACAGGGGGCTGCTGATCCGACCGGAGGATTTCCTGATCGAACAAAAAGGTGATCGCTACAGTGTCGTCTGCCGCTCGGTCGATCCCCACAGCGCCCGTCTGCTGGTCCCGGCGGAGCACCCGGTGATCCGCAGCCGGCTTGTCGACAGTTCAGGAGATTCCCGTGAGGTTTTTCATGTCGAAGCCCCGAGATTCGGCGACATCCGTGGCGTCAAGTACAGAAGTATCGAGGACCTGATATGGGGGCTCCAGCAAGCCAGGTTGAGGCAGGTGGTTGAACTCAGCGATGTCACCTACCTGCGCCAACCCCGACTCGACACCCATCCGCAACTCAGTCGTGCCGGCATGTTCACCGTCGAAAAGGCTCCCCAAGGGCCCATCCTGATCAATCGTTCCAGGGATCGCTCCCTCGCCACGACGATCATTCGCACCGACCAGGCCACGGGCAAGTTCTACATCGTTCATCAGCGCTGGGGATTCAGCGAAGCGCAACTGTTCGCCAGCATCGACGACCTGAGCGAGGCGCTGGTCAGAAAGGTCAGGCTGGAGCGTGTGGCCGAAGCCACCGATCTCTGACTCGCCCCCCTGACTCAAGCCGCCCTTGAGGTCCTGGCGGTGAACAGATAGCCGGCGCCATGCACGGTAATGATCAACTCCGGCGCGGCCGGGCTGTCATGCAGCTTGCGCCGCAGGCGTCCTACCAGGACATCGATGGAGCGGTCGCTGGGCAACCATTCGCGGTTGCGCAACTGCTCCATCAACTGGTCGCGGCTCAAGGTGTGACCGCCGTTGCGGATAAACACGTTGAGCAACTGGAACTCACCGTGGCTGAGCAGGGTTTCACTGCCGTCGCAGGCCTTCAGGCGGCGACGGTCGGTGTCCAGGGTCCAGTCGGCGAAATGCTTGAGGTGCTCATTGGTCGGCGCCGTTGCCGGCGGGTCGGGTTGCAGGCGACACACCCGGCGCGTCAGGTTGCGCGCACGGGACACCAGCTCGCGGGGATTGAGGGGCTTGATCAGCCAATCGTCGGCGCCACATTCCAGGCCGGCGATCCGCTCGGCCTCGTCGTCGTGCTCGCCGACCAGGAGGATGCCGACCTCCGAACGCTGCCGCCATTGGCGGGTCAGGGCCAGGCTGTCGACCCCGGGCAATTGCCTGTCGAGCAACACCAGCGCCACCGGCAAGCGACTCAGGCAGGCCTCGGCCTGCTCGACACCGTCGACACAATGGACCTCATAGCCGTCCCGGCTCAGGCACGCCTGCCATTGTTCACGGACCAGCCGGTCATTCTCGACGATCAGCACGCACGGCATCACCTTCATTACCTGGCTCCTTTTCGTGCCGCGAACGGCCGATTCTTGGAATTATGCGAAGCGGTAGGAATTTTCGAAGTACTGTAGCGCTTGCTGAACAGTTGATCAACAAGCCGCGATCAGCGCAGGAAACGCCGATAGCCGCCCATTTGCAGGCCATCGACCCAGGCCTCGCAGATCTGCACCCCCTCGGCCGGGGTGAACGTGGTCGGGTTGAGGCCGCATTCGAGCCACAGCCCGTCGAGCAGGGCACTCAGGCCGATGGCTGCCAGACCGCTGTCGAAACCGCTCCAGCCCTCCTCCTCCGCCAGCAGGGTCAGGGCATTGCCCATGATGGTGCGGTACTCGCCATAGGAGTGATCGTGGGCACGGTTGATCGCGTCGGCGGTTTTCACCGCGCCCCAGAAGGCCAGCCAGGCTTCCAGCAGCTCGGGATCGAGCATGCCTTCGGAAAACGACGCTTCGAAAAAAGCCGACAGGTGCCGGCGGGCGCCACTGCCGGCGCTGGCCACCGACTGGCGCAGCAGGCTCATGACCTGTCCGGTGATATGCAGGTAGGCGTCGGCCACCAGCTCATCCTTGCCGGTGTAGTGGTGGCTGATCAGCCCCACCGACACCCCGGCCTCGGCGCAGATCTTGCGGATCGAGGTGCCGACAAAGCCGTACTTCTTCAGGCAGCGCAGGGTTGCCGCCACCAGGTTGGCCTTGCGCAACTCGGGGTCCATACGCAGAAAACGCGTTTCCTCGGCCATGGTGCTCCTGTCCTCTTCAACGTCAATGGCTGACTGTACAGCGTGCGGTCAGCGGATGGGATACAGCGCCTCGTCGAACTGTGCCAGGCGCGGGAAGACCAGGGGGCTGTCCTGGTCGAGGTTTTCCAGGCGCCGATGGTAACCGACGAGGAATTGTTCGCGGGCCTCGGCACTGATATAGGGCACGTGCCAGGCCACGTAGGGCGGCAGCACATCGAGCCCGACATAGGCCAGGGTACCGCGCAGCAGCGGCCGCAGCATGTCTTCCAGGGGCCCGTGGATCGCGTCTTCGCCGAACATGTGCTCACGTCCGCCGAGGGTCACGGTGACCAGCGCCTGCTTGCCGGCCAGGCCGCCCTGGTCGTAGAAACGCTTGCCGCCGTAGCAGACCCCGGACACCAGCACGCGGTCGATCCAGCCCTTGAGGATCGCCGGCACCGAGAACCAGTAGATCGGGAAGTTGAGGATCAGCAGGTCGGCCCACAACAGCTTGTCCAGTTCCCCCTGGATGTCGGCGGCCAGGCTCCGGGTCTTGACCCCCAGGCGCTGTTCCAGGGCATAGACCAGGTAGTCGGGGTTGTCCCGGTCGGAGAAATCCTCGGCGCTGGCCACCGGGTTCCAGTGCATGGCGTAGAGGTCGGAAACCTGGACGTCATGGCCCTGGGCCTGCAGGGTCGTTACTGCCTGGTCGCGCAGGGCGGCGGTGAAGGATTGCGGTTCGGGGTGAGCGTGGACGATCAATACGTTCATGGGTATTCCTGACGGTCGAAAAAGAGTCACTTATCTTCAAAACACCACCACCTTGCAGGAGCCGGCTTGCTGACGATGGCGGCCGATCAGCCGCTGCAAGTCTCACGGGCCCCATCGCCAGCAAGCCCGCTCCTACAAGGGTTGTGTTGCAAACGGAGCGGCGATGGAGGCCCTCTGCCGCAGGATACGGTCCAGCCAATCCGGGTCCATTTCCGGCTCCGAGGAAAACAGCAGGCCGGTGTAGTCGCGATGTGGCGGCGTGAAAATCACGTCCCGGGCGCCGGCATCGACCACCTTCCCGCGCTGCATCACCACCACCTCATCGGCGATGGCCCGTACCGTCGCCACGTCGTGGGTGATGAACAGGTAGGACACGCCCAGTTGCCGCTGCACCCGGTCGAGCAATTTGAGAATGCCCTCGGCCACCAGTTGATCGAGGGCCGAAGTCACTTCGTCGCAGATGATCAACCGCGGCTCGGCGGCCAGGGCCCGGGCAATGCAGATGCGCTGCTTCTGCCCGCCGGACAGCTCCGACGGCAGGCGCTCCATGAACTTGCCCGGGTCCAGCTCGATCATTTCCAGCAACTCGGCGACCCGCTGACGCAGGGCCTTGCCCTTGAGACCGAGGTAGAACGCCAGCGGACGGCCGATGATGTCGACGATGCGCTGGCGCGGGTTGAGCGCCGTATCGGGAATCTGGTAGATCATCTGGATGCTGCGCAGTTGTGCCTTGCTGCGGCGCCGGTAGTCCGCCGGCAATACCTCGCCGTCGAGCAGCACCTGCCCACAGGTGGGTTGCAGCAAGCCGGTGATCAGTCGCGCGGTGGTGCTCTTGCCGCTGCCGGACTCGCCGATCACCGCCAGGGTCTGGCCCTTGTACAACTGCAGCGAGACATCGTGCAGCACCGGCTGGCTACTGTAGCTGGCACTGGCATTGCGCACTTCGAGCAAGGGTGTGCCCTGCCCCGGCCGGGCCTTGGCCTCGGTGCGGAAGCAGCGCACCGCCCACAGCGACTGGGTGTAGGCCTGCTCCGGGGCACTGAGCATCTGCCGCGTCGGCGCTTCTTCCACCCGTTTGCCATGGCGCAGCACCATGATCCGGTCGGCCATCTGCGACACCACCGCCAGGTCGTGGGTGATGTAGATCGCCGCCATGCCCAGGCGCTTGACCGCATCGCGGATCGCCGCCAGCACTTCGATCTGGGTAGTCACGTCCAGGGCCGTGGTCGGTTCGTCGAAGACGATCAGGTCCGGCTGGCAGGCCATGGCCATGGCGGTCATCGCCCGCTGCAACTGGCCACCGGAAACCTGGTGCGGATAACGCCGGCCGATGGTTTCCGGCTCGGGCAGGCGCAGCAGCCGATACAGCTCGATGGCCTGGGCCTCGGCCTCGGCGCGGCTCATGCCGGCATTGATCACCGCTGTTTCCACATGCTGGTCGATCAGCCGATGTGCCGGGTTGAACGAGGCCGCCGCGCTCTGCGCCACATAGGCGATACGCTGGCCGCGCAACTTGCGCAGGGTTTCGGCCGAACAATGGAGCAGGTCCTGGCCGTCGAACTCGATGCTGCCACCGGTGATCCGGCAGCCGTCGCGGGTATAGCCCATGGCGGCCAGGCCCAGGGTCGACTTGCCCGCGCCGGACTCACCGATCAGGCCCAGCACCTCGCCCCGCGCCAGGCTCAGGTCGATACCCTGCACCAGGCGGTGCCAGGCCTCGTCGTAGTAACCTTCGATCTGCAGGTTGCGGATCTGCAACAGCGGTCGCTTGGGTTCACTCATGTTCAGCACTCCTTGAGCCCGCTGGATCGGTAGAGCATCCAGTCGACGACAAAATTGACCCCCACCGTGAGCAGGGCCACGGCCAGCGCGGGCAACAGCGGCGTGAGGTCGCCGAAGGTGATCAGCACGGCGTTGTCACGCACCATGCTGCCCCAGTCGGCGGTCGGCGGCTGGATACCCAGGCCGAGGAACGACAGCGCACTGATGAACAGGAAGACAAAGCAGAAGCGCAGGCCGAATTCGGCAATCAGCGGCGCGGCGGCATTGGGCAGGATTTCCCGCCGTACCAGCCACCACCAGCCTTCGCCGCGCAACCGCGCGGCTTCGACAAAGTCCTGCACCACCACGTTCATCGCCACGGCCCGCGCCAGGCGAAACACCCGCGTCGAATCGAGCAGGGCGATCACCAGCACCAGCGACGTCGCCGTGGTGCCGACCACACTGAGGATCAGCAAGGCGAAGATCAGCTGAGGGATGGCCATCAGGATATCCACGCAGCGCGACAGGCCCATGTCGACCCAACCGCCCTTGAGCGCCGCGACCAGCCCGGCCAGGCCGCCCAGCAGGAACGCCAGCACGGTGGTGACAAACGCGATACCGACGGTGTTGCGCGCGCCATACAGCAGGCGGCTGAGCATGTCCCGGCCGAGATTGTCGGTACCCAGCGGGAACTGCGCGCCCCAGGCCGCGAAGCCCTCGCCCACCACCTCGGTCTCGCCATGGGGCGCCAGGTGCGGGGCAAGCAACGCCACCAGGACATACAGGACAATCACGCAGAATCCGAATTTCGCACTCCAGGGCGCGCGAACCAGCTCTTTGAACACGGCTTTCATGGATTACCCCTTCGGATGCATCAGGCGTGGGTTGCTGGCGATGGACAGCACATCGGCCAGGGTATTGAGCACGATGTAGGTCGCGGCGAAGATCAGGCTACAGGCCTGCACCACCGGGATATCGCGCTTGGCCACCGAGTCCACCAGCAACTGCCCCAGGCCGGGATAGACAAACACCACTTCGACCACCACCACGCCCACCACCAGGTACGCCAGGTTCAGGGCGATCACGTTGACGATCGGCGCCAGAGCATTGGGCAAGGCATGGCGGAAGATGATCCGGCCCTGGCTGATGCCCTTGAGCCGGGCCATTTCGATATAGGGACTGGCCAGCAGGTTGATCAGCGCGGCGCGGGTCATGCGCATCATCTGCGCGACCACCACCAGGCTCAGGGTCACCACCGGCAGCACCGAGCGCTCCAGCAGCAGGCCGAAGGAGGCGTCCGGCGGCAGGCTCGACAGGCTCGGCAACCAGCCCAGCTTCACCGAGAACAGCAGGATCAGCAGGTAGGCGACAAAGAACTCGGGGAACGACACGGCACTCAGGGCCACCGTATTGAGCAGCCGGTCGAACCAGGAGTTGCGATACAGCGCCGCGAGCATCCCCAGCAGCAAGGCCAGGGGCACCGAGAACAGCGCCGCCAGCCCGGCCAGGCAGAGGGTGTTGCCCAGGCGCGTGCCGACCAGTTCGGCGATGGGCCGCTGGTTGGCCAGCGATGCCCCCAGGTCGCCCTGGAGGATATGCCCGGCCCAGTGCAGGAAACGCCACAGCGGTGGCTGGTCAAGCCCCAGCTGGGTACGAAAGGCCGCCAGGGTTTCCGGAGTCGCCGACTGCCCGAGCATGGCCTGGGCGATGTCTCCCGGCAGCAGGCCCACCGCCAGGAAAATGATCACCGACACCGCGAACAGCGAGAACAGCCCCAGCGCCAGGCGCTGGGACAGCAACTTGAGAATGCTCTTCATGCCCTGCTCTCCCCACTCAGGCCTGCCACCAGCGCTCGATCAGCCGCAGGCCATCGAGTTCGCCATAGGGCGCGGTCAGCTCGCCATGGGCCACGCGGTTGGAGCGCGCGGCCACGGAGCTGGCGAACAGCGGAATGATCGCGCCGCAATCGTCGCGACAGATCGCCTGCATCTCGTTATACATCTCGCGCCGCAGGGGCTCGTTGAGTTCGCCGCGGGCCTGGTTGAGCAGTTCGTTGAAGCGCCCGTTGTCCCAGTGCGACTCGTTCCACGCCGCGCCCTTGGCATAACCGATGCTGAACATGCGGTCGGCGGTCAGGCTGCTGTACCAGAACGACGTGGTGAACGGCTGCTTGTTCCAGACATTGGAGAAGAAGCCGTCCGCCGGTTCGCGGACCACGTCGATATCGATGCCGGCCGCCCTCGCCTGTTCCTTGAACAGCACCGAGGCATCCACCGCACCGGAATACGCCGCGTCGCTGGCCTGCAGGCGCACCTTGAGGGAGTCCAGGCCAGCCTTGCGCAGGTAGAACTTCGCCTGCTCGGGATCGTATTTGCGTTGCGCCAACTGGGTATTGAGGAAGCGGCTGCCGGGCTGGATCGGATGGTCGTTGCCCACCGCGCCGTAGCCCTTGAGCACCGAGGCCAGCAGCGCCTCGCGGTCGATGCCGTGCTTCATCGCCAGGCGGATATCGTTGTTCTTGAACGGGTCGCTGTCGCAGAGCATCGGGAAGGTGTATTGCTGGGCGCCCTTGGTTTCCTCGATGACCATGTTCGGATTGCGCTTGAGCAGGCCGACGGTCTTCAGGTCGACCTTATTGATCACATCGACCTGGCCGGTGATCAGCGCGTTGACCCGCGCGGCGCCATCGGAAATGCCGATCAGTTCGGCACTGTCGAAGTGCGCACGACCGGCCTTCCAGTAGTCGCGGTTGCGCTCCAGGGCCATGCGCACGCCCGGCTCGAAGGATTTGATCCGATAGCCGCTGGTGCCGACTCCGGCCCGCCAGTCGGCCAGGCCATCCTTGGCGGGCATGATCACCAGGTGATAGTCGGCGACCACATAGGGGAAATCGGCGTTGCCCGAACGCAGTTCGAAGGCGACGCTGTCGTTGCCGGCCGCCTTGACCGAAACCACTTCGCCGAGCACGGTCTTGGCCGCCGAGGTGGACTTCTCGCCCAGGTGATGCTCGATGGAGGCCACCACATCCTCCACGCCGAGGGTCTTGCCATTGTGGAAGGTCACCCCGGAGCGCAGCTTGAAGGTCCAGATCCGCGCATCCGGCGAAGACTCCCAGCTCTGCGCCAGTTCGGGAATGGCCGAGCCGTCGACGGCGATTTCCACCAGGGTGTTGTAGACCGCGGAGAAGCCGACGAAGGTGAAGGTGTCGCTCCAGGAGCCCGGATCGTAGGAGTCGGAAGTACTGCCTCCGGCCAGCCCCAGGCGCAGGACACCACCCGCCCTGGGCGTGGCCTCGGCGGCCCAGGCGCTCAATGGAAAGCCCATGGACGCCGCCGCCCCGGCCAGCCCGGCCATGGCACCGAGCTTGAGGAAGTCGCGGCGTTCCAGTTGGAAGCCCTGGGAGAGTTGATGAATCTTGTTGTTATTATCGCTCATCGAGTTGCCCCTGTTACGTTGCGGGAAAAGGGTTCGTTTGCTGACGCGGTATTAGAGGATGGCTACGGTCCTTGTGGGAGCCGGCTCGCTGGCGATGACGTCTGCCAGATCAGCGCAAGACTCACCGGCCTCATCGCTGGCAAGCCAGCTCCTACAGGGTTTGGCGTAACCTACAAAATCTGTGTTCGACGCCGTACTGCAGGAGCAGGGCTCGCCCGCGAAGAGGCGCGCAAGATCGCCCAAAGTCTCAAGCCAGACGGATCAACGCATCCACCGCCACCGCTCCCTCGGCATTGACCAGCAGTGGGTTCACATCCAGCTCCAGCAACCGTTCGGCGTTCTCGCAGGCGTAATCCGCCACCGCGCGAATCGCCTTGACCAGGGCCGGCATATCCACCGCCGGCCCCCCGCGAAAACCGTTGAGCAACGGCGCGCAACGCAAGCCCAGCAACGCCTCGCGGATCGCCTGGTCAGTGGTCGGCAACAACAGGCTGCGACTGTCCTTGAGCAGTTCCACCAGAATGCCCCCGGCACCGATCACCAGCGCCAGGCCGAAACCGGTCTCGCGCTTGATGCCCACGATCAGTTCGGCCAGTGGTGGCGAGGCCATGCGTTCCAGCAGCACCTGATCGAAAACCAGCCCCGGTGCATGCCGGGCCAGGTTGCCGCGCAGGGTGTCGAGGGCGACCTGCAACGCCGCCTCGTCCTTCAGGTTGAGGGCGACGCCGCCGGCTTCGGTCTTGTGCGGCAGGTCGGCACTGACCACCTTGAGCACCAGCGGATAGCCCAGGCCGCGAGCCTCGACCAAGGCGTCCTGCGGGCGGCACAGGCGACCTTCGGGCAAGGGCAGACCGAACGGCCGCAAGGCCTGCTTGGACTGCCACTCATCCAGCAGGCGGCCTTCGCCGTCCTGTTCCTGCGGGCAGATCGGCGCCAGGGCCGACTCGCCACCGGCCAGCAGGGCATCGCGGCGGGCGCGGTAATGAGCGATCCGGCCCCAGGCCGCAAGGCCGTCCTCGACCCCTTGCAAGGCCGCCACACCGTGGGCATGCAGGCGTTCGCGGGCCACTGCCGGCAGCAGTTCGGGAAACGCCGAGGCGACAAATCCGGTCTTGCCGTGCCGCGCGAGCAACTGGCAATACAGCTCCAGCAGCAGGTCGCACTCCTTGCGCTCACCGGTAAACTCCGCCGGATAGTCGAGCACCAGCAGCGCCGCATCGGCCGGCGTGCGCAAGGCGGTTTCGAGCATCTGTTCGAGGGCTTCGCGATTGCCCCAGATCGCCGTGGTGAAATCCAGTGGATTGACCAGGTTGGCGTAGCTGGGCAGTACCTGCGCCAGTTCGGCACGCTGGCCGTCGTCGAGCCTGGGCAGGCTCAGGCCATTGCGTTCGGCATAGTCGGCGATCAGGCCGGCGTCGCCCCCCGAACAGGCCAGCCCGGTCAGGCTCGGTCCCGCCGGCAGGTTGCCGCAGGCCGCCGCCTTCAAGGTTTCCATGAAACTCACCGGACCACTGACACGAATCACCCCGAGGCGTTCGAACAGGCTGTCATACAGCGCATCGGAGCCGGCCAGGGAACTGGTGTGACTCAATGCCAGCTCGGCACCGATCTGCGACACGCCGGTTTTCAGGGCGATCACCGGAATACCTTTTTCCAGGGCCTTGTGGGCGGCGCGGGCAAAGCCGGGGACATTCTTCAGGCCTTCCAGGTGCAGGCCGATGGCCGTGACCCGTGGCTCGTCGAGCAGCACGTCCATCAGTTCCGCGACACCCAGTTGTGCCTGATTGCCCACCGAGGCCATATAGGCCAGCGGCAGGGATCGGTCGCTCATGGACAGGTTGTAGGCGAAGTTGCCGCTCTGGGTCAGCACCGCCACGCCCTTCTCCACCGTCTTGCCGCCATGGGCCACCGGCCACAGGGCGACATTGTGCAGGTAGTCGAGCAGGCCGTAGCAGTTGGGTCCGAGCAGCGCCATCTCACCGGCCGCCTGCAGCAGTTGCGCCTGCAGGGCCTGGCCCTCGACGCCGGTTTCGGCGAAACCGGAGGCATAGCAGATCGCCCCGCCGGTGCCCCTGGCCGCCAGTTCGGCGACGCAGGTCAGCGTCAGCTCGCGGTTGGTGGCGATGAACACCGCATCGGGTGCGCACGGCAGGTCCGCCACCGAAGCCACGCAGGGAATCCCGTCGAGGCTGGCATGTTGCGGGTTGACCAGCCACATCTGGCCCTGGAAACCGCCGTCGGCGCAGCGCTTGAGCGCCCGCGCCATGCTGCGCCCGCCGACAAACGCCAGGTGACGCGGCGCAAGCAGGCGCTTGAGGTTGTCTCTGATCGACATAATCCGCACTCCTGGTCCGATCAGCGCAGCAGCGGCCGCAGCAGCTCGCGGGAAATGATATGGCGCTGGATTTCCGAAGTGCCTTCCCAGATCCGCTCGATCCGCGCATTGCGCCAGATCCGCTCCACCGGTCCTTCGTCCATCAGGCCCATGCCACCGAAAATCTGCACCGCTTCGTCGGCGGCGCGTCCCAGCACTTCGCTGGCAAACAGCTTGGCCATGCCGGCCTCGCCGTCGGTCATGGTGCCCTGGTCCATTTTCCAGGCGGTGTGCAGGGTCATCAGTTCGGCGGCGCGGATTTCCGTGGCCATGTCCGCCAGCTTGAAGGAGATGCCCTGGTAGGTGCCGATGGGCTGGCCGAACTGCTTGCGGTCGGCGGCCCATTGCAGCGCCGCATCCAGTGCGCGCTGGGCCTGGCCGACACAGTTGGCGGCCACCATCACCCGCCCGGCGGTCAGCCAGGCATTGGCGACTTCCCAGCCCTTGCCGATTTCACCGAGCACCTTGGCAGCCGGGACCCGGCAATCGTCGAAGAAGATCTCACTGGTGTGATACCCCCGGTTGCTCACGCATTTCGGACCACGGCGGATGGTCATGCCGGGGGTGTCGCGATCCACCAGGAACGAGGTCACGGCATTGCGCTTGCGACCGTTGTGCTCGTAGGTATCGGTCACCGCGAAGACAATGGCGAAATCGGCATGGCCGGCGTGGCTGATGAAGTGCTTGCTGCCGTTGATCACGAAGTCATCGCCATCGCGTACCGCACGGGTCTTGATCGCATTGGCATCGGAACCGGCGCCGGGTTCGGTGAGGGCGAAACAATCGACCTTTTCACCGCGTACGCACGGCAGCAGGTAGTCCTCGATCTGCGCTCCGGTACAGGCCATCAGGATCTTCGACGGCCGTGCGACAAACACGTGCAGGGCCCAGGACACCTTGGACAGCTCGCGTTCGATCAAGGCCTGGGACAGGTAGTCCAGGCCGCCGCCGCCGACTTCTTCCGGCATGTTGAAGGCGTAGAAACCGGCGGCAATGGCCTTGGCGCGAATCTGCGCGGCCAGCTCCGGCGGCACCGAGTCGGCACGATCGACGGCCTCTTCATGGGGCAGCAGCTCTTTCTCGACGAAGCTGCGCACCGCGTCCACCAGCATGTCCTGCTCTTGGGTCAGTTGGAAATTCATGGGGTACCTGCTGTTCGGTTACTGGCCGATAAAATGGGGGACGCGTTTTTCCACGGCGGCTTGCAGGGCTTCGATGCCATCGCGGCTGCGGCCGCAGAGCAGACCGGCGGCCTGTTCGGCCTGGAGCTGCTCGGCCAGGCTGCGCTGGGCGCCATCGCGGATCAGCACCTTGGTCTGGGCAAAGGCGAAGGTCGGGCCCGCGGCCAGGCGGCTGGCCAGTTCGGTGGCGCTGGCGGCCAATTGCTCGTCGGCACAGACCTCGCTCACCAGGCCGGTGGCCAGGGCACGCTCGGCGCCCCAGAGTTCATCGAGGAACAACAGGCGCTTGGCCTGTTCCGTACCGATCAGGCGCGGCAGGTGCCAGCTGGCACCGGCGTCCGGCGAATAGGCCATGCTGGTGTAGCCGGCCTTGAAGCGCGCCGATTGCGCGGCCAGGCGGAAATCGCAGCACAGCGTCAGGTCCATCCCGGCACCCACCGCCGTGCCGTTGATGGCGGCAATGGTCGGTTTGGCGAAGCCGTGCAGGCGATTCATCAGGACATGGGCGGTTTCGGTCCAGCCGTAGGTCTCGAGGATGCCGCGGCGTTCGGCATCGGCCCATTCGGCCAGGTCCGCTCCCGCACAGAAGCTGCGACCGCTGCCGGTCAGCAGCAGCACCCGGACCGCCGGGTCGGCTTCGAAGCGATCCAGCAGGTCGATCAGTGCCTTGAGGGTGGGAATGTCCAGCGCGTTGCGTTGCTCGGGACGGTTGAGGGTAATCCGGGCAATGCCGGCCTCGACCGTGTCGAGCAGTGTCGGATGGGAGGTCATGCAGGGCCCTCGTCTTATTGTTTTTGAGCGTGAGGTGAAGCGCTGGGGTGATACTAAACAAGTGTTCAGTAAGACTGCAATCTCCCGGAAAAATCCACAGGCGTGCGGGTTAAGAGGGCAAGCTGTTGATTGGAAAAGAGATTTAAAAGATTGGAGGCTGCGCTGCGGGCAAGTTGTTACATCTTCGAACAACTCCCGGAGTCGCGCGGTGAAGCTGAGATCGCTATCGCCAGCCAGCCGGCCGTCTCCCACAGGGGCCGGGTTCGACAATACGCTTGCGGTGGAGCCCTGATCCTTGTGGGAGCCGGCTTGCCGGCGATGGCGGCCGGGCCAACGCCAAAGGGATGCGGGATAATCAACGGAGCTGATATCAACTATGCCTGTGACGGCCTTACACCGCCGCCGGGCAATCTCTAGACTCGCCCACCTCACCTGTTCCAGAGCCTTGAAACCATGCCGACCCACTCCCACGCCGCGCCCGTGATGACCCGTGCCCTGGTGATGCTGTTCGCCTTCTGCTGCGGTGCCATCGTCGCCAACATCTACTACGCCCAGCCGATCATCGACCTGATCGCCCCGGACCTCGGCATCTCCGCCCACAGCGCCAGCCTGATCGTCTCCCTGACCCAGATCGGCTATGCCCTGGGCCTGTTTTTCCTGGTGCCCCTGGGTGACCTGCTGGAGAACCGCAAATTGATGCTCTGCACCGTGCTGATCTCGGTGATCAGCCTGGTGGCGGCCGGACTGTCCCGACAGCCCGGCGTGTTCCTGGTGGTGTCGCTGCTGATCGGTTTCAGTTCGGTGTCGGTGCAGATCCTCGTGCCCCTGGCCGCGCACCTGGCCCCCGAGGAATCCCGCGGACGGGTGGTCGGCGCTATCATGGGCGGCCTGTTGCTGGGTATCCTGCTGGCCCGACCGCTGTCCAGCGTGATCGCCGACCACTTCGGCTGGCGCACGGTGTTTATCGCCGCCGCCGTGCTCATGCTGCTCATCATGCTGGTGATCCTGGTCACCATGCCCAAGCGCCAGCCCAGCCACAGCGCGACCTACGGCCAGTTGCTGGCGTCGTTGGGGCACCTGTTCCGCCGGCAGCCGGTGCTGCGCCAGCGGGCGTTGTACCAGGGGCTGATGTTTGCCACGTTCAGCCTGTTCTGGACCGCCGTGCCGCTGGAGCTGTCGCGGGTCCATGGCCTGTCGCAATCGGAAATCGCACTGTTTGCCCTGGTGGGCGCGATGGGCGCGATCGCCGCACCGATCGCCGGACGCCTGGCGGATGCCGGACACACCCACCGGGCTTCCTGGCTGGCGATGCTGCTGGCGACCCTGAGCTTTGTCCCGGCGTTGATCCACCCGGCCTACAGCGTGATCGGCCTGGCGCTGACCGGCGTGCTGCTGGACTTCGCGGTACAGATGAACATGGTACTCGGCCAACGCTCCGTCTATGCCCTCGACGCCGCCAGTCGCGGTCGGCTCAACGCCCTGTACATGACCAGTATCTTTATCGGCGGCGCCATCGGTTCGGCCCTGGCCAGCACGCTGTACGAGCAAGGCGGCTGGCTGGCGATCATGGCGGTGGGCAGTGCCCTGCCGCTGCTGGCACTGCTGAGCTTCCTGATGGTTGCGCAACGACGCAAGCGGCAGCTGGCGGTGGCCTGAAACATCCCTGGTGATCTCGAGGGCCCCTCCGTCGGAATGCCCCTCCCACACTGACCAGGATGAAAAGCCCCTTGGGGCTTGCCCGCGAAGAGGCCACCACAGAACCCCATCCGCCTTGTATGATCTGCGCTTTGCCCACCACAAGGCGTGGATCATGACTGCAACGAAAGACCGGGTTCGCATCGTCGACAGCACCGTCCTCTCGGATGACTGGTACCTGCTGAAGAAAACCACCTTCGACTTCCTGCGCAGCGACGGCACCTGGCAGCGCCAGAGCCGCGAAACCTACGACCGCGGCAATGGCGCGACCATCCTGCTGTTCAACCGGGAAAAACAGACCGTGGTGCTGACCCGGCAATTCCGTTTCCCGGTATTCGTCAACGGCCACGACGGCATGCTGGTGGAAGCCGCCGCCGGCCTGCTGGAAAACGCCTCGCCCGAAGACCGCATCCGCGCCGAAGCCGAGGAGGAAACCGGCTACCGCGTGCAGAACGTGCAGAAGATCTTCGAGGCCTTCATGAGTCCCGGCTCGGTCACCGAGAAACTGCATTTCTTCCTCGGCGAGTACGATGGCGACAGCAAGGTCGGCCACGGTGGCGGCCTGGAGTCCGAGGGCGAGGACCTGGAGGTCCTGGAGCTGTCCCTGGACGACGCGCTGCAAGCCGTCCGCGGCGGCGAGATCGTCGACGCCAAGACCATCATGCTGTTGCAGTACGTGGCCTTGAACAAGACCCTCGAATCGCCACGCTGAACGCCACGCGCCGCAAGGACAACGCCCATGAGCAGGACCCGATACCCATGGCTCGGCATGCTGTGCGTGATGGCCGGCATGGGCCTGCGCGCCGTGCAGGCCGAACCGCTGCCGGTCGCGGTGGACGCCGGCATTCCGGCGTTTTACCAGTGGACCGACAAGCTGCCCGGCAAGCCCGGCCAGTTACTGCGCACGGAGACACTGACGCCGCAACAGGGCCTGGCCGCAGCCGGCCAGAATATCCGCATTCTCTATACCTCGACCGACGGCGTCGGCAAGCCGCTGCCGAACGTTGTCTCCGGTGCGCTGTTCATCCCCAGGGGCACGCCACCCAAGGGTGGCTGGCCACTGATGGCCTGGGCCCATGGCACCGTCGGCAGCGCTGACGTCTGCGCACCCTCGCTGACCCGGCGCAGCGAGCGCGACAGACGCTATCTCGATCACTGGCTGGCGCAGGGTTATGCGATCGTCGCCACCGACTACCAGGGCCTCGGAACTCCCGGCCCGCATCCCTACGGACTGACCCGCCCGCTGGCCTACAACACCCTCGACAGTATCCGTGCCGTGGCCCACGGCGACTTCCAACTGTCGACCCGGGTCGTTGTGTTCGGCCAGTCCCAGGGCGGTCGCGCGGCATTCGCCACGGCGGTCTACGCCAGTACCTATGCCCCGGACCTCGATATCGTCGGTGTCGTGGCAACCGGCACACCCTACGCCGCCGTGCACCAGCGTGCCGCCGACCGTGAGCGGAGCAACGCCCACGGCTCGGTGGTACCGACCTTCGCCTATAACCTGTTGCGACTCGACACGGCGAGACTGCTCGACCCGTCGTTTGTGCCGAGCGACTACCTGAGCGAACAGGCGATCCCGACCTACGAACTGAGCCAGCGCGGATGCCTGCACGAGATCGAGCAGCAAGTCATGGCGAACCAGCTCACCTTCGACAACAGCTTCAAGCGTTCGCCAAGGGCGGCTTTCGCGGCGGTGACCCGGGCAGCGGCCTATCCGACGCTGAAGTCGGACATCCCGGTCTTTATCGGCACCGGTGGCCAGGACCGCGATGTCTTCGTACCGGATCAGAAGGCGCTGGTCAGGGACGCCTGCGCCGCCGGTGACCGCATCGAATGGCACCTGTATCCGCAGCTCGACCATTCGGCGACCGTCAACGGCTCGCTGCCCGACTCGACCCGGTTCGTGGCCAAAGCCTTTGCCGGCGAATGGATCGCCGGCAATTGCCCCTCTCCGGTATCGCGGCCTTGAACCGATCAGGCAACCGGTGAATACGGCAGGGCCCGCTTGTGCGCCGTGCGGGCGTAGGCCGCCTCGATGATCGCGCTGGCCTGCGCCGACACCGGTTGTCCCAACAGGTAGGCGTCGATCTCGGCATAGGTACAGCCATAGGCGACTTCGTCCGGCTTGCCGGGCACCAGTTCCTCCAGATCGGCGGTCGGCGCCTTGTACACCAGTTGCTCCGGTGCCCCCAGGGCCGAAGCCAGGCGCCGTACCTGGCCCTTGGTCAGGCCGGACAAGGGTGCCAGGTCGCAGGCACCGTCGCCGAACTTGGTGAAGAAGCCCATCAGAGCCTCGGCGGCGTGATCGGTGCCCACCACCAGCCCGTTGACGAAGTTGGCGAGCGCATACTGGGTCATCATCCGTGCCCTGGCCTTGACGTTGCCCTTGACGAAATCCACCTGCGCCGGCGTTGCTTGCAGGCCCTCGACGTCAAGGCTGCCCATCAGGCCTTCCACACAGGCCGAGATATTCGCGGTACTGGTCTGGTCGGGCCGGATAAACGCCAGGGACGCCTGGGCATCGCCCTCATCCGCCTGGGTCCGGTACGGCAGGCGCATCGCGATAAAACGCGCCTTGCCGCCCTCCTCGCGCAACTGCTCGACCGCCAGCTGGCACAGCCGCCCAGCCGTCAGCGAGTCGACGCCACCGCTGATCCCCAGCACCAGTGCCTGGCAACCGGACTGCTTCAACGTGGCCTTGATAAAATCGATACGACGGCTCAGTTCGACGGCTTCGTCGCCTGGCGCCAACTGCCGGTTCACCCCCAGCGCCATGGCAATACGATCCTGATTCGTGGTCCCCATCTCACACCTCCAGTTGCTGGTTGATTTCAGTCACGTTGAATACCTGCGCCGCGTAACGCAGGAACGACGGGTCTTCACAGACGTTCTTCACCGGGTCATCGGAAAACTTCACCACCGGTTCGCCGTGGACCCGCACCAGTTTCATCACGATGCTCAAGGGTTCGACCCCATCGACATCGCAGGCCAGGCTGGTGCCCATGCCAAAACCGAAGCGGGCCTTGCCGCGGATATGGCGCAGGATCGGCAGGCATTTCTCGAAGTTCAGGCCATCGGAAAACATCAGGTCCTTGGTCATCGGATCGATCCCCAACTGCGCATAACGCGCTAATACCTTGTCGGCCCAGACAATCGGATCGCCCGAGTCCTGGCGCAGGCCGTCATAGAGCTTGGCGAAATACAGGTCGAAATCCTTGAGGAAGAAATCGGTGCTGATGCAGTCGGTCAAGGCGATGCCGAGACGCCCGCGGTATTCGCGTACCCAGTTCTCCAGCGCCGCATTCTGGCTTTCCCGCAGGCGCCCCAGTTGCTGGTGCACCATCAGCCATTGGTGGGCCATGGTGCCAATCAGCGGAAGGTCGAATTCATAGGCCAGGTGCGCATTGCTGGTGCCGACGAACACACCGGGGAAATCGCGCCGCATGATATCCACCACCTCACGCTGGGCACGGAAGGACAGCCGGCGACGGGTCGAGAAGTCCGAGACCCGCAGGTCGGCCAGTTCCTCGCGGCTGAGGTTTTTCTCCAGCCACTCGAACTTCTGGTAGAGCTTGCGGCTGACATCTTCCAACGCCACGTCCGGGTATCTGTCGCGATTGCGCAATTCGCTGACCAGGGCCAGCACCGGCTGTTCGAACATGATGCAGTGCAACATCGGGCCACGGACACGGATGCTCAACTGACCATCGACTTCACTGACGTGGATATAGCGCAGGTTGAAGCGGAACAGGCCGAGGAACTGCTCGAAGTCTGCCGTCAGGTACTCGCGAAAGCGCCGGTTGAACAGGAAACGCAGCTCGCCTTCGCGCATCTGCAGGCCGGCGAGTTTCTCCAGTTCGTTGCGCAGCTCGGGAATCAGGTGGCCGAGTTTTTCCCGGGAACGCACGATGAACTGATACTCCACCTCGACGTTGGGGTGCTGGTGTAGCACTCCCTGCATCATGGTGAAGGTGTAGTAGTCGGTGTCCAGCAGTCCCTGGATGATGCCGCCTTCGCGGTTGAATGCACTTTCCATGACTTACTCCTTGTGGCCGGCCGCACGGGCCAGTTGTTCGCGACTGTTGACGACCTCGATACGCGCCTGCTGCAGGTCGTGGACCGCCTGCTGTGCACCGTCGGCACTGAGGGCACGACAGGCCGGCAGGTAGACGATGACCTTGAACCCCGCCCCCGCCAGTTGCAGCGCGGTGGTCTTGACGCAGAAGTCCAGCGCCAGCCCGCCGACGATCACCTGGCGGACCTGCCGGGCATCGAGGTATTCGATCACCCCCGTGGACAGCTTGTGCTGCAGGTCATGAAAGCACGCGCCATAGGGGTGCAGCGCAGGCTCCACACCCTTCCAGACGAAATAGTCGTAGTCCTGAGGCTCGGGCAGCTCATCGAGCAGCGTGAAACCCGGGGTGCCGGGAACGCAGTGGCTGACCCAGGTCAGGTCGGCGTGCGCAAGGCCGGTGGGCTTGAGCATCTGTGCGTGGGAGTCGACCACCCAGGGCGCCTGGGGACTGTGGGCGTCCTTGCTGCCGACACGGACGTCGGCCAGCGAGGCCATGAAGTTCAGCTCCGCACCGATCAGGTGGCCGCCAACCACCGGCAGTTCATCCGGGCAGAGCGGCGTGAAGCCCTTCTGGGCATCGACATCGAAGGCGGCGGTCTTGATCACTTGAGCGTTCATGGCGGGTTCTCCCTTTTCGATGAAACAAAGGTACATGTCATGTACTTTCAAATCAAGCGACGTAGCGAAAATTCTTTTCGATCTCTACCAGTAAGCAATCAATTCGAAAGCACGCCCCTTGCAACGAGAGTATATGACGAGTACTTTAAAAACAAAGGAGACCCATCATGTACGAACTCGCAATCTACGGCGGCGCCTTCAATCCTCCCCACGCCGGTCATGCCCAGGTGATGATCGAAGCATCCCGCCATGCCCGTTCGGTATGGGTGGTGCCCTCCTTCAGGCATCCCCACGGCAAGCGCATGGCCGACTACGAACGGCGCCTGGGCTGGCTGCGGGGGATCGTCGACCAGGTCCGTCCGCACTGCTCGTCGGCGATTGCGGTGTGCCGGATCGAGGAACAACTGGCTCGACACACCGAGGCGCCGGTCTACAGCTACGAACTGCTCTGCGCCCTGGCGCAAATGACCGGGCTGCCGACGCGCCGGATCGTCCTGGTGGTCGGCCACGACGTCGCCGCGCAACTGCCGGACTTCCATCTGGGCGCGCAATTGCTCGACCGTTTTTCGGTGCTCTGCGTGGAGGAACAGGCCGGAGTGCGCAGCACCTTGCTGCGTGAACGCCTGGCCCTGGGTGAAACAGTGCCCGCCCACTGGATGGCACCGGGGATGGATCCGGTAGACTACGGGCTCTATGCCGCACACAGGACTTGATATGCCGGACCGTACACCCAGCGCGCCGAAGAAAAGCGATTACCTGCACACCGTCGACCTGTGTGTGCTCTTCTACTGTCGCGATTCCCAGAGCCTGCAGATCCTCCTGCACAAACGCGAGGCCGAGCCCTTCCAGGGTCACTGGGCCCTGCCCGGCCTGGTGGTCAACGGCGCGGTGCCCGACCTGACCCTGGATGACGCGGTGGAACGCCTGCGGGCCAGCGACAAGGTCAACCTGCCGCTGGCCTGGATCGAACAGGTCGGTACCGTCGGCGATGCCTTTCGCGATCCACGCTGCTGGTCATCCTCGACCTTCTACCTGGCCATCGTCGCGCAACCGCCGGGCCTCAACGAACATCAGGCCTGGTTCGCCCTCGACAGCGTCGCCAACGGCTCGGTGCGCCTGCCCTTCGATCACAATGCGCTGGTGGCGGCGACACAGGAACGACTGCTGTCCAAGTCGCTGTACAGCAGCCTGCCGCTGATGTTTCTCGGTCCCGAGTTCAGTGCCCCGGAGGCTACCGCGATCTTTTCCCGGGTGCTTGCGCGGCCGGTGCTCAAGACCAGTACCCGGCAACGCCTGCTGAAGATGAGCGAAGCCGGTCATCTGCGCGAAACCGGGCGCAAGAAACAGGGAGACGGCGGTCGTCCGCAAGCCACCCTGGAAAACCTGAAACCCGACGCGCTCTATCTGTTCGACCGCTGTTTTCTGGAGTAACGCCCCGCATGAAGCCCGATACCGAATCCGAATGCCTGCTGCACACCCCTTACTTCGATGTGGTCAGGCAGCGTGGTTATTTCATCGTCAAGGAACCCCAGGCCGTCAACGGCGTGGTCGCGATACCCGTCCTGCCGGACGGACGCCTGATGCTGGCGGTCCTGCAACGCCGGGCCATCGGCGCGCAATCCATCGAGTTCCCCCGGGGTGCCATCGACCACGGCGAGACCGCCAGCGATGCCGCTGCCCGCGAGTTGCTGGAGGAGACCGGCCGGCCCGCACTGAAAGTCACGGACCTGGGCCTGCTGCACAGCAACACCTCGCTGATCGCCAGCGCGGTCGCCGTGTGCCGGGTGGACATTGACGGCGAAGCCGTGGAAAGCACCGATGGCGAGGTCGACAAAGTGCTGTTCGCCACCCTGGCGGAACTCAAGGCGATGATCGCCGCCGGCCGGATCACCGATGGCCATACCCTGTCGGCGACCATGATGCTGATCGCCCACGGGGAGACTTCCCCCCTGTAGGCCCTCGCGCCCGGCCCATTCCCTTCCCGCCCGGCATGCCTGCCATGCCGGTGCCCCCATCATTGCCGTCGATGGTCACCATCGACCCAATGAAGTTCTCTTAAAAATCCAGCGGCGTAACCTTTGCTCCATACCCAACGCATAACACCCGGAGCACACCACCATGAAACGACAACTCTTTCTCGGTCTCGCCTTCTCGGTACTGGCAGTCAACGCTTTCGCCGCAACTTCGGCTCAACCCCTGGCCGCCCACGCTCAGCAGGCCGTCGCTGAAGGCGGTTCCGACCGTCTGCTCGAACGTCGCGTTGCCGAAGGTGGTTCCGACCGTCTGCTCGAACGCCGTGTCGCCGAAGGTGGTTCCGACCGTCTGCTTGAACGCCGCGTTGCCGAAGGTGGCTCTGACCGTCTGCTCGAACGTCGCGTTGCCGAAGGTGGTTCCGATCGCCTGCTCGAACGCCGTGTCGCCGAAGGTGGCTCCGATCGTCTGCTCGAACGCCGTGTCGCCGAAGGTGGCTCCGATCGTCTGCTCGAACGTCGTGTCGCCGAAGGTGGTTCCGATCGTCTGCTCGAACGCCGCGTTGCCGAAGGTGGTTCCGATCGTCTGATCCAGAATCGTGCATGAGTTGCTTCGCTGCGGTACCCAGCCAAAAGCCCGGCCTTGTCAGCCGGGCTTTTTCTTTGGGCGAGATACTGAATTTTCAGCCTTGCGAAGCCCGCGCCATGCAGCGCTGGCGGCGCTCGTCGACGCGCCTGGCGAACCAGGCGGTGGTCAGGCTGCGGGTGATCTTCGGGCTTTCCAGGGTGATGCCCGGCAGGACCGCCCGCGGCAGTGGCTTGCCGGCATTTTTCTCCGCCAGGGCGAAGACCTTCGCATAGACCTCGGTGCCTTCGAACGCCAGGCTGTCGCCCTGCTCCAGCTGGCTGCGAATGCTCGGATTGCGCAGGCCCAACTGTTTGCCGAGCGAGCGTACCGCCAGCTCCGTGGCGCCGGGCAGTAGTGCGCCGTGGTTGATCAGGTCGCCGTCGAGCGCCAGCCTGATCCCCGAGGCACGACTGAGCGCACTCTGGAACGCGGCATTGCGGCTGGCATACCGGCCGGCATTGAAATCGGCGAAGCGGTAGATCGATTCGGGGTAACTGACCGGGTAATCGAGCAAATGCACGATGCCGAAGTAAATGCCACCGCGCCGACTGAACACTTCATGACGGATAGAATCTTCGACGGTATAGGGATAACCCCGTGCCTGCTTTTCGGCAAAGGCGATACTGACCTGCATGGGACCGGCCGTGTGCACCGGATTGAAACCACCGAACAAGGTCCGTCCCAGCAGCACCCGGCCGATAAAGTCATCGAAGATCAGGCTGAGGTCCTTTTCCGTCCGGGCACTGTTCAACCGCTCGCTGTAGCTCTTGCCCGTGGACGAACTCAACTGCAAGGCGGCGCTGACCAGCAGGCCGGGCACATGGATCTTGGCCGCCCGGCGGTCGGTCTCCTGCCGGGCGATCCTGCCCATGCCCGGTACCGGCGGATCGACCTGGAAATTCGACTCCTGCTCGGTCACCGCCAGCACCGAACAGAGGTTCTCGGTGGTCGGCGCCAGGCCCCGGCTGGTGAAGGCGACCTGGATATCGGCGGCCCAGCCGGCACGGTCCGCGATCTTCGCCGGCAACAGCCGGAGGACATCCGCCCGCACTTGCGCTGGGCTGCTTGGCACGGGCTCCTGCGCAGACCGGGAACCACAACCGGCGAGCAACAGCAGGACGGCGATCAGGGAGAGTCGTATGATTGGCATGGATTCCCGGGAAATGGATGACGCATTGCTGTGCGAATGCCTGTGCGAATAATTGTCTACTATCGACACCGCGAAGTGACCGGCTGTTCCAGCCGCCAGAACACCTTGCGCCGATTACCCGCCTGGATGCAACGCTTGCCACCTCACTGACCACAGGCCGATTGAATGGATCGTTTTCATGCCATGCGCACCTTTGTGCGAGTGGTCGATAGCCAGGGCTTTTCCCGCGCGGCACAGGCCCTGTCGTTGCCACGCTCCTCCGTGACCAGCCTGGTCAAGCAACTGGAGGCGCACCTGGGGTTTGCCCTGCTGCAACGCACGACACGCAGCTTGAGCCTGACCGACCGGGGCGAACAGTACTACCGGCACTGCATGCAATGGCTCGCCGAGCTGGATGCATTCGAGGAACAGTTGCGCGACACCGGTGCCGCCCCCCGCGGACGCGTGCGTATCGATATGACCGCTGCCCTGGCCAGGGCCCTGGTATGGCCACGACTCAAGGGCTTTCAGCAGCGTTTCCCGGAAATCGAGCTGATCCTCAGTTTGAGCGACAAACCCATCGACATGGTCGGTGAAGGCGTCGACTGCGTGATACGCAGCGGGCAACTGCCCGACTCGAGCCTGATCGCCAAGCCCCTCGGCGCCCTGCAATGGATCACCTGCGCGGCCACGACCTACCTCGACGGCCATGGCATACCACAGGCGCCCGAGGACCTGTCGCAGCACCGGATCATCAACTACCAGGCGGCACTGACCGGACGACCGAGAGCCTGGCAGTTTCAACAGGAGCAGCAGACCCGCTCGGTGGACTTCGCCGGGCAGCTGTGCGTGAACGACACCGAAGCCTACCTGCATTGCGCACTGGAAGGCCTCGGCCTGGTCCAACTGAGCGAATTCCTCGCCCGCCCCTACCTGCAAAGCGGACGCTTACGCGAGGTGCTCGCGGCGTTCAGAACCCCACCGGTACCGGTCTCCGTGCTTTTTGCCCAGGGCCGGAACCTGCCCCAGGCGACCCGGGTGTTTATCGCCTGGCTGGAGGAACAGGTCGAACGCACCCCTTTGTTCATTCAAACCTGAAGACCGTCCAGGCGTGGCAGCAAAGAGCGGCGGACAAAATCCTCGTAACGCACGGTGCCCGTGGTTTTGCTGCTACGCGGCTGGCGTGCGCGAATCAGGCCGCCGTTGATGGCTACGACCACTTCACACATCAAACCGATAATGCTGTCCGAGGCGCCGGCAGCCAACAGCCCGTCAACGAAAGCCTGCTCGCTGATCTGGCGGAACTCCAGGTCGGGACGCCCTATCACCTGACCGATCCGCCGGGTGGCTTCGCCCAGGCAAAGATCCTCATGGCCTTGCAGTTCCAGGGCCCGCTGTCCGCTGAAGTCCAGCCGCAGCAACTGCTCGACGGCCGCCTCGACGATATCGTCAATGGCCACCAGCGGCATCCGCACCTCGGGATCGAACGGACTGAGCACCACCTTTTCGGCCAGGATCGAATCGGCGAAGGACAAGGTGTTCTCCATGAAATAGCCCGCTCGCAGGTTCAGCACATTCAGGCCTGAATGTGCTGCCAGGCGCCGCTCCAGGACGTGCAGCCCGGCCACCGGACCATTGCCTGAGGGCAGGTCGGCGCCCCAACTGCTCAGGACCACCGCATGGGTCACCGGGGACTGCAGCAGCGCCGCCGAGAGTGCACGGGTGACGCTGTCCTGGAAAGCCCGGAAGTCCGGGCTGTCGATAACGTAGTTAGGCTGCAGCATGATCCAGGCCGCCTTCGCGCCCTGAAAGGCCCGGGCCAGTGCCAACGCATCCGTGGGCTCGGCCACGCTGGCTTCGGCACCGAGGTCGACAAACCCTTGCAGGCGCTCGGCACTGCGACCGATCACCCGCACGGGCTGGCCCGCCGCCAGCAGACGGCGGGCGATCTGGCTACCTGTACGGCTGGTTGCTCCGGTGATGACATACATGACTTGACCCTCTGAGTAATGAGGGGCACAGCCTAACGCCACCAGGCCTGTCGATTGTTCGCCTGCCGTGAACACACAAACCGGGCAACGGCGATGCAACGTCAACGCGATTCAGATTCCGTCGCGGGCGATGTCCATCGCGAAGTAAGTCAGGATGATATCTGCGCCCGCGCGCTTGATCGCTCCGAGGCTTTCGCGAACCACGCGATGTTCGTCGATGGCCCCGGCCAGGGCGCCGAACTTGATCATCGCGTACTCGCCACTGACCTGATACGCCGCCAGCGGCAGGCGCGAGGCTTCGCGGACATCGCGGATGATGTCGAGGTAGGCCCCGGCCGGCTTGACCATCAGCGCATCGGCGCCTTCCTGTTCGTCCAGCAGTGACTCACGCACCGCTTCGCGACGGTTCATCGGGTTCATCTGGTAGGCCTTGCGATCGCCCTTGAGCGCTGTGCCGCCGGCTTCGCGAAACGGCCCGTAGAGCGCCGAGGCGAACTTGGTCGAGTACGCCATGATCGAGGTGTCGATAAAGCCGGCGGCATCCAGGGCGCTACGAATCGCCCGGACCTGGCCGTCCATGGCCGCGGACGGCGAGATGAAATCCGCCCCCGCCTGCGCCGCCACCACCGCCTGGCGCCCGAGGTTTTCCAGGGTCGCATCGTTGTCGACCGCATCGCCGTGCATCACGCCGCAATGGCCGTGTGAGGTGTACTCGCAGAAACAGGTATCGGACATCACCACCATTTCCGGAGCCGTGTCCTTGCAGATCCGCGCCATGCGCGCCACCAGGCCCTGCTCGTTCCAGGTATCGCTGCCGGTTGCGTCCAGATGATGGGACACGCCGAACGTCATCACCGACTTGATCCCGGCCCGGGCGTAGCGCTCGATCTCGCTCGCCAGCTTCTTCTCCGGAATGCGCATCACCCCGGGCATGCTGGTGATGGGCACGAAATCGTCGATGCCCTCCTCGACGAAAATCGGCAGGACCAGATCGTTGAGGCTGAACTCGGTTTCCTGGAACAGGCCGCGCAGGCTTTCGTTTCGGCGCAGTCGACGCAGACGCGTGGTCGGAAATAGCTGGGACATCGTGTTTCCTGAGGCAGACGGTTTCAGAAGCCGCCGAGCTTAGGGCAGTACCCCACCGTTTTACATGGGCAGATCGAAAAATCTCTGTTGCGCAGGCTGTAACAGTGCGCCGACCAGCAAACACAAGGGTTATCCCCTAAAACCCGGTAAAACCAGGACCAGCCGGTCATATTTCGTCCATTTGGCCCTTTTCCAATGTTGTAGGAAATTGCCGATTTGCAATATGTAGTGCTTGAAAATATTCACTACAAAATGATTGACGCCCGCTTTGCACACTTGCATGATGGACCTGCCTCCCCGATCGGGAGCGCTGCAAAAGCTGTTGTTACAACAGGCTCGACAAGCCGTCGAGCTGTTCCGGATCTGTACTGCCCACAAGGCAGATTGATGAAGCTGACCTGTCGTGATCGCCTCAACGGGCGAGAAACACCGGCCTAACGTCCTCAAAATGCTTGTGGCTGACTTCGTTACTGTCGTCGGCGCCGTTCAAGGATTGCGCTGCTGTTTCTTCTCGTTGGAACGTTGCCGTTGAAACCCCGTGTAGCAGGGTTTCACCCGCGCTACACGATCACACCAGGGCTGGCGCCATGCTTCACGGACACCACTGTCCGCGCAGGGCACCGCAGCAATTCGCCGTCTTGGCAACGATGCACACGTAAACCAGACAGATTAACGAGTGGTCAAAGGGGCTTTAACATGAATCTGAACAATCAACCGACTATCGATGAACTGGCTCGACTGTTCGCATCGCGCAAGGACAGCCACGACGACCATATCCTCTGGATCAACCAGGCCGGGGATGTCCGGCTCGACGCCCGCTCGCCCTACACCGATGAGCGCGCCTTCACCCAGGCCCGGCCCGAGCTGTTCGCCTGCCTCAGGATGTACCGTCGCGGCCAGGGCTACGTCGGCAAGAAAGCCGCAGCGGACAAGGACTTCATGGGCCGTGTCCTGCAAGCACTGAACGCCGAATGGGCTTCCCACCTGGCCCTGGCGAAGAGCGCCTGACAGCTCGCTGCCAGCGAGCAGCGCACTGGATGAATCACACAGAACCCGGCGATTGCCGGGTTCTGTGTTTCTGCCAGTCCGTCCCGGTCCTCGACCGCGCACCACTGCCTTGGAAAATCCAGGAGCCTGCTGGATTTGTCCAAGTTCCGCCGCCCCTGCTCCTCCAGACTTGAGCCATGGCCAGCAAGCCTTCGCCAATGAAGACGGCCCGATTTCCACGAGGAGAAAGACCATGAGCGATTATGTATTCGCCCCCCACGCCATCCCATCCCTGGCCGTCGAAGGCGAGTCGGCACGTTTTCCGATCCGCCGGGTGTTCTGTGTCGGCCGCAACTACTCCGAACATACCCGGGAAATGGGCCATGATCCCGACCGCGAACCGCCGTTCTTTTTTATGAAGCCCGCCGATGCGGTGGTGCCTGCCACGGGCGTGATCACCTACCCGCCCCTGACCCGGGAACTGCACCACGAAATCGAACTGGTGGTGGCTATCGGCGAGGGCGGCACGGCGATCGACCCGGCCAACGCACTCGCCCATGTCTGGGGCTACGGCGTCGGCCTCGACCTGACCCGCCGGGACATCCAGACCGAGGCCAAGAAACTCGGCCGGCCCTGGGACTGGGGCAAGGGCTTCGACCGGTCGGCCCCCTGCACCGCCTTGCGCCGGGCCTCGACACTGGGCCATCCGGACAGCGGTGCCATCTGGCTGAAGGTCAATGATGTCGAGCGCCAGCGCGGCGACCTGGGGGACCAGATCTGGTCGGTCCGCGACGTGATCAGCCATGTGTCGCATTCGGTCGAGCTGCAGGCCGGCGACCTGATCTTCACCGGCACGCCGGCGGGCATCGGCGCACTGGTGGCGGGCGACCGGGTCAGCGCGGGGATCGAGGGTATCGCCAGCTTCGAGTTGACCATCGGCCAGCGTTGATCGGTGACCGGGATGTCGTCATTACCCTAGAATGGCGATATCCCGTTTCAGCCATCAAGGACCGTGTCGATGCCGAGCCCTTCCCGTGTGCGCACCTATGGCATGCAGCAACGCAGCGACCGCCCGGACTTCTATATCCGCGACAAGCAGGCCCGCCCGGCCATCGTCACCCCGCACCGGCATGACTACTTCCAGATCCAGATCAACCTTGGCGGCGATACCGTGCAGCACATCGGTGGTGCCATCCGGCCTTATCCGCACCAGGCGCTGGCTTTCATCCTGCCCCATCGCCTGCACCTGATCCCGCACCCGGAAGACGGCAACTTTGTCCTGATCAATTTTTCCCAGGCGTTTTTCCTGCCTCACCTGGACTGCGATCCGCTGGACCTGGAAGACCTTTCAATCCACGACCTGCCGGAGCTGTCGCCGTTCCAGCATCAGGAACACCTGGACTTCATCCTCGCCGATCATGACTTCGCCGAAGTCCTCGACCTGCTGGAAAAAATGCGCGAACTGGACAAGGGGCGCGACCTCGGCACCCGCCAGGCCCTCAAGGGCTGCCTGCTGCAATTGACCGGCAAGGTCTGCAGCCTGTACGCCGAGGAACTGCTCGCCCTGTCGGCGAACAAGGCCGCCCGACGCGGCCGGCGCGATGCCCTGGCGCGGGTCTCCCGCTATCTGCGCGAGCATATCGCCGACCCGGCGCTGAACCTCAAGGACACCGCCGAAGCAGCCTTTCTGTCACCCAACTACCTGACTCACCTGCTGCGCAAGGAAACCGGCAACACCTTTTCGGAACTGGTCCTGGAACGCCGCATGCACCTGGCACGCACCCACCTGCTCAACAGCGACCGACCGGTGAGCCAGATAGCCCAACTGTGTGGATTCGCCGACGAGGCTTACTTCTCACGCCGCTTCAAGGCCACCCAGGGCCTGCCGCCGGGTCAGTTCCGACGCCGCCGGCAAGAACCCTGAATCAGGCTCTACATTCAACCTGCACCACGCCATCCGCCGTCGTCGCGCAGGCAATCCTGAGAGGCATGAAGGCTTCGATCACGCGGATATTGCTGTGCAGATGCTCGGTCATACCCGGCGTGGTAAAACTCCCGCCGCCCGCCAATGCCATGGGCAACAGCAATTGATCGGCCAGGTGCTCGCCTACTGCGGCACCGCTGCTCAACCAGTGCCTGGTAGCGTTGGCCGCCACATCGGCGACGGCCTCGGCACGCAGGTTGACTTGTCCGAATGCGCTGAACACCTCGGTTACCTGCTCACAACGGTACTCCAGCAAAAGCACGTTGCCGGGACTTGCAGCCGAATCGACCCGCTCCGTAAGGCATGACTCGCGAGGAATATCCAGGCGCCGGCCAATCCTCGACAGTTCGCGCTCGGCGACCGATTCATCAATCCCCCCGATCAATACCCGAGCTTCGCTTCCAAGCACGGCGCCGCGCTCGTTCAGTTCCATCACCTGCAATATCGAGGGCTGGATAAAAGCTTCCAGCTCTCCGCCACCGGCCGGTACAAAACCATGACGCAGGAGCTGCAGCTCGACCTTCGCCCCCATTCGCCGCAATAGCGGCAACCAAGCACGCTCGAAAAACTCGAACGGCGGCGCCAACGGGTTATGGGTGCCGCCGCTGATCAGCACACGGCTCGGCTCCGGCGCCTGGAGCAACGCTGGCAACAGCGTCTGCAGTACCAGCGTGCAGCTCCCGGCGGTACCGATGGCGAAGCGGAAGTCGCCGCCACGAATCGGTCCTGGTTCGAAATACAGGTTTTGCGAACCGAGTTGCGCGCCTTCCATCTGCGCCCCGCAGACCTCGGCCGAGGCCAGCACCGCCGTCAGGTGCTGGCGCAGCAAGCCGGGCCGACTGCGCCGCCCGCGAATATTGGTGATCCGCAGCGCCCGCCCCGTCACCATCGACAGGCTGAGCCCACTGCGCAACACCTGGCCGCCGCCCATCGCGCCGTCCAGTTCGATCACTTCCCTTTCCATACCCTTCCTTCATGCATAAGTGTGGACCATCGCCCTCAGGTACTGGTCCAGACGTCTATCGTCTTCGCTCGTACGCGGCAATACCGGCACCGGACGTTCCAGTTGCGCCTCGATGAAGCCATGCAGCGCCGGGCGCCGCGGACCATAAGCCGCTTCATCAGCAATGCGCTTGAGCCGCAACAGGTCGTCGACCTCCGCCAGCAACAGGGGGTCGTCGACCGTCTGAAGCAGGGTTTCGAATGTCATCGGCGGCCGTCCCAGCCCCATGTCGATCCAGCGCACGGCCAGTAGCGGGCGCAGCACGTAGAAGTACTTCTTGAAACGCACCGTGTCGCCCTGCAGGTAGCCGCGAAAGTTCTTCCTGGCCATCGACAGGTAATGATTACGTGCCGCCGGAGGACTGTAGAACGCCTCTGCCAACTCCCGTAGCGAAGCGGTCGCGGATGCTTCGCAGCGGTACACCAGCGGCGAGTCGAGCCATTCGAGCAAGGTCGGGTTGGACTTGCGCAATAATCCGAGGGTCTTGCGCAGTTCCCATCCGCTGATATCCAGTTCGTCGTCCAGGGGGCGCTCGATCACATCCCGCGCGTCGCTGACCTGGACAAACCAGTCCGGCTTTTCCACATAGACAAAACGCACATCGTAATCGCTATTCGCCGACGCAAAGCCCCAGGCACGACTACCCGACTCACAGGCATACAGCACCTTCACATTGCGCTCGCGCTCTATCCGCGCGAGTTCTTCCAACACCCGGGCGCGCATGACGCTGTCCAGCGGGTGACGATCCGAGCATTCCATTTTCTTTCCTTTCAATCCGTGGCGCTGGCCACCAATGCACTCACTGTACGACGCTCAGGACTCCAGACGGTCAGGCACCAGATCCCCCACCATTCCAGACCCGCGTCAAAGTAGTCACTCCAGGGCACGCGGTCGGCAGGGCTGTCGACGCTTGCCTGTAGATCCGCAAGACAGCCATCGACCCAGTTCAACACCACGATATCGTCCTGTTCGCAGAATCCAAGCAGGTCCATCCACTCTTGAAAGAGTGCTTGAGCATGCTCCTCGCCGCCGGAAAATCTTGTGCCGTATGGAGGATCACAAAAGGCCTGGTACAGACCGCGCCCCTCCTCCTCCACGGGCCCTCCCCGCACCAGACTTCGTACCCATCGCTTCTCCAGTTGCACCGCCTTTGCTTGATCGAGATCCCAGGTCACGATCGGTATCGCACGATCCCTATGCTGCGGCTGCCGAATCAGTTGCTGATGCCACGCCATGGCCATCGTCATGATTTGCTCATGCAGCAACCTCAATGCGTGTCGATGCAACGATTCATCCGGTGACACTCCCGGCGCTACCTCCGACACCACAAACTCGAATACACAACCAGCCTCATTCATTCGCTCGCGCAACGCGGCACTTCTTTGCGGCTGCGCGACACTCAGCCCGAACGCATGCTCAGTCATCGTCCTACCCCTTTACACACACCACTTGCCGCAAGGTGTGCAGCACTTGCACCAGCTCGCGCTGGGCGTGCATGACTTGATCGATATCCTTGTAGGCCATCGGGATTTCGTCGATCACCGCGGCGTCCTTGCGGCACTCCACATGGGCTGTCGCGCGAATCTGGTCCTCGACGGTGAACAATTGCTTGGCCCTGGTACGGCTCATGGTCCGGCCAGCGCCATGGCTGCAGGAGCAGAACGACTCCTCGTTGCCCAACCCTCGGACGATGAAACTCTTGGCGCCCATGGAACCGGGAATGATCCCCAGTTCGCCCTTCTTCGCCGATACCGCGCCCTTGCGGGTCACCAGGACTTCCTCGCCGAAATGCCGTTCCTTCTGCACATAGTTGTGATGACAGTTCACCGCCTCCAGCGCCACGTCGAACGGCTTGCGGATCACCTGGCGTGTCGCTGCGATCACTGCCTGCATCATCACCGCACGGTTCTGGCGGGCAAAATCCTGGGCCCAGCCGACCGCCTGGACGTAATCGTCGAAGTGCTGGCTACCCTCTTCGAAGTACGCCAGATCCCGATCCGGCAGGTTGGCGATGTGCTCGCGCATATCGGCCCGGGCCAGCTCGATGAACAGGTTGCCGATGGCGTTGCCGACACCCCGCGAACCGCTGTGCAACATGAACCAGACGCGGTTTGCTTCATCCAGGCAAACCTCGATGAAGTGGTTGCCCGAACCCAGGGTCCCCAGGTGGTTGCGGTGGTTGGTCCTTTCCAGCTTCGGGTACTTGTCGGTGATCGCCTTGAATCGTGACTCCAGCGCCGACCACGCCAGATCGGCCGGAGTCGGGACATTGTCCCAGGCGCCTTTGTCCCGACCAGCGCGAGTACTGCTGCGGCCATGGGGCACTGCCCGTTCGATAGCGGTGCGCAGCCCCTGCAGGTTGTCAGGCAGGTCGCTGGCGGTCAGCGAGGTGCACGCGGCGATCATGCCGCAGCCGATATCCACGCCGACCGCCGCCGGGATGATGGCGCCCACCGTGGGAATCACGCTGCCAATGGTCGAGCCCTTGCCCAGGTGTACGTCCGGCATCACCGCCATGTGCTTGAAGATGAACGGCATCTTCGCCGTGTTCATCAGTTGCTCACGAGCCTCGGGCTCGACCGGCACGCCCTGGGTCCAGAGTTTGATCGGTTTGCCGTTGGCGACTTCGAGCAAGGTGTAGGTCTGGTCTTGCATATTCTTCATTTCCTGATGGCCGAGATCACGGCCCTGTCCTGATTGAGCGGCGACAAGTACCTGGCTGCTTGCGCCTTGCCGTCTTGCCCGCTGACAGGCTTATTGCAGGCAGGATGCCAATTTTCATCAATCTCGAAAAAACACTAATAACTAATTGTTTTATATATGTTTTTTATTTTATACGCCTTTTAATGGCATCTTATCCGTGACGACAATGCTAATTTTTTCTATCATCAAATATCGTCTTTTATCCTTGAGTATAAGATGCCCAGCAAGTGCTGCGTCACCATCGGCTTTATCGGCTCCAACCTCGACCGGGTCGGCAAGGGCGCCAACCGCTGGAGCCACTGGCGGCCGAGCGTCGGCTTGTGTCAGCAGCCGGACTTGCTGGTGCACCGCCTGGAACTGATCCACGGTAGCGATGCCCGGGACGTGAGCCTGGCCGAACGGGTCAGCGCCGATATCCGCCAGGTATCACCAGAAACCGAAGTGCGCCTGCATCCCATGACGTTGCGCAACCCCTGGGATTTCGAGGAGGTGTACGCCGCGTTGCATGATTTCACCACCGGCTACCGCTTCGATACCGAGCATGAGGACTACCTCGTGCATATCACTACCGGCACCCATGTCGCGCAGATCTGCTGGTTCCTGCTCACCGAAGCCCGCTACCTGCCCGCGCGACTGGTTCAGACCGCCCCGGCACGGCGCCTGGACATCGAAGGGCAAGCCATCGGCACCCACACGCTGATCGACCTCGACCTGTCGCGCTATGATCGGATCGCCACGCGTTTCAGCCACAAGCGCCTCGAAGGCCTGGCTTTCCTCAAATCCGGGATCGCCACCCGCAACGCCGCCTTCAACCGCACCATCGAGCAAATCGAGCGGGTGGCCGTGCGCTCCCGCGCGCCAATGCTGCTGATCGGCCCAACCGGCGCCGGCAAGTCCTTTCTTGCCCGACGCATTTATGAGCTCAAGCGCAACCGACACCAGGTCCGAGGACGATTTGTCGAGGTCAACTGCGCCACCTTGCGCGGCGACGGCGCCATGTCGGCGCTGTTCGGCCATATCAAGGGCGCGTTCACCGGCGCACAGAACAGTCGTGAAGGCCTCTTGCGTGCAGCCGACGGCGGCCTGTTGTTTCTCGACGAAATCGGCGAACTGGGCCTGGACGAACAGGCGATGCTGCTCAAGGCCGTCGAGGAGAAACGCTTCTTTCCCCTCGGTTCCGACAAGGAAGTCGACAGCGACTTCCTGATCATTGCCGGCACCCACCGCGACCTGCGCAGCCGGGTTGCCGAGGGCCTGTTTCGCGAAGACCTGTACGCCCGCATCAACCTCTGGACCTTCGACCTGCCGGGCCTTGCCGAGCGGCGTGAAGACATCGAGCCGAACCTGGATTTCGAACTGGAACGCCACGCCCGGGAACAGGGTCATTTTGCCCGCTTCAACGTTGAAGCCCGACGTCGCTACCTGACATTCGCCTGCTCCGGCGAAGCCAGCTGGCTGGGCAACTTCCGCGAGCTGTCGGCCTCGATTACCCGGATGGCGACACTGGCCGACAGCGGTCGTATCGATGAAACCCAGGTCACGGAAGAAATCGAACGCCTGCGCCGCGCCTGGGGCCTGGCCGAACCCCAGGATGCCCTGGATCGCCTGCTCGGCGAGAGCGCCGGTGAAGTCGACCTGTTCGATCGCCTGCAGCTCAATGCCGTGATCGAGGTCTGCCGCCGCGCCAGCAGTCTGTCGAATGCCGGGCGCCAGCTGTTCAATGCCTCTCGCCAGGCCAAGGCCAATCCGAACGACGCCGACCGCCTGCGCAAATGCCTGGCGCGATTCGGCCTGGACTGGAAGCAACTGAACAGCGCCGACTGAGTTTATTTCGGCCCACCTGTAACAAAACATGATCCCGCCCCTCCACAGGCAAAACCCCGTGCAATCACGGGGACCGGCGCTCGCGCGTCGGTTCAAAAAAGAGCCGGGTGAGGTGGCGAGTTGATCAATACACGATTTTCCTGCGTGGGTTGCGGCAAGTGCTGCAATGACCATTACGTTCCGTTGACCCTCGACGAATCCCGCCAGTGGGCAGCGGATGGCGGTACGGTGATAGTGCTGCTGGAGGCATTCCTGGAAAGCGGTCACGGCATTGCCGAGGAACAGTTCGAGCACGCCCACCGCCGTTCCGTGCTGGTTGCCAGCGGAACGACCCGGGCCTGGCTGGCAGTGACGTTCGCAGCGTACAACAACGGGCCGTGTCGCCACCTCGATGCCGACAATCGCTGCGGCATCTACGAACGACGGCCACTGGTCTGCCGCATCTATCCGGCGGAGATCAACCCGCATATCAGCTTGCGCACCGACCGCAAGGACTGCCCGCCCGAGTCCTGGGAACAGGGCCCGGAACTGATCGCCGGCGGAAAACCGGTGGACCGGGAACTGGCCAGACTGATCGAGCGTTCGCGCCAGGCCGATCGCGAGGATATCGTGGCGAAGGCGGCGATCTGTGTCCGCCTCGGCATCGCGACCACTGCCCTCAAGGGCAACGGCTTCGCCACCTATCTGCCCGATATGGGCGCTTTCCTGGAAGCCATCGAAGAGGTGGCAGCGCAGCGACCCGAGCGCCACGCACAACAGTCTTGGGCTTTTCAGCTGGCGGATGAAGACAGCACCCGGGCATTGCTCGCCCAAGGTGCCTCGATCACTTCATCGGGTGCAGGCCACTATCGTTTTATACCCTTGCAGCCTGTCGATTGAAGGGCTCGGCCCAGTATTGATCGGGTGAAAAGCGGCCTTCCCGGCCAAAACACCGGGCAATGACGTTTTTTCAGCGTCTACAGGCCGCTTTCTGCATCGTCCTCGCGGGATCCGTCTACGATTCTGTAAGAACGGTCGCGATGGACTGTGCCCGTGTCAAAAGAACCGCCTGAAAACCGCATGAGAGAGCCACCCATGAAAACTGTCGCAGAACTGTTGAAACAAAAGGAGAGCAAGCACCAGGAGGTCCACACGATCCGCCAGGATCACACGGTGTTCGAGGCCTTGATCAGGATGGCCGAGAAAAACGTCGGTGCCTTGCCGGTGGTCAACGAAAGCGGCGAGGTGGTGGGTATCGTCAGCGAGCGCGACTACGCGCGCAAGGTGATCCTGCACGGGCTCAGTTCGGTCGCCACCAAGGTCAGCCAGATCATGAATACGCCGGTCGTCACCGTGGACTCCCACCAGAATGTCGAGACCTGCATGGGGATCATGACCGACAGGCATCTGCGCCATCTGCCCGTGGTCGAGGGCGGCAAGCTGATCGGCTTGCTGTCCATCGGCGACCTGGTCAAGGAAGCCATTGCCGAACAGGCCGACCTGATTCGCCAGCTGGAGCAGTATATCCGCGGCGAATAGTCCCTCCGTGGCACCTCTCCCGCCCCAATCCCCTGCAAAAGTGTTTCCGGATAAGGCAAAACGTCCCGGAAACATTGGGGATTGGCGGACTTCCAAATTTTTCACAACGCTTTCACTTCGCTCCCACCTGCGCCTCCGTAAATTCCCATCGTCGTCACCAACATCCGCTGGAGTTGCATGACGGCGATTGTCACTTTCCGGGCGAGTCTGCACAGACGCCCTTTCTGAATGGCCAGATCAGTCAATGGGTGAATGTGTGGTTATCCCTGATGCTCTTCAACCGGTGTTGCCGCGCCCCCTCAAGCCCCGCTTCAAGTCCATGTTCCTGGCGGTCGGGGTAGCGGTCATGGCCTTGGTCATGACCGGCTTCGCCCTGTGGCCCAAATCGCCCCTGGACCTGGCGGTCAAGAATCATATGAACAGTGCCGGTGTCTACGCTCACTGGAAAGCCGGCGACGTGATCGTGCTGGTGCGCCATGCCGAGCGCTGCGATCGTTCGAGCAATCCGTGCCTGGGTCCCGAGGATGGCATCACTCGCCTGGGCAGCCACGCCGCGGCCGGTGTGGGCCAGGCCTTCCAGATCGTCGGCATGGGCAATACCGATGTGCTGAGCAGTCCGACCACCCGAACCGCCCAGACCGCACAGGCGATGTTCGGCAAAACCGCGATCACCGCCGACTGGCTGCTCAGCTGCGGTCCGGCCCTGGGCGAGGAGGCTCTGGCACACAAGGCGGCCCATCGCAACCTGGTGCTGGTGACCCATAGCGGCTGTATCGATGACCTGGAAAAAGAACTGGGTTACCGGCACGCGGTGAAAAGTGAATACACCAGTTCGGTCCTTGTTTCCGTAGGTGCCGACGGCCAGCTGAACATGCTTGGAATCATGAATGCCGAAGACTGGCCAACCGTTCTCGGCAAGAAGATATGAGTGGCATGTAATAAGCACTTTGCACTTTTAAACATCAGGACAATGGAAGATGTCGTTATTTGAATGCATTCTGCTTTGACAACTTTGTTCGAAGCGCCACTCACCGTCGGAACCTGATCCACCGTACTCGTCACGGCCGCCGCCTCCAGTCCTTCAAGGGACTTGAGCGCCGGCGGGCAGGCGTTCGTCGAGGCTCTGTCGGATCTGATCATTGAACCATTTGATTACCGGGCAACTTGATCGTTGAACATCAGGGCCCCCGAATTTCCATCTTTGGTTAAAACCCTTGTGGCGGTATATACCGCTAAGGTCGACTCATGAACACGCACTTCTTTCCTCTCTCTCCCGCCACCCTCAAGCGCTGGTCGCTACCGGTATTGATCCTGGCTTTCGGCATGTTCTATCTGCTGCCGATGATGTTTCACGGCCTGTGGATTCCCGACGAAACCCGCTATGCCCAGATCAGCCAGGAAATGCTCTTGAGCGGCAACTGGACCGCCCCGCACTTCATGGGTCTGCGCTACTTCGAAAAGCCCATCGCCGGCTACTGGATGATCGCCATCGGCCAGGCGATTTTCGGTGACAACCTGTTCGGGGTCCGCGTTGCCTCGGCGGTCAGTACCGGGCTGAGTGTGCTGCTGACGTACCTGATGGCCCGCCGCCTGTGGAATGACCCACGCAAGAGTTTCGCCTCGGCGTTGCTGTTCATGAGTTTCGGCCTGATCGCCGGACAGGCCGGTTACGCCAACCTCGATCCGCAGTTCACGCTGTGGTCGAACCTGAGCCTGGTTGCCTTCTGGTTTGCGTTCGACAGCCAGGAACGTCGCCATCGACTCTGGGCCTGGGCCGTACTGGGCCTGGCCTGTGGCATGGGTTTCCTGACCAAGGGCTTTCTCGCCCTGTTGCTACCGGTGCTGATCGCCCTGCCCTACATGATCTGGCAACGCCGCCTGGGCGAATTGCTGCGGTGCGGCCCGATTGCCGTGGTGGTGGCGGTTGTCGTCGCATTGCCCTGGGTGCTGGCCGTCAACGCGCAGGAGCCTGACTACTGGCACTTTTTCTTCTGGCACGAGCATATCCAGCGCTTCGCCGGGAACAACGCACAACACGCCCAGCCCTGGTGGTTCTACCTGCCGCTGCTGGTGGTGTCGTGCCTGCCGTGGTCAGTGATGCTGATCCCGACCTTCAAGCAGGCCTGGCAGGAAAAACGCCAGGCCGGCACCGGCTTCCTCTGGCTGGCATTCCTGCTGCCGCTGGCATTCTTCAGTCTCAGCAAGGGCAAGCTGCCGACCTACATCATGCCGTGTCTGCTGCCACTGGCGCTGATGATGGGCAATGCCCTGATCGACCGCGTGGCCCGGGCCGAGGGCCGGGCGCTGCGTCTCAATGGCATGCTCAACCTGATCCTCGGGCTCGCGGCGCTGATCGGCCTGATCGTGCTGCAGGCGACCCGCTACCTCTACGAGAACAGCCACGCCGAGGTCTTCAACCTGTCGTTGGTGTTCATCATGCTGATGGCCTGGATCATCGCCAATGCCTTGCAGGCGCTGCGACCGCTCACGCTGTGGGCGATGCCGGCGCTGGGTATCGCCCTGCTGGTGGCCCTGCTGCCGGCCGGCATGCCGGCGAGCGTGATCAACAACAAGATGCCCGACCAGTTCATTGCCGAACACATCGACGAACTGCGCCAGACCAACCGCCTGCTGAGCAACGAACTCGGCGCCGCAGCCGCCCTCTCCTGGCGCCTGCAACGTCCGCAGGTGGACCTGTTCAATACCGCCGGCGAACTGAAATACGGCCTGGATTATCCAGACGCCGCAGGGCGCCTCGTTACCTTCGACAGCGTCGGCCAGTGGATGAGCGAGGCACGCAAGCAGGGCCCGGTCGGGGTGGTCATGCGGGTCCGCAGCGTTGTGGAAATGCAGGAGATCGCGCTGCTGCCCGTGGATGGCAAACGCTACAAGGACGGTGACCTCGAGATCATCATCTTCCCGCAGACCCGACCATGAACCTCGGCTACTGGAAAACCGACAAAGGTGCGCTGGTACTGCTGTTGGTGGTCTCGGCCATGCTCCTGCTGCTGGGCCTCGGCTCGCGGGAGCTGTGGGGACCGGAAACCCGCTGGGCGAACATTGCCCTGCAGATGCTGCAGTCAGGCAACTATTTCGACCCCTATCTCAAGGGCCAGCCCTACTACGACAAGCCGCTGCCCTCCTACTGGCTGATCACCGCCAGTGCCGGCTTGACGGGTGGCCTGGGGCCCTGGTCGCTGCGCCTGTCCTCGGTGATTGCCGCGTGGCTGAGTGTCTGGCTGATCTACCTGATCGGTGAGCGCCTGTGGCGCAAGGGCACCGGACTGATCGCCGGCTGGATGCTCGCGACCACCTTCTATTTCGTGTTCTGGGCCCGCGTGGCGACCGCCGATATCCTCACGGTGTTCGGCGTGCTCGCCGCGGTCTGGTGGTACTGGCGCGGACCGGACGATACGCGGCTGGGCCGCTACACGGTGTTTTTCCTGATACTGGCCCTGACCTCGCTGCTCAAGGGGCTGATCGGCTTTGTCCTGCCCGGACTGGTGCTGTTACCGCACCTGCTCGTCGAGGGGCGCTGGAAACGCCATCTCAATCCACGGGTATTCGTCGCGCTGCTGGTGGCCGCCGGGGTCTATGCCGTGCCATTCGTGCTATCGCACTTCTACGGCTCGCCGACCTATGGCGAAAGCGGCCTGGCGCTGGTGTTCAAGGAGAACGTCGTACGTTTTTTCGACCCCTTCGATCATATGGAACCGATCTACACCTACCTGATCTATCTGCCGGCCTACACCCTGCCCTGGGCGCCCTGCTGGATGCTCGGGTTATGGCTGGCGTTGCGCCAATGGAAGCAGATCGAACCCGAAACCCGCTGGCTGGTCTGGGGCCTGGGCCTGCTGTTTGTGTTCTTCACCGCCAGCGGCAGCCGGCGCAGCTACTACGTGCTGCCCCTGGTGCCGTTCGCCCAGTTGCTGGCGGCCTGGTGGGTAACCCGGCGCATGGCCGCAAAACGCGCCGCCGGCAAAGTCAGCGGGCCGGGTTGGGCCAAGGGGTTCGGAGTGACGGCGCTGCTTCTGCTGCTGGTCATCGGGATGATCTACCCCTGGGCCAATGGCGGTGGCGGCACGATACGGTTTGCCGAGGACGTACGGGCCAAGGCGAGCCAGAGAGCACCTTGGGATGAATGGCAGGTGGTCATGATCGAGGTCGACAACAAGCTGCCGATGTACCTGGACAACCAGGGCGCCCCCTTCTACTACGTGCAGGAGACCCAGGACTATCCGCGTCACGGCGACACCGACGCCTTTATCGACTGGCTGGAAAAGACCAGCGGCCGCGCCTGGGACCCGGCACGCACACTGATCGTCGGCAGCTTCGGGAGCGGCGATACGGTGCCCTTGAGCGGCCTCGCGGCGGATCATGATGTCGTGCTCAGCCAGCCCACCAATGGCGCCCGACTTGCCCATCACCACGAGGATGGCAGCGTGGCGTACATTCCGAAGATGCCCGGGCTTCAGCCCTGAACGAACGGTGGCGCGGGGCAGGCACGCATTGCACGTGCCGGCCCCGCCGCTCGCCTGGGCTCAATCAGTAACCCAACGACAGCCCGGTGTTGCGACGCGGATCATTGGCCCCGTAGAAGCGGTTGTTGCCTACTGGCTTGCCGTCGAGGGAAGGCGCGCCGACCAGGATGGCCGCCAGGTGATTCAAGGGTTGCGGACCGGCAAACTTGTGCCCCCAACCTTCAAGAATCTTCTGCGTGTCCGGGCTCAGTGCGAAGGCCTCGATATTGGTTTCCTCCGGCAGCCACTGCTGGTGGAAACGCGGCGCATCCACCGCCTCCTGGATGTTCATCTTGTAGTCGATGACATTGAGGATGGTCAGCAAGGTCGCGGTGATGATGCGGCTGCCACCCGGCGTACCGACCACCATGACGGTCTTGCCGTCCTTGGTGACGATGGTCGGGCTCATCGACGACAGCGGCGTCTTGCCCGGGGCAATGGCGTTCGCCTCGCCCTGGACCAGGCCGTACATGTTCGGCACGCCGACCTTGGAGGTGAAGTCGTCCATCTCGTCATTGAGGATGACCCCGGTCTTGCTCGCCATGACACCCGCGCCGAACCAGTCGTTGAGGGTGTAGGTCACCGACACCGCGTTGCCCCATTTGTCGACGATCGAGTAATGGGTGGTGTTGTTGCCTTCATGGGGCGCCACGCCCGGATTGATCTCCTTGGAGATCCCGGCCTTCTGCGGATCGATGGCGGCCCGCAGCTTCTCGGCGTAGCCCTTGTCCAGCAGGTGGGCCACCGGGTTCTTGACGAAGTCGGGGTCGCCCAGGTAGCTGTTGCGATCGACATAGGCGTGACGCATGGCCTCGATCTGGTAGTGCAGGCCCTGGGCGGAGTGATAACCCAGCTTGTCCATCGGATAGCCTTCGAGGATATTCATGATCTCGCAGATCACCACGCCGCCCGAGCTGGGTGGCGGCGCCGAGACAACATGGTAGCCACGGTAATCGCACTCGATGGGTGCCAGCTCGCGGGTCTTGTACTTGTCGAGGTCGGCCTGGGTGATGATGCCTTTGCCGGCCTGGCTCGAATCGACAATGGCCTTGGCGACCCAGCCCTTGTAGAAACCGTCGGTGCCCTTGGCGGAGATCTCCCGCAGGGTCCTGGCCAGGTCTTTCTGCACCAGCTTCTGGCCGACCTGCATCGGCTCGCCCTTGTTCAGGAAGATCGAGCCCGAATCGTGGATGTCCTTCTTGAACTCGGCGGTGGCCGTGTGCAACAGGTCGATATCGCCCTGCTCCAGGACAAAGCCCTGGTCGGCGAGCTTGATCGCCGGGGCGATGACTTCGGCACGTTTTTTCGTGCCGTATTTTTCCAGTGCCAGCTCCATGCCCGAGACGGTGCCCGGCACGCCGACGGCCAAATGCCCTTTTGAGCTCAGGTCGGGAATGACATTGCCGTCCTTGTCCAGGTACATGTTGGCCGTGGCGGCCAGGGGCGCTTTTTCCCGGAAATCGAGAAAGGTCTTGCGGCCGTCGGCCAGTTGCACGGTCATGAAACCGCCGCCACCGAGGTTGCCCGCCGCCGGGTAGACCACCGCCAGCGCATAGCCGACCGCAACGGCGGCATCGACCGCATTGCCGCCGGACTTGAGGATATCGACACCGACATGAGTCGCCAGGTGCTGCGCCGTGACCACCATGCCGTTTTCCCCGGCGACCGGCGCCTGGGAAGCTGCGTGGACGGGAGAAACAGCCAGAATCAGCGCTGTCGCCAGGAGCGAGCGCGCAAGGGGTTCAAACTTCATAAGCCGACTCTCTTGTTTTTATTTGCTGGAAACGCAGACGCCTGTCTGCGCGGGCCTTTACAAGGTAGTCGCTACGGAACAATTCACCTAGTACCAATTCCTCGGTTTTTCGCCGTACCAGGCTGTCCGGCGCAGACATGCCGCGACACGAACCCCACGAATGCGTCCAGCTTGGGCACCGGTGTCCGCGAGCGCGGATAGACCATGTGCACGGGCTTGGGCGCCGGGATACAGGCATCCAGCAGGCGGACCAGGCGCCCCTCGGCAAGCGCTTCGGCCACCAGGAAATCCGGCTGCATCAGGATGCCGTTGCCGGCCAGCGCCGCCTGCAGCAACACCTGGCCGTCATTGCTCTTGAGCACGGCCTTTTCCGGCCACGGCACCTCTTCCGTGCCATCGGTCAATGGCCAGGCAAAGCGGTTGTGCCAGGAGGTATGGGTGAGGATTCGATGGCGTGAAAGATCGGCCGGTTCGAGCGGTGTGCCCTGTCGCGCCAGGTAGTCGGGCGATGCGCAGATCAGCATCTGGTACGGGGCCAGGGCAACGGACATGAGGCTGACGTCCACCGACTCCGAAACCCGGAACGCCAGGTCGAAGGCTCGCTCCTGCAGGTCGATGATCTCATTGCCGAGGATCAGCTCGACCTGGATATCCTCGAAAGCCTTCATGAATTGCGCCACCAGCGGTGCCACCAGGGCCACTCCGAGCGTCATCGGCGCGGTGATCCGCAGCAGGCCGCCGGGCCGGTCGCCGGAAGACTCCAGACGGGCAAAGGCGGCATTGACCTGTTCGAGGGCCAGCCGCGCTTCCTCGTAGAACAGCCGGCCTTCGGCGGTCACCGTCTGGCGGCGGGTGGTGCGCTGGATCAGGCGGACCTTGAGAGCCTGCTCCAGATGCTGGATATGTCGGCCCACCATGACTGCCGACATCCCCAGCAGCGGCGCCGCATCGGCAAAGCTGCCCGCTTCGACCACAGCCACGAACACTTCCATTTGCCTGAGCTTGCTCATACTTCCCCCTCGGCCGGGCCAGGACACGGTCGCCATCATGCATGGCGATGACCGCAAGTCAATCAACGGCTCGTCATCGAACGCACAGATAATTACTAACCCGAGGTTAGCAATCAACAAACGCGTGATGTCTTTATCAAGGCCTGATGGGGCCCTACCCTGAACGGCAAATCCCCGAGAGCCCGACCATGACCCGCGCGCTTGCCAACACCCTCGCTTCTTTTCCTCGTGCCCCTCTGCTGGACGGTCCGACCCCGATCCAGCGGGCCCATCGCCTTGAACAAGTCCTGGGGGCAGATGCCAGCGGCATCGGGCTGTATCTCAAGCGTGATGATTTCATGGCCCTCGGCGGTGGCGGCAACAAGCTGCGCAAACTCGAATTCCATTTCGGCGAGGCCCTGCGCCAGCAGATCGACACCGTGATCACCGTCGGCGGCCTGCAGTCCAATCATGCCCGGCTGACGGCCGCCGCCGCCGCCCGACTGGGACTCGCCTGCGAATTGGTGTTGACGCAATCGGCCGTGGTTTCCGGCATCGATTACGAACATAACGGTAATCGGCTGCTCGACGAGTTGTTCGGTGCCCGCTTGCACCTGTTGCCCGCCGGCTCCGATTCACTGGCGGTTGCCAATGAGCGGGCCACGCAACTGCGCGAAGCCGGGCGCAAGGTCCTGGTGATCCCGATCGGCGGCTCCACGGCCCTGGGCAGCCTGGGCTATGCCCGTTGCGCCGAGGAAATCGTCCAGCAGGAAGCCGGGCTGGGGCTGCGCTTCCAGAAGGTGTTGGTGCCCAACGGCAGTGCCGGGACCCACGCCGGACTGGCGGCCGGCTTCGCAGCCATGGGCCGCGGCGCGGCCGTGGTGAAGTCCTGGTCGGTGCTCGCCGATGAGGCCGTGTCGATCGAACGCACCTGGCAACTGACCCGCGACACCCTGGACCTGCTGGGACATCAGTCGCCACTGGAACGGGCGTCGATACGGATCGACGGCAGCCAGCTGGGCAGTGCCTATGGCGCACCGACCGAGGCCATGCTGGAGGCCGTGCGCCTGCTGGCATGCAGCGAAGGGTTGCTGGTGGACCCGGTGTACTCCGGCAAGGCCCTGGCCGGCTTGCTCGCCGATCTGCGCGCAGGCCGCCACCAGCCGGGCGACAACCTGCTGTTCGTGATGACCGGCGGTTCGCCGGGCCTCTATGCCTATCGCCAGACATTCCAGCCGGCGTAGCACCGCGACGGGCCGGCGGAATCACTCCTGCCGCCCGGCGACCTCCAGTGCCAGCTCGGCAAAATTGCGTGCCGCCACGCTGGCCTGGGCCGGCAAGGCCACGCACACCGTACAGGGCGGCATATCGCGGATCACCGGAAACGACAGGCCCGGACGCGAATAGAACCGCGCCGTGGACGCCGCCGTGATGCTGATCCCGCGCTCCGAAGCCACCGCCTGCAACTCGCTCTCGACCGTCGAGGCCTCGTGGATGACCGGGGCACTGCGGCCCTGGCGATACTGGTCCGCCGTCCAGTAGCTGCGCCAGACATTGCTTCCCGGCGCCGCTACGATGGGGTCGTCGAGAATATCGAAAATGCTCACCGACGCCTGCGCGGCCAGGCGGTGGGTGCTCGGCAGGCACGCCACGCAATCCTCTTCCACCAGGGTGATCAACTCGACCTCCGGCAACTCCAGGGGCGGTCGTAGGATCGACACATCCATGCCCTCGGCAATGCCGGCATGGGGCTCGGAGAAGTCGAACTCCTTGACCAGCACCTTGACCTGGGGAAAGCGCCGGGCGAATGAGCTGAGAATACGCGGCATCAGGTCGACACCCGCACCGATCAGAAAACCGACCTTGAGCGAACCGCGCAGGCCCACGGCATGATCGCTGGCGGTCTGCGCCATCCGCGCCAGTTTCTCCAGGATCTCCAGCGCCTGCGGCAGCAGCGCTTCACCGGCTTCGGTCAGGGCCACCTTGCGGGTATTGCGCTCGAACAGCGGTACATCCAACTGCCCCTCGAACTGGCGGATGGTCTGCGACAGTGCCGGCTGGGACACATGCAGGCGCGCCGCCGCTTTCACGAAACTCAGCTCTTCACCCACCATGGCAAACGCCCGCAACTGGCGGATATCGACCCCGTTGATCAGCATTTTTCCCCTCCCCCGACAACCCTCGGCAGCTCACCCGATCATGGCACGACTTATAAGCTGTGCCAATTAATCGGCCGCTAATCGGTCTTTCTAAAGCCCCGCCCCCCGGCGCTAGTATCGATCCAGCTCGATGCAGGCGAGCGTCCAGAACAAGACACTGCAAAACCACGAACACTGCCCCGAACAAAAGAGATAAGCAGATGAACGACGTGATCCAATCCCCGACAAACCTTGCCCCGACCGCCGTTGCCCATCCGGCCGACAAGATCAACCTGGTCAAGGCCCGTGGCTCGCTGGTCTGGGATGACCAGGGCAAGGAATACATCGACTGCACGGCCCAGGCCTGGTCCAACAACCTCGGCGCCAACGACCCGCGCGTGGTGGAGGCGGCGATTGCCCAACTGCGGGACATGACCCATATCCGGCCCAACTTCGGCTCGGCCGCCCATACCCGGCTGGTGTCCAAGCTGCGTGAGGTCTCCCCCGCCTCGCTGAACCAGATGGGCTTTGCCCTGCATGGCAGCCTGGCCGGCGAGATGGCGATGAAGCTGGCCTTCAAGAATCGTCCCGGAGCGCAGAACCTCATCGTCCTGCAGGACGGCTACCACGGCCGCTCCCTGGCGACCTTGGGCGCCAGTTGGCCGCACCCGAACAACCCGTTCCTGCCGATCCAGCCGCGCTTTACCCGCGTGCCGCATCCCAACCCCTACCGTACACGCCTGGGCATGGATCCGGAACTCGAGGCACAACTCTGTCTCGGCCTGCTGGAAGAGACTATTGTCAAAGGCGTCGACGGCGCCGTGGCCGCGGTGATGATGGAGCCGATCCAGGGCAACGGCGGGCATATCGAGTTTCCACGCTCCTACTACAAGGGCGTGCGCGAGCTCTGCGACCGCCTCGGCGTGCTGTTGATCTTCGACGAAGTGCAGACCGGATTCGGCCGCATGGGCACCATGTGGGCCGCGGACTACTACGATGTGGTGCCGGATATCATCGTCTTCGGCAAGGGCGTGGGCGGTGGTTTCCCCCTCGCCGGCATTCTTGCCGACGACCGCCTGCGCTGGTTCGACGAGGGTGAAGAGGCGCTGACGTTCGGCCACTTCCCGGTGTCGCTGGCGGCGGGTTACGCGGCGGTCGAGGCGATTGTCGCCGACGATCTGTGCGAGAAGGCCCGGCTGGCCGGGGAATATGTCACCGAGCGCCTGCTGGAGATGCAGACCCGCCACCCGCTGATCGGTGATGTACGCTGCCCGGGGCTGATGGCCTCGATCGAACTGGTCAAGGACCGGGCGACCAAGGAGCCGGCCTGCCGCGAGTCCCACGAGGTGTATCGCCTGGGTGTCGAGCGCGGCGTGCTGTTCGGCGAGAGCCGCTATGCCGGGCTGGGCAACCTGATCAAGGTCAAGCCGCCCCTGGATATCGAGCGTCCGTTGCTGGCCAGGGCCCTCGACGTACTGGATGAAGTGCTGGGTATCATCGAGGAACAACGGTCATGAGCACAGTCCTTGAAAGCAATCGCCCGCTGGCTGGCACCGAACCGCCTGCCAGCGGCATGACCCAGGACGACGCGGACCTCGCCAGCCTCGGCTACGAGCAGAAGATGCACCGCACCATGAGTGCCTTCACGTCTTTCGCCCTGGCCTTTTCGATGGTCTCGATCAACACCGGTGTGGTGACCTTGTTCGCCGATCCGTTCAACCGGGTCGGCGGTATCGGCATCCTCCTCTGGCTGCTGGTGATTCCACTGGTGTGCTGCATCGTCATGGTCTACTGCCACCTGGCCGGGCGCATTCCCCTGACCGGCTATGCCTACCAGTGGTCCAGCCGCCTGGCGGGCAATCACTTCGGCTGGTTTACCGGCTGGGTGGCCTTCATCTCCTTTGTCGCCGGGACCGCCGCGACGTCGGCCGCCATCGGCACGGTCTTCGCACCGGAGATCTGGGCCAACCCGACCCAGGGACAGATCCAGGGCCTGAGCATCGGCGCGACACTGGTGGTCGGGGTGCTGAATATCTGCGGCATCCGCCTGGCGACGCGGATCAATGACATCGGTGCGATCATCGAGATCATCGGCACCGTGCTGCTGGCAGCGGCCTTGTTCTTCGGAGTGTTTTTCTTCTTCGAGCACACCCAGGGCGTGGCGATCCTCACGTCGGCGGCACCGGTCAGCGGCGGTGAGATCAGCTTTACCACCCTGGCCCTGGCCACCCTGTTGCCAGTCTCGGTACTGCTCGGCTGGGAAGGCGCGGCGGACCTGTCCGAGGAAACCAGGGACCCGCGCCGGGCAGCGCCGAGGGCGATGATCCGCGCGGTGGTGGTATCGAGCGTGCTCGGTTTCGTGGTGTTCGCCCTGCTGAGCATCGCGATTCCCGGCTCGGTCGGCGACCTGCTCAAGCAGTCGGAAAATCCGGTGATCAATATCGTCCGCCTGCAACTGGGCAATGCCGCCGGCACGGTGATGATCGTGATCGCCTTTGCCTCGATCCTCGCCTGCCTGATCGCCAACATGGCGGTGGCGACACGCATGACCTTCGCCCTGTCGCGGGACAATATGCTGCCCGGCTCCAGGGTACTGGCACGGATCAACCCGCATTTCGGCACGCCGGTGGCGGCGATCATACTGATCACCGGCATCGCGGTACTGCTCAACCTAGCCAGCGGCGGGTTTGTCACGGCGATCTATTCGATGGTCGGGCTGACCTACTACTGCACCTACCTGCTGACCCTGATCGCCGCCTACCTGGCCTACAGGAACGGGCGCATGCCGGAAGCGCCCGAGGGCGTCTTCAGCCTGGGTCGCTGGTTGCTGCCGATGATCCTGCTGGGCGCGCTCTGGGCACTGGCGGTGATCCTCACCCTGAGCGTACCGGAAGAAAGCCATACCGGCGCACTGACCACCGGGATCACCCTGGGTGTCGGAGCCTTGTGGTGGGTGGTATCCCTGAGAAAGCGCCTCAATGAAGGAACCGCGGGACCGAGCACCAAGCGCTTGGGGTGATGCGAAGGCGATGAATGACAAGGCCCCGCGAGGGGCTTTGTCATTGCCGGGACGCGCCAACGGGCTGGTCGCATCGTCGGTATTTCCGTACCATTCCCTCCTTTTCGCCCTGCCCTCGCTTGCCCCCGCCGGCTCCCAATTCAGGTAAACCATGAAACCCGCCCGTCTACGCGCCGATGTCCTGGCCGGACTCACCACTTCCTTCGCCCTGGTGCCCGAGTGCATCGCCTTTGCCCTGGTCGCTCACCTCAACCCGCTGATGGGCCTGTACGGGGCCTTTATCATCTGTACCCTGACCGCGCTGTTCGGCGGACGCCCGGGGATGATCTCCGGAGCAGCCGGGTCCATGGCCGTGGTGATCGTCGCGCTGGTGGTGCAGCATGGCGTGCAGTACCTCTTGGCGACGGTGCTGCTGGGCGGATTGATCATGGTGGTATTCGGCCTGTTGCGCCTGGGCAAGCTGGTGCGCATGGTGCCGCATTCAGTGATGCTCGGCTTCGTCAACGGCCTGGCGATCATCATTGCCCTGGCCCAACTGGAACAGTTCAAGGTCGGCGATGGCTGGTTGCGCGGCGAGCCGCTGGCGCTGATGCTCGGGCTGGTGGCGCTGACCATGGCAATCGTCTACCTGCTGCCACGCCTGAGCCGCGCGGTGCCGCCGGCATTGGTGGCGATCCTCGGGGTCGGCCTGCTGGTCTACCTCTGTGGCCTGCCGACCCGTACCCTCGGAGACATGGCGCATATCGCCGGTGGCCTGCCCGCCCCCACGCTGCCGCAGATTCCGTGGAGCCTGGAAACCCTGCATATCGTCGCCCCCTATGCGCTGCTGATGGCGCTGGTGGGCCTGCTGGAAACCCTGCTGACCCTCAACCTCACCGACGAGATCACCGAGACCCGCAGCTACCCGGACCGCGAATGCGTGGCGCTGGGAGCGGCCAACATGGTTTCCGGCGTGTTCGGTGGCATGGGTGGCTGTGCCATGATCGGCCAGACCGTGATCAACCTCAGTTCCGGCGGCCGCGGTCGTTTGTCCGGCGTGGTGGCCGGGGTGATGATCCTGCTGTTCGTGCTGTTTCTTTCGCCGCTGATCGAGCGCATCCCGCTGGCCGCGCTGGTCGGGGTGATGTTCGTGGTATCCCAGCAGACCTTCGCCTGGGCTTCACTGCGGGTGCTGAACAGGGTGCCGCTGAACGATGTGCTGGTGATCATTGCCGTGACCGTGATCACCGTGTTTACCGACCTGGCGACGGCGGTGCTCTGCGGGATCCTCATCGCCGCGCTCAACTTCGCCTGGCAGCACGCCCGCGAATTGTATGCCGACACCCATGAAGAGGCCGACGGCAGCAAGCTGTATCGCCTGCACGGCACGCTGTTCTTTGCCTCGACGACGCCGTTCCAGAACCTGTTCGACCCCGCCAACGACCCGCAGAAAGTGGTGCTCGATTGCCGCCACCTGAGCTTCGTCGACTACTCGGCGATTGCTGCACTGAAGAGCCTGCGCGAACGTTATGCCAAGGCCGGCAAGCATCTGCGCGTCGAGCACCTGTCCGAACGCTGCAGGCAGTTGCTGAAACGGGCCGGAGTCCAGCATGGGTGAAACCCCGGATACCTTTATCCGCAGATAGCCATTTCGGTCAAATCGGGACGGTTGGCGCCGGCAAACAGACCGCGGCCGATTGCCCGCGCGGTGTCCAGGTGCGCCTGCGGATCGTCGCTCTCCGAGTTGAGCAGCAACGAGGAAGTCACCACCGTCGCCCCGCAGTAATCGAAGATCCCGTGATCGATCTGGGTCTTCATGGCATGGGCATAACCATGGCGCTCGAAGGTCTGCGGGTCGGCCCCCCCGACCCCGACCAGATGCACCTGCAGGCGCCCTAGCTTCTTCACGAACGGTCCGTCCAGGCTGAAATCGAAAGCCCAGCCGTTGGCGAACACCCGGTCGATCCAGCCCTTGAGCAACCCCGGCATCGACCACCAGTACACCGGGAATACCAGCACCAGGGCATCGGCGCGCTCAAGCCGTACGTGTTCGGCGGCCACATCGGCGGGGAATGCCGCGTGCTGGCGATGCACCGCCAGGTCCCCCGCGGTATACCTCGGGTCAAAACCCTCCGCCGCGAGATCGGCGATTTCAAACGAATGACCGGCATCCGCCGACGTCAGTCCTTCCCCCAGGCGTGCAGCCAGGCTGTGGCTCAGGGAATGCGGTTCAGGGTGGGCAACAACGATAAGGGCATGCATGGCGACACTCCGGCAGGTTGATTGCGGCTCAAAGGCGAACCTTGATATGCTCGACACAAGTTACTATTAGTAAGTTACTTTTGGTATATAAGCATGTCAAGCAGCAGGAAACCGCTTTCCGAATCCCAGCCCCGGCGACGCCTGACCCGGGAAGACCGCCACCGCCAGCTGCTCGATGTGGCCTGGCAAGTGGTACGCGAGGAAGGCACCGATGCCCTGACCCTGGGCCACCTCGCCGAACGGGCCGGAGTCACCAAGCCGGTGGTCTACGATCACTTCACCACCCGTCCCGGTCTTCTGGGGGCGCTTTACCAGGACTATGACCTGCGCCAGACCGCCCTGATGGATGCTGCACTCCAGGCCGCCGAGCAGAGCCTGGCCGGATCTGCGCAGGTGATTGCCGGCGCCTATGTGCAATGCGTCTTGCAGCAGGGCCGGGAGATTCCCGGCGTGATCGCCGCCCTGGCCAGCTCGCCGGAACTGGAGCAGATCAAGCGTGACTATGAAGTGATCTTCCTGGAAAAGTGCCGGAGTGCCCTCGCCCCTTATAGCCGCACGGGCGAGATCGGCAGGGCCGGCCTGCGAGCGATGCTTGGTGCCGCGGAAGCCCTGTCCCACGCCGCCGCATTGGCTGAGATTTCCCCTGAACAGGCGCAGGACGAACTCTTTGAAACCATTGTCGCGATGGTCGAAAGAAGTTCCCGTCACTGAATACGCAGGACGCTTGCACATTTCATCGGGCGAGGCAGTGCCTGACTGCCCAGGCACCGTTTAGGCAATCAGGCCCGATATACGACACTACTGACGACACTCAGGATAATAACCGTCGAATATCGCGATCCGACTTACAACGTTCGAAACAACAGTCCTGCACAATCATTGATACAAAACACCCTACCCACCTGCCAGTTTCAGTCAGTAGCCACTGATGGAAAGCGTGATGAAACAAGGAATGTCAGGATGAAAGCCCTTCTATTGATAATCGCCGGCCTGCCCCTGGTCGCCTGTGGCAGCGATGCCACCCCCTCCGCCAAGACGGTACTCGATGCCCTGAAAGCCAACGGCGTCCCTTTCAACGCGGTGAGCTACCCCAAGCGCAAGCCCCTGAGCCTGTTGCCGAACACCTACAGGGAGCGGGTGGAAGTAGCCTTCCCGAGCATCGCCCCCAAGGGCGGGCAGTTCTTCGTCTGTGAAACCCGTGAGTACTGTGATTATTTGCAGGAGCACTTTCAAACCTTGAAGGCCTTGGCCGGGCCCCATGTCTATCGCTCGAAAAGCGGCCGGGTCCTGGCGCAGCTCTACAGCACACTGGAACAGCCGGTCGCCAACCAGATCCGCGCGGCCATCGAGGAACTGTAGACCGGCTCAGTTCGCCGGGCCGTCGAAGCGATCGCGCCAGACCAGCACCGGAATGACCCGAACATAGATCAGCTCGCCTACCAGTTCGACCAGCGTCTGGGTGATCACGGCGGCGGCGGCCAGGCCACGGATATCCTCGGGCAGTGCCAGGGCCAATGGCAACACCACCAGGGAGTTGCGCGTCGACGCACTGAAGGTGACAGCCCGCGCACTGCCTGCCGGCAACCTGCAGAGTCGCGAAGCCAGTGCGCCCATGACTGGCGCCAGCAGCATGAAGCCGATGTACACCGGGATCACCGGGGCAAGCCGGTCGATATCGCGCACCACCGCGGCAAACTGCGAACCGACCACGGCCATCAGAACGGCGGCCATGGCCGGCACCGGCAACCAGGCCCAGGCATCGCTCCAGGCATTGACGATCCGCGAACGCCGGGCCAGCGAGCAAGTCCCCACGGCCAGTAGCAATGGCGCGACGATCAGCACGAGAAAGGCTTCGACAAACGGCCCGATGGAGATCACCACCCCGGACTCGCTGCCCAGCATGAAAGCCAGGTACACCGGCAACAGGATCAACTGAAGCAACAACAGGACGGGGGTGGCGGCCAGGACTCTTCGCGAGTCGCCCTTGCCGATATGGGTGAACACCACCACGTAGTCGATACAGGGTGTCAGCAGCACCAGCAGCGCCCCCGCGAGAATCGCCGGATGCCCCGCCAGGCCTCGACTCAGGCCCCAGACCAGGAGAGGAATCAATACGAAGTTGGCGAACAGCAAGGCCGTCATGAAGCGCTTGTCGCCCAGGCCACGACGCAGGTCGAGAAACGGGATCTGCAGGAACATCGCGTACATCAGCACCGCGATGGTCGGGGTCACCAGGGCATTCAACCCGAGGGCGACAAGGGGCGCGGTCAGCCCGAGGAGCGCCGCGATCAACACCGCGACGAAATAGACCGGTATCTGGTTCTGCTCAAGTGTGTCGCGATTCAAGACGCGTCCCTCTGCTGCAAAAAAGCCGTCAGCCTATGCAACGGGGGGACGTTCGTCGAGCAGGAACTACTGAACCGCCACCCGGATGCCAAAGCCGATCAGGAACATTCCGGCCACTTTTTCCAGCACGGTGGTCAACCTGCGGCTCGCCCTTACCCGCTCGGCGAAGAAGTGCGTCAACAGCACCACGATCAGGCCATACAGGAAGGTCAGGGACGAGACGGTCACCGCCATGAAAGCAAAGGTCAGCATGCCCGGATGCTGGGTCGGATCGATGAATAGCGGGAAAAAGGCCATGTAAAAGAGGATCGCCTTGGGGTTGAACAAAGTGATCACCATGGTTTGGCGCAGATACTGGTGAGGCTTCATTTCAAAAGGCATCGCCCCGCCAGACCTGGCGAACAGCAACCGGCAGCCCAGGTAGAACAGGTACGCGCCCCCCATCCACTGCACGATATGAAACGCTGCCGGATAAGCCTTGAGCAAGGACGCCACGCCTGCCACCGCGAGCCACATCAGCACCTGGTCGCCGAGGATCACCCCAACTGTCGCCGCAAGGCCGGCACGCACGCCACCCTTGCCGGTCGAGGTGATCAGGGCGAAATTGCCCGGCCCCGGAATCAACAGCAGAATCACGAACGCGAGCACAAAGGCCCCGTAGTTACTGACACCCAACATCACCCGTACTCCTTATCCGTTGCCGCGAACACCCAGAATGCGCATACCCCGCTCAATAATCAACAACACTCGGGGACTGGCGTTTATTCCCGTCGCTCGGCCCACTGATTCCCCGGCACGTCCGTCGAGCGCGGAGCGATCATGTCGCCCAGCAACTCATCGCTCGCGTCGGCAAAACGCTCGATCAGGTAGTCCAGCAATACCCGTACGCGCGGCATCATGTAGCGGCTGCCGTGGAAGACCGCATGAACCCCCGCCTCATTGACACTCAAACCGGGCAGCACGACCTTCAGTCTGCCGGCGCGAATATCGGCGGCGACATCCCAGATGGTCTTGCGCGCAATCCCCCGCCCGGCCAACGCCCAGGTCCGGGCCTGGGCGCCATCATTGGTTTCCCAGGCCTGGTCCAGGGGCACGGTGTAGTTCCAGTGCTGCTCGTGGTCGAGAAAATGGAACACATTCAGCGGGCCCGCCGCGGTCACCAGCACGATGTATTGATGATCCGCCAGGTCCGCCACCGTTCGCGGCTCGCCATGACGTTCCAGGTAGTCGGGTGAGGCACAGAGCACCCGCCAGTTGGGCGCCAGGCGTCGCGCGACCAGCGTACCGTCCCGGGGCAGCCCGAAGCGGATCGCGATATCGATGTCGTCCTGCAGCAGATCCGACACCGAGTCGGACAGGGTCAGTGAAATCTGCAGTTGCGGATGGAGATCGCAGAATGCATCAAGCCACTGGTTGATCAGGGTACGGCCCAGATCAGCCGGCACCGAAAGCCGCACCTTGCCTCGCACGCCACCGCGCACGGCCTGCAAGGCTTGCTCGCCCTCCTCGATGGCACGCAAGGCCACCTGGCAATGTTGCAGGTAGATCCGCCCTTCCTCGGTCAGTCGCAAGCGGCGGGTCGTACGATCGAAAAGCCGGGCCTGCAATGCCGCTTCCAGCTTGATCAGACGCGCACTGGCGGCGGCCGGCGACAGACCGGACAACCGTCCGCCCGCCGAGAGGCTGCCCTGGGCGGCGGCCTCGACGAACAATCGCATATCCCCAAGCCTGTCAGTCGCCATTCTCTATCCAGATTTGAAAGTCATTCAATTCATAAGCCAATTATCAAATACAAGCTGATTCCGCAATCTTTCAGGCTTGAAACCCACCCTGGAAGGTCATGCCAAACCATGAAAGAACAGACAGTCGCGACGCTCCCGTCGCCCAACCCACCCGACATCGCGAGCGGACTCCCGGTCATTCGCTTGCTGGCGCTGACACTGAGCAGCTTTATCGCCACCGCCAATGAAACCGTGCCCGCCGGACTGCTGCCGCAGATTGCCGACGGATTCCGGGTGTCCGAGGCGCTGGCCGGCCAGTGGGTGACGCTTTGTGCCCTGGGGTCGGGACTGGGGGCCATTCCCCTGACGTTTGCCACCCGCAATCATGGGCGCCGCTCGCTCCTGCTGCTGAGCATCGCCCTGTTCTTTATCTGCAACGCGCTGACCGCCCTGTCGAGTTCCTATGGGCTGATACTCCTGGCCCGTTTTATCGTTGGCCTGGCGACCGGGATGGCCTGGAGCCTGATGGCCGGCTGTGCCCGCAGGATGGTCGGGACCTCGTTGCAAGGTCGCGCCCTGGCCTTGGCCATGCTCGGTATTCCATTGGCCCTGTCCCTGGGTGTGCCCTTGAGTGCCTGGCTGACAAGGCTGGTTGAATGGCGTGTGATCTTCGGCCTGTTGTCGGCGATGAGCCTGCTGCTGATGATCTGGGTATGGCTGGGCGTCCCCGAGGCACCCGCCGAACAGCAAGTGGCCCGCCCGTCGCTGCGCAAGGTGCTGAGCACACCGGGGGTGCGTCCCGTGTTGTGCGTGGTCTGGATGTGGATCATGGCGCACTACACGCTCTATACCTACATCGCCCCCTTCCTGGAAAGTGTCGACCCCGGTATCGCCCTCGAACAGGTGCTGCTGGTGTTCGGCCTGTCAGCCATGCTGGGCGTCTGGCTCGTCGGCCTGCTCGTCGATCGGTGGCTGCGCGTGCTGGTAGTGATCAGCCTGGGGACTTTTGCGCTGGTCGCCCTGGGCCTGGGCCTGCGGGGGACGTCGCAGGCGGTGCTGTATATCGGCGTCGCACTCTGGGGCCTGAGTTTCAGCGGCGCGCCGACATTGCTCCAGACCGCCCTGGCGGATGCCGCCGGCGATGGTGCCGAAGAAGCCCAGTCGATGCTCGTCACCGTGTTCAACCTGGCCTATGCGGGCAGCGGCATCGTCGGCGCCGTGGTCCTGGAAACCCTGGGCGCCACGGCCCTTCCCTGGACGCTGGTGGCCTGGCTGCTGGCGGGCCTGCTGATTGCCTGGCGGGCCAGGCGTCACGCCTTCCCCCCTGTCCGACGCACCGTTTGAACGAGGGCCATCCGCGCTCAGATCAGGCGCTCGATCCGCTTGTGTCGCCATACCAGGCGGTAGTAGGCGCTCTGCAGTACCAGCATGCCGATATAGGCCGCCGGGAATGCCATCCACACGCCTTCGAGGCCCAGGCGGGCATCGAGCAGGTAGGCCACCGGCAACTCGATCCCGACGATGCAGAAGATGATGATCAGCACCGGCACCATCACCGTGCCGCTGGCGCGCATGATGCCGCCGATCACGGCCTGGAAGCCGAACACCAGCAGGCTCCAGAGCATGATATGCAGCAGGTGCTCGGCAGTCGCCTGGGTGGCCGGGTCGGTGATGAACAGTCCCAGCAACCAGTGGGAAAGCCCGTAGCCGAGGACGATCAGGCCACCGGTCAGGCAGGTGTTGATCAGCAGGCCGGTGCGCAGGATCGGGCCGATCCGTTCCTGACGCCCCGCACCGATGGCCTGGGCCCCGAGAATCGAGGCGGTGATGGCGATCGACAGCGCCGGGAACTGCACGTAGTTGACGATCTGCGTGACCGCGCCATAGGCCGCCGTGGCCTGGGAACCGTGCTGGTTGACCAGGGACAGGATCACCAGTTCGGACAACGACAGCACGATCATCTGCAAGCCGGTCGGCAGGCCGATACGCAGGACCTTGCCGAGGATCGCCCGGTCCAGGCGCATTGCCGCCAGCAGGGCGCGGTCCGGCGCCATGACGCTGTTCTTGTGGCGCAGGCGCAGGGCCAGGAACAGCATGGCGCAGGCCGTCCCCGCCAGGCCGGCCAATGCCGCGCTCTGGATGCCCATCTGCGGCAGCCCCAGCCAGCCGCGAATCAAGGCCGGGGTCAGCAACAGGCCGACACCGGTGGACACCAGCAACGCCAGCAGCGGCGATACCGTATCACTGATTCCACGCAGCAACTGCGTGAACAGCACGAAGAGCAGCAGCAGCGGCATGATCAGCATCATCACCTGCGCATAACGGACGGCATCGTCCAGCACGTCGGCGGGTGTGCCCAGCCCCAGCAAGGCAGGCCGGGCGAAGATGCTCCCGAGCACCGCCGCCACCAGCCCGATCAGCGCGCCGAGGGCCAGGGTCGTGCCGACCACGGCCTTGACGGCCTCCGGCTCGCGCGCCCCCCAGGCCTGCCCGATCAGCACCGAGGCGCCTGCCCCCAGGCCGATGATCAGGGCGATGAAAAAGAACACCACCGGGAACATACCGGACACCGCCGCCAGGGCCTGGGTGCCGAGCATCTGCCCGATATAGATACTGTTGAGCGTGCCGGAGAACGATTGCAGGAAGTTGGACAGCACCATGGGTGCGAGAAAAACCAGGTAGACCTGCCAGAGGGGGCGTTGCGGGCGTGGCTGCATGAAAGACTCGAATCCCTGATGATGTGCATCGACGTAGGCGCCGACTCTACCTTAATAGAAGCCTTCGGGATGAGTTTGCGTCACATGTTCAGGGGCCGGATATCTCTCGGGATATCGGTTCCCTGGCGGTGATCGCCAGGGCCCCCTCGATCTGCCCCGATAGATAATAGACGCCCGCCATCACCCCCGTACCGGGGCTGTTCAGCGATTTGAGCCAGGCCTGGTCGAAGGCCGCTCCCAGGTTTTTGCGAATCTGCGCATCGGTATTGGGTCGATCGCTCTCGTGGCTCATCGCACGGATACCGGCCACGCCAACGGAAATCATCGCCCCGGCCACCCGCCCTACCGCCGCCGCGACGGCACCGGCCACGCCCCGACCGGCGAACTGGGCCTCAAGGTCTTCGCGGGTCTGCCTGGCCACCGCGGAGATGCCGACACCCGGCTCGTCCGACGGTGCTCCGGCGGCGGTGCGAACCCTATCGGCCAATGCCGCATAGGCCGGCAATGTATTCAGGGGTTGTGCCTGCAACAGCTGATAGAGGGAGGCATTGCGCGCCGGGGGCGGCCCCAGCGTGATGGCTGGAATGGCCTGGAGGTGACGGTCCAGTTGCTCCGACGGCACGCCATGACGTTGTGCAATGGCCCCGGCCTGACGCCCCATCAGTTCCACATAGAATTGCGTCGACTGCTCGAGGATCACCTCCGGATCGATCTCCACCGCGACCGGCGCCAGCACGCGCCGTTGATACTGATCCTGCAGGTAGACTGCCAGGCGCCTGGCCGACGGATCAGCTTCGCCGCGCTCGTTGAGCTTGTACCAGCCGACCTTGACCGACAGCCACTCCTGGGTCCAGTAGCTGTTGTACCAGGGCAGGAATTTTTCGTCGGTCTGCTGGTAGACCCGCGTTCGCCAATGGTCCATGGCGCCGCGCGCATACTCTTCGGCCTGACGGGTGGCCTCCTGCGAGGCGAGCACCAGATCGACGTCGACCTGCAGCCAGGTCTGCGGGCTGACATTGACGGCTACCGGATTCTCTCGGGCGCGCTCATGGCCGATGCATCCGGCCAGCACCGCGATCAAGGCGAAGATCCACCCACGCCGGCTCACGCTCGCCACTCCCTGAAACAGGCGCGGTCACAATCGGCCGCACGCCTTCGAATGCCTTGAGTATAGGTCGCGAACGCCTGGCACCCTAGCGCGTGGCGGTTTTCCTGACGGCTTCCAGCCATTGCGGATCCAGCCGGGGTTGCTCGGGGTCGAGCCCGAGCGTTTCCATGGCCGCCTTGTGCTGGTCGATCTCATGGACCATCTGGCTGAAGCTGCTGGAGTTGCCGTCCAACTGATGCATCTGGGTCAGCCCCAGGTGATAGAAACGCAGCAACTTCATCGCCACCGGATCATTGGTTTGCACCTGCACGGTCACCTGGTGCATGACGTTGGTGATCCGCATCAGGCTGCGCTTGAGCTGCCAGCCATAGACTGCCGCGGCCATCCACGGCTGCGACCAGAATACCTGGCGCATCAGCGCCGCCATCAGCAGGACCGCCGCGAGCACGCCGCCGGCGTTGAAGCGGAAGTTGTCGCCACCGGGCGTGCCGAAGAGCATGACCGCCAGCCCGGACAGCAGCATCGCCAGCACGACGAAGAGCACCGCGATGATCAGGGTGCTACGACGGGTCTGCTGCCGATAGGTCTCGGGATTGAACGGCTTGATTTCAAACATGGAGAGGGAACGCCTGGAGTGAGGGAAGCCCGGCATTATCGGGCCTGATGAGCGACGCGGGGGCATCCGGGTCAATGAAAAGTGTTCCGCGAAACAAGGGCCATGCCCGTTATCGTCCCGGGCCAGACGCTTCGCACGCCTATTGGTCTCCTCGTTTATCCACGGATTGGCCGCTTACACGCCTCACTCTTGCCTGCATGATCTGCCACGGTGCAAACGCTGGTGCAGCAGCCCCAGCGTACCTCACGCACCACCCGACGTTCCACTCCTGCCATGCCCGCCCGGGACGTTATCCCGTGGCTTCGTGCCCGGCCGGACCTTATTTGCCGATGGATGATCCACCCCATGCCCGACAATATTGCCTCAGAGACGCTCCACGCCCACCGGGACAGGCAAGACACCCGGACCAGGCGACTGATCGTCTGGGCGCCGGCCCTGAGTGCCGCGCTCTATCCGTGGATACTCGACGCCTTTCATCGAACGGTATCGGCAGGCGGCGGCGACGAGGCGCTGTCGGGCGGCGCAAGCCGTCTGGCTGCCCTCTGGCTGCTCGTCGCTTTCCTGGTCCCCCTGGGCAACCTGCTGCTGGCCGGGCAATCCCCGCATCCGGCACTCTCCTCGACGATTCAGCGCCGGGCTAGGCGATTTGCGATGCTGGCGATGGCGGCGCCGACGATCTATGTATTTTTTGGCGTGCTCACCTACATGGCGGGCAGCACGCTGCCGGATAAATGGCTCTGGACGCCGATCTGGCTATTGCTCGGGGCATGGCTGAACAATAGCCGGAATGCCGACGAACCGGTACGCGCACCCGCCAGCGCAAAGCTGCGTGTCGCCCATGGTATCGCCGGTTCTCTGGCGACCCTGTATGTACTGTTTCATCTGTTCAACCACCTCTTCGGACTGGTCAGCCCCGAGTCTCACGCGACGGTGATGGAGATCGGCCGCCACGTCTATCGGGCCCCCGTGATAGAACCGCTGCTGGTCCTGGTCATGCTCTTCCAGATCGGCAGCGGCCTGCACCTGGCATGGACCTGGAGCCACCAGGGCGTCGATCGCTATCGCATGTTCCAGGTGGCCTCGGGGTTGTTTCTGGCAGTGTTCATCCTCGGGCACATGAACTCGGTCTTCATTTTCGCCAGGACCTTTCTCGGCATCCCCACCGACTGGGCCTTCGCCACGGGCGCACCGACCGGACTGATTCACGACCCGTGGAATATCCGCCTGGTGCCCCACTATGCGCTGGGCGTGTTTTTTGTACTGACCCACCTGGCCAGCGGTCTGCGCGGGGTGATGCTGGCCCATGGTGCCAGGCCATCTTTCGCCAATCGCGCATGGTGGTGTGGTGCCGCAGTCAGCGCGTTGCTGGCCGCGGCGATTCTTTGCGGCATGTGCGGCGTTCGGCTGTTCGCCTGACGGCTACTCGTCGACCGGCACCTGCAGGCCGGCCTTGACGCTGCTCATGGAGACCAGCGTCTTGAAGCGCTTGACGTTGTTGTTCTCGAAGAACAGCCGCCGGGTAAGCTCGGTGTAGTGCTCCATGCTCCGCACCGCCAGGATCAGGACGAAATCCCACTCTCCGGCCGTGTAGTAGCACTGCTGGACCTGGGGGCAGTCGGCAAAGCTGCGCTTCATCGCATCCAGCAGGTCCAGGCGCTCACTTTCCACCTCGACCTCGGCAATGATCGTCAACGGATAACCGAGCACGACGGGATCGACCACGGCGACGGTCTTGCGGATCGCACCGATCTGGCCCAGGCGCTTGAGCCGGCGATTGACGGCAGCGGGCGACAGGTTGACCCGCTCGCCCAACTCGCTCTGGGACAGCCCGGCATTTTCCTGGACCGCGGCGATCAATCGGCGGTCGAACTCGTCCAGGCTCAAGGAGCACCTCGCAATAAAATTGATCAGACCTGCTCGATGATGCAAGAAAACATCAGCCATAGCCTGAATTTCAAGGAAAGAATCAGCATCACGCGGGATATTATTTCATTCACACACAGAACCTCCAGACAAGAGAGTCGCCGATGACCGATCCCGTCCCCCACACCGCCCTGCACCTGAACAGCGACGAACTCCTGCGACAGATCCGGGTGCTTGGCGAGATCGGCCGCGACCATGAGGCAGGAGGACGCACACGCATCGCCTTCACCGACGCGGAAAAAGCCGGGCGCGATCAACTGGTCGAGTGGATGAACGAATTGGCACTCGAGATACGGATCGACCGCATCGGCAATATCTTCGGCACTTTGAACCCTCGGAATGGCACCGCGCTGGCGCCGCTGATGATCGGCTCCCATATCGACACCGTGACCAACGCCGGCGCGCTGGATGGCTGCTACGGCGTGCTCGCCGGCCTGGCGGTGGCCCGCGCCTTTCGCGAGGCTGACGAGCATCCCGCCCGCCCGTTGGTGATTGCCGCGTTCAGCAATGAAGAAGGCGTGCGCTACCAGCCGGACATGATGGGTTCGCTGGTGCACGCCGGTGGCCTGACGCTCGAGGTGGCACTGTCGACCCGGGGCACCGACGGCACGCGCCTCGGCGATGAGCTGGCGCGTATCGGCTATGCCGGCGAGTTGCAGCCGGGCAGCATCGTGCCCCATGAATACCTGGAGTTGCACATCGAACAGGGACCGATCCTGGAAGCGGAAAACACCCTGATCGGCGTGGTCGAGAACCTGCAGGGCATCTCCTGGCAGCGGGTCACGGTACAGGGCAACGCCAATCATGCCGGCACCACCCCGATCAACCTGCGCCATGATGCCGGCTGGGCCGCCAGCACCCTGGTCAGTCAATTGCGCGAGATCGCCCTGGCTTCGGCCGGCACCACCCTGGCGACTGTCGGCTGCATGCGTTTCGAACCGGATGTGATCAACGTGATCCCGCGCAAGGCGACATTCACCGTCGATCTGCGCGATCCGGACGAGGCCCGCCTGCAAGCGGCCGAACAACGCCTCAACGCGATCATCGGGCAAGTCTCCGAGCAGGAAGGCGTAAATATCCAGTGCGAACAACTGGTGCGCTTCCAGCCGGTGGTCTTCGATACCGGACTGGCGGACGAAATCGAGGCCTCGGCCCGACGCCTGGGATTCTCGTCACGGCGCATGACTTCCGGGGCCGGACATGACGCCCAGATGATCGCCCGTATCGCCCCGGCGGCGATGATCTTCGTGCCAAGCCAAGGCGGCATCAGCCACAACCCACGGGAACACACCGACGACGGGCAACTGCTCAAGGGTGCCGAGGTGTTGCTCGACGTTGTGACCCGCCGCCTCGCCACTTGCCGCTGATCGCCCGCGAGTCCCACGCCCGCTTCCCGTCCCTTGGAGTATTCCATGCTGATCACCAATGAAAATGCCTGCCGCCAGGACTACCCCGATGAACTGAAGGCCATTCTCAACATTGAGCAAGCCAACCAGAGCCGTGCCTGGCTGGCCGGCTGGAGCCGGCTGAACCCGGGCCCGACGCCGCTGTTCGAACTACCGGACCTGGCAGCCAGCCTGGGCATCGACCAACTATGCGTGAAGGATGAATCGGCACGCTCCGAACTCGGCAGTTTCAAGGCCCTGGGTGCCCCGGTCGCCCTGCTGCACCTGTTGCTTCGGCAGTTTGCGCAACGGCACTTCGACGTGGCGCGCCTGCTCAACGGCGACTATCGCGACACACTGGCCGACTTCACGGTCATCAGCGCCACCGATGGCAATCACGGGCGTGCGCTGGCGGCGGCGGCGCAAAGCATCGGCTGCCGTTGCGTTATCGTCCTGCATGCGAATGTCAGCCACGAACGGGAAGCCGCCATCGCCGCCTATGGCGCGCGGATCGTACGCATCAGCGGCCACTATGACGCCTCCGTCGAAGAGGCTGCGCGACTGGCAACCGCCAATGGCTGGTGGGTGGTTTCCGATACCTCCTATGAAGGGTACGAGGATATCCCCCGCGACGTGATGCAAGGCTACGGCACCATTGCCGCCGAAGTGCTCGAACAGCACCGTGGACAACCTGCCTTTACTCATCTGCTGTTGCAAGGCGGCGTCGGCGGCCTGGCCGCCGGGATCGCCAGCTACTTCTGGGAACACCACGGGCAGGCCCGGCCACGGATGATCGTGGTAGAACCGCGGCAGGCCGACTGCCTCCTACAGAGTGCCATCAGTGGTCGTGCCAGCCGGACCCAGGGCTCGGTGGACTCGGTAATGGCCGGGCTGGCCTGTGGCGAAACCTCTCCCCTGGCGTGGAAATTCCTGCGTCCGGGCATCGATCACTTCCTGGCGATCGAAGACGATGAAGCGGTCGACGCAATGCGCCTCCTGGCCCGTGGCAGTCGACGCGACAGCCCGCTGATAGCGGGCGAGTCGGCGGTGGCCGGACTGGCCGGACTGATCCATCTGCTCAAATCCCCGGCACTCAAGGACGAGGTGGGGCTGGATAGGCACTCACGGGTCTTGCTGATCAGCACCGAGGGTGCCACTGCCCCCTCGGTCTACGAGGCGCTGGTGGGGGAAACCGCGCAGGCGGTGGCACGGCGGCAACGGGACTGGGCGTCTCGCCAGGCTACATAAAACGATCAACTGCGCGCAAAAGGCTAAGGACTTACCTACAAAATCTGAAGAAAAGCCTGACTATCAGACCCTGCAAGTTTGAGTCGATTATTCCACCAGAATCGCTATCGTCTATTGCAGGAGCAACGATGAGACTATCCCTGAGCCTATACGATGCGCTGGTCGCCACCAACGCTCCGACCGACAAAGCCAAGGCTGTGGTAGATGCCTGGGAGGCCGATATGCAGGACTTTACGTCAAAGCCAGATCTGCTACAGACCGAAGAGCGCCTGCGGACGTCAATCAAGGAGCAGGGTGATGAGTTGCGCGGTTCGATCAAAGAACTGGGTAACGAGCTACGCAGCTCGATCAAGGAACAGAGTCATGAACTACGTAACCTGATCAGCGAGCAAGGTAATGAATTACGCGCCTCGATCAAGGAGCAGAGCAACGAACTGCGCGGCCTGATCAGCGAGCAGGGCAATGAGTTACGCAGCTCGATCAAGGAGCAGTGTAACGAGCTACGTGGCCTGATCAACGAGCAAGGCAATGAGTTACGCAACTCGATCAAGGAGCAGAGCAATGAGCTACGCAGCTCGTTCAAGGAACAGTGTAACGAGCTGCGAACCCTGATGTTTGAACAGAATGCCGAGCTCCGTTCACAGATCAGGGAACAAGGCAGCGAGCTGCGCCTATCGATGCAGGAACAGGGAGCGGAGCTGCGATTGTCGATGTCGGGCATGCAGTCACAGATCAATGTAATGCGCTGGCAGATTGGCCTGGTCATCGTCTGCGTCGCCATTCCGCTGTTCAAGCTGGCGTTCGAGTTGCTGGCTCCCTGAACCAGCCTGACTCGACGTGTTGAATCATCATTTCGATTGATCATTCAAATCGCAAAACAGAATTTTTTATTTTCAACAGTCCCCTCCAGGATAGGCCACCTCCTATCCTGCCGGACGCTCACTCATGAATCTGAATTTGGCCATCGCTTGTGCAATCGTGGTGTCGTTCGCCATTGCCCTGATTCACTCCTGAATCCTGAAGTTGCTCGATGAGCCAACTGCGAAAGGCAGCCATTGCCGACGTCTCCGGACGTGACTGCAGCCTTGTCAGCCAGTAACTACCCGTCACGATGCCGATATCGAAGGGTTGGCGGATATCACCGGCGTCCAGTTGCCGGGAGAACATCATGGTCGGTGCCAGGGCCACTCCGGCGCCCTGGAGCGCCACCTCCATCATCGCCAGCGAAGAATCGAAGACGATGCTGTTGGTGACCAGGCTGTTACCCGGTAATCCGGCGGCCTGGAACCATTCCGGCCACTCGTCCGTACGGTAGGAACGCAGCAGCGTCTGTTTCAATACGTCCGCCGGGGTGTGGAGTTGCCGGGCAATTTCCGGAATACACAACACCGACAGTGGTGCCTCCAACAGACGCATGGCGTCGACCCCATGCCATGCCCCCGCGCCAAAACGAATGGCGAAGTCGAGCCCTTCGGCCGCCACGTCCACCCGGTTGTTGTTGGTCGACAGACGCAGGTCGATAAACGGATGGCGAGCCTGGAAATCCGCCAGGCGCGGCAGCAGCCAGCCCACCGCAAAGGTCCCGACCGCCCCCACTGTCAGCACCTCGCGATAATGGCCTCCCTCGAACCGACCCAGGGCCTGCGCGATCCGATCGAAGGAGTCGCGCACCACCGGCAGCAGGCTTTCGCCCTCGGCGGTCAGCATCAGGCCACGGGGCAGGCGCTTGAACAACGTGACCTTCAACTGACTTTCCAGGCTCTTGACCTGATGACTGACCGCCGCCTGGGTCACGCACAGCTCGACAGCCGCCCGGGTAAAGCTCAGATGGCGTGCCGACGCTTCGAACGCACGCAGGGCATTCAACGGCAGGTGAGGTCGAACCACACTTGATCTCCTAATTTTCCTAATGGCTAATCCGAAAATTCGTCGTTTGCCGATGATAGGGTCATCGCATAGATTGAGCCTCGCATTGCAGACCAGCCTCCTTGTCGCCTCGTACTCGGCAGCCGCTGTCACCGCTCGATGCGGCGTTCGTCAATCCATCAGGCACTTGAGGGCGAAGACGGACCACCCCTTGAGCCTGCCCGGCAAAATGTAACAAAACAAGATGAAATTCATGGAAAGTAGCCAGATCATGCCAAAGAAAATTCCTTTCACAAGCACATTGCTCGCCACCCTCCTGGGTCTGCTCGGCTCCGGAAACTGTCTTGCCGCCGCTGCCACACCTGCCGAACTCAAGGCTGTCGTGGACGCAGCGGTTCGTCCCCTCATGCAGGAACAGGGCATTCCCGGCATGGCCGTGGCGGTACTCGTCAATGGCCAGGCACATTACTTTAACTACGGCGTGGCGTCGAAAGCCGGCAAGCAGGCCGTGACGGAAAACACCCTGTTCGAGATCGGTTCGGTCAGCAAGACCTTTACCGCCACCCTCGCCGGCTACGCCGTCGCCCAGGGCAAACTGTCGCTCTCGGAAAACGCCAGCCACTACCTGCCCGAGCTGCGAGGCAGTGCCTTCGACAAGATCAGCGTACTGCAACTGGGTACCTACACTCCCGGCGGCCTGCCGCTGCAATTTCCGGATGAGGCGGACAGCTCGGACAAGATGCTCGGCTACTTCCAGAACTGGAAACCGACTTACCCCGCCGGCGAGCAACGGCAGTATTCGAATCCGAGCCTCGGCCTGTTCGGCTACGTGGCAGCCAGAAGCCTGGGCCGGCCGTTTGATGATCTGATGGAAAAGACGCTGCTTCCCAAGCTGGGGCTCCAGGATAGCTACGTCAGGGTCCCCAAGGACCGGATGAACCGTTATGCCCAGGGTTACAAGAAAGACGACTCCCTTTCCAGGGTCGGCCCTGGTGCGATGGACTCCGAAGCCTATGGCATCAAGACCACATCCAGCGACCTGCTGCATTACGTCCAGGTGAACATGAAGCCGCAACAGCTGGAGGCGCCGTTGCAGCAGGCGATCGCCTTGACCCACACCGGCTACTACCAGTTCGGGAACACCACCCAGGGCCTGGGTTGGGAGCTCTACCCCTACCCGGTCAAGCTGGATACCCTGACCGAAGGCAACTCGAACACGATGCTTGACCCGCAGAAAACCAGCTGGTTCAAGACGCCAGAGGCACCACGCGCCGACAGGTGGGTGAACAAGACCGGCTCGACCAGTGGCTTCGGCGCCTATGTCGCCTATGTACCAGCCAAGGATATCGGCATCGTGATGCTGGCCAACAAGAACTACCCGAATCCGCTTCGGGTCAAGGCCGCCTATGAAGTGCTGAGTGCGCTGCAAAGCCGATGAGCAAAAGCCGGCCCGGTTAGCTATGATCGGAGTCCATGAACCCCATGCCTCCGATCCGCCAGCCCTGTCCACCCGGCGCCTGCATCTGCGAGCGGGAACGCCTGCTGGACACGCCCGGCACTGACCTGCGAATCCTGCGCCTGACCCGTCAGGAGGAGAAGGTTCTGCTCGACCGACTCGAAGACCTCAAGAGCCTGGCGGACCTCGAACGCCTGCAACATCGGATGTACGAACAACTGGGGATTCGCGTGACCATCGCCCCGGGCCCCAACGAAGTACGGACCATGCGCGGTATCGGCATTCATATCGACGAACTGCCCGGCATGTGTCGCAAGACCCGCCAGTCGATCCCCGCGGCGATTCGCCGTGGCCTGGAAAAACATCCGGAAATAGCCTACGAACTGCTCAACGCCCATGACTTGCTGGGCGGTCTCTGATCCCCGCCTAGCGGATCAGTTGCCGACGCTTCAGGGTCTCGCTCGGCAACTCCTTGAACAGCGCCCGATAGCTACTGGAAAACCGCCCCAGGTGCCAGAACGACCAATGCATCGCCACCTCGGCAACCGTGGTCTCCAGGTTGCGACTGCGCAGCAACTCATTGCGCGCGCTGTTCAGGCGACGCAGGCGCAGCCAGTGGGTCGGAGTCATCCCGGTGAACGCCTTGAAGGCATGCTGCAACTGGCGCAATGAAACCCCGGCGACCTGGGAAAGCTGCAGCAGGTTGAGAGTCTCCTCGGGGGCATCGGCAGCCCATTCGCCGATACGCTTCATGATCCCCCGCTCCTCCGCCCGACGCTGCAGCGAACCGTGATCCAGACGCACACAGGCGTTATCGAGGATATACAGGCAGTCCTCCAGCAGTTGCCCGGTCAGGACTTCCCGGCTCGGCGGATCGAAGGTCTGTGCCAGGCGCGTCAACGTCCCGCTCAGCCAACGACAGAACAACGCATTCTGCTGCGCGTTGAGCGGCGCCAGGAACAGCCCCTCCAGCCTCGCGACATCCAGGCCATGGCGCTGGACGAACTCCGGCCCGAACACTACCGCTATCTCCTGGTAGTTCTCCGGGGTGATCCAGATATTGCGGCTTTCGCCATTGAGCACATACAAGGCGTTGTCACTGCGATCGAAACAGAACGCCAGCGAGCCCGTCGGCGCGCTGAAATTCTGCTCGACGCGGGTGTTCATGCACTCCTCGTAGATCTCCACGCCGTGCAGGTCGAGATAGCGGATCTGCCCGGCGAAATGCCCGGGCGACATCTGCTGGTAATGCTGGACCCAACCCGGCGTCGCGCGGATCTGCTCGGCCACGTCGGCGGTATTGAACGCTTGGACCCGCAAGGGAATTGACTCTGTCATGGGCTGACCGTCGCGCACTTTTTTGGTGCGTCTTAGAGCTCAAAAAGTGGATAGATGGAACCACAAAGCTCGCCCAAGATAGTCGTCAATGCGCTGCAGGGGAAGCCTCCCGCCGTTTTCAGGCAAACCGGAGGCCCCACCTGGCGTTGATAAAACCAACGACGAGGTCCTTATGAATGCCCCTTTCGATCAGCTGTCTTCCTGGCTGAAAGAACACAAGATTACCGAAGTAGAGTGTGTGGTCAGCGACCTGACCGGTATCGCTCGCGGCAAGATAGCGCCCACCAACAAGTTCCTGCATGAACGAGGCATGCGCCTGCCGGAAAGTGTGCTGCTGCAAACGGTAACCGGGGACTTCGTCGACGACGATGTCTATTACGACCTGCTCGACCCCGCCGATATCGACATGATCTGCCGACCCGACGCCTCGGCGATCTACGTGGTGCCATGGGCCATCGAGCCGACCGCCATCGTCATCCACGACACCTTCGACAAACAGGGCAACCCGGTCGAGCTGTCGCCGCGCAACGTCCTGAAGAAAGTCCTGCAGCTCTACACCGACAAGGGCTGGCAGCCCATCGTCGCCCCCGAGATGGAGTTCTACCTGACCCAGCGCTGCGAAGACCCGGACCTGCCGCTCAAGCCGCCACTGGGCCGTTCGGGTCGTGCCGAGAGCGGCCGACAGTCGTTCTCCATCGATGCCGCCAACGAATTCGATCCGCTGTTCGAAGACGTCTACGACTGGTGCGAACTGCAAGGCCTGGACCTCGACACGCTGATCCACGAAGACGGTCCGGCGCAGATGGAAATCAACTTCCGCCATGGCGATGCCCTCGACCTGGCCGACCAGATCACCGTATTCAAGCGCACCCTGCGTGAAGCGGCGCTCAAGCACAACGTCACCGCGACCTTCATGGCCAAGCCCATCGCCGACGAACCCGGCAGCGCCATGCACCTGCACCAGAGCGTGGTCGACATCGCCACCGGCAAGCCGATCTTCGTCAATGAAGACGGCTCCAAAAGCGAGTTGTTCCTGCACCACATCGGCGGCCTGCAGAAGTACATCCCCAAGGTCCTGCCGATGTTCGCGCCCAACGTCAACTCGTTCCGCCGCTTCCTGCCGGACACCTCGGCACCGGTCAACGTCGAATGGGGCGAGGAAAACCGCACCGTCGGCCTGCGCGTCCCCACGTCCAGTCCCGATGCCATGCGCGTGGAAAACCGCCTGCCGGGGGCCGACGCCAACCCGTACCTGGCCATCGCCGCCAGCCTGTTGTGCGGCTACCTGGGCATGATCGAAGGCATCGAGCCCAACGCGCCCGTGGAAGGCCGCGCCTATGAACGTCGCAACCTGCGCTTGCCGATCACCATCGAGGATGCCCTGGCCCACATGGAGGATTGCCCGACCATCGACCGCTACCTGGGCACCCAGTTCGTGCGCGGCTACGTCGCGGTCAAGCGCGCCGAACACGAGAACTTCAAGCGCGTGATCAGCTCCTGGGAACGTGAGTTCCTGTTGCTGAGCGTCTGACCCCAAACCCTTTACCCACGTTAAAAACCACTCAACGAGGTGTCGATATGCGTCTATTGAAATCCGCGATTCCGGTCGCCCTGGCATTGCTGTTCAGTGCCACGGCCCACGCCGAACCGACCGTCAGTGTCTATAACTGGACCGACTACATCGGTGAAACCACCCTCGCCGACTTCCAGGCGAAGAGCGGAATCAAGGTGATCTACGACGTGTTCGACTCCAACGAAACCCTGGAAGGCAAGTTGCTGGCCGGACGCACCGGCTACGACGTGGTGGTGCCTTCCAACCATTTCCTCGCCCGCCAGGTAAAGGCCGGGGCCTTCCTCAAGCTCGACCGCTCGCAACTGCCGAACTGGAAGAACCTCGATCCGAAACTGCTCAAGCTGCTGGAGAAAAACGATCCGGGCAACGAGCACTCGGTGCCTTACCTGTGGGGCACCAATGGCATCGGCTACAACGTCGAGAAGGTCAAGCAGGTCCTGGGCATCGACCATATCGACTCCTGGGCGGTGCTGTTCGAGCCGGAGAACCTGAAGAAGCTGACCCAGTGTGGTGTGTCGTTCATGGACTCGCCGGATGAAGTGTTCCCGGCAATCCTCAACTACATGGGCATGGACCCGCGCAGTTCCAATCCCGAGGACTACAAGAAAGCCGAGGCCAAGCTGCTGACCCTGCGTCCCTACATCACCTACTTCCATTCCTCCAAGTACATCTCGGACCTGGCCAACGGCGATATCTGCGTCGCCTTCGGTTACTCCGGCGACGTGTTCCAGGCCGCCAACCGGGCCAAGGAAGCGAAGAACGGCATCAATATCGCCTACTCGATTCCCAAGGAAGGCAGCAACCTGTGGTTCGACCTGCTGGCGATCCCGGCCGACGCCGCCAACGTGAAAGAAGCCCACGCCTTCATCAACTACCTGCTGGATCCGCAGGTGATCGCCAAGGTCAGCGCCACGGTCGGCTATGCCAACCCCAATCCGGCCGCCCAGCAATACATGGATGCCGACCTGGTGAACAATCCTGAGGTCTATCCACCGCAGGAGGTCCTCGACAAGCTGTACATCTCGACCACCCCGAAACCGGAAATCATGCGCCTGATGACCCGCTCCTGGAGCAAAGTGAAGACCAACAAATGATCCATGACAGCACGATGGAACATGCCCGTTCCTATTACGCTGCGTCCGCCCACTCGCTGCCGGATCGACCCCGGCTCGAGTCGCAGCTGACGGCCGACGTCTGCGTGATCGGAGGCGGCTTCACCGGTGTCAACACGGCGATCGAACTGGCCCAGCGCGGACTTTCGGTCATCCTGCTCGAAGGTCGACGCATCGGCTGGGGCGCCAGCGGACGCAATGGCGGCCAGTTGATCCGTGGCATCGGTCATGATGTCAGCGGCTTCGCCAGGTACGTCGGCGAGGATGGCGTGCGTTACCTGGAACGTGCCGGCATCGAGTCGGTGGCGGTGGTCGGCGAGCGGATCAGCCAACACGCCATCGACTGCGACCTGCGCTGGGGCTTCTGCGAACTGGCCAATACCCCAGCGCAGTTCGCAGCGTTCCGTGCCGAGCAGGAACACCTGGCGGAACTGGGCTACGGCCATGAGACGCGGATTGTCGAGCCACGGGACATGCGCCAGGTGGTGGCATCCAGCGCCTATGCCGGTGGTCTGATCGACATGGGCTCCGGCCACCTGCACCCGCTCAACCTGGTGCTCGGCGAAGCCCGGGTGGCGGAGTCGCTGGGGGTGCGGATCTTCGAGCAGAGTCCGGTACTCGAATTGGTTCACGGCGATACCGTGCAGGTCCGCTGCGCCGCCGGCTCGGTACGTGCCGGCAGCCTGGTGCTGGCCTGCAACGCGCATCTGGAAGACCTTGAGCCACGGCTGAACGGCAAGGTCCTGCCAGCCGGTAGCTACATCATCGCCACTGAACAGCTGACGCCGGCAATGGCCGCCGAACTGATCCCGCAGAACCTGGCGCTGTGCGACCAGAAGGTCGGCCTGGATTACTACCGCCTTTCCGCCGACCGTCGCCTGTTGTTCGGCGGCGCCTGCCACTACTCCGGACGGGACCCGGCGGATATCGGTGCCTATATGCGACCGAAGATGCTCAAGGTATTCCCGCAACTGGCCGATGTGCGTCTCGACTACCAATGGGGCGGCAAGATCGGCATCACCGCCAACCGCTTCCCCCAGGTCGGACGTTTGCAGCAGCACCCGAATGTGTTCTATGCCCAGGGGTATTCGGGTCACGGCGTCAACGTGACCCACTGGACCGCCCGCCTGCTGGCCGAAGCCATCCATGCCGGCCAGAGCCAGGGCATGGATATCTTCAGTGCGGTGCCGCACATGACCTTCCCCGGCGGCAAGGCCCTGCGCTCGCCGCTGTTGGCGCTGGGAATGTTATGGCATCGATTGCGGGAGGTGGTGGGCTGAGAGTACACGCAGGCCGATCAGGAACAAACCTCGTTACTCCCGTCGAATAACGGGGCTTGCTCTTGATTAACCCTGAATAGAAAAGGTGGCTCAAATGAGTTTAAATTTATCCAGGGTGTCCCTCACTCGCTTCCTGAACTCACCTTCATCAGTCTCTGATTCATCGCGACCAGGCTCCGGCTGATAACAGTCGGCATGCATGAAAATGTCCGAGCAGCACTCCGAGAGTTCAGGATCATCCTTTTGCAGAAAACCGCCTTCGCCTTCGCTCTTCCAGGATTTCATATAAGACTTAGCAAACTGATCTGCCGGAACGCCACCAGAAACAAATGTCTTCGCAAGAATGACAAGTTCCATGCTCATCACAATACCTCTTTATCTATGTTGGCGTGGCAATCACCGAGTAATTCGAACGGTCGCCATAAATCCGATAAAGCAGATCCACCGTGCCTACAGATGCGGCGATCTCCGAAAGATTACCCGGAAAGTCCGGAATCAAATCCCTGAAAGGCATCGTGGTAGCTCGCCCATTTCGCGCCAACCTGACCGCTCACCTGCCAGCTCTATATGGCCTGCTTTTTTTGCTCAAGCTCATATTCTGTATCAGTCGACACTGTTCTGAGACGCGAGTCATATTCATCGGCGACAGACTGAAAATCCGTTTCGCCGCCCATCAAGTCGGACAGGAGATTCGGTGTGGCCTCACGGATCCTGCCCGGACCACCCTCCCCTCGTCGTGGCCCCTCCTGAAGCCCCCAGCCGTTGCCGTCTCCTGCGTAGCTTCCACCCACGCCAGTGCCGAAGGTCTGTGGCCTTCCCGCCACGATGTGCAAGGGTCTGATTTCAAACACCTGCCCTGGTACATATCTCTCGTCCGCCATCATCAAGTCTCCACCTACATGATTACCCCCATTCAGAACGTTCACTTTCGTATACTTCGAACGGAGCTGTTGTAAGCAATAAACCTGGCGTCGGAGAGGATTGACCCTTTATTACGTGGGACTGCGGCTACATATATATTTAACTGCATTGCGACAGGATCCTGTCGCAATGCAAGAGCAATACAAACCAGCGGGTCATTCAGAAGCCCGACAACCTGCGCTGATCTGCGGTAGAAATGCCCTCAGACGAGGACGCGCTTGAAAACCACGGTCATGAACTGCTGCAGGGCGAGCCCGTCCTTTTCCACCTTGGTGCGCAGGACCGCACCCTGCCAGGCATTCAGGACGAACGACGCCAGCTCCGCGGCCGCCACATCGCGGCCGACCAGGCCCAGGTCCTGGGCCTCGCGGATACAGATTTCCAGGGCGCGGGCCCAGCCGGCATATATCTCGGACAGGCGATCACGCACCAGCCGGCTCTGCTCGGAGAGTTCGGAAGAGAAGTTGCCGATCAGGCAACCGGAGAGGAACCTGTCATCGACCCGGGCGGCCGCCAGCGCCTCGAAATAATGCCGTAGGCGCACCAGCGGATCGCCCAGGGACTCGTCACTGAGGATCACTCTGTACCGGCCCTTCTGCCAGTAGCGCTCCAGCACTTCGACGGCAAACGCATCCTTGCTGTCGAAGTAGTTGTAGAAAGAGCCTTTCGGGACGCCCGCCAGGTCGGCGATCTCCTGGACTCCGGTGCCATTGAAGCCCTGGGTGGCGATGATGCTCAGCCCCGCTTCGATGAGCTTTTCCCGTACCTGTGATACTGCCATGTCCATTGCACCGTTCGTTGACACGAATGATTTGATCGGTTGGTTTACAGGCCAACCGATAAACCTCTGCCAACAGTTTACCGCAGCTTGCTTCTTCAGCAGCGGTTCGGCCCCCCGGTGCGGTCATGGATCACGAGATCAGCTCTGCCCTGGCCGCAATCACCATGATCTCCACCAGCACCTCGGGATGCGCCAGGTTGGCTTCGACCGTGGCCCGGGCCGGCGAGCCGCCTTGTGGCAGCCACGCATCCCACACCGCGTTCATCGCGGCGAAGTCGCGGTCGATATGCTTGAGCCAGATCTGTGCGCTGAGCAGGTGGGTCTTGTCGCTACCCGCCTCGGCCAGCAGCCCGTCGATCTTTGCCAGCACCTGGCGGGTCTGGGAGGTGATATCGCCTTGCAGGTCACCGGGAACCTGGCCGGCCAGATAAAGCACGCCGCCATGGCTGACTACACCGGACATCCGCGCATTGCTCTGGAAACGTTGAATCGTCATCGGTCGTTCTCCTTGGATAAAATTCAGTGGGTCGTGTGTTCGACCAACCGTACCAGTCGCTGCGCACTGCCAAAGGCCAGGGTCATGCCCAGTGCGCCATGACCGGTATTGAGGTACAGGTTACTGCCTGCGGGGCATTCAAGCACAGGCCTGCCGGTGGGTGTTGCCGGTCGCCAGCCGGTCCAGGGCTGGCAGTCCCCGATGTCCCAGCCTCCACCGAACAGCGCCTCCGTCGAGGCCTGCAACTGCTCGATCCGCGCCGGCGGAATCGACGCATCCATTCCACACAACTCCACCATCCCCGCGACTCGCAGGCGATCGCCGATACGGGCGAACACGGTCTTGCGGCGCATATCGGTGATGCTCACCGTCGGTGCCCGGGTGTGTCCGGTAATCGGCAGGGTGATGCTGTAGCCCTTGAGCGGATACACTGGCAGGCGGCGGCCCAGTTGCGCCAGCAAGCCGGTGGTGTGGGCGCCTGCCGCCAGCACCACCGCCTCGCAGTGCAGCACTTCGGCTCCCTCGCGGACATGGCGCAGGTTCAACGCGGTGATAAGTTGGCCCTGGCGCCGGAAGCCCTCGACCTTGCGTCCGAACAACAACTGCACGCCCTCGTCGGCCATGATCCGGGCCATTTCGCGACACAGCTTGAGTCCGTCCACCGCGCACTCGCTGTCGGTATGGATCGCACCGTGGAACGCCGACCGATAGCCGGCCAGCGCCGGCTCTATCGCCACCGCCTCGCTGGCGCTGACTGTCTGCTGTCGCGATCCCAGGCCGGCCTGGAAGCGCAGTTGATGCTGCGCCTTGTCAAGGCTTTCGGCATCCGGGTACAACACCAGCTTGCCGGTTCGAGTGAAATCGCAATCCAGTTGTTGCTCCTGCATGAAGCCATCCAGGGCCTGGCGACTCTCGGTGGCCAACGCCAGCAGCTCCACGGTGGTCTGGCGGGAGACCGAGGTCCGGCAGGCGGCCAGGAACTCCATGCACCAGCGCCATTGCTCCGGGCTCCATTGCGGGGTGAAGCGCAAGGGACCGCTGCGGTCGAGCAGCAACTTGGGGATACCGGGCAACAGCGACGGGTCGGCCAGCGGCTGCACATAGCTGTAGCTCAACTGTGCACCGTTACCGGCTACGGCGCCCATGCCGGGCCCGGATGCCTGGTCGACCACCGTGACCCGATGCCCGGCCTGGTGCAGGAACCAGGCACTGCTCAGGCCGACGATGCCCGCGCCTACCACGCAAATCTCCATTACACCGCCTCCTTGTCCAACGCCCAGCCGCTCGGATTGATCTGGTGCCAGTCTGTCCGCTGCTGATAGGCATGGCCGATGCGCAGGATCAGCGGCTCGGCGAACGCCCGGCCAACCACCTGCATCGACACCGGCATGCCTTGGTCGTCAAAACCCACCGGCAGCGCCACCGAACACAGGTTGAGCAGGTTGGCGAAACGTCCCAGCAGGGCCAGTGGCGTACCGTACTCATCAACCTGATCCAGCGGTACGCTGCCGACGGCATTGGTCGGGAACACACAGGCATCGACATTCAGCATCGCTTCCTGCATGGCCTTGCGCGCCGCACGACGCTGGTGGTGCAGCTCGATATAGGCCGCCGCGTCGATGGCCTTGCCGCTCAGCACGCGCCGTTGCACATGGGGATCGAAACGCAGGTCGGGCTGTTCGAACAGCGTGCCGAGGCTGGCATATCCTTCGGCGCTCATCAGTCCGCCGGCCACCCGCATGCACGACTCCAGCGAGCGTGGCAGTGGCTGCTCCACCAGGTGCATGCCCAGGGCGGCCAGTTGTTCCAGGCCATGATCGTAGGCCGCCAGGATATCCGGCGCAATGGCGGCACGTTCGGCCTGCGGCAAGACCCAGACCCGCAGGCCGGCCACCGACTGGTCGAGTCCCGCCGCGGCACTGAACACCGGCGCCCGGGCCGAGACCGGGTCCAGCGGGTCCGGGCCGAGCAAGGCGTCGAGCATCCACGCCGCGTCTTCGACGGTGTGGGTGATCGGTCCCACCGAATCCAGCGACGGACACAGCTCGATCAACCCATGGCGACTGATCAGCCCGCGCGTGGTCTTCAAGCCCACCAGGCCGCACATGCCGGCGGGAATCCGTACCGAACCGCCGGTATCGGTCCCCAGGGCAGCGCTGGCCAGGCCGCTGGCTACCGCGACCGCCGAACCGCTGCTGGAGCCGCCCGGAGCCCGATGGACCTGGCGGTCCCAGGGATTCCAGGGCGTGCCCATCACCACATTGGTGCCCCAGCCGCCAAACGCGAACTCCACCGTATGAGTCTTGCCCAGGATGATCGCGCCGGCCCGCTCCAGGCGCTGCACGGCCGTTGCCGTGAGCGTGGAGATACGCGGACGTCGCGCCAGCGAACCACCCGTGATGGCCTGTCCGGCGATTTCAAACAGATCCTTGATCGCCACCGGGATGCCATGCAAAGGTCCCAGGTCAACGCCGGCGGCACGCTGGCGATCGGCGGCGATGGCCGCGCCCAGGGCACGCTGGCTGTAGGCCTCGACATAGGCATTGAGCTGGCCGTTGAAACGCTCGATACGGGCCAGTTGGGCGAGCACCAGCGCCTCGCTGGTCAGCCGGCCACCGCGCAGCGCCTGCTGCAATTGGCCGATACTGTGGAAAGTGCTGTGGTCCAGGGAATTCATGCAGTCAACCTCTCAGGCTTTTGCGGCCACGGGAAAAGCGCTTCTCAAGCACACGCGACAGCAGGGAAAGCGGGAACGCGATCACGAAATAGAACAGGCCAACCAACAGGAAAATATGCATCGGCAGGAAACTCTCCGAGGCAATCGCCCGGGCGGCCAGCATCAGTTCATCGGTGGCGATCAGGGCGCACAGCGAACTGTCCTTGAGGATCGACACATAGGCGTTGAGCAACGGTGGCAGCATCCCGCGAATCGCCTGGGGCAGGATCACCGCGGTAAAGGCCTGGAACGGTGTCAGGCCGACGGCTATCGCCGACTCGCGCTGTCCGCGGTGCAGGGCATCCAGGCCACCGCGCAGGATCTCGGCGACATAGGCGCTGCCCTGCAATCCCAGTCCGAGGACACCGGCGGCGAAACCGGATAGGGTCAGGCCCAGGCTCGGCAGGGAGAAATACAGCGCCAGCAGCAAGGCCAGCAGCGGCAGCGCACGCATGCCCTGGATGAAGTACGCCGCCGGGCGACGCAGCCAGGCAAACGGGCTGCGCAAGGCCCAGGTCAGCAAGCTGCCGAGCAGCGCCGCCAGGGCAAAGCCGGCCAGCGACAGTTTGGCCGTGACCACGCCCCCTTGCAGCAGACGCGCCGTCCAGTCGCTCCAGTACTCGGGGTATTGCGCGAAGAAGGCGATCATCGTGCGCTCCCCCACTGCCGTTCAAGACGGATAAAGCCCAGGCCGATGGGCAGGATCATCGCCGCGTAGATACACATCACCGCGAAGTAGATCAGCGAGGTCTGGAAGGTCGACGTCACCAGGTTGCGCGCCAGGAACATGATCTCCGGCACGGCGATGGCCGAGGCGATGGACGTGTCCTTGATCAGTTGCGTGACATAGTTGGCGAACGCCGGCAACGAGCGGCGCAGCGACTGCGGCAAGAGAATGCTCGCCAGGATCTGCGCACGGGTCAGGCCGACCGCCAGGCCCGCCTCGTATTGCCCGACATGCAGCGACTGCAGGCCGGCGCGGAAGATGTCGCAGAGTACCGCGCTGCCCACCAGGCTCAGGCCGGCGATGGCCGCCAGCCAGGCGGGCAGATTGATCCCCAGGTACGACAGGCCGAAATAGATCAGGAACAGATGCGCGAGGGCCGGCACATTGCGCATCCACTCGATGTAGCAGGCGATCCCCGCCCGCACCAGGCGCGAACGGCTGAAGGTCAGCCATACCGCCAGCGCCAGGCCACCGATACTCGCCAGCACCAGGGTGCACAGGGCGATCTCCAGCGCCGCCAGCGCACCGCTCAACAGCAGGGGCAACAACCCGAAAAAGGTCTGGAGGCTGCTCATTCAAGCGTTCTCCATGGCCATGCGCCCGAGGAAGCTGCGGGTGCGTTCATGGCTGGGATGATCGATCACCTGGGCCGAAGGTCCCTGTTCGACGATGTGACCGCCGTCCATGAAGATCACCCGGTCGGCCACGTCGCGGGCAAAGCGGACTTCATGGGTCACCATGATCATGGTCCGCCCCTCCTCGGCCAGTTCGCGGATCACCGCCAGGACCTCGCCCACCAGCTCCGGGTCAAGGGCCGAGGTCGGCTCGTCGAACAGGATCACCTTGGGTTGCTGTGCCAGCGCCCGGGCAATCGCCACCCGTTGTTGCTGCCCGCCGGACAACTGCTCGGGATAGGCATCGGCCTTGTGCCTCAGATGGACCTTCTCCAGCATCGCCTCGGCCAGTTCATAGGCCTGCTTGCGCGGCATGCCGCGGGCCTTGATCGACCCCAGCGCGACATTGTCGCGTACGTTCAAGTGCGGCCACAGGTAGAACAGCTGGAAGACCATGGCGATCTCCAGGCGTTGCGGGGCCATTTCCCGATCGCTCAGCAAGCGCCGGCGCGAGCCGTCCCCGGCCTGTCCGATCAGCTCATCGCCAAGCCAGATTTCACCCTGGCTGGGTTTTTCCAGGTAATTGATGCAGCGCAGGCAGGTCGATTTACCGGACCCGCTGGGGCCGATCAGCGACAGGGTTTCCCCGGCCTTGAGTTCCAGGCTGATGCCCTTGAGCACCGCCAGGTCGCCATAATGCTTGTACAGGTCACACACGCGCAGCAGCGCAGGTTCCATCAGGTCGGACATGTTGCTCACCCGCTTTTTTCTCGGTCTGGCGCAGGGTCGACAGGACGCCCCTGCGCACCACGCTTTGTTATTGGCAGCCGGGCAGTTTCCAGTCCGCCGGACGGTCGACGCTCAGGCGCAGGTCCTTGCCCTGGGGCATGAACCAGACATCCTGGGTCAGGCCGTAGCGGGCGCCGATCTTGCGCATCTCGCAGGTTTTCCAGAGCGTCTGGATCTGTTCGTTGACCGCCGCCAGCAGCTGCGGATTGTCCTTGTTGAAACCGAACACCACCTGGCCCAGTCCGGTCAGCAGCGGGAAATCCGGATCGTTGTCGGTAAAGGCGTTGAAGTGCAGGTGCCATTGGGCATTGCGCGAAATGGCGTATTGCATGACCGGCGGATCACCGATCACCGCGTCGATACGCCCGGCCAGCAGGTCGCGCACGGCGGCGTCCGAGGTGTCGTAGAGCGTCACTTGCAGCCCGGGGATCCTGCGCATTTCAGGAATGAAGGAGAACCCGGTGATGGTCCCGACCTTCTTGCCCTGCAAGTCCTTGAGGGTCTTCCAGTCGGTCTTCCCGGTCTGGGTGATACCGTTCTTGAAATAGTGGATCGGATCGCTCAGGGCCATGATCTTCGAGCGCTGTTCGGTCCAGCCCATGGTCCCGGCCATTACATCCACGCGGCGAGCCTGCACTGAAGCAATGGTCCCCGACCATTCCATCAACGCCGGCTTGACCTTGAGCCCCAGTCTCTCAGAAATTTGTTGAAGGATTTCACCGTCATAGCCGACCATCTTGCTATCTTGATAACCGGTTCCCGGCATGTCGCCGCTGAACGCGATGGTCAGGCTGCCCGGCTCCACGGTATCCAGCGCGAACACCGGGGCCGAAGCCAGCAGGGACAGCATCAATCCGGCGCAAAGGCCGGTAAAGCGTTGAATGCCAGACTTGTTCATCGTATGCACCTCGTTGGTTTTCTTATTGAACGACAGGACGTTGGGCAGGCCTCCATCCTAGGGCCGAGGGCGGTTCAACCAGTTGGATGCTTTGCACGAATGATTGAATATTTGCGACATCCAGATGAAACCGCGGACCAGGCTGACGAACAGAGCCTGGTGGCGCGACTCGACCAGCAATCGGCCCCCTCGTCGCACAAGCGTCGCGGGACCGCCGAACTGTCGGTGGGCATCGTGCTCTGGCCGCGTTTTCCGCTGCTGTCGTTGTCCGGGCTGACCGATGCGCTGCGTCATGCCGCCGACACCGGCGACCAGAGCCGACCGATCCGTTGCGAATGGAAGGTGCTGGGCACGCCGGGGCAGCGGGTCGTGTCCAGCGGCGGGCTGGACGTGCCCATCGACAGCGAAATGGGCGACCCGCAACGTTTCGACTACATCGTGGTCATCGGTGGCCTGCTGGACTCCCTGGCCGATGTGCCCAGGAGCTACCCGGCGTTCCTGCACCAGGCCGCGGCGGCGGGCGTGCCGCTGATCGGCCTGTGTACCGGCAGCTTCGTGCTGGCCCGCCACGGACTGATGGAAGGTCGCACCGCCTGCGTACATGCCTACCATGCCAATGACTGGAAGCGCCTGTTCCCGACGCTGCGGTTTATCACCCACAACGACTTCCTCATCGACAAGGACCGCATCACCTGTGCCGGCGGCGTCTCGGTGATCGAACTGGCGGTGCATCTGATCGGCATGCACTGCGGCCCGGACCGCGCCGGCAAGGTGGTGCACCAGATGACCGTGGCCAAGAGCGGCAGCGGCAGCTTCCTCGACCGGCGCAAGGCCCTCGGCTACGCCAGTTCATCCAACCGGCGTCTGCACGAAGCGGTGATGCTGATGGAAAAGCACATGGCCGAACCCCTGGAGATCGAGGCGATCGCCCACTGGGTCGGCACCAGCAAACGCCAGCTGGAAAGGTTGTTCATGGCCGAAACCGATACCAGCCCGGCGCAGTTCTACCGCCAGGTACGGCTACGCTATGGACGCTGGCTGCTGGTCAGCTCGGATCGCCAGATCGGCGAAATCGCCTTCGAATGCGGCTTCGCCGACGCACCGCATTTCATCCGGCATTTCCAGAGCCTGTTCGGCCTGTCGCCCGGCAAGTTGCGCAAGGAGCTGTTGAAACACGCCGGGGAATAAGCGTCGGCAAGGCGTATTCACTCAACACCTTTGCATGTTCAGGGTAATCTATTCGCTTTCAGGTTCAGGATGTCAGGGAGCCCTATGCTGCGTATCGGTTTTATCGTCTTTCCCGGTTTCGGCGTGATGAGCTTCTCCGCGCTCTCGGTGTTCGAAACGGCCAACAGCCTGCTCGGCAAGCCTCACTATGACGTACGCCTGCTATCGGAGGGCGGTGGTGCCGTGCGCAGCTCCGTGGGGATCGTTGTGCAGACCGAGCCTTTCACGGCTGACGAATACGATACGGTGATCATCGGCGGCGGCAACGAACGCCCCTTCACGTCCGCGCTGCTCGCCTACCTGCGCCAGGCGGCGCAAAGCTGCCGGCGCCTGGCGGCCACCTGTTCGGGAACCTTTTTTCTTGCCGAGGCCGGGTTGCTCGACGGCCGCCAGGCCACCACCCACTGGTTCTTCGCCCCGCAATTCCGCGCCCGTTACCCCAGGGTCAGGCTGGACGAGGAGCGCCTGTTCGTCGTCGACGGCTCATTGTGGACCTCGGCCGGGATGACCGCGGGTATCGACCAGGCACTGACCATGGTCGAGAAAGACCTCGGTGCCGACCTGGCGCGGGCCGTGTCGAAGACCTTTATCCTGCAAAGCCGCCGGGCCGGTGGTCAGCCACAGTCATCGGCGCTGCTGGAAGAACAACGTTCCGATCGCATCCAGGTTGCCCTGGCCTACGCGCAAAATCACCTGCACACCGAGTTGAGCCTGGAGCGGCTGGCCCAGGCCGCCCACCTGAGCAGCCGCCAGTTCAGCCGGGCCTTTCGCGAGCAGACCGGCACCTCCCCGGCCAAGGCCATCGAAAAACTGCGTATCGACGCGGCACTGGTGCTGATCCAGGAAGGCCGCCACCCGATAGAAGCCATCGCCCGCCAGACCGGATTTGGCGACAGCGAGCGAATGCGCCGCGCCTTTGTCCGTGCGTTCGGCGAACCGCCACGGGCCATGCGCCGCAATGCCCGCCAGGGGGACAAGCCCCGACAAGGCGAAACCATGGCCTGAAACGAGGGTTAAACGACACGTTTCACGGTCTTCGGGCGATTACGCTGAGTCACCCTACAAGCCATCGCAGAACGCCTGCCAGGAGACACCATGCAACTGCTTTCCATCACCCGTATCGCGACCTGCTCGCTATTACTGGGTGCGCTGCTCACCCTTTCGAGCCAGAGTGCCTTCGCCGCCTCGAACGAGGACGAAGTGCGCGGTTTCTTCACCGATTTCGTCAAGGCGCAGAACGCCCACGACCTCAAGCAGATCCGCGCGATGCTCTGGGATTCGCCACAGATGCTCTGGTATGCCCGGGGCGGTGCGAACTGGGGCCCGGATGCGGTGGTCGAGCGCCTGAAGGACTACTATCAGGGCGTCTGGCAACTGGACCCGGACATGAGCCGGTTGCGCATCACCCAGCTCAATGACAGCGTGGCGCAGATCCTAGTGCCCGTGACCTTCACCCGCAGCCATGCCGGGGAAGCACCGCAGAAAAACACCTTCCTGATCAGCCAGACCCTGCTGCGCGGTGCCGACGGCTGGCGGGTCGCGACGATCATGCCGGTGGCCGATACCAACTTCAAATAAACCCCGCCACGGACCTGAGCGGCCGGAATGACCTCCGGCCCTGTCGAGATGGCTTGCGCTATGAATGAAAAGGTTTCTCATTTATATTTGCGCCTGCACTGCCTCGTTCCAGGTCCATCATGCCGTTCGACCCTGCCAAGCCATCCCTGCTCAGCACCCTGGTGCGTCACTACGACGAACTGGTCGATCACGTGCGCCGACGCTTTGGCGATCGCGGCTTTGCCCGCGAAGTGGTGCACGATGTCTGCGTGCAACTGCTGGAGAAACGCCAGTCGGAGGACGTGCGCACGCCCCTGGCGCTGCTGCGCAAGATCTCCCACGACCAGGCCATCGACCGCTACCGCAGCGAACGGCGGCGCCAGGCCTGGATCGTCGAGTTGCCCGAGCCGTTCGAGGCCGCCAGCGAGGCGCCGTCGCCACCTCGCCAGTATGAAGCCGAGCGCGAGCTGGAGTACCTGGCCCAGGCCATCGAGGCGTTGCCGCCGCGCTGCCGGATGGTCTTCGTGATGCACAAGATCCACCAGTTACCGCAGGCGGAAGTCGCGACACGCCTGGGGATTTCCCTGAAAACCGTGGAAAAGCACTTGAAGCTCGGCCTGGCCGCCTGCCGCGCCAGGCTCGACCTATCGGAACCCGTCTCATGACCACCCTGCCCCCGCCGTCCCGCGAAGAAGAAGCCCTGGCGCGACATCGCGAAGAATTGCGCAAACGCTTTCCCCTGCCCGAGCCCAGGCCGCGCAAACCACGCAAGGCCGTGGCGGGCGCCCTGTTGGCGATGCTGCTGGCCGCCGGGCTGGGCTGGCTGGACCCGGCCTATCACCGCGAGTCCCATGCCAGCGCCGTCGGCGAGCGACGCGTACTGGCGCTGGCCGATGGCAGCCGCATGACCCTGGACAGCAACAGCCGGGTCACCGTCGAATGGCACCTGCGCTCGCGACGGGTGGAACTGCAGGCCGGCCAGGCGCTGTTCGATGTCTCGAAAACCGTTTTCAGGCCCTTCGAAGTGGAAGCGGGCACGACCCGGGTGCGGGTGCTGGGCACGCTGTTCAGTGTCGATCGCCTTGACCAGGGCGCGCGCGTGACCCTGGTACGTGGCAAGGTCGACGTCGATACCGCGGACGGTCGTCATGTGCAACTGGCCCCCGGTCAACAGGTCGAGACAGGTCCGGGGCGACACCTGCAACCGCTCGGCGTGGACGCCGAGGCGGCGATCGCCTGGAAGGACAACCGCCTGATCTTCGACCGCACGCCATTGGCCGACGCCCTGGCACGGATCCAGCGCTATCGCACGGCGCCGATTCGCCTCGACGATCCGAGCCTGGCCGGCCTGCCTATCACGGGGGTGTTCGACAGCAGCAAGGTCGAGGACCTGCTCGCCCTGCTGCCGGGCATCCTGCCCTTGAGTCTGCACAGCGAGAGCGACGGGACCTTGCACGTGCGCCGCAAGAGCGGAAAAAAATAATCGAGCCGACAGGTAGGGTTTTTCCGGGCGAGAAACGGCAGGTAGTCAAAGCCCCCTGTTTTCCAAGGAACATCGCCCATGAAGCCACGCCTGCTCAGCGCTCGCCTGCCCCTGTCACTGTCCTTGCCCCTGCTGACCGGCAGCCTGCTGTTCGCCCTCTCGGCCCAGGCCGAGGACAAGGTCCTGCTCGACCTGCCGAGCTCGCGCCTGGACCAGGCGCTCAATGCCCTGGCACGCCAGTCGTCGGTGCAGATCCTGTTTGCCAGCGACATCGCACAGGAGCGGACCACACCCGCCCTCAAGGGCAGTTTCACCCCGCAGGAAGCGCTGGCGCGACTGCTCGACAACAGCGGCCTGCAAACCCGGGTCAAGGACGAGAGGACCTTCGTCATCGTCCCGGCCGCTGCTGCACCGGCCCCGGCGGCCAAACCGGCCGAGGTGTCCTATATCGCACCCATGGTGATCAAGGGTGACGTGCTGGGCAGCGCCAGCGATCCGCAGGTACTGACCTACGCCGGCAGCCGCACGGTGGTTGGCGCGGACAACCTGGACAAGGCCAGCGTGCGCGGGGTCGACGATGCCCTGCAACGGGTGCCCGGGGTCAAGATCTTCGACGAGACCGGCACCGGCGCCCTGCCGCAGATCGCCGTGCGCGGCCTGTACGAAAGCCGCAGCGGGAGGATCCAGGCGCTGTCCGACGGTATTCCGCTGGCCCTCGCGCCCTACGGGCAGACCGGCTTGTCGCTGTTCCCGGTGACCATGGCCACCGTCGATCGCATCGATATCGTGCGCGGTGGTGCCGCCGTGCAGTACGGGCCGAACAACGTCGGCGGAGTCATCAACTTCATCAGCAAGCCGATTCCCCGCGAATGGGAAAACACCCTGCAGGAGCGCACCACCTTCAACGCCGGCGGGCGCCAGTTGTGGGACACCTACTTCGGCACCGGCGGCTACCTGACCGACAACTTCGGCCTGCAACTGGACCTCAATACGATCTCGGGCGAAGCCGGACGAGAGCACTCGGACACCGATATCCAGAACTACCGCCTGCGCGGCCAGTGGAATATCGACGACGACCGCGAGCTGAGCTTCGGCGTGCAGCACTACGAGGCCGACATGGACCTGGCGGGCGCCCTGAGCGTCAAGGACTACCGCGACGACCCACGTCAGTCGACCCGGCCACTGGATCATTTCGACGGCAACACCGACCGGGTCTGGGGTACCTACACCCAGCGCCTGGGCGCCATCGGCCCGTTCGATTCGGTGGAGTTCAGCTGGACCAACTTCGCCCATGACAGCTATCGCAATTTTATCGTCGGCCTGCCCTTCACCCCGGACGGCACCGCCACCAGCCGCCAGGACGGCCCGCGGGATTTCAAGGTCTGGGGCAGCGAACCGCGCCTGAGCCTGAGCATCGACGGCGACAGCCTCAGCCAGACCTGGCTGGTGGGCGCCCGCTACGTCGCCGAGGACATCGACTACAAGGTCGATCGCCAGAGCGTGGCGACCGGCAAGACCACGCCGTTCCGCGACTGGCAGTTCAACGACGAGGCCAGGGCGTTCTACCTGAGCAACGCCATAGGCCTGTTCAACAATCGCCTGACCATCACCCCCGGCGTGCGTTATGAAAATGCGCAGATGGACTACAAGGACGGCATTACCGGCTTCCGGCACGACAACAAGTCGGAAGAATGGCTGCCCGGCCTGACGGTCGGCTACCAGGCCACGGACGACTGGTACGTGTATGCCAACGCGCAGAAATCCCTGCGCCCGCCGCAGGTCACGCAGATCGTCAAGGAGGGTGATGTCGGCGCCGAACTGGCCTGGAACTACGAGACCGGCGTGCGCTACACCCCGTGGAAAGGCCTGCGTGTCGACCTCGGCGTGTACCGCATCGACTTCGACGACCAGATCGTCTACGACGCCACCACCGACCGCTTCGTCAACCTCGGCAGCACCCGTCACCAGGGCATCGAGAGCGAGATCTTCTGGACCCCGGGCGCCCTGCCCGACCTAGACCTGCACGCCAGCTACGCCTACCTCGACGCCAAGCAGCGCAATGGCACCTTCAAGGGCAATGAGGTGCCGTTCTCCTCGCGCAACCAGTTCAGCGTCGACGGGCGTTACCACTTCGCCGAACGCTGGACCTACAGCCTCGACGGCCTGTATGTCAGCAGCGCCTACACCGACGCCGCCAACTCCGGGGCCGAGGACGCCAGCGCCTCCGTGGGCCGGCTACCGGCCTACTGGATCTGGAACACCGCCATCGAGCGCCAGTTCCCGCTGCAGGACAAGACCGTGCTGACGGCCTCGGCGGGCATCAGCAACCTGTTCAACCGCGAGTATTACTTCCGCGGGATCGACACCAGCCCGTGGGGTCGGCAGCCGGCACCGGAGCGCTCGCTGACCCTGGGGCTCAACTATCGATTCTGAAGCAGCGCTTTGGCGACCTACAACCACCAGCGCAGCAGGAAAAAGAACGCCATGCTCAGCAGCATGCTGAGCAGGGTGTTGCGGGTGTAGAGCACCAGCCCGATGGCGACCAGGGAACTGATCAGGTACGGGTTGTCGAGGTGCAGGTTCAGTTGCCGGTCGGGCATGAACACAATCGGTCCGCAGATCGCCGTGAGCATGCCCGGCACGGCAAAGCCGAGAAACTGCCGGGCGTTGCTGCTCAGGCGCAACGGCAGGCGGGGTTCGAGAAACACGTAGCGGTTGAGAAACACCAGCAGTCCCATCCCGATGATTACCGCCCAGACCATCATTCGCCCCCCCGATACAGCTTGTTGCAGACAAATCCCGCCGCCATCCCCGCCAGTCCCGACAGTACCAGCGCCGAACCCCACTGCCAGTAACTGAACAGCACCGAGCAGAACAACGATACGGCCACGCAGACCACGGTCGGCACACTGCGCACTACCGGGGTGATCAGGGCGATAAAGGTCGCGGCAATCGAGAAGTCCAGCCCCAGGTGCTCAAGTCCGGGAATACTGCGGCCCAGTACGATCCCCGCCAGGGTGAACAAGTTCCAGGCGATATAGAACGTCAACCCCACCCCCAGCGCATACCAGCGGTCGAACTGTTGCTTGTCGTGCTGGCTGGTCAGGGCGAACAGTTCGTCGGTGAGCAGGAAGCCCAGGCCGACGCGCCAGCGACCGGGCAGCGGGGCAATCACCGAACGCATGCTCATGCCGTACAACAGGTGCTGCGAGGTCAGCAGCGCGGTGGTCAGCAGGATCGAGAAGATCCCCGCGCCGCCCTTGAGCATGCCGATGGCCACCAGTTGCGCGGCGCCGGCAAACACGATGCTCGACAGGCCCTGGCCTTGCAGGGGGGTCAGGTTGGCCTCGATGGCCATGGAGCCGGCCAGCAGCCCCCAGGGTGCCGTCGCCAGGGACAGCGGCATGATGGCCACGGCACCGCGCAGGAAGGCGGTGCGGGGCAGAAGGTGATCGGACATAGAACTCGCGCTTCAGGAAAAGACGCGTGACTTTGGCAGGGCGTCCGCGGCTTGTCTTGAACAATCTTGCAACTTGACCGACGCCCGCCCCCCCCCTCAACGAATTGGCGGCAAGCGGACCTTGCCGGCCCGGCACTGGCTCTTCACGCCCTTGCCACAGGACGCGAACCCCAGGTCCCGGCTCAGGCAGACCTTCACCTCGGACAGTTGCGGACCGCTGCAACTCACTGCCACGCCATCGCTCGGCATGCCCGGGTTGCTCTGCCGGAACAACACGGCGATTTCCTCGGCGGAATACTCCCGCACCGCCGTCGAGGGTTGCAACGCTTCGGGAATCCGTACCTTGCCCAACGCCCGGTCGGTGGTATCCAGATAGGCGGTGGCGCCCAGGCCGCTGCAGGTACCGTGCTTCTTCCACTCATGTTCCATCAGCCTGGCGGTCGGAAACAGCGTCAGGCCCTGCTGGCGCTGCTCGGTCGACAGCGGCGTCAATGGCGCGCAGGACTGCGGCCAACCACCCCGCGCGTACTGTGGCCAGAGGCCGTGAAGAACAAACCCATAGCCCTTGCCCGTGCATTGCTCGTTGCCGGTATGGGTCAGGCAGAACGTTGGCGACCAGGACAACGCCAGCAGGTAGTAATCGAACTCGCCGGCCTCGCCTCGCTGCTTGTCACGCCCCTGACCCGCCTGTACCCCGCCCACTGACACCATGAAAAGCACCAGTACCCACGAAAACCACCTCATTCCCTTCTCCCGCGTCTTGTTGGATGCATAAATCAATATCCGTGGCGTCAAATAAATTATGAAGATTCGTTACAAAACAGTAACATTTGCTACACCTTTCACCTCCCTGACTTCTTATGATCGAGGGCTGTGTTTCCATCCATCCGGGCCCACCGACTCAGGTGCCATGCCGACCTCGTCGGTTGCGCACCCTGAGGCGGTTTTCTCGGGATTTCGCCGCACGTTGCCGGCTGAGTCCTGATATGTGGAATTCTGCTTCTGAAGGAGCAAGCGCGTCATGAGTACTCGATCCACCCGCAAGAAAATCGTCTCGGTCCTCTGGACACTGGGCGTGCTCTTGATCATCTATTGTTTCCCGAAAACCGTCTTCGGTTTCCTCGCCCTGGTCGTGGTCTGCGGTATATACGATTTCCTGCGCAATGGCATCTACACCGCCGAACTGGCCAGGAAATACTTTATCGGCAGCGGCCGCAACACCTGGGTGCTGGCACCGTTCAATACCCTGTTCGACCTGGTGAGCCGACGCAACCGCGGCGTCTATCGGATGCAGGACCTGCCCGAAGACTGCCAGCGCGACCTGCAGCAGGTCATCGACAAGGCCATGAGCCACAAGGACGAGATCATCGACTACCTCGACGGACGCATGGCGCAGAACAAGCGCGGCATGTTGTTCTTCCAATGGTACGGACGCAAGATCGACACCGAACTGGACATCCGGGAACTGCAACAGAAGTTCCCTTATGTGAAAACCGTCGGCGTCTCGGTGTTCAACGCCAACCAGTCGACCTCGTTCCACTTCGGTCCGCTGCGCATGATGTTCCGGGTGCTCTACAACATGGCACCGGCCCCGCACCATGACGGCGTGTACATCCAGTGCCGCAAGGAAAAACACTTCTGGCACGACGATCCGCTGTTCATCTTCGATGACACGCTGCTGCATGCCTCGTTCAACAAGAACGATACCAAGCGCTACTGCCTGTTCATCGATATCGTGCGCCCGTCACGCACACCGTTCATCCTCAAGGGCGTGATCGCCGGTTTCGCCGGGGTGGTCTTTGCCCTGCGCCGGGTGTTCTACAAGAACTGGAAACTGATCCAGTAATACCTCCCACCTGTAACTGCCCTGGAATCGGACCCCGCGTTCAGCCAGGGCATCTCGCCCCATGCGCACTTGTCCAAAACCGACTACCTACCCATTCGGAGTATGTTCCCGGCTTCGCCCTGCCTGAATAGTGGACTCACCCGCTCTTCCCGAGCCGAATCCAGTCCGAAGGTGAGATGGCCATGCACAAGGCGTTGGTGGTAACCCTGAGTCTCCTGCTTGTCCCGGCTTTTTCCGCGTCGCACGCAGAAGAAGTGGATGCGTCGAAAACCCTGCGCCTCTACAACTGGGCCGACTACATCGGCGAAAACACCCTCGCCGACTTTGAGAAAGCCACCGGCATCAAGGTCATCTACGACACCTTCGACTCCTACGAAACCGTGCAGGCCAAGCTGCTCACTGGGCATTCCGGCTACGACCTGGTGACCCTCAACGCCTCGCTGGTGCCGCCACTGATCAAGGCCGGGGTATTCCAGCCCCTGGACAAGCAACAACTGCCCGACTGGAAAAATCTCGACCCGCAGACCTTGCAGCACCTGCAGGGCTATGACCCCGGCGTGGTCTACTCCGCGCCCTATACCTGGGGCAGCAACGGCGTGACCTACAACGTCGAGAAGATCCGCGAACGCATGCCGGACGCCCCCATCGGCTCCCTGGCCATGCTCTTCGACCCGAAGATCGTCTCGCGCTTCGCCGATTGCGGCGTGACCCTGCTCGATGCACCGACCGAAGTCATTCCCCTGGCCCTCACCTACCTCGGCCGCGATCCCCGCAGCGCCCGGCCCGACGACCTCGAGGCGGCGCAAAAGCTGCTGATGACGATCCGCCCGTACCTGAAGAAATTCGACTCGGTGAACTACCTGAGCAGCCTGCCCAACGGCGACATCTGCATGGCCATGACCTGGTCCGGCGACGCCGCCACCGCCCAGGCCCGCGCCGAAGAGGCCGGTCTGAAGATCAAGCTGGCGTACTTCATTCCCAGGGAAGGCTCGCTGATCTGGTTCGACAATATGTACATCCCCAGCGATGCCAGCCATGTCGCCAATGCGCACAAGTTCCTCGAATACCTGCTGCAACCCCAGGTCATGGCGGACGTGACCAACTTCATCCACTACGCCAACAGCAACACCGCGTCGACTCCACGGGTGAATGCCGATGTGCGCGCCAACCCGGCGATCTACCCGGACGACGCCACCCGCCAGCGCCTGTTTGCGCAGAAAACCCAGGACGCCAAGGACATGCGGGCCATCACCCGCGTCTGGAACACGGTAAAGACCGGCCTGTAGGCCCGGTATGACTCAAAGATCCACACCTTCGAAAAAGGGCACGCCCATGGCTATTCCAACACAAGCATTTCTCGCCGGATTCGACCAGCAGAGCCTGGTCGAGGCGGACAAGGCGCACTACATGCACGGCTATCACATGTTCGACGAGCACCGTGAGCAAGGTGCCCTGAATATCGTCGCCGGTGATGGCGCCTACATCTACGACACCGAGGGCAATCGTTTTCTCGATGCCGTGGGCGGCATGTGGTGTACCAATATCGGCCTGGGCCGGGAGGAAATGGCCGAGGCGATTGCCGACCAGGTTCGCCAGCTGGCCTACTCCAATCCGTTCTGCGACATGTCCAACGCGGTAGCCATCCGCCTCTGCGAAAAGCTCGCCAGCCTGGCCCCCGGCGACCTCGACCACGTGTTCCTCACCACCGGCGGCTCCACCGCCGTGGACACCGCCTATCGCCTGGTGCAGTTCTACCAGAACAGCCGGGGCAAGCCGCAGAAGAAGCACATCATCGCCCGCTACAACGCCTACCACGGCTCCACCACCGTGGCCATGTCGATCGGCAACAAGGCCGCCGACCGGGTGCCCGAGTTCGACTACGCCCACGAACGCATCCACCATGTATCCAACCCCAATCCCTACCGCGCCCCCGATGGCATGGACGAAGAGCAGTTCCTCGAATTCCTCGTGGCGGAGTTCGAGGACAAGATCCTCAGTATCGGCGAAGACAAGGTCGCGGCGTTCTTTGCCGAACCGATCATGGGCTCCGGCGGCGTGATCATTCCGCCCAAGGGCTACCTGCGGCGCATGTGGGAAGTCTGCCAGCAGTACGACATCCTGTTTGTCGCCGACGAAGTGGTGACCTCCTTCGGCCGACTGGGCAAGTTCTTCTCCTCCTGGGACGTCTTCGGCGTGCAGCCGGACATCATCACCACCGCCAAGGGCCTGACTTCGGCGTACCTGCCACTGGGCGCCTGCATCTTCTCGGAGCGGATCTGGAACGTGATCGGCGAACCGGGCAAGGGCCGCTGCTTCACCCACGGGTTCACCTACAGCGGCCATCCGGTGTGCTGCACCGCCGCCCTGAAGAACATCGAAATCATCGAGCGGGAAAACCTGCTGCAGCATGTCGATGAGGTCGGTGGCTACCTGGAGGAGCGCCTGGGCAGCCTGCGCGACCTGCCGCTGGTGGGGGACGTGCGCTGCATGAAGCTGATGGCCTGTGTCGAGTTCGTCGCCGACAAGCAGACGCGCGAGCTGTTTCCCGACAAGCTGAACATCGGCGAGAAGATCCACTTGCGGGCCCAGGCCAGGGGCCTGCTGGTACGGCCGATCATGCACCTGAACGTGATGTCGCCACCGCTGATCATCAGCCGGGCCCAGGTCGATGAAATCGTCGAGACCCTGCGCGAGTGCATCCTCGAAGTGGCCGACGAGTTGCAGAAAAGCGGCCAATACGGCGGACGATGAGTGTCCTGCCGGCGACTTTGCGCCCGATGGGGCGGGTGGTTAGACTGCGGGGCATGAGCCCCGTACCCGACGACACCGCCACCCGCCTGTCCTTCCAGGCCCTGCATCGCTGGCATGCCGGGCTGGCGGGGGCCTTTGCCCATCTCGACGAACCCGACGGCCTGCGCCACCTGGCCCTGGCCTTCGGCGAGCTGGTGCCGGTCGAGTCGGTGATGATCAGCCTCGAGCGCAAGGATCGACCGCCGCAGTTGCTGTACCTGCAAGGTATTCCGGAAGAGTTTCGCGATGCGATCATCGAGCGCTACTTCGCCGGCGGCTATCTGCTCGACCCGTTCTGCCTGGCGGTGGAGAACGGCCTGGCCGAAGGTTTTTATCCGCTGGAGGAAATCGCCCCGGACGATTTCTTCGACAGCGAGTACTACAAGACCTACTACCTCAAGCTCGGTTGCGCCGAAGACAGCTACTACATCGTCAACCTCGACGAGCACAGCAAGATCTCCGTCAGCCTGTTCCAGGGCCTGGGCGCCGCCAGCCTGAGCAGTTCACAGCTGGACCTGCTGCGGGCGGTCGAACCGATGGTGCGCACCCTGGTGAGCCAGTTCGCTGCCCGTGGGCTGCAACGCAATCCCCTGTTGTTCGACCAGCCGGCCGACGGGCAGGCACAGGACGCCGAGGTCAATCTGCGGATCCAGGCGGCCTTCGGCCGGTTCGGTTGCGGGGTACTGACGGAGCGCGAGCGCGAAGCCGCGCAGATGGTGCTGCGCGGCCATTCGGTGAAGTCCACGGCCAGGGAAATGAATATCTCCCCGGAAACCGTGCGCATGCACCGCAAGAACCTCTACCTGAAGCTGGGCATCAGCTCCCAGTCGGAACTGTTCGCGCAGTTCATCGACTGGTTACGCCAAGGCTGAGCGTTCACGATCCTGCAGGAGTTGACTTGCCAGCTCCCACAAGGACAACGACTCAGGCCGACAGCGAGTAGATCAACGCCGAAATCGCCACCAGGCCCACCAGGGTGACGAACACGTTGGACATCTGCCCGGCGTACTGGCGCATGGCGGGTACGCGACGGATCGCATACATCGGCATGAGGAACAGGAGCGCCGCGATGATCGGCCCGCCGAGGGTTTCGATCATGCCGAGGATGCTCGGGTTCAGGGTCGCCACCAGCCAGCAGATCACCAGCATGAACGCCGCGGTCATGCGGTCCAGGGCCTTGGTCCCCGGCTTGCGGCCACTCTTCACCACCAGGCCCTTGAGACCTTCGCTGGCACCGATGTAATGCCCCAGGAACGACTTGGCGATCGCCACGAAGGCAATCAGCGGCGCGGCAAAGGCGATGGTCGGGTTGCTGAAGTGGTTGGCCAGGTACGACAGGATCGACAGGTTCTGTGCCTTGGCCTCGGCCAGTTGTGCCGGCGACAGGGTCAGCACGCAACTGAACACGAAGAACAGCACCATCACCACCATCAGGCCATGGGCCCGGGAGAGGATCTGGCCGCTACGAGCTTCGGCATGCACGCCATAACGACGCTTCTGGTCCACCGCGAAGGCGGAAATGATCGGCGAGTGGTTGAACGAGAACACCATCACCGGGATCGCCAGCCACAACGTGTGCAGCAGTGCCGAAGGCTGCGGCAGGCTGCCGGCCGTGGCGAGGATACCGCCGTTCCAGTGGGGGATCAGGAACACCGCGAGGAACAGCAAGGCAACGATGAACGGGTAGACCATCATGCTCATGGCCTTGACGATCACCTGCTCGCCGCACCGCACCACCGCCAGCAGGCCGAGGATCAGCACCAGGGACAGGATCGCCCTGGGCGGCGGCGTGATATGCAACTGATGTTCGAGGAAGCTGCCGACGGTGTTGGTCAGGGCCACGCTGTAGATCAGCAGGATCGGGAAGATCGCGAAGAAATACAGCAAGGTGATCAGCGCCCCGGCCTTGAGGCCGAAATGTTCTTCCACCACTTCGGTGATGTCCGCGCCGTCGCGCCCGGAGAGCACGAAGCGGGTCAGGCCGCGATGGGCGTAGAAAGTCATGGGGAACGCCAGCAGCGCCAGGATCAGCAGCGGCCAGAAGCCGCCCAGCCCCGCGTTGATCGGCAGGAACAGGGTCCCGGCACCGATCGCCGTGCCGAACAGGCCCAGCATCCAGGTGGTGTCGTGACGGCTCCAGCTGCTCAGTGCAGCGGGTGCCGATTCATAGCGTTCGTCGACGCTGTTGGCCTGGTCATTCATCCGGTCGAATCTCCGTTAGCCGGTCATTACCACGCGACCGGGGCGGAAAAAACGTGTCACTGGCAGCGCCCCGGCCATAAGAGGGGCGCGATTGTCCGGGATTAAGCTTAAGAAGCAAAGGGTTAGCTGAGCAACGGTCGACTGTGCCGGTGTTTCAGGGAACCTCTGTACGGTCACCTGGAGCCTGGTAGCCCTGGTGCAACAGTTCGACCAACTGTCGCAGAAAGTAGTGTTTTTCCAGAACTTCCCGGCGAAAACATACCCGATGATGACGCAAGGCCCAGGTCTCGCGCAGCTCGATGATCGCCAGGCGTCGATCATCGTCGGGAGCCAGGGTCGACAACGGCACGATGCTGATGCCGGCGCCTGACGCTACCAGTTGGGCGATCGAACGGAAACCCGAAACCTGTACGCAGACATCCAGCGAGCCGCCGGCCAGGGCAGCCTGGCTCATCAGGTAGGTATGCAGCGCGGCACCGCTTTGCAGGCTGATGAAGGGCCGGCCCAGGCATGCGGTAAAACGCACGGATGCCTCGCGGGCCAGAGCGCTGTCCGACGGTGCGATGATCACGAAGCGGTCTTCGCGGTACGGCACGAACTGCAGGTCCGGGTGATCGGAGTCCACCGCGATGATTCCGATATCCGCCCTGCCCGCCGCCACCGCCGCGACGATTTCCGAGCCCATGCGCTCCTCCAGGTTGATCCGCACCGCCGGGTAGGCAGCGAAGAACCGGGTCAGATCGTCGGGCAGGAAGGAACTGATGGCGTTGTTATTGGCAAAGAAGGTGATATGGCTGGTCAGGCCCTGCACATACGGCGTCAGGTCGGCGTGCATCTGTTCCAGTTGGGCCAGGCAGCGCCGGGTGTGTTCGAGCATCACCACGCCGGCCTGGGTCAGCTTCACACCCCGGGCCTGGCGCACCAGCAGCGCGGCGCCGATGGCGTCTTCCAGGCCCTTGAGGCGCAGGCTGACCGAAGACGGTGCCAGGTGACAGCGCGCCGCGCCGCGGGTCAGGTTGCCCTCCTCGGCTACCGCGAGGAACACCTTGAGGTCCACCAGATCGTAATGCATGAGGATCGAGCCACGTTGAAAGAGCCCGGTCATCACACCCTACCCGAGGTCACTTGGCAATGACCGGCGCCTTGTCCGCCATGGGCTCGGGCAGGCGATTGAGCACCCGGTGCATGCGCTCGCGATCCAGTTCCTTCTCCCAGGCCGACACCGCCACCGTCGCCACACCGTTGCCGATCACATTGGTCAGGGCCACCACTTCGCTGAGAAAGCGGTTGATGCCGAGGATCAACACCAGTCCGGATACCGGCACGGTGGGCATCACTGCCAGGGTCGCCGCCAGGGTGATAAAGGCAGCGCCGGTCACGCCGCTGGCGCCCTTGGACGTCACCATCGCCACCGCTAGCAAGGTCAGTTGCTGGGCCCAGGTGATCTCGATATTCATCGCCTGGGCGATAAACAGCACACACATGGTCATGTAGATATTGGTGCCGTCGAGGTTGAAAGAGTAACCGGTGGGAATCACCAACCCGACCACCGAGCGCGAGCAACCGAGGCGTTCCAGCTTGGTCATCATCAGCGGCAGTACCGGTTCGCCGGAACTGGTGCCGAGGACGATCAGCAGTTCTTCCTTGATATAAGCCAGGAAGCGGAACAGGTTGAAGCCGACAAACCGAGCGATCGACCCCAGAACCACGATCACGAAAAACAGGGCCGTGATATAGAAGGTACCAATCAGCTTCAGCATCGGCAGCAACGAGCCGACGCCGTAGGTACCGATGGTGAAGGCGATGGCGCCAAAGGCACCGATGGGAGCCAGTCGGGTGATGATCCCGACAATCCCGAACAACACCTTGGACAGGTCGTCGATCAACTGGTTGACCGCCCTCGCCTTCTCCCCCAACCCTGCCAGCACGGCACCGAACAGCAGCGCCACCAGCAGGATCTGCAGGATCGCGCCCTGGGCGAAAGCCGATACCAGGGTGTCCGGGATGATGTTCATCAGAAAACCGCTGGTGCTCAGTTCGTGGGCCTTGTCCGCATAGGCGGCCACCGCGCTGGCATTGAGTCTGGCCGGATCGACGTTGAAACCGGCGCCGGGCGTCAGCCAGTGGGTCGCCACCAGGCCGATCACCAGGGCCAGGGTCGAAACCACCTCGAAGTAGAGCAAGGCCTTGCCGCCGACCCGACCGATCTTCTTCATGCTGTCCATGCCGGCGATACCGGTGACCACCGTACAGAAGATGATCGGCCCGATCACCATCTTGATCAGCTTGATGAAGGCATCGCCCAGCGGCTTCATGTCGGCGGCCAGGCCTGGCCAGTAGTGGCCGACGGCGATGCCCAGGAGCATCGCGGCGAGGACCTGGATGTACAGCACTTTGTAGAAGGGTCTTTTCATTATTGGTCTCCACAAAAGGTATCGGGCGATTTTCCCGCCCGAGAAAATCCGCAAGGCATCGCTCGCGTCAGAGGTGCCGGTGCAGCCACCGTGCCGCGGTCAGGACCCGCGCATCGCTGCCACGCGGGCCGATCACCGACAAGCCCAACGGAGCCCCGTCGAGGCTGATCCAGGGCAGGCTGACCTGTGGCAGGCCGGCCAGGCCGGCAAGGCTCAGCAACTGCTGGGAACGCAGGCGCTGTTGCTCCATGGCTTCGGTGCTGGCGTCCAGGCGCGGGGCAACTGCCGGCACCGTGGGCAACAGCAGGAAGCTCGACTCATTGACAAAAAGTCGTGCCAGTTGCTGCGCCGCAGCCTGGCGCACCTGCTGTTCGGCGGCGACCTGTTGTGCGGTGACCCGCGAACCGGCTAGAAAACGCTGGCGGACATCCTCCGCGAGCTGCTCAAGGTGGACGCTGACCCAGGCCCCGTGCTGCTGCCAGATCTCACCGCCCTGCAGGACCCGATGGGCCCTGGCGTAATCCGCCAGGGTCAGGCTGGCCGATGGCAGCAGCGTATGTTGCAGGGTGCTGCCAAGGCGTTCGACCAGGGCGCCGAACGCCACCTGCACCGCCTCGTCGCACACCGCCAGGGCATCCTCGCTCAGGAGGAACAGCGGGTTTTCTCGCGGGTGTTCATCCACGGCCTCGTTGGCCAGGACCGCGAACACCGCCGCCAGATGCTCCCCATTGGCGGCGAACCAGCCCACGGTGTCAAAGCTGTGGGCCAGGGCGAAACAACCGCGCGTGGCAATCCTTCCCTGGGTCGGGCGCATGCCCCAGACCCCGCAGTAGCTGGCCGGCAAACGGCAGGAACCACCGCAATCGGTGCCCAGTCCGATATCCGCAAGCCCTGCGGCCACCGCCACTGCCGAGCCGGACGACGAGCCTCCGGGAATCCGTGACGGGTCGGCCGGGTTGCACGGTGTGCCGTAGTGCAGGTTGATCCCCGCCAGGCTGAACGCCAGTTCGTCGGTGACCGTCTTGCCAGTCCATTCGGCCCCGGCTTCCAGCAGCAGGCGCACCGCCAGGGCCGTCGTCGTGGCCGGGGCCTGCTGGGCCAGCCAGCGCGGGTTGCCGGCACCGGTGCGTTGTCCCTCGATATCGAAGACATCCTTGGCCGCCAGGCGCAGGCCTGACAAGGCGCCGGAATGACGGGCGACAAAAGGTGCCCGGGCAAAACCTTCGCGGACAAAGGCACCGTGCAGTCCCGGCTGCAACAGGGCGGCCGGAGCCCGGTGGTCATCGTGAGGGCGTTCGGCAGTCGGCCGGCGGTCGAGATATTGCATGATCGGTGTGTTCCTCCGGGCGTTCTTGTGACGCGAGTATCGAGGGGCCCGATCCGGGAAAACAGCGAGGGTTGGCAAAGCCAGCCTTTGTCGAAAACGAACGCTCAGAGCCGCGATCCGGGAACGGCCTTGGGTAAAAGCGCAGAAGAATCGGCAAATCGGCCTGATCTATTGATACACTGTAACAATTGATCCCAGCCTTCCTGTCAGTGCCTTCCCATGACCCCTGTGCAACGCCGTGCCTGTTTCACCGCCCTCTTCCTGCTGCTGGGTGGCTCCTCAGCCCTGGCTGACGACCTGATGATCACCTGGCCCGGCGACTGGGAAGTCCAGACCCTGCCGCCAGCGCAGAACGCCGCGGGCGAAGTCGTCAGCGGACTGCGCCAGCGCGCGGTGAAGAACGATCCCAATGGCGACCCGATGATGGTCATGGAGCTGACCCAGTCGGCGCTCAACCCCGGCCATGAGGTCAACCTCCCCGGCGTGTTGCTGGAGATGCGCAAGGCGGTGCAGAAGAATTTCGTCGAGCGCGGTTTCATGAGCGTGTGCAATCGCATTCACGACAGCACCCTGGGTGGCCTGGCGGCGGTGGAAACCACCTGCACCATCACCCAGAACGGCGGACATGTGATGACCCAGACCCTGGTGGCCGCGGCCCACGACGGCAAGGCCTATTCCCTGCTCTACGCCGGCTCGGCGGACGGCTACAAGACCGTGGAACCGGTGGTCAACGGTATCCGCGCCAGCCTGCACCTGCAACCCTGAGTCACCTCTTGTAGGAGCCGGGCTTGCCCGCGAACCGCCGAAGGCGGCCATCCGGCCAAATCCTGCGGTGCTGGAAGAAGCGCTTTCGCGAGTTGGCTCGCTGCTACACAAGGGCCCCGGTCAACCCGCGAGGAATCCGCGGGCCATGCCGCTGGCGGCAACCACGATCAGCATGATCAACAGGGCTTCGATATGGCTGATGCGCGCGAACAAGCGGGCCCGGCCGATATCGATGGCCGTGCCCCTCTTCTGCGCGATCCGCCATTTGATCAGACTGATCATCGGCGCCAGCTCCAACAGCAGGACAATCACGAACAGCGTCAGCTTGAGATGGAACAGCGGCTGGTGCAGGTAGTAGTCGCTTCCCTTCTCGAAACCGCCGAACGCCCGCAGGCCACCGGTGACCAGCAGGATGCCGGCACTGATGCCCCAGAGATTGTCCCAGATGAATACCTGGCGCAGTTCCGCCGGGGTGCTGCCGGTGAGGCGGCGCAAGGCCCCGCCACGGCCGAACACCGCCGCCAGGGCGATACCGAAGGCCAGAAGGTGCAGCGCTGCCAGGGACCAGTGAGCAAACATCGGATCGTCTCCTTGAATGAGCAAGACAGTTGTAGCTCAAACCGCCGATCTTTGCGCAAGCTCCGCCCGGATCAGGCCCTCAAGGCAGCAGGATCACCTTGTCGCCGCTGCCCTGGTTGACCTCGGCATAGCGCGCCGGGCCCTCGGCCAGCGGCGATTCCCGCAGGTCCGATGGCAGCTCCAGCAGGCCTTCGTCGAAGAACCGTCCGAATTGTTCGAGCATCCGCGCACAGGCCTCGGTGCCATAGAGCAAGGAGTTGATACCGACCACCGAACCGCCCTTGCGATACAGGGCCAGGGCCGGCAGTTGCACATGGCCGTCGACCGGCGCGGCGATGATCGCGATCCGCCCGAAAGGCGCCAGCGCGCCGACCGCCGCCGGCAGCCAGAAACCGGTGGTGTCGAAGATCACCTCGGCGCCGCCGGGGAAAACGCCGTTGACCGCCGCCGCCAAGGCTTCCGGCTGGTCCAGTTGAATGGCTTCGAAGCCCTTGTCCTGCAGCGCCTTGACCTGCTCCGGACGCCGCACCGCGCCCAGCGCATGGGCACCACGGATCTTCGCCAGGGCCATCGCCGCGCTGCCGACCGCGCCATTGGCGCCGATCACCAGCAGGCGTGTACCGGCCTTCACCAGGCTGCGCTCCAGGGCATCCCAGGCGGTGGTGTACGGCACACCGAGACTGGCGGCCTGGACAAAACTCAAGTGGCTCGGCTTGAGTGCCACGCCCCTGGCCGGCAGGGTCAGGTACTGCGCATGGGAACCGTCGCCGGTAAAACCCAGCTCCTTGCCGGTGCCCCAGACTTCCTGGCCGAGCAGCGCCTGCGGGCCCTCGACCACCACGCCGGCGAAGTCACGTCCGGGCACCCGGGGCAAGGTGGTGTAGGCGAAGCGTCCCAGGACGTTTTTCACATCGCTGGGGTTCAGGCCGGCCGCCTTGATCTGCACCAGGACTTCTCCGGCAGCAGGCACGGGCATCGGCAGGTCGACCAGTTGCAGCGCCGAAAGGTCGCCGGTCTTCGAAAATTGCAGGGCTTTCATAAGGTACGCATCCAGACAGGGAACAAGGGATTCTTCAGGACAACCAGCCAGTCACCAGTTGCTTGCCGAGAGGCCAGGCTTTTTCGCCCAGTTGCATGCCCAGCAAACCGACCAGGGCCACGGCGGGTGGCGCCGGGGAACGGAAATCGAGCCCGCCGTAAAGCAGCCCGACAACAATGCCGATGGCGAGGGAAATCAGGTAGCTCATGACGAACTCCGCGCTCGATAAAGGAATGCCCGCAGTCTATGGCCGACAAACCACGGCTGCCGGTCAAGGGCTTCTGGATATCGGCCAAAATCGCGTCGGCCGCGTCAGCCCACCGGATAATGCGACGGGGCGATGCCGAGGGCGCGGCGGAACATGTCGCTGAAACTGCTGGGCGAGTAACCCAGCGAGCGGGCGATACGGCTGACCGGCACGCCCTGGATCAATTCCGCCACCGCCGTCGCCAGTTGCACCTGGCGTCGCCACTCGGCAAAGCCCATGCCCAGCTCCGCCTGGAACAGGCGCGCCAGGGTGCGCACGCTGGCGCCGGCCTGTTCGGCATGCTGATCGAAGGAAATCGCCAGTGACGGCGCGCCCATCACCGCCTGGCAAAGACTCATCAGGCGCCGGTCGGTGTCGGAGGGCATGGGGATTTTCAGCAGGGAACGCCGTGCCCGCTTGAGCTCCAGCAACGCCAGGTTGACCAGCGCCTCATAGTATTCGCCCTGCGGGTCATCGGTCTGCTCCACCAGCCGGACGATCAGCTCGCGCAGCAAACCACCGACCTCGATCACCTGGACCGTGCTTTCCAGGGTTTCGGCCAGGGCCGGACGCAGGTAGATATTGCGCATCTGCAGATCCGACACCACCCGGATACCGTGGGCGACACCGGGCGGCAACCACACCGCCCGCTGCGGCGGGACCACCAGGGCTTCGTGGGGCGTCTCGACCCACATGACCCCGGACATCGCATACAGCAATTGCCCCCAGACATGCTCGTGGGGCTCGATGTACAAGCCCCGCGGGTAGGTCCGTGCCAGGGGCTGCACGGGCCGACCGGTGTCGGTGAGATCGGGCGGCGCGGCCAGGGCCATGATCAGCTGGCGACAGGCGTACGCATGGTGACGAACTCTTCGGCCGCCGTCGGATGGACGCCGATGGTTTCGTCGAAGTGCTGCTTGGTGGCGCCGGCCTTCAGTGCGATGGCCAGGCCCTGGATGATTTCACCGGCGTCGGGGCCGACCATATGGCAGCCCAGGACCTTGTCGGTGCGGGCATCCACCACCAGCTTCATCAGGGTGCGTTCCTGGTCTTCGGTCATGGTCAGCTTCATCGGCCGGAACCGGCTTTCGAAGATCTGCACCTCATGGCCCTGCTCCCGCGCCTGTTCCTCGCTCAGGCCGACCGTGCCGATATTCGGCTGGCTGAACACAGCGGTCGGAATCAGGTTGTAGTCGACCGGACGATACTGCTCGGGCTTGAACAGGCGCCGGGCCACCGCCATGCCTTCGGCAAGGGCCACCGGCGTCAGTTGCACGCGCCCGATCACATCGCCGAGGGCGAGGATCGACGGTTCGCTGGTCTGGTATAGCTCGTCGACCTGGATAAAGCCGTTCTTGTCCAGCTTCACCCCGGTGTTTTCCAGGCCCAGGTTGTCCAGCATCGGGCGTCGGCCGGTGGCGTAGAAAATGCAATCGGCTTCCAGCTCGCGGCCATCCTTGAGGGTGGCTTTCAGGCTGCCGTCGGCCAGCTTGTCGATACGCTCGATATCGGCATTGAACTGCAGGCCCAGGCCGCGCTTGCTGAGTTCTTCGGCCAGGTGCCTGCGCACCGCGCCATCGAAGCCGCGCAGGAACAGGTCGCCGCGATACAGCAGTTGGGTGTCGGCGCCGAGGCCATTGAAAATGCCGGCGAACTCGACGGCAATATAACCGCCGCCGACCACCAGGATGCGCTTGGGCAGTTCCTTGAGGAAAAACGCCTCATTGGAGCCGATGGCATGTTCATGCCCCGGAATCTCGGGGATCTGTGGCCAGCCGCCGGTGGCGATCAGGATATGCCTGGCGCTGTAGTGCTGGCCGTTGACCTCGACCTGGTGCGGGTCGACCAACTTGCCATGACCTTCCAGCAAGGTAACGCCGCTGTTGGCCAGCAGGTTGCGATAGATGCCGTTGAGGCGGTTGATTTCCTTGTCCTTGTTGGCAATCAGGGTCGCCCAGTCGAAGTTCGCCTCGCCCAGGGACCAGCCGAAGCCTTGCGCGTGTTCGAAGTCTTCGGCGAAGTGCGAACCGTACACCAGCAACTTCTTCGGCACGCAGCCGACGTTGACACAGGTCCCGCCCAGGTAGCGGCTTTCGACCACCGCCACCTTCGCCCCGAAACCGGCGGCAAACCGCGCCGCACGCACACCGCCGGAACCGGCGCCAATTACAAACAGATCAAAATCGTAGGCCATATCTATCTCCTCGGCAGGCACACAGCATAACCGCTGTAGCCCTTTGGGTCAGCGCTGGACACTACATAAGGGCGCCCAAATGAAAAAGCCACCCGGAGGTGGCTTTTCTTTACTACTGGAGAAGCAGCGCTGGCTTCCTGATCGTTCCCACGCCGGAGCCTGGGAACGATCGAGAGACCGCCTGGCTTAGTAAGCCTTGCCGGTCTTGTAGAAGTGTTCGAAGCAGAAGTTGGTGGCCTCGATGTAGCCTTCGGCGCCACCGCAGTCGAAACGCTTGCCCTTGAACTTGTAGGCAATCACGCAACCGTCCTGGGCCTGTTTCATCAGGGCGTCGGTGATCTGGATCTCGCCGCCCTTGCCCGGCTCGGTCTGCTCGATCAGGGTGAAGATGTCCGGGGTCATGATGTAGCGACCGATGATCGCCAGGTTCGACGGTGCATCTTCCGGTTTTGGTTTCTCGACCATGTTGCGTACGCGGTACAGGTCGTCACCGATCAGGTCGCCGGCGATCACACCGTACTTGCTGGTTTCCTGCGGATCGACTTCCATGATCGCGACGATGGTGCAGCGGTACTGCTTGTACAGCTTGACCATCTGCTTGAGCACGCCGTCGCCTTCGAGGTTGACGCACAGGTCGTCCGCCAGGACCACGGCGAACGGCTCGTCGCCGATCAGCGGACGGCCGGTCAGGATCGCATGGCCCAGGCCCTTCATTTCGGTCTGGCGGGTGTAGGAGAACGAACACTCGTCCAACAGGCGGCGGATACCGACCAGGTATTTTTCCTTGTCGGTGCCCTTGATCTGGTTTTCCAACTCGTAGCTGATGTCGAAATGGTCTTCCAGCGCGCGCTTGCCGCGGCCGGTGACGATCGAGATCTCGTTCAAGCCAGCGTCCAGCGCTTCCTCGACGCCGTACTGGATCAGTGGCTTGTTCACCACCGGCAGCATTTCTTTAGGCATGGCTTTAGTCGCTGGCAGGAAGCGAGTACCGTAACCGGCTGCTGGGAACAAGCATTTCTTGATCATATAAGTCCTTAAAAAGGGCGGTGTGTACGAGTTTCGGCGCAGTCTAATCAGGCGGCGGTCACCTTACAATGCCCCGCTGATAGCATACTGACGCCAACATAGAGAAAAACTGGCGCTGATAGTTCCGCAAGACTTGCAAATAGTACGACGCCCGGTAACCGCGGCGACTGCGGAACTCTTCCACGCACGCTCCAAGGCAGCAATTCTAGCTGCTGATGCCGGTTTGCGCCTTGATCTGCGCTATGATTCCGGCCTTCCATCCCCCCCAGCGAGACAGATCGATGTCGGCAGCAAAAAACGTGAACGGTTACCTGATCAACCAGGCAAAGGACGGACAGTGGTGGGTCGCCGGCGTCGATGGCGAGAACATTGCAGGGCCGTTCCCGACCGAAGCACTGGCCATTGAAGTGGCCTCGGTTTTCCAGGACACCCCTGCCCCCGCCACCAAGCGTCGTGGCAACTGAAGGCTGAACGACATGAAGCGACTTCTGACACTGATTGCGGTACTGGCCCTGGGCGGCTGCGCCACGGCATCCAAGACTTACCTGGACAACGGCCGGCAGGGCCTGGCGATCGACTGTTCGGGCGAGGCCATGTCCTGGGCCAAGTGCTACGAGAAGGCCGACGCCTCCTGTGCCGGGACCGGCTACACCATCGTCGGCACGGACGGCACGCCGCAGCCCGCCGAAAGCGACAAGACCCTGGGCGTGGATGTCGGCAATTTCAAGAGCCGCACCGTGGTGGTGGTCTGCAAGTGAAGCAGGCCGGCCGGGGTCCGGCTGGCGCCGGCCTCAGGGCTGACCGGAAATGCAGCGGGTCGCCGCATCGAGCACCGCGCTGGAGCGCAACGGGTTGTTCGACATGCTCTCGTAGAGCTTGATGCTGCTGCCGTTGGAGCGCTCCTCGATATCCAGCAGCGCCGCCGGCGAGGTCGACAGGCGATCGCGCACCACCATCTTGATCCCGTTCTTGTGCGGCGTCAGCAACGAGGGGCCCCGGCTCTTGATCAGGATCGTGTCCACGCACTGGGCATACTCATTGGGCTTCTTGCCCGAAATCACATTCAGCGTCGGTGGTGTCTGCTGGATGTCCTTTACACTCGCACAACCACTCAACGCCAAGACCGCGACCCAAACGCCCCACTTCATGAAAAAACCTCCGATAAAGACGCTCGGACAGCATCCGCGGGATTTTTCTCCCTGGGACGTGAATTAAAAGCACCTGAATTAAATCGATCATCTATGGCGACAAGGCCGTGTAATCCGTCAAACTTGTCAGTCTGCCCGGAGAACAACTCCATCGTAGCCGTTATCCCCGCTCTGCCACATGCTATCTTTTTGATTTTGTAGAAAAAGCCTTCTGGAGGCGCCCATGAAATTCATCCACCAGCGCGAGCACCTCAACGAAGACGACATCGTCGTGATCGACTGCTCCCAGACCTGCAACATCCGCCTGATGAACGACGCCAACTTCCGCAGCTTCAAGAATGGCGGTCGCCACACCTACCACGGCGGTGCCTTCGATACCTTCCCGGCCAAGATCACCGTACCGAGCACCGGTTTCTGGAACATCACCCTGGACACGGTCGTCACCAAGCGCGCCATCAGCGTCACCCGCAAGCCGAACCTGACGCATTCGATCCGCATTATCCGCCGCTCCAGCTCGAAATTGCGTTAATTCAGCGCACACGCCCACCTTCTCTCGTTACTGGAATGACCGTGACTACCAAATACGTCATCAAATACAAACTCGACGGTGAACGCCGTTTCGACTTCGCGCAACTGGAAAACGGCACCGAGGCCGAAGCCCGCGCCGCGTTGGAAGCCATTCATGGCAAAGTCGACGATAGCATCACCGATGTGAAAGTCAGCAAGGCCCTGTAAGCGCGCGACGGGTCTGACGAGACAGCCCATGAACCTCGATCTGTTTGCCGCCGACGATCTGCAGCAACCCGAGCGCAACGAGCGGATCGGCGAACAGTCGTGGGTGCTGCGCGGCTTCGCCCTGCCCTGGGTCGAGCGTCTGCTCCCCGCCCTGCAACAGGTGCTGCTTGAAGCGCCGTTCCGGCAGATGGTCACCCCCGGCGGTTTCACCATGTCCGCCAGCCTGAGCAGTTGCGGCACCTGGGGCTGGACCACCGACCGCAGCGGCTACCGCTACAGCGCCGTCGACCCGCAAACCGGCCGCCCCTGGCCGGCCATGCCGGACGTATTCCGCCAGCTGGCGGTCGACGCCGCGCAGAGGGCCGGCTTTGCCCACTTCATCCCCGATGCCTGTCTGATCAACCGCTATGTGCCGGGGGCGAAGATGTCCCTGCACCAGGACCGCAACGAACAGGACTTCAGCGCCCGGTGGTTTCCATCTCGCTGGGTTTACCGGCGATGTTCCTGTTCGGCGGCCACGAGCGCAGCGACAAGACCTTGCGCGTTCCGCTGTTCCACGGCGATGTGGTGGTCTGGGGCGGCGTCGACCGCCTGCGTTTTCACGGCGTGCTGCCGATCAAGGACGGCCGGCATCCGCAACTGGGTGCCGAGCGCATCAACTTCACATTGCGCATGGCCGGCTGAAAACTCGCCGAGCGGTGAGCCAACGAGACTGCTTCCAACGCGGCATGATCATCGCGCAGAGCGTTTTCGTCGCCCCTAGCGGTTGACGTCGACGACCACCCGCCCCCTGACCTGCCCGGCGAGCAATCGTGGAGCCACTTCCAGCGCCTCGCCCAGGCTGATTTCCTGGCTGATCAGCGCCAACTGCTCGCGATCAAGGTCCCTCGCCAGGCGATCCCAGGCGACGATTCGCTGCGCCTTGGGCTGGGTCACGCTGTTGATCCCGGCCAACGTCACCCCACGCAGGATGAACGGTGCCACCGAGGCCGGGAAATCCATGCCCTGGGCCAGGCCGCAGGCAACCACCGTGCCATTGGCCCGGGTAGCGGCGCAGACATTGGCCAGGGTGTGACTGCCCACGGAGTCGATGGCCGCGACCCAGCGCTCTTTCGCCAACGGCTTGCCCGGTTGCGACAGCGTCTCGCGGTCGATGATCTCGGCGGCGCCCAGCTGCTTCAGATAGGCGTGCTCGCTGGTGCGTCCGGTGGATGCCAGCACCCGATACCCCAGGCGCGCCAGCAAGGCCACGGCGAAACTGCCCACGCCACCGTTGGCCCCGGTCACCAGCACCTCGCCCTGGTCCGGCGTCAGGCCATTGCGCTCCAGCGCCAGGATGCTGAGCATCGCGGTAAAACCTGCCGTGCCGATGGCCATGGTTTGTGCCGCCGTGAACCCCCGGGGCAATGGAATCAGCCAGTCACCGTTGAGCCGGGCTTTCTGCGCCAGTCCACCCCAATGCCCCTCGCCGACACCCCAGCCATTGAGCAACACCGCGTCGCCGGCCTGATAATCGGCATGGCTGCTGTGCTCTACCGTGCCCACCAGGTCGATGCCCGGCACCATCGGGAAGCGCCGCACCACCGGGCTTGCGCCGGTGATCGCCAGGCCGTCCTTGAAGTTCAGGGTGCTGTAGGCAACCCGCACCGTCACATCGCCTTCCGGCAATTGTTCATCGCTGAGGGAGGCCAGGTTGGCCCGATAACCGTCTTCGTCCTTTTCGATCAAGATGCCACTGAACATGCTTGCCTCCAATTTAGACCGATCGTCTAGAAATAGCCGAAAAAAAGCCCCGGAAAATCAATGCGCCAGGCAGCGTGCAAAGCCCTGCATAAAGGTTTCCAAGGGTGCCTCGCTGCGCACCAGCCGGGCGCGCAATACCGCGCCCTCCCAACCGATCCAGAAAAAATTCGCCAGGGCCGCGCAGTCGGTGTCGCGGGCCAGTTCACCCGCGTCCTGCGCCGCCTGCAGGCAGTGCGACAGGCGCAGCTCCCAACTGCGCAGCACCGCGTCCAGTTGCTCGCGATAGCTGTCCGGCAGCAGCGTCACTTCCTGGCCCAGGTTGCCCACCAGGCAACCGCGCCGAAACCCGTGCCGCGCCATGCCGGCCTTGGCTTCGTCGACAAAGCCGCGCAGGCGTTGCAAGGGTGGCAGTGACGTATCCAGCAGCCAGCGGTCGAGCTTGCGGGCAAAGTACTCGGCGTAGTTGGCGAGCACCGCCTGGCCGAACGCTTCCTTGCTGTCGAAGTAGTGGTAGAACGAGCCCTTGGGCACCCCCACCCGCTTGAGCACGACGTCGATACCGGTGGCCATGAAACCCTGTTCGGTGAGGATTTCGGTGCCGCAACGCACCAGCATCTCGCGGGTCTGCAATTGCTCCCGGGGGATTTTCGGCGGACGGCCAGGCTTGCGCGGTGCGGCAGTTATCGAGGTCATGGGCACAATATAGACCGATCGGCTAGAAAATACATGCGACTAAAGGCGCAGATCGGCTCACTCGACGATCCCGATATACACCGCAACGCTGTCCGGCCCGGTATAAACCTCGAAATCCGTAGCGAAGCGACGTTGTCCGGGATGCTGCTCGAAGTAGGACCAGATCCGCCCCCAGGTGTCGATGACCGTCTGCGGCATGGCGCCCCGGCCTTCGAAAACCAGATAGGGGCCGGCCTGCACCTCAAGGGTCGGATACCCCGGGGCCGGCGTCGTCACCGCGACCGCGGCGGTCACATCGAAATAGCCGCTGGCATCCGACTCGTAGCCGGAGTAGACGCCATACACCGGTGAATCCGGCTGGCGGTTGGCGATACGCTCGGCCAGTCCTTCGGCGAAGAAACCGCCCCACAACCCACCGATCCTTGCCGTCTCAGCGTACCGCTCGTCCTCGTTGCGGGTCCGGACCTGCGGGCCGGACACCTGGAAAGCAGCCACTTCCACGCGTTTCACATCCATCTGCATCATGCTCCTGGGCGGTTTTTTGAACGGCGATTTTTGAACGACGACAACTTTAGGTGGATTCTGCCGCGAGCGTCATCGCAAATCACTCTTTTTGCCTGCCCGGACAGATCATGACTGGCCTTGCGCGCATCATTCCTGATACAAACCAGCCCTGTTCTCGTCGTTATCCTTTTATCTGCCCCGGAGAAAAGCCGCCATGAGCACCTGGCCTGACACCCGCATTCTAGACCTGTTCGGCATCCAGCTACCGATCATCCAGGGGCCCCTGGCCGGAGCCACCACGGCCGCGATGATGCTGGGCGTGGCCAGGGCCGGCGGCCTCGCCTCGCTGCCTTGCGCGATGCTGACCCCGGAGCAGATCCGCCAGGAGGTGCAGGCCTTTCGCGCAGCGATCCAGGCCCCGTTGAACGTCAATTTCTTCTGTCACCAGCCACCTGCCGCCGACCCGGAGCGTGAAAAACGCTGGAAGGAACGCCTGGCGCCCTACTACCGCGAGCTGGGTGTCGACTTCAATGCACCGACACCGGTTTCCAGCCGCGCGCCCTTCGATGAAACCAGCTGCCAACTGGTGGAAGAGCTGCGTCCGGAGATCGTCAGCTTCCACTTCGGCCTGCCGCCCGAGGCCCTGCTCGATCGGGTGAAAGCCACCGGGGCGACGATTATCGGTTGCGCCACCACCGTGGACGAGGCGCGCTGGCTGGAAGAACGCGGCTGCCACGCGATCATCGCCATGGGCAACGAAGCCGGCGGCCATCGCGGCATCTTCCTCAGCAACGACCTCAACACCCAGGTCGGCACCGTCGCCCTGGTGCCACAGATCGCCGATGCGGTGAAGGTGCCGGTGATTGCCGCCGGCGGTATCGGCGACGGCCGTGGCATCGCCGCGGCCTTCATGCTCGGAGCCTCGGCAGTGCAACTGGGCACGGCCTATCTGTTCACCCCCGAGGCCAAGGTCTCGGCCTCCCATCACCAGGCCCTGCGTACGGCGAAGGACAGCGAGACGGCCCTGACCAACCTGTTCACCGGCCGCCCGGCGCGCGGCATCATGAACCGGGTGATGCGCGACCTGGGACCGATCAGCGACATGGCCCCGGCGTTCCCCCTCGCCGGCGGCGCGCTGATGCCGCTGCGGGCCAAGGGCGAGGCGGACTTCAGCAACCTGTGGTCGGGCCAGGCCCTGCGCCTGGGCGTGGAGTTACCGGCGGAGGCATTGACCCGGCAGTTGGCGGAACAGGCCCAGGCGCTCTTGAAAGGACGCTGATCGCCTCCCCCTGTAGAAGGCGATGGCGTTTCCAGACAACGGTTGTCGACTGGCCGATCGCATCGCCAGCAAGCCGGCTCCAGCAATGGACCTGACGTTTTCAAGAAAGGGGGGACTCTCGCCAGCGCCATGAAATCGCTATATATTTGTTTATATAGCGATTCACCCCTCTCAGCGCCGCACACTTCCTATAACAAGCGGCGCCTGTGCCTGTCCCCAACGTTTGAACGGAGCCGCTTCATGATCACTCGTGCCTCACGTTTTGCCCCGACTTGCCTGGCCGCCCTGCTCGGCCTCTTCACCTTCGCCTCGGCCCAGGCCGCTGAAGTCCAGGTGGCCGTCGCCGCCAACTTCACCGCACCGATCCAGGCGATTGCCGCCGACTTCGAGAAAGACACCGGCCATAAGCTGGTCGCCGCCTACGGCGCCACCGGCCAGTTCTACACCCAGATCAAGAACGGCGCGCCGTTCGAAGTGTTCCTCGCCGCCGACGACACCACCCCGGCCAAGCTGGAAAAAGAAGGCGATATCGTTGCCGGCTCGCGCTTCACCTATGCCGTCGGTACCCTGGCACTGTGGTCGGCCAAGGACGGCTACGTCGATGCCAAGGGCCAGGTACTCAAGGACAACCAGTACCAGCACCTGTCCATCGCCGATCCGAAAGCCGCGCCCTACGGCCTGGCCGCCACCCAGGTCCTGGCCAAGCTGGGCCTGACCGACAAGGTCAAGGACAAACTGGTCACCGGCCAGAACATCACCCAGGCCTATCAGTTCATCTCCACCGGCAATGCCGAGCTGGGCTTTGTCGCACTGTCGCAGATCTACAAGGACGGCAAGGTCACCAGCGGTTCGGCATGGATCGTCCCGGCCGACATGCACGAAGCCATCAAGCAGGACGCGGTGATCCTGACCAAGGGCAAGGACAATGCCGCCGCCAAGGCGCTGGTCGACTACCTGAAAGGTCCGAAAGCCGCGGCCATCATCAAGTCCTACGGTTACCAGCTCTGACATGCCGCTGACGAGTGCCGACTTCGCCGCGATCTGGCTGACCCTGCAACTGGCCACCCTGACCACGGCGATCCTGCTGGTGATCGGCACTCCGATCGCGTTATGGCTGGCGCGCACCCGCTCCTGGCTGCGCGGGCCGATCGGCGCGGTGGTGGCCCTGCCGCTGGTGCTGCCACCGACGGTGATCGGTTTCTACCTGCTGCTGGCCTTCGGCCCCCACGGTTTTATCGGCCAGTTCACCCAGTCCATCGGGCTGGGTACCCTGACCTTCAGTTTCACCGGGCTGGTGATCGGCTCGGTGATCTACTCGATGCCCTTTGTGGTGCAACCGCTGCAAAATGCCTTCAGTGCCATCGGCACCCGCCCGCTGGAAGTGGCCGCAACCCTGCGCGCCAATCCCTGGGACACATTCTTCAGCGTGGTCCTGCCCCTGGCACGACCGGGCTTCATCACCGCCGCGATCCTCGGTTTCGCCCACACCGTCGGCGAGTTCGGCGTGGTCTTGATGATCGGCGGCAATATCCCGCACAAGACCCGCGTGGTCTCGGTGCAGATCTACGACCACGTCGAGGCCATGGAATACCTCCAGGCCCACTGGCTGGCCGGCGCCATGCTGGTGTTTTCCTTTATCGTGTTGCTGGCGCTGTATTCGAGCCGCAAGACCAAGATGGGCTGGAGCTGAGCCATGGCATCCTCGATCAAGGTCAGCCTGCAACTGAGCTACACGGGTTTCTCCCTGGACCTCGACCTGGACCTGCCCGGCCGCGGCGTGACCGCGCTGTACGGTCATTCCGGCTCGGGCAAGACCACCTGCCTGCGCTGCATCGCCGGCCTGGAAAAGGCCCCGCAGGCGTTTATCCAGGTCAACGGCGAAGTCTGGCAGGACAGCAGCCGGCAGCATTTCGTCCCGCCACACAAACGCGCCCTGGGCTACGTGTTCCAGGAAGCCAGCCTGTTCCCGCATCTCTCGGTGCTGGCGAACCTGGAGTTCGGCCTGCGGCGCATTCCCCGGGCCCAACGCCGGGTGGACATGGCCCATGCCAGCGAATTGCTGGGCATCACCCACCTGCTGGAGCGCCACCCGCAGCACCTGTCCGGCGGCGAACGCCAGCGTGTCGGCATCGCCCGGGCGCTACTCACCAGTCCGCAACTGCTGCTGATGGACGAACCCCTGGCGGCCCTCGACAGCAAGCGCAAGGGCGAGATCCTGCCGTACCTCGAACGCCTGCATGACGAACTGGATATCCCGGTGCTCTACGTCAGTCATTCCCAGGACGAAGTGGCGCGCCTGGCCGACCATATCGTCCTGCTCGGCGACGGCAAGGCCCTGGCCAGCGGCCCCATCGGCGAAACCCTCGCGCGGCTCGACCTGCCCCTGGCCCTCGGCGATGATGCCGGCGTGGTGATCGAAGGCCAGGTCAGTGCCTACGACATGCATTACCAACTGGTCACCCTGCAGTTGCCCGGCAGCCTGCTGACCATGCGGGTCGCCCACGCGCCCCTGGCCGTCGGCAAGCCTTTGCGTTTCAAGGTCCAGGCGCGGGATGTCAGCCTCAGCCGGCAGGCGGAAGAACACAGCAGTATCCTCAATCGACTACCGGTGACGGTCACCGGCGAGACTCCCGCGGACAACAGTGCCCATGTGCTGGTCAGGCTGGAGGCTGGCGGAACCCCGCTGCTGGCACGGATCACCCGGTTTTCCCGGGACCAGTTGCAGCTGCAGGCCGGTCAGCAACTGTGGGCGCAGATCAAGGCCGTGGCGGTCCTGGCCTGAATTGAAGGCACCTCCGGGCCAGGCGGTGGTCAATCAGTCATAGCGGCCTGACTTCGCGCCAAGGACTCCCTGCCATGACTGATGTACCGACGCCTGTCGACCTGCCGCCCGACCTGCATTATGTCGACGACACCCTGCCGGGTATTCGCCGCAAACCCTGGCGGGGCCGGTTCGCCTACTTCGGCGCCGATGGCCAACGCATTCGCGACAGCCAGGAGATCAAGCGCCTCGATGCCCTGGCCGTGCCGCCGGCCTACACCGACGTGTGGATCTGCGCCGATCCGCGGGGCCATCTGCAAGCCACCGGCCGGGATGCCAGGGGTCGCAAGCAGTACCGCTATCACCCGCGCTGGCGGGAAATCCGCGACCAGGACAAATACGCGCGACTGCTGGCGTTCGGCAACGCCCTGCCCAAGTTGCGCCGGCAACTGCAAGCCACCCTCGCGAGACCGGGATTCACCCGGGACAAGGTCATGGCCACAGTGATCGGCCTGCTCGACGCCACGCTGATCCGCATCGGCAATACCCGCTACGCCCGGGAGAACCGCTCCTACGGCCTGACCACCCTGCGCAGCCGGCACGTGGAAATCAACGGCAGCGCCATGGTCTTCCAGTTTCGCGGCAAGAGCGGCGTCGAGCACCAGGTGACACTCAAGGACCGGCGCCTGGCCAACGTACTCAAGCGCTGCCTGGAACTGCCCGGACAAAACCTGTTCCAGTACCTGGATGAACACGGCGAACGCCACACGGTCAGTTCATCGGACGTGAACGCCTACCTGCATGAACTGACCGGCGCCGAGTTCACTGCCAAGGACTTTCGCACCTGGGCCGGCAGCGCCCTGGCCCTGGCGGTCTTGCGCGAGTTGTGCTGGGAACCGGAAGCCGAGGCGAAAAAACAGATCGTCGAGATGGTGAAAAATGTCGCCAGGCAGTTGAGCAATACCCCCGCCGTCTGCCGCAAGTGCTATATCCATCCTGCCGTCCTTGAAGCGTTCGTCCTCGGCGACCTGGCGAAACTGCCCCGCCCCCGGGTGCGCAAGGACCTGAACCTGGAGGAAGCCGGCCTGGCGATGTTCCTGCAACGCCAGCCGTAGAACAGTGAAGAGCAGCCCACCACAACGACGGAAGACCCGATGACGGCCAAACCTGCTGCGACGCTTCTCGACACGATTGAAGGCCAGCGCCTGAGGGGCGAAAACGCCGCCGACTGGCGCGAATGGGGCCCCTACCTGAGTGAACGGCAGTGGGGCACGGTCCGCGAGGACTACAGCGCCGACGGCGACGCCTGGGCCTATTTCCCCCACGACCATGCCCGCAGTCGCGCCTATCGCTGGGGCGAGGATGGCCTCGCGGGATTCTCCGAAAAATCCCAGCACTGGTGCCTCGGCCTGGCGCTCTGGAACGAACGCGACCCGATTCTCAAGGAGCGCCTGTTCGGCCTGAACAACGCCGAAGGCAACCACGGCGAAGACGTCAAGGAACTGTACTTCTACCTCGACGGCGTACCCAGCCATGCCTACATGCGCATGCTCTACAAATACCCGCAGGCGGCCTTTCCCTATGACGACCTGGTCAGGGAAAACGCCCGCCGGGGCCTCGACGATGCCGAATACGAGCTGCTCGATACCGGGGTCTTCGAGGACAACCGCTATTTCGATATCACGGTGGAGTACGCCAAGCACGGCACGAACGATATCGTCATGCGCGTCAGCGTGCAGAACCGCTTTCACCAGCCCGCGCGCCTGCGCGTGCTGCCGCAGCTGTGGGCGCGCAATGACTGGAGCTGGAGTCTCCATGCCCGACGGCCGAGCCTGACCCTGCTGGATGACCAGGTCAGCGCCCAGCACGCCGGCTGCGATCCCATGCAGGCCAGTGCCTGGGGCGACGCGCCTTTCGAATGGCTGTTCTGCGAGAACGAGACCAACACCCGTCGCCTGAACGGCTCGCAGGCCGCCGGGCCCTTCAAGGATGGCATCAACGATCATGTGGTCAACGGTGCCCAAAGCATTCGCCGTGACAGCGGAACGCGGGTGGCGGCGCACTTCTCCCTAGAGCTGCAAGGGGGCGAAACCCGCACGGTCTACCTGCGCTTCGCTCCGCCCGCGGCGGAAAAAATCAATGTCCGCCGCCTGTTCGAGCAGCGCCGCGAGGAAACGGATGACTTCTATGCCGCCCTGCAGCACGGCCTGGCCGATGCCGATGCGCGCAATGTCCAGCGCCAGGCCCTGGCCGGCCTGCTGTGGTCCAAGCAACTGTATTACTTCGACGTCAACCAGTGGCTTGACGGCGACCCGGCCCAGCCGCGACCACCGGCCGGGCGCCCGCAGATTCGCAACAGCCATTGGCGGCACCTGTCGAACTTCGACATCGTGTCCATGCCGGACAAATGGGAATACCCCTGGTACGCCTCCTGGGACCTGGGCTTCCAGGCGGTGGCCTTCGCCCTGATCGATCCGGGCTTCGCCAAGCACCAGCTGCTGCTCCTGGTCAAGGATCGCTTCATGCACCCCAACGGCCAGTTGCCCGCCTACGAATGGCGCTTCGACGACGCCAATCCGCCGGTGCATGCCTGGGCGTCATGGCGGGTCTACCAGCGGGAAAAGCAGTTGACCGGCAGCGGCGACATGGACTTCCTCGAACGGATCTTCCACAAGCTGCTGCTGAACTTCTCCTGGTGGGTCAACCGCAAGGACGCCGAGGGCCGCAACCTGTTCCAGGGCGGTTTCCTCGGGCTGGACAATATCGCCCTGTTCAACCGCTCCGACGATATCCCGCCGGGCTATACCCTCGACCAGGCCGACGGTACGGCCTGGGTCGCCGCCTATGCCCTGGACATGATGCGCATCGCCCTGGAACTGGCCAGGCGCAACCCGGTGTACGTGGATATCGGGGTGAAATTCTTCGAGCACTTTCTCTATATCGCCGGGGCGATCAACCGGGTCGACGACGGCGCCGAGGGACTGTGGGACAGCCAGGACAAATTCTTCTACGACGTGCTGCAACACCCCGACGGCCACAGCGAACCGGTGCGCCTGCGCTCCATCGTCGGGCTGATGCCCCTGTTCGCCGTGCTGGTGCTGGAGCAGCGTGAACATCAGGACCTGCCCGGCCTGCGCGAACGGCTGCTGGGTTTCATGCACCACCGGCCGGACCTGGCGGCGCTGGTCTCGCGCTGGAACGAACCCGGAGACGGCAATCGCCTGCTACTGGCCTTGCTGCGCGGCGAACGCACCAAGAACCTGCTCAAGCGCATGCTCGATGAGGCCGAGTTTCTCTCCGACTTCGGCATCCGCTCGCTGTCCCGGGCGTTTGCCGAACAACCACTGGCGATGCAACTCGACGGCAAGGCCCTCTGCGCCCGCTACCAGCCGGCGGAATCCGACTCGCGCCTGTACGGCGGCAACTCCAACTGGCGCGGGCCGTTGTGGATGCCGATCAACTACCTGCTGATCGAATCGCTGCGCGAGTTCCATCGCTACTACGACGATCATTTTTCAGTGGAATATCCCAGCGGTTCCGGCTATTTATCGTCGCTGGACGAAGTCGCCGACGGCCTCGGCCGACGCCTGACCTCGCTGTTCCTGCGTGGCGAAGACGGCCAGCGCCCGGCGATGGCGGCCTACCCGCAGTTGCAGGCCGATCCGGCTAGCCGCGATCTGCTGCTGTTCCATGAATATTTCCATGGCGACACCGGGCGTGGCCTGGGCGCCTCTCATCAGACCGGCTGGAGCGCGCTGGTGGCCTTGCTGCTGCAACCGCGCGACTGAGCCTGTTCACCTGGAGTCTTGCCGAATGCTTTCACACGTCTACCTGGGCATTACCGATTTCGACCGGGCCTTCGGTTTCTATCAACCCTTGATGGAGACACTGGGCCTCAAGCTGCGCTTCAGCGATGCAGACAAGCCCTGGGCAGGCTGGGTCAGGCCAGACGCGCCACGCCCGTTGCTGATTATCGGCGTGCCCTTCGATGGCGAAGCGGCCAGTCCCGGCAACGGCCAGATGCTTGGCCTGCTGGCGCCCAGTCGCGAAGCGGTGGACCGCTGCCATCAACTGGCCCTGGAACATGGCGGCAGTTGTGAAGGCGCGCCCGGCTTGCGCCCGCACTATCACGCCAACTACTACGGTGCCTACTTTCGCGACCCCGACGGCAACAAACTGTGCGTCTGCTGCCATGATCCGCTGCCGGGCACCGCGGATTAACCTCGGGCTTGCCAGTCCCGCAGCCATTGCAGTCCGGCCGAGGTATTGCCACGCGGCCGGTACTCGCAGCCGATCCAGCCGCTGTAGCCCAGGCGGTCGAGCAATTCGAACAGCCACGGGTAGTTCACCTCGCCCTGGTCCGGCTCATGGCGATCCGGTACCCCGGCGATCTGGATATGGCCGATATGGGCCAGGTCGCGACGCAAGGTGGTCGCCAGGTCGCCTTCGACGATCTGGCAGTGGTAGCAATCGAACTGGACCTGCAGGTTGGCTGCACCGATGGCCTCGCGGACAGCATGGGCCTGGTCCTGGCGGTTGAGGAAAAAACCCGGCATATCGCGAGTGTTGATCGGCTCCAGCAGCACGGTGACACCAACCTTGGCCGCCTCTGCCGCGGCATGGGCAAGATTCTCCAGATAGGTCGCGTGATGCCGCTCGCGGCTCGCTCCGGCAGGCAACAGGCCGGCCATTACATGCAGATGCCTGTTACCCAGAATGGCGGCGTATTCCAGGGCGCGGGAAAAACCTTCGCGGAATTCCTGTTCGCGCCCCGGCAAGGATGCGGTGCCGCGCTCGCCGGCCGCCCAATCGCCAGGTGGGGTATTGAAGAGGACCTGGACCAGGCCGTTGTCGTCGAGACGCTGCTTGAGCACCTGCGGGCTGTGGTCGTAGGGAAACAGATACTCCACCGCCTCGAAGCCATCAGCCGCGGCGGCGGAAAAGCGCTCGAGGAAATCGTGCTCCGGGTAGAGCATGCTCAGGTTGGCGGCGAAACGGGGCATGGGCAGGTCTCGATCTTGGCTGGGGAGGCGCCAGGAATACACAAAGCCGGCGGATCGGGCAACTGGTCGCGTTGGTACTGATGGATAGGTATCGAATAACCCCGGCATACTTTGCAAACAACCAACTCGAAGTTCAATATTCAACTCACTTCAGCGTTCATTCAGTTTAATACAACAAAACAGCACATTTGAGGTTGACTTAATCTACCTCGCTGAGTAAATTCCCCCTGCCTGCTGCTCAGGCCTTTTTTCAACTCATAAAAGAACCCAATGGACACAGTATCTAGACGCTGTCCGGTTACCGCGAACGCGGCTCACCGGGCGCTTAACCCAAAAAATGACGGGACTCGACGCACAGTCGGGTGAGCTGCGCCAGGGCTTAGTGCTCCCACGTAACTCGCCTCTGCCGGCGCCAGTCCGGTCGCGAGGTGTGTTATGACTTTCAAATCCTCTGTAATGCCAGGCGTTCGCGCCTTTGCCTCCAGCATGCGCGTCAAGCTGTCCCGCGAGCCCACCCGCGCGCCGCGGGCCAGCGCCCTGTTCGCCATCCCTTCCTCCAGTGCCCAGGCTGCGCCGCGCGCGGCCATCGGCTGGCGCATCTGCCCGGCCACCGGCCAGCTGCAACAGCGCTGGAGCTTCGACGACAGCCAGGACCCTCAGAGTATGGGGCTCGCGCAGCTGCTACAGCGCGCCGGCCAGACCCTGAACCTGTATGTCGAGGCCCGTGTCGCCTGATTGACCGGCACTGACATGGACAACTTCCGAACTTGTACTTCGAAACTTTGAAGTGCACGGAACTTCTATTGCCCGGCAATTAATACATATAGAGAAAGTTGTTATGGACGAAGCCAGTAGTCGGTTCGCTGCCTGTTGTTTTTCCGTGGGCGGGCAGCGAACGTTAAATATCCGGACAGAACTCAATTCGAATCGATCGCACCCTCGCGACTCGGCAGGTATTCGCTCGCCCATGATCCGGTGAGCCGTCCCCATGCCTGGTCGCGGACAAGTGACAGGGGCATAACCATGAACAGCGTAAAAACTCCACCACGGCGCGGCCAGAACAACAGCAGGGACGATGCCCGGCTGTCGATGCGCGCCGCCCGCGAATCCCAGCATGGCCTGGCCACCACCCTGAGCAACGTCAAGGCCACCCGCGACGGCCTCACCGAACTGGACGCCTCGGGCCGCCTGCAACGCGAAGGCTACAACGAGGTCGCCCACGACAAGCCGCCCCACGCGGTGGTGCAGTTCCTCCAGGCCCTGAACAATCCCTTTATCTACGTCCTGCTGATCCTCGCCGGGATCAGCTTCTTCACCGACTTCTGGCTGTCCGAACGCGCCGGCGAAGAAGGCGACCTGACCAAGGTCATCATCATCATGACCATGGTCACCCTCAGCAGCACCCTGCGCTTCTGGCAGGAACACCGTTCGGCCAAGTCCGCCGAAGCCCTCAAGGCCATGGTCCGCACCACCGCCAGCGTGTTGCGCCGTGACCAGATGGGCAGCAAGCCGGTATTGCGCGAAGTGCCGATGCGCGAACTGGTGGCCGGCGATATCGTCCACCTGTCGGCCGGCGACATGATCCCGGCGGATATCCGCCTGATCGAATCCCGTGACCTGTTCATCAGCCAGGCGGTGCTCACCGGCGAAGCCCTGCCCGTGGAAAAGTACGACACCCTCGGCGATGTCGCCCAGAAGTCCGTCGGCGCCAATCCCACCGACCAGAGCAACCTGCTGGACCTGCAGAATATCTGCTTCATGGGCACCAACGTGGTCAGCGGCACGGCCAAGGCCGTGGTGGTCGCCACCGGTCCGCGCACCTACTTCGGTTCGCTGGCCAAGGCCATCGTCGGTTCGCGGGTGCAGACCGCCTTTGACCGCGGCGTGAACAGTGTCAGCTGGCTGCTGATCCGCTTCATGCTGGTGATGGTGCCGATCGTGTTCCTGCTCAACGGCTTTTCCAAGGGCGACTGGGGCGATGCTCTGCTCTTTGCTCTGGCTGTGGCTGTCGGCCTGACCCCGGAAATGCTGCCGATGATCGTCAGCGCCAACCTCGCCAAGGGCGCCATGGCCATGGCCCGGCGCAAGGTGGTGGTCAAGCGTCTGAACGCGATCCAGAACTTCGGCTCGATGGATGTGCTGTGCACCGACAAGACCGGCACCCTGACCCAGGACAAGATCATCCTCGAGCACCATGTCGGCACCGACGGGCAACGCAACGACGCGGTCCTCGGCCTGGCCTGGCTGAACAGCCATCACCAGAGCGGCATGAAGAACCTGATGGACCAGGCGGTGCTGCGCTTCTCCGAGCAGGATCCGAAGTTCCAGGTGCCGTTCGCCTACAGCAAGGTCGATGAGCTGCCGTTCGACTTCGTCCGTCGGCGCCTGTCGATCATCGTCAAGGACAGCCGTGGCGATCACCTGCTGATCTGCAAGGGCGCGGTCGAGGAAATGCTCGCCATCTCCAGCCATATGATGGCAGGCGACGACGTGGTGCCCCTCGACGAGCAGCGCCGCAAGGAGCTGCTGGCCCTGGCCAACGACTACAACAAGGACGGTTTCCGCGTCCTGCTGGTCGCCACCCGCGATATCCTCAAGCCCCAGAGCAAGGACCAGTACAAGACTGCGGATGAACGCGAACTGGTGATCCGCGGCTTCCTGACCTTCCTCGATCCGCCGAAGGAAACCGCCGGCCCGGCGATTGCCGCCCTGCGCGAGATCGGTGTCGCCGTCAAGGTCCTGACCGGCGACAACGCGGTCGTCACCTGCAAGATCTGCCGCGAGGTCGGACTGGAGCCGGGCCTGCCGTTGCTGGGCCAGGACATCGAGCACATGGACGACGAGATCCTGAAACTGCGGGTCGAGGAACGCACCGTGTTCGCCAAGCTGACTCCGTTGCAGAAGTCGCGGGTGCTCAAGGCCCTGCAATCCAACGGCCACACCGTCGGCTTCCTCGGCGACGGCATCAACGACGCCCCGGCCCTGCGCGATGCCGACGTCGGTATCTCGGTGGACAGCGGCACCGATATCGCCAAGGAATCGGCCGACATCATCCTCCTGGAAAAGAGCCTGATGGTGCTGGAAGAAGGCGTGCTCAAGGGCCGCGAAACCTTCGGCAATATCATGAAGTACCTGAACATGACCGCCAGCTCCAACTTCGGCAACGTGTTCTCGGTGCTGGTGGCCAGTGCCTTCATCCCGTTCCTGCCGATGCTGTCGATCCACCTGCTGCTGCAGAACCTGATCTACGACATCTCCCAACTGGCCCTGCCCTGGGACAAGATGGACAAGGAGTTCCTGCGCAAGCCGCGCAAGTGGGATGCGAAGAATATCGGCCGCTTCATGCTGTGGATCGGGCCGACCTCGTCGATCTTCGACATCACCACCTTTGCCCTGATGTGGTACGTGTTCGCCGCCAACAGCGTGGAAATGCAGGCACTGTTCCAGTCCGGCTGGTTTATCGAGGGTCTGCTCTCGCAGACGCTGGTGGTGCACATGCTGCGGACCCAGAAGATCCCGTTCTTCCAGAGCACCGCGGCACTGCCGATCATCGTCATGACCTGCCTGGCGGTGGCCATCGGTATCTACCTGCCGTTCTCGCAACTGGGCACGCTGGTCGGCCTGGTGCCGTTGCCGATGGCCTACTTCCCATGGCTGGTGGGCACCCTGCTGGCGTACTGCGTGGTGGCCCAGACCATGAAGACCTTCTACATCCGCCGCTTCAAGCAGTGGTTCTGATGGAGTCCTGAAAACCTGAGCGGTGCTTGTCCGCGAGGTCATCGATGACCTCGCGGGCCTCTTCGCGGGCAAGCCCGGCTCCCACCGTCGACGCCAATCCGGAGCCCATCATGGAAACCCTCAAACAGCTGTTCGCCCACTTCGACTACAGCTACCGGGCGCTGTCGGTGCTGTGCCTGACCAAGGCGGCCAAGGTCGTCAGGCGGATCACCGTAAAGCTCTACGTGCGCGGGACGCTGACCAGTATCGAGATGCGCTACCTGCTGGAATTTTCCAGCGCCATCAGTCGCGCCTCGGTGAGGTTGTTGCGCCCACCCAGAAAGTAAAAAACCAGCACTGGGAGAATCCTCATGTCTGGAACCACTCTGTTGATCAATCTCGCCGGCGCCATCGCCTTGTTGCTGTGGGGCACCCACATGATCTCCACGGCCCTGCTGCGCGGCTTCGGCACCCAACTGCGCAATGGCCTGGGACGCAACCTGGACAAGCGCTGGAAAGCCCTGCTCTCGGGCATCGGCATCACCGCCATCCTGCAAAGCAGCACCGCTGTCAGCCTGATGGCCACCTCGTTTACCGCCACCGGCACCCTGAGCCTGGCGCCGGCCCTGGCGGTCATGCTCGGCGCCAATATCGGCTCGACCCTGGTCGTGCAGTTGCTGAGCTTCAATACCTCGATGGCGATTCCCATCGTCCTGCTGGTCGGCTTCGTGGTATTCCGCCTGCGGGATGACTCGCGCTACGAAAGCATCGGCTGCGCGCTGATCGGCCTCGGCCTGATGCTGCTGGCCCTGAGCCTGCTGGCTGCGGTCCTCGGGCAGATGGAAAGCACCCCGGTGTTCCACGCGGTGATGCAGGGCCTGCAGGGCGATATCCTGATCGCCCTGCTGGTCGCCGCCCTGCTGACCTGGATCTGCCATTCCAGCGTCGCGGTGATCCTGTTGATCGCTTCGCTGGCCGGCACCGGCCTGATGTCGCCGGTGACCACCCTGGCCCTGGTGCTGGGCGTGAACATCGGCGGTGCGCTGCCGCCGGTGCTGAGCGCCAGCACCCAGATCGCCCGTCGCCTGCCCCTGGGCAACCTCGCCGTGCGGCTGTTCGGCGCGCTGCTGGTATTGCCGTTCGCCTCGTGGCTGGGCAGTGCCCTGGCCGCTTCAAGCGTTACGCCCGGCCATCAGGTGGTGTACCTGCACATCGCCTTCAACGGGTTGCTGGCGGTGGGTTTTATCGGCCTCGTGGAACGGATGGCCGCGGTCCTGACCCGACTGCTGCCCGCCCCCGAACAACCCGCCGATCCGGGCATGCCGCACTACCTCGATGAAGCCGGCCTGGAGGTCGCCAATATCGGTCTGTCGAACGCCGTACGCGAAGCCTTGCGCCTGGCCGACATGCTCTCGGTGATGCTCGAACGGGTGCTGAAACTGTTCGAGGCGCCCATGGAGGTCACGGCCGAGCAGATTCGCCAACTGGACCAGTCGCTGGACCTGCTGAGCGCCGCCATCCGCGCCTACCTGGCGGATATCGGCCAGGACGGCCTGAGCGACGAAGACGCCGACCGCGCCCAGGAAATCCTCATGTTCGTGATCAACCTGGAGCACGCCGGCGACATTCTCTCCAGCAGCCTGGCGCAACTGGCGGCCCGGCGGCGGCGACGTGGCGAAGCCTTCTCGAAATTCGAGCTGGGGCATATCTATCCGCTGCACGACGAGTTGCTGGAAAGCCTGAACCTGGCCATTACCGTGTTCCTGCGCGAGGACACCACCACCGCTCACCAACTGGTGGCGCGCAAGGCTTCGATCCGCCGGCTGGAGGCCAATGCCAGCCGCGAACACTTCCGCAAACTGAGTGCCGACAAAAGCGCCTGGGCCGAATCCGGGGACATTTTCCAGCGGGTGCTGCGCGACTACCGCCGCGTCCATCATCACATCGCCGCACTCGCCTATCCGGTGCTGGAGCGCGCGGGAGAACACATTCCAGGCCTGAACGAGCCGGCGGAGAATCCCGCGCCGGCACTGCTGCGTCACGACGGGATCGGCGGCGACGAGGTGCACCACGACCTGCGCCGCCCGCGCGACAAGGATGACTACCCATGCGCGTCCTGATCTGCGCCGGGCGCTACTACATGAACGCCACCCGTTGCCGCAAGGTCCTGGAGGCCTACCAGCAGGTGCGCCGGATCGAGGTATTGATCCACGGCGGCAACCAGTACCTGGGCAGCACTATCGAGGACTGGGCCCGGGAAACCGGTACCCATCTCGTGCGCTACCCCTCCAACTGGCAGCTCTATGGCAAGCAGGCCGAGCGCCGCCGCAACCAGTTCATGCTGCTCGACAGCGAGCCGGACCTGGTGCTCGCCTTTCCCGGCGGCAACGACACCGAAGAGCTGGTGGCACAAGCCCGGGCCATCGGCATTGAAACCCTGCCCATCGACGATTGAAGGAGCCTCCCATGCAAAAGCACAACGCTCGCCGCGACACGCCGAGCGGGCGCCCGCCCCGCACCGGCCAATACACGTCCCTCTATCAGGCGCTGCCCCGCGCCCGGCAACGCACCCTGCGCCGCACCCTGCTGTTCGTCGGTGCGACCCTCGGCACTTTCGCGCTGCTGTCGATCTACTCCAAGGCCCAGGCCGCGGGTGGCTCCTATGTGGTCGACGACGGCGGCATCAACGCCCCTGGCGAATGCAATATCGACACCTGGTACAAGAGCGGCCGGCACCACGCATCGAGCGGGGAAACCGTGCTGTCCCAGGACTGCACGCCCAACAGCCTGCCCGGACTGCAACTGGGTGCCGATATCAATCGCAGTCGCGACGACGGCCAGCACCAGACACTGCTCAGCCCGCACCTCAAGACCGCCCTGCTCAGCCGGACCGACCTTGGCCTGGAAGCCGCGCTGTCGGCAGCGCTGCACTTCGCCACAGCCCGTCGACACGCTTTCGACGGCGTCGACCTGAACGTGCCGCTGACCTACCAGCCTATCGACCCGCTACGCCTGACCGTCAGCGGCGGCTGGACCCAGGCCTACGACGATGGCGAACAGAATCACGCCCTGACCTGGGGGACCGGCGTGGAATATGACGTAGCTCGTTCACTGACGCTGCTGGCCGAGCGTTTCGGGCAGCAGCATGGTGACCAGGGTTGGCAGGCCGGACCGCGCCTGCATCTCGGCGAGAAGCTCGATATCGACCTGGTGGTCGGGCGGCACCTGAACGGTGATCGCGACCAGTGGTTCACCACTGGCGCGACCTTGCGGTTCTGAGATCACAGGGAGGCAGGGAGGCCTCCCTGCATGCCGGCGTTACTGCCCTGGAACCTCGTCCATCAGCAGGACTTGCCGGCTCAGAACCAGGTCGGCCACTGCAGCACCCAGGGCCTTGTAGTGCTTGGTATCGCGATGGTGTTCGATCGCGGCCATATTGGTCCAGCGCTCGACGAAAACGAAACGCTCGGCATTTTCCTGGTCGACATGCAGGACGTATTCACGGCAACCGGGTTCGGCGCGCGAGGGCACCACGACGGCCTTCAGCGCGGCTTCCAGTTCGCGGGCCTTGCCCGGCTTGGCTTGAAGAATGGCAACGACACGAATTTCATGATTCATCGGTTTTCTACCTGAAAGTGGCCTTGAACGGCGAAGGCTATCGGGACCGCGATCATGATCCCTCTGCCGTCGGTCAGCAAGGGCGAAAGGCTCTGGATCGCTACTGCGCACGGATCAGGTCGGGGCAGGCAGCCCCCCGGAACAGCGCTGCCCATCACATGGACGGGCAGCGGCAGGCCCCGGCGAATTCAGGGTTTCAGCGGTGTTTCCCGGTCGCGCTCCGGCATCTCCTTGCCATCGTCGGGGTGCTTCCAGGTTTGCGGCGGGGGTTCATCGGGGGTGTCGTCTTCGCCGAGTTCGTCCTCCTGCGGCACGGGCACCTCGCGCCAGGGCATGGCACTGAAGGGCCACCGCGCAAACGGCTCGACCAGGGAAGCAGGCTGGGTATCCATACGCACCTCGCATCAGGATGCCCGGACCGTCCGGGCGTTGAATCTCCAGTGTAGGCAAAACGCGAACGACCTGCCGCCGGGGCGACAGCCAGGTAAATGAATTGAACGATCTGCCGGGTGTGCACGTCCACCGTTTACAGGGGCCCCTGGCGGTCCCGAGGAGAATAACCATGATTACCCACTTCAAGACCGACGGGCATCTGGCCTGCGGTCGCCACGGCGACAATCTGCTGTCCAGCACCGAACTGGCCCGCGTGAAATGCCGCAGTTGCCGCAATACCGACGCCTTCAAGGCCACCCGCAAGGACCAGCGCAACGCCGCGCGCCGGGCGGCGCGCAAGGCCAAGACCCAGCACACCGCCAACGACTGGCGCGCGGCCTGGGTCCAGCGCCTGACCGCCCTGCCCGGTCGTCAGCGCCTGCCTCGCGGGTTTACCGGACAGGCTTTCGTCTAGCCCGCCCGGCAACCGACCTATTTGGCGTCCAGGGCATGCTTGGCCGCCTGCTCGATCAGGGCGGCCACTTCCTTCGGATGCGACTCGTAGACCGCATGGCTGGCACCGGCGATTTCAATGGTGTGACTGTTGGCGCGCTTGGCGTACATGCGCTCCAGGTCCGGGTTGATGATCCGGTCCGACTTGGCTACCGCGTACCAGCTCGGCTTGGTTTTCCAGGCAGCCGAGGTGGCGGCGGTGGTGAACACCGACGCTGAAGTCAGCGCCTGGGCATTGGCTTCGAACTCGGCCTGGGCCTTGGGCAGGTCAGCGGCGAAATCGGCCGGGTAGAACGCCGGATCGAGGTAGAGGAAACCATCCGCGGTCTTCTTCACCGCCTTGGTGGCGTTGGGATAGAGCTTGCCGTTGGCGGCCTCGGTCTCACCGATATCCAGGGCGTGGGCGGCGATATAGACCAGGCCCGCCACATGCTCATCGGTACCGGCATCGGAAATCACCGCACCGCCATAGCTGTGGCCGACCAGGATGGTCGGGCCGTCCTGCATCGCCAGAATGCGCTTGACCGCGGTCACGTCATCGCTGAAACCGGTCAGGGGATGCTGGGCGATCGATACGTGGTAACCGTCCTTGACCAGGATGTCGTAGACCGGTTTCCAACCGGCGCCGGTAACGAAAGCCCCGTGCACCAGCACGATATTGTGGATCGGCGCGGCCGGGGCGGCGCTGGCAGTGCCGGCGGCCAGGAAAGCCAGGGATGCGGCGGCAAACAGGGAACGGGCTTTGGAAAGTTTCATCGGGCTCATCTCGCAAGGGGATCGGGTTTCAGGGCGCCTGAGCGACGTTCCTGCTGTGTCAAAGTGGTTTGCCCGAGTCCGACGAACGAGCGCCGGGTTTATTCCAGTGCCCCCTGAAAAATAACCCGGATTCAGCCTGCCGGGCGTGCATCGGTCCGCAGCAGAGCGCTGCAACCCTGGGTCTGTGTCCAGTCCACCGCTTTCAGATAATCGATCAGCGCCCGCAGCTTGCGGGTGCCCTGGCGGCGATCCGGATAGTACAGGGTGTAGCTGGGCAGCGTCGGGCTCCAGTCCGCCAGCAGCCGAACCAGGCGACCGTCGGCCAGGAACGGCTCGATATAGCCGTTGACCATGTAGGCGATGCCCTGGCCGTCCAGCGCCGACTGCACCAGCACGCCGGAATCATTGACGATCAGCCGGCCATTGACGGCGATCTGCAGGTTTTCGCCGTCCTTGCCGAAGGCCCAGCGCTCAACCACACCGCTGCCGGACGGGCGGAAACCGAAACATGGGTGCCCGACCAGCTCCCGCGGATGCAGGGGAATACCGTGCTGCTCCAGATAGGTCGGCGACGCCACCACATGCACCGCCAGCGGCGGACCGATCCTCACGGCCACCATGTCCTGCTCGACATGCCCGCCAAACCGGATACCGCAGTCATAACCCTGGCGCACGATATCCACCAGGGAGTTTTCCAGGCTGATCTCCAGGTCGATCTCCGGATAGGCATCGAGAAAGCCCTTGAGGATCGGCTGCAATACTGTCAGGTAGGCCGACCGTGGCACATTCAACCGCAACAGTCCCGAGGGCTGGCCGCTGCTGTCACCCAGTTCCTCGGCGGCCGCGCTGAGTTCCCTGACCGCCGGCATCACCCGCTCCAGGAAGCGCACGCCCGCCTCGCTCAGGGCCACGCTGCGGGTGGTGCGATTGAACAAGGCGATGCCCAGGCGCTGCTCCAGATTGCGAATGACCTGGCTGACCGCCGACGGACTGACTCCGAGGCGGGTCGCCGCCGCCGTGAAACTGGAAAGTTCGGCCACATGGACAAAGGTCACCAGCCCATCGAGTTGATCCTGACGCATGGCACCTTCCTCATTGAATAGTCGACATCGGCGCTTATTATGAACCCTGACTTAATAGCCCTGCCAGTATTGAGTGGATTGTCTGAAGAGTGTCGATGGGGTGAACTGCAGGTCTGTTCCCTGGAGGATGCACCATGACTCAGTTCACGCAAAAAACCTGGTTTATCACGGGCGTCAGCTCGGGTTTCGGCAAGGCCCTGGCCGAAGCGTTGCTCGCCGCCGGCCATCGGGTGGTGGGCACCCTGCGCAACGAAGCGGCGCGCCTGGCCTTTGAAAACAGCCGTCCGGGCCTGTCGTTCGGGCAGTTGCTGGACGTCACCGACACGGCCGTCGTGCCGGCGGTGGTGGCGGATATCGAAGCGCGGATCGGCGCGATCGACGTACTGGTAAACAACGCCGGCTATGGCCATGAAGGGCCGGTCGAAGAGTCGCCGCTGGAAGACCTGCGCCAGCAATTCGAAGTCAATGTGTTCGGTGCGGTGGCGGTGACCAAGGCGGTGCTGCCGTTCATGCGCGAGCGCCGTCGCGGGCATATCCTCAACGTCACCTCCATGGGCGGCATCACCACCTTCCCCGGCCTGGGTTACTACCACGGCAGCAAATTCGCCCTGGAAGGTATCTCCGAAGCACTGGGCAAGGAAGTCAGGCCATTCGGCATCTTTGTCACCGCCATCGAGCCGGGAGCGTTCCGTACCGACTGGGCCGGCCGCTCGATGGTTCGCGCCGAACGCAGCATCGCCGACTACGACGCATCCTTCGATGCCCTGCGCGAAACCCGCCGGCAACGCAGCGGCAACCAGGTCGGCGATCCGGCCAAGGCGGCGCTGGCAATGATGGCCGTGGTCGAGTCCGCCGAGCCACCGGTACACCTGCTGCTCGGGCAGGATGCGGTGCAGTTCGTCAGGGCCAAGCTCGAAGCTCATCTGGCGGAAATCAAGCAGTGGGAAGCGCTCTCGCTGAGCACCCACTTCGACTGATATCCATCCGTGACCGTTTCCCCGCCCCGCGTGGGAATGCAGCCCGTGACGCTCCGCGTGACAACAGCGGACGCAGAGCGTCCGGAGAGACATTCCCACGGGGACCGTGGGAACGATCATCCATCTCCCGTGCTAGCATGGCCTCTTTACCCGAAGGGGGACACGGCATGTTTGAAGGTCAGCGCTTCGCGGCGTTTCTGTTCGATATGGACGGGACATTGCTCAACTCGATCGCCGCCGCCGAGCGCGTCTGGAGCAACTGGGCAAGGCGTCACGGCCTGGATGTCGAGGCGTTCCTGCCGACCATCCATGGCGTGCGCAGCATCGACACCGTGCGCCGCCAGAACCTGCCGGGAGTCGACGCCGAGCGCGAAGCCGCTGCCATCTCCCAGGCCGAGATCGACGACGTCGAAGGCGTGGTCGCCATCGACGGCGCGCTGGCTTTTCTCAAGGCCCTGCCGCCGCACCGCTGGGCCGTGGTGACCTCGGCTCCGCGCGCCCTGGCCGAGAGCCGCATGGCCGCCGCCGGCATCGCCCTGCCCGACCTGGTGATCAGCGCCGAAGACGTGAGCCGTGGTAAACCGGCACCGGACGGCTACCTGCTGGCCGCGCAACGCCTGGGCGTGGCCCCCGCGCAATGCCTGATTTTCGAAGATGCGCCGGCCGGCATCGGCGCCGCGGAAGCGGCCGGGATCCCGGTGGTGGTCATCAGTGCGACCCACGGTCACCCGTTGCAAACCCCGCACCCGACGCTTGAGGATTATCGCCGGGTGACGATCGACAGCAACGACCAGGGCCTGGCTCTGCTCCAGGCCTGATCAGCCGCCTGCCTCAGGAAGCGTATTGCACGCCCAGCGACGCCAGGGCCTTCCAGTAGTCCGGGTAGGTCTTGGCGACACAGTCCGGATCCTGGATACGAATACCGGCGACCTTCAGGCCCGCCAGGGCAAAGCACATGGCAATGCGGTGGTCGGAGTGGGTATCGATCAACGCGTTGCAGGTCGTGCCCGCCAGCGCCGGATCGGCAGCCACCAGCAAATCGTCGCCCTCCACCGCCGCCAGCCCGGAACGGATTTCGTTCAGGCCGTCGAACAACGCCTGGACCCGATCGCACTCCTTGACCCGCAGGTTCGCCAGCTCGACAAAACGTACCGGCGTGCGGTTGAACGCCGCCAGCACCGCCAGGGTCGGAATCGCATCCTGCATCTGCGAGCCGTTGATCACCGCCGGCATGTTCGGGAACTGCTGGATCACTTCCAGGGCCTTGGCATCCGGCTGGGTGAAGTCCTCGCCCGCCACGCCCAGGTCGATCCGTCCCGCGGTCAGCGCCTCGGCCGCCCACAGGTAGGTCGCCGCCGATGCGTCCGGCTCGACCTGATAATCACAGGCGGTGTAGCCGGTGGCCGAGACACGCCACAGGGTCTCGTCGAGGACTTCCACCTGGGCCCCGAAGGCCCGCATGCAGGCGATGGTCAGGTCGACATAACCGCGAGCGCCGATATCCTTGCCGGTCAGCGCGACTTCCACGGGCTCCTGGCCACAGGCCGCCAGCATCAGCAATGCCGACACGTACTGGCTCGACAGGCCACCGTCGATCTCGAACCGGCGCGCCTGGACCCGGCCGGTGCCACGGACGGTCACCGGTGGGCAACCGGTGGCACTCTCGACATCCAGGCCACCGCGACGCAGGGCGTCGAGCAGCGGGCCGATCGGGCGTTTCTGCATGTAGTGGTCGCCGTCCAGCACCACGGTGCCATTGACGGTACCCACCGCGGCGGTCAGGAAACGCACCGCGGTCCCGGCATTGCCGAGGAACAGGGGCTGCTCGGGGACCTGCAACTGGCCGCTGCCGGTGACCACGAACGTCGTGTCGTCCGGCTCGCTGATGGTTACGCCCATTTGCCGCAGGGCATTGGACATGTGTCGCGTGTCATCGCTTTTCAGCGCGCCGGACAGACGGCTGGTGCCCTTGGCCAGGGCCGCGAGCAGCAGAGCCCGGTTGGTGATCGACTTGGAGCCGGGCGGCGTCACCTTTCCGTTCAGGGACGCATTCGGCGGGATCACGGTGACGGTTTGCTGCACAGCCATTTTAATCAACTCTCCAGGCTCGAAAGATAAGCGCACAGGTTCGCGCGCCTCGACAGTCCGCCATGATGCCATTAATGCGCCCCGTGGATCATCCGTTTCCGTCATCTGGCGCGACCCCGTGCATGCGCGGCACGAGTGACGGCGGCCCTGGCAATGCGCTGGCTACAGGCCGATCCGTTCAAGCAGGCCTTGCGCTTCCCTGATAAGGGGAGACAATGGATGGGCCCCACTCCTCGATATCGAACCTGCCATGACCAACCACCTCCCGCGAAGCCTCCTGCCCTTGCTCCTGCTGACCGTCGTTGTTTCGATAATCGCCGGCTGCTCCGGCAAGCGCCCGCAAACCCCGGTCAACGGGGACCCATGCTACGCCAAGGCCGTGCCAACGGTCGGGGTCGGCGGACTCGCCTGGGGGGCGAGCATCGGCTCGGCCAGCGTAAAATCCCTGAGCAACTGCCGGCGCTACGCGGCGGAATCAGGCGGCACGCCAGCGACCTGCAAAGTGACAGTGGCCAGTTGCCGATAAACAAGCCGCAAGCGTTCTACAAGCATTGTCGCCGCCGGGCAATATTCAGGTCGCCCGGTTCGCCGCCTGGATAAAGTCGATAAAGGCCCGCAACTTGCCCGGCATCTGTGCCCGATTGGGGTAATACAGATGAAAGATCTCGCTGTCCGGCGAACAGCGCTCGAACAGCGGCACCAGTGCTCCAGCCGCTATCGGCCCGGCCGCCAGGGACGCGAAGACATAGGCCAGCCCATGGCCACGCAGTGCGGCGGACAACGCCGCCTGCATCTCATCGACGATCAGCCCGCCATTGACCTCGATCCGCGTGTGCCGGCCCTCGACGCTGAAATCCCAGTCCAGCAGGCGCGAGCTGCTCACCAGTCGCTGGCGGATACAACGGTGCTGCAACAGATCGACCAGCGCTGCCGGTGTACCGAAGCGTTGCAGGTACGCGGGTGCTCCCACGACGATCAGTTGCTGCGGGCCGCCCACCGGGACCGCGATCATGTCGTTGTGCAACGCATGGCCCAGGCGCAGCCCGACATCAAACCCCGCGCCGACGATATCGCTGAAACCGTTGTCGAGGGCGACATCGACGATGATCTGCGGGTACTGCTCGAGAAAGGCCGGCAAATAGGGCTCGATCACCCGCCCGTAACCGACATGGGAAGTGTTGATCCGCAACAGCCCGGAGGGTTTGCCGGTGGCCTCGGCAATGCTCAGCACCGCCCCGCGGATCTGCTCCAGCGCCGGCGCCAGGGATTGCAGCAACTGCTGGCCCGCCTCGGTCAACTGCACGCTGCGGGTGGTGCGGTTGAACAGGCGCATGGACAGGCGCCGTTCCAGTTGGTTGATCGTCTTGGACATCGCCGTGGGCGACACCTGCAACTCGGCGGCGGCCCTGGAAAAGCTCAGGTGCCGGGCAACGGCTTCAAAGGCGATCAGGCCCGGCAGGTGAACCCCGCTGGCGGGATGACTCGATGGATTCACGGCGCGGTATCTCCCCTGGATCAGGGATCCATTATGAACCTCTGGTTCATAGCCGAACAACAATTACCCCGATTATCGCCAGGGGCTCGAAGCCGTAGGCTTTCTCCACACCTTGTTTCCACTGTCGGAGAAAGCCATGAGCACTGCACACAACCCGCTTCAACTCGAAGGCAAAGTCGCCCTGATCACCGGTGCCAGTTCCGGCATCGGCCGGGCCGCCGCCATTGTCCTGGCACGACGGGGTGCCCGGGTCATTGCCGCGGCCCGCCGCCAGGGCGAGCTGGACGAAGTGGTGAAGATCATCCGCGCCCACGGCGGCATGGCCGAATCGATCATTGTCGACGTGACCCGGGAAGCAGATATCGAGGCGATGGTCCGCTTTGCCGTGGACACCTATGGCCGCCTGGATATCGCTTTCAACAATGCCGGCACCGAAGGTGTCTTCGCGCCCCTGCTGGAGCAGGATGGGGAACGCTTCGACCTGGTCTTCGAGCCCAATGTGCGGGGCGTCTTCAACTGCATGAAGTACGAAGCCCGGGTCATGCTTGAACAGGGCTTTGGCAGCATCATCAACAACGCCTCCATGGGCGGCGTGATCGGCTTTGAAAATGCTTCGCTGTACATCGCCACCAAGCACGCGGTGGTCGGCATGACCAGGACCGCGTCCATCGAATGGTTCAAGCATGGAGTACGAGTCAACGCCCTGTGTCCGGGGCTGATCGAGACGCCACTCCATCATCGCGGGATCTGGCCGTCGGTGGAGGCCCAGCAGGCTTTCGCCGCCGCTACGCCAGCAGGTCGTTTCGGCACCGCCGAGGAAATGGCCACGGTGGTGGCATTCCTCGGCTCCGAGGACTCCACCTATATCTCCGGCCATGCGCTGCTGGCCGACGGAGGGTACTCGGTGGCCTGACCGACCTTGGCGTGCCAGCGAGATCTTCGGTGAACTCAAGGGCCCTTTCGCGGGCAAGCCCGCTCCCACGGTAATTGCGCAGGGCACAAAAACTGTGGGAGTGGGCTTAGGCAACGCGCGCGCCTACAGCAATTGCGCAGGACACAAAAACTATGGGAGTGGGCTTGCCCACGAAGAGGCCGGCACAGGCAACGCTCGCCCCTACAGCAATTGCGCAGGGCACAAAAACTGTGGGAGTGGGCTTGCCCACGAAGAGGCCGGCACAGGCGGCGCGCATCTGTCCTCAGCGCGTGCCCGGCGCCATGAACTCGGGGCCTACCGGGTCCTTGATGGTGTTGAGCAGGATCTGGTCGATCTGCTTCAGGTCATCGGCCGACAGGCCCCAGCCGAATGCCTCTTCAAAGCCCTTCAGTTGCTCCGGCTTGCGGGCGCCCCACAAGGCGATGATCGGGCCTTGGTCGAGTACCCAGCGCAGGGCCAGGGCCAGCACCGATTTGTCGTACCGCTCGCGGGCGAACAGATCCAGCGCCGCCACGGCGGCCAGGTACTGTTCGAAGCGCGGAGCACGGAATTTCGGATCGGCGCCACGGATGTCATCACTGCCGAATGCCGTCGACGGACTCATCGAGCCCGCCAACAGCCCCCGGCACAACGAGCCATAGGCCAGCACGACCATTTCATGCTGCCTGGCATATGGCAGGATATCGCTGTCGATCGCCCGCTCGAACAGGTTATAGGGCGGCTGCACGCTGGCCAGGGCGGTGTACTCGCGGAACTCGTCCATCTGCGCCGGCGAATAGTTGCTGACGCCGACCGCAAGGATCTTGCCTTCCTGACGGAGCTTTTCCAGTTCCCCGGCGGTTTCCTCCTGAGCCACCAGCGGGTCGGGCCAGTGGATCTGGTACAGGTCGATATAGTCGGTGTCCAGGCGACGCAGCGAGTCTTCGACCTCATGGCGAATCCGTCTGGCCGTGGCGTTGCGTCGCACCGATCCATCGTCCCACTGCAAGCCGGCCTTGGTGGCGATCACGGCCTGGTGCCGCACACCCGCCAACGCCTTGCCGATCAGAAGCTCGGAATGCCCCTTGCCATAGACCGGCGCGGTATCGATCAGGTTGATGCCGCTGTCGAGGGCGTGGCGAATGGTCTGGATGGACACGGCGTCGTCGGCGCCACCCCACATCCAGCCGCCCATGGACCAGGTGCCCAGGGCGATGCGCGAAACCGGCTTGTCGATACCGGCAATGCTGATGTGTTCGATGCTCATGAAAACCTCTGTCTGAGTCGAAGGGAAGAAAGGTCAGTTACTCTAGGTCATCCATGGTTGAATAGGGCTCAACACCCCGTTAACCCGACTTGCCCTGGAAAATCCTCGAGATGGCCGGATTCAACCGCTCCGAACTGGCGGACCTCAATGTCTTCATGGCGATCATCCGTCGCCGCAGCTTTCGCCAGGCAGCCCATGAACTGGGGGTCACCACCTCCGCGCTGAGCCACACCATGCGCAATCTGGAAACCCGTCTGGGAGTCAAGCTACTCAACCGCAACAGCCGCTCGGTGGAACCGACCGACGCCGGAGCCCTGCTGGCGCAGAAACTGGCGCAGGGTTTCGAGACCATCCAGGGTGCCCTCGACGAGCTGGACCTGTATCGCCACGCCCCGATCGGGCGCCTGCGCCTGAACGTCCCTCGCGACGCGGCCAAGCTGCTGATCAGCCCGGTGCTCGGCCCGTTCATGGAGGCCTATCCGCAGTTGCACCTGGACCTGATGGTCGAGGACCGCCTGGTGGATATCGTCGCCGAAGGCTATGACGCCGGTATCCGCTACGGCGCGACAGTGCCCCAGGACATGATCGCGGTGCCCCTGACCGGCGAACTGCGCTGGGTGATGGTCGCGTCCCCCGCCTACCTGGCCCGCCATCCGGCCCCCGAGACGCCGGACGAGCTGCTGCGGCATTCGTGCATCAAGATGCGCCTGGGCAACAACACCGCCTATAGATGGGAACTGGGCAACGGCGAGCGCCAGATCCGCATCGAGGTGCCCGGCATGCTTACCGCGTCCGACACCCAGGCCTCGATCGACGCCGCCCTCGCCGGCATCGGCATCGCCTACTGCCTGGAACGCCGGGTCAGTGCGGAACTGCACGACGGTCGCCTTTGCGAAGTGATGCCACACTGGTCTTGTACCGGCGCGCCGCTGTACATGTACTACTCCAGCCAGCGCCAGTCACAACCGGGGCTGCGCCAGTTGATGGACATGATTCGCCTGCAGAACCTGGGCTCGCAACTGATCGAGCCGACACTTTCGAGAGTCACCGAATAATCCCCGTGCTAGCGTGTTAGCTCTCGGTAGGCGCGGACATTCCACCGTGCGGTCCTGGAGACTCGAATGAAGAGCTTGTTAGCTGTGATCGCCCTGGCAGCGGCCTGCCTGAACACGGTAGCCGTGGCGGCGGCCGACGACTGGAAACTGGCCCACGAGGAAGACGGTATCCAGGTCTTCCTCAGCAAGGCACCCGGTTCGCATTACCAGAGCTTTCGTGGCGAGGTCGATATCAAGGCCGATGTCTCCACCCTCAGCGACCTGCAGGAAAACCTCCGGGTCGCCTGCAAGTGGCTGTATGCCTGCGCCGATATGCGCCTGCTGAAAAACGATGGCGACGACACGTGGGTCTACCTGACCACGGACCTGCCCTGGCCGGCCAGCCCGCGGGACATGGTGTTGCATGTGCACACCGAGCGCAACGACGACGGCAGCCTGATCCGCCACCTCGACGCGGCGCCCGACTACACCCCCGTGGTGCCGGGATTCATCCGTGTGCGCCAGCTGACAGGCACCTGGAAGATGCTGCCCAGGAGCGAAAATGAAACCCGCGTGACCTACCAGTTGCAGGCCGAGCCGGCGGGAGACATTCCTTCCTGGCTGGCCAACCGGTTTGTCGTCGATGCGCCAATGATCAGCCTCAAGACCCTGCGGGCGGTGGCGGAACGACAAGGGATCCGCCCGGCGGCGGCGGATGCCGGAACGACCGCACCCTGACCGCCGGTAAGCGAAGGGGTCAGTGGCCCAGGCGCTGCTTGAACCCTTCGATCCATGCCCGGACCATGGCCGAGTAAGGCGCTTCGGGCCGCGCCATGGCCTTCATCTCGCCGAGTATCTGGTCCTGCAGGAAACGCAGGCGCTTGGCGATACGCTCATCGCGATCCCGGCGGGCCTGGTCCTGCGGATCGATGATCGGTACATCCGGATCAGGGTCGAGCTCCTGGGCCATCAGGCCCATTTCCAGCGCCAGCATCTCCAGGAACTCCAGTTGCCGCAGCAAGCGCGTGCGCTCCTGCACCAGGCCGAGCCGATTCAAGCCGTAGACATGGATCGACACCGTGCCCTTGAGGCTCAGTCCCGTCTCCCGTGCTTCCCGGACCAGGCTATCGATGGCCGTGCCGGTGAGCGACGGCAGGTCGCTGCCCGGATGCGGCCTGGGCAAGACCAGGCCGATCAGGTTCTCGCGGTCGATATGAAACCTGAGGTGTTCGTCCGGGTTGTCCCGACAAGGGTCAAGCAACAGCGGGTACTCGGCGACCAGGTCGGAGCCTTCGGCCATCGCCCGCTGGCCGAGGATCGGAAAGCTGTCCTTCTTCCCCGTCAGTACCACACTCGCGTCACTGAAACCCTGGCGATGATCCAGCAGGGTCTGCAGCTTGGCCGACAGTTTGGGCGTGACCTGCTTGCGCTTGCGGTTGCAATCGATGCAACTGGGCAGCAGGTTGTCCCAGTCCATGGCCAGCCACCAGTAACCCGGATGACCGCTCTCCTCGGACACCGCGCCCTTGGGCCGGTAATGCTCGACATCCACCGGCGCCGTGGAGGCAAAGAAGCTTTCGCAGTAGGCGCACTTGCCATGGAACAGCTCATCGAGCTGCTTTTTCACACTGTCGGACTTGTAGACCGCAAACGCCGGCGGGCTGCCCGTCGGGGCGCGGAAGTAAGCTTGCAACTTGCCCAATTCACGGGCGGCAGCCGAGTCGTTTCCGGACAGGGCATCGGGCAGCTTGGCGGTCTTGCGGATAACGGCACGCATGATTCAGAGCGACTCCAGAATATCCAGGATACGTTGCCTGGAGGCGCTGCGCAGCTCACCCAGCCTGGCGCTCGACGCCTGCCGGCGGTTCTTCAGGTACTCCACCACCGCCTCCTGCACCAGCCGTTGCACTTCGGTGGAACCCACCGGCAAGGCATCGCTGATATCCCGCTCGAAGCGCGCCCAGGCCTTGAGTTGCGCCTCGTTCAACGGTTCATTCTGCTCGCGCGCGGCGAGGATATCGGCAAACCGCGCCAGTTCGCGTTCGGTGCCCGGCTGGTCGGTAGAGGTCAGGCTGAAAAAGTCCGAGGTCAGCAGTTGTTCGATGGTCAACTGGCTGACATCGGGCAGTTCGACCAGTTGCTCGACCATGACCGGCAACTGCGTCTGGGGATCGCAATCACGGGCGACCCGGTGCATGACGATCACCTCATGGGCCTGCATGCCGCGCAGGCACAGCGGGTCGTGGGTGGTGGCGATAAAAGTGACCTTGGGCAACGCACTGCGCAGGGCACGCATGATCTGGATCTTCCAGCGCGGATGCAGGTGCGCCTCGACCTCGTCGATCAGTACGATGGCCTGGGCCGTGGCCAAGGTGTCGAAGAACGGGTTGACCTGTCTGTTCATCAGGCCCTGCATGATGTCGCAGACCATCGCCAGGATCGAACGATAACCCGACGATGCCAGGCTCAGGGGCGTTTCATGGCGCGTCTGGCAGCCCGCGGTCGTGGTCACGATCAGGCAGCGCTGGCGCTCCTGGTCGCGCACCATCACATCGAACTCGCCTTCGATCGACAGCACGTCCCGCAGGGCCCGTACCACCATCTTGAAATCCGGTTCCTTGAGGCTCAGCAACCACTTCTCGGGGTTGGACAGCAACACATCCGACTGGAACAGGTTGATGATCGACTTGGCCGCGCTGAAGCGCCGCACGCCCTTCTGGTACTGGCGAAAGGCACCGTAGGCGAAGACCGGCGGCAGCTGGCTCGGGCCTTCGACCGAGTAGACGCCGTCGGCAATGGTCAGCGTCCTGCGCACGCCCTGCTCGAAGGTAAGGGTCACACTGGCCGAGGCCGCCTGGGGCAACGACGCGGCGCCCATCAATTCCGGATTCAGCGGTAGCGCGCTGACATCCAGTTGCAACTCCGCCCGGGCCTTGTCCGTACACAGTGCCAGGGCGGTGGCTTCCAGCAGCGAACTTTTCCCGGCGGCGTTTTCGCCGAGAATCAGCAATGCCGGCTGCAAAGGTGGCGCGCTACCTGAAAAGCCCTGTGAATGCCCGGAAACCGGCAGGTTCAGGCTGAGCTGTTCAATGCCCTTGAAATGATTGAGCTGGATCGAAAGCAGCGAGGGGAAGCGCTCCGAGGCCCCCGTGAACGACTCGCTATCGGACCTGACGCTTTTGAGGCTTGCATCGGTATACCAGGTCCGCAGCCGGGTGAGACGTTGACTGAAATGCTTGTCACGGGCCAGAACCATGAAGCTCTCGGCGATCTTGAGCCGCGACACAGGAAGAGGCTTTTCCCCCGAAAGCGTCAGGGCCGCGACGAATCGGCGGCACAGCAGGTACCAGATACCGCCAAACTCCATTGCGGAAAAATCGAAAATAGCCAGATAACCGGGATGTGCCAGCGAATCATCCTTCATGAGTTGCTCGAAGGTGCTCTCGATCAGCGCCCTCATGTAGCGATGAAGAGCCGTTCCTCTCTGCGCGCACAGCGCCGAGCGGTTGAGATTGAAATGCTGGGCGGTCAGTAGCCCTTCGGCACTGAGTCCGACCAGTTCCCCCGAGGAGAGGTCAATATCGAAATGCCTGGCGAAATCATGGTCAACGCAAGGGTCCAGCAGCAGGTTTTTCTCCTTGGGTGGATGATCACGCCACAGCCCGAGGTTTTCCTGCTCATAACGCAGCAGTTGCTGCTTGTCGGGCAAAGGCGCGCGCTTGCCCTTGACCGGGAAGAAACGCGGCTGGTCAGGCACGCAGGCGGCGCATATCGGATAGATATTCTCCCAGGCATGGCGCAGCCAGGCGTAATACAGGTGGGCGGAATCCTGGCCTTTGCTGGGTGCTGCGTTGGACGGTGGGCGAAATTGATACGGTTCGGTTTGCCCTGCACTCTCGCAGAACGCGCATTTACCGTGAAACAGCCGCTGCAGGCCGAGCAGGATCGACGTTTCGTTGAAGTTGTCGAAGCTATCGGGCAAGCGTGTCTGCGCGCGCTTTTCAGGGCTGGCGAGAAAAAACTCCCTGAGCTGGCGCCGCGCCGGGGCAAAATCCGGGCCTTGAAAAACCTCCGGCACCGGCACAAAGCTGCGGTCAAATCGCTGCACGACTCATCTCCCTGACGATCGGGGAAGACCCTGCGGCTTCCCTGAAAAAGCAGGGACTTTATAGGGCCCGCCGCAAAAAGTGGAGCCGTTTTTCGTCGCTGATTCCTTCGCTTGCCGTCAGGTACAAGCCCCCGGATGTGTTGCGCTATGTCACACTGGGCGCCGGAGCGCAGATGCTATATTCCCGCCCCTGCCCAGTGGCTTAAGCACGCCTTCAAGTCCCTGATCGATCTCCTGTTTATCCAGATGACGGTGACGTATTCAATGAGCAGTTCCCTTCCCCTCGCCCGCGATATCGACGGCAAGGCCATTGCCGCCCGGGTGCTCGAAGAAGTCCGGGCGGATGTCGCGGCCCTGGCGTTGCAGGCCGTTGTCCCGGCCCTGGCGGTGCTGCTGGTCGGCGAGGATCCGGCCAGTCATGTCTACGTGCGCAACAAGCTGCTGCGGGCCGAAGAGGCCGGTATCCGCTCGCTCGAATATCGCCTGCCGGCCACCACCACCCAGGCCGAAGTACTGAAACTGATCGGCGAACTGAATATCGACCCCCTGGTGAACGGCATCCTGGTGCAACTGCCATTGCCGGCGCATATCGAGGAACAGGCGGTGATTCACGCCATCGACCCGATCAAGGACGTCGACGGTTTTCACCGGGAAAACGTCGGCGGGCTGGTCCAGGGCGCCGAAGTCCTGACACCCTGCACGCCCAGCGGCTGCATGCGCCTGTTGCAGGAAACCTGCGGCGACCTGAGTGGCCTGCACGCGGTGGTCATCGGCCGGTCGAACATCGTCGGCAAGCCGATGGCGACCTTGTTGCTGCAGGCCCACTGCTCGGTCAGCGTAGTCCACTCGCGTAGCGTCGACGCACCGGCGCTGTGTCGCCTGGCCGATATCGTGGTCGCCGCCGTCGGCCGCCCGCACCTGATCGATGCCGGCTGGCTCAAGCCCGGGGCGGTGGTCATCGATGTCGGCATCAACCGTATCGAGACCGAGTCCGGGCCACGCCTGGTGGGCGATGTCGACTACGCCAGCGCCCGTACCGTGGCCAGTGCCATCACTCCGGTGCCCGGCGGTGTCGGGCCGATGACCATCGCCTATCTGCTGAAGAACACCGTGATTGCCACACACTTGCAACGTGGCCGGCAACTGCTCGGCGAGGCACCGGTTCAGCCATGAACTACACCTACCTGCTGATGCCCTCGCCTGTCGGTCAGTTGAAGCTGGTCGCCAGGGGCGAACGGCTCGCCGCGATCCTCTGGGAAGACGACAAGCCAAATCGCGTGCACCTGGGCGACATGACCCTCGACCCGGAAAAGCCGGTGCTGGTCCGCACCGCCCGGCAACTGGCGGAGTACTTTGCCGGGACCCGCAACCACTTCGAGCTGGAACTGGACTTCAGCGGCACCGAGTTCCAGAAAAAGGTCTGGCAAGCCCTGCTGACCATTCCCTTCGGTGAAACCCGGACCTACAGCGAAATCGCCCTGCAGATCGGCAGCACGCTCAAGGCGGTACGGGCAGTCGGGGCGGCCAACGGCAAGAACCCGATCTCGATTGTCGCGCCCTGCCACCGGGTGATCGGCGCATCGGGCGAATTGACCGGCTTTGCCGGCGGGCTGGAGGCCAAGGCCTTGTTGCTGGAACTGGAAGGTTGTCAGTGGGCGAACGCCCGGAAAAACCACTCGGCAACGACAAGGAAACCCCGTGCCAAGGCACAGAGTCCGAATCTGGAACTGCCGTTCTGAAGCGATCGATGCCGGTGGTGCCTAGATCACGCTACCGGCAAAGGCCCGGCGCCCGGCCTTCATTTCAGTGCGCAGCTCACCGATAAAGTTGGCCACCGAACGGACACTGGTGAAACTGCTGGTGGAGACACCATTGAGCTGCAGGTCCACGCGCCCGGAAACCGGATCGAAGATCTTGATCATCAGCGCGCCGCCGCCGTTGACCGTGCAGGTGCAGGACAGCGGCAGAAAACCGGATTCGATGGTCTGGCACAGCTTGTCTACTGGAAACATCACAGTCGTCCTTGAGGGAGGCTTCAGGCCGTTCTTGCCGATACAGAGTAGACCAGCCGCGGCAACCTGCATGGCCCCTGACGACTTTGGGCCACGTCATGCCTGCGCCGGATTGAAAGAATGTGAGCCCCGTCACAAGGTCCGAGCCGGTTCACTGTTTCGCCGGCAGCGCCACCGCGGCGAACGTCCTGCGCAGGCGCAGCATGTCATCGTCATTGCCCACGGTAATGCGCAGCCAGTTCGGCCAGTCATTCCAGATTCGTCCGACCCGCACACCTCGTTGGGCCAGCGCCTGGGCAACGACATCGGCCGGACGACGCAGATTGACCATGAAGAAATTGCCCTGGGCCGCCGTGCAATCGAAGCCCCGCTCGCGGAACCACCCCATGCTTTCATCACGAATACGTGCGTTGGTGCGCTTGCGCTCGGCCAACAAGGAATGATCTTCCAGGCTGGCGATAGCCCCCATCAATGACGATGTAGCGGCCACATTCTGCTCGCCGAGCACATTCAGCTTTTCCAGCAGCGTCGGTTGCCCGACGGCAAACCCGAGACGTGCCCCCGCCATGCCGTAGATCTTGGAGAACGTGCGCAGTACCAGCAGGTCCGGGTGTTCCTTGACCAGCGCGACACAGCTGGGCGCATCGCAATAGTGAATGTACGCCTCGTCCACCACCACCAGGGCACCGGCGGGCTTGTCCTTCAACAGGCGTTCGATCTGCGCCATGGGCGTGAGCGTCCCGGTCGGATTGTTCGGGTTGCAGATATAGATCGCCCCGGACTGCGGGTCCACCGAGAGCATCCGGTCAATATCGTGGGCATGTCCGGCATCGAGTGGCACCTCATGCACGGGCGCGCGATGGGCCTCGGCGGCCAGGCGTGGCGCCTCGTAGGACGGTGTCGCCATGATCAGGCTGCGCGGACCGGTAAACGCCAGTATCGCCTGCTGCAAGGCGACCTTGGAACCGGCATAGATACCGATGTTTTCCTCAGCGACGCCCAGTTGCCGGGCCAGCAGTGCCATCAACTGATATTGAAACGGGTAGGGATAACGCCCGGACAGGGCGATACCCTGCTCCATCGCCCGTCGTGCGGCGTCCGCGGGGCCCCAGGGACTCTCGTTGAAGTTGAGACAGACCTCACTGGAAGCCTTCGCGCCAGAGGGCCGCGCCTCTGAAAACGCCCGCCCGGCCCCACCCAGCAATGGCAATGCCGCCATCAACCCGACCATCGAACGACGCGTGATATCAACCATGAAAAAGCTCTCCCTTGATCAGTTGGACCCGATGGCGTTCAGGCCATTTGTGAAAAACTGTTACCAAGGGAGACGAAGCGAAAAAAGTACGATTTAGCAGCAATCGTGTACCAAAAAACCTACAGAAAGCGATCAACAAACGCGCTGGCGCCCAGGTCCTCGTCAGGACGCCGTACCGCGCCGATAAAACGCCAGTACCGCGCCCAGGGTCATCAGCAAGCCACCGGTCACCCGGTTGAACACCCGCAGGTGCCCGCCCTGCAAGCGACTCAACAGCCGTGCACCGCACAGTGCGTAGAACAGCATGATGCTGACATTGAGCAGGGTCAGCACCGCCGCCAGAGCCGCATATTGCGGCAGTTGCGGTTGGCTGCTGTCGATGAACTGCGGCAGGAACGCCGACATGAACAGCAGCGCCTTGGGGTTGGTCAGCGCCACCACGAAACAGCGCACGAACAGCGCGGAAGAACGCTTCGCCGTATCCACCGCCGGCAGCTCGTCGAGGGAACCGGTCGAGCGCAGCATTTTCCAGCCGAGCCAGACCAGATAAGCCGCACCCAGCCATTTCACCGCCTGGAACAGCGTCTCGCTGGCCTGCAGCAGGATCCCCAGGCCGCAGGCCACGGCCGTCACCAGCAGCGCATCGGCGAGCACCGCCCCACCCATGCCCCAGGCCGCGGCCCGCACGCCGTGGTTGGAACCGTTGTGCAAAGCCAGCAACACCGTCGGGCCAGGCATGGCGATGATCGCCGCCGAACTGATCAGGAACAGCAGCAAGGTTGTCAGCGTCATGAAGGTCGCCTTGAAAGTGAAAAACAGCCGCCATTCTGCGGCCTGCACCGATGCCCATCAACCGCGGGTACGGCATCCTGTCGTTTGCACTGGACGGGGCTAAGCTGTTTCGTGATAAAACAAGGATCAGCACTGAAGCGTTTCAGCGTGTTTCCCACCAGACAGGGTGATAGCCTCATGACCGACCAGAAGCTGCTCGATTCACTGTTTCCCGCCGCCGCGGATATTCCGGAAAAATACCGTTTCGAAGGCCAGCTGGAGCAACGCGAATACCTGGTCAACGGTACCTTGCGCAGCTGGGACGGCCCGCTGGCGCAGGTCCGCAGCCCGGTGTACCTGAGCACCGCCAACGGCGATGAACAAGTGATCCTCGGCAGCACGCCGCTGCTCGATGCCGACACCGCCCTCACCGCCCTCGACGCCGCGGTCCGCGCCTATGACCGCGGCCAGGGCGAATGGCCGACGATGCGCGTGGCCGAACGCATCCAGCATGTCGAAGCCTTCCTGCGACGCATGCGCGAACAGCGCGAGGCGGTAGTCAAGCTACTGATGTGGGAGATCGGCAAGAACCTCAAGGATTCCGAAAAGGAATTCGACCGCACCTGCGACTACATCGTCGACACCATCAATGCCCTCAAGGAACTCGACCGACGCTCCAGCCGCTTCGAGCTGGAGCAGGACACCCTCGGCCAGATCCGCCGCGTACCGATGGGCGTGGCGCTGTGCATGGGTCCCTACAACTATCCCCTGAACGAAACCTTCACCACCCTGATCCCGGCGCTGATCATGGGCAACACCGTGGTGTTCAAGCCGGCCAAGCTCGGCGTGCTGTTGATCCGTCCGCTGCTGGAAGCCTTCCGCGACAGCTTCCCGGCCGGGGTGATCAACGTGATCTATGGCAGCGGCCGGGAAACCGTCAGCGCCCTGATGGCCAGCGGCAAGATCGATATCTTCGCCTTTATCGGCACCAACAAGGCCGCCAGCGACCTGAAGAAACTGCATCCCAAGCCCCACCGCCTGCGCGCGGCCCTCGGCCTCGACGCGAAGAATCCGGGGATCGTGCTGCCGGAAGTGGACCTGGACAACGCGGTCAACGAATGTGTGACCGGTTCGCTGTCGTTCAACGGCCAGCGCTGCACCGCGCTGAAGATCCTCTTCGTGCACGAGGCGGTGGTCGACCGTTTTATCGAGAAGTTCAACCGCAAGGTGCAGAGCCTGCTTCCCGGCATGCCGTGGGAAAACGGCGTGTCGCTGACGCCGTTGCCGGAAGCGAGCAAGGTCGACTACCTCAACGGCCTGGTGGCCGATGCCCTGGGTAAGGGCGCAACGGTGGTCAACCCCGGTGGAGGCCAGACCCGCGCCTCGTTTTTCTACCCAGCGGTGCTGTACCCGGTGAATGCGCAGATGCGCGTGTACCAGGAGGAACAGTTCGGACCGGTGGTACCGATCGTGCCCTACCGCGACCTGGAAACCGTCATCGACTACGTGCTGGAGTCGGATTTCGGCCAGCAGTTGAGCCTCTTCGGCACCGATTCGACCCAGGTCGGGCGCCTGGTGGACACTTTCGCCAACCAGGTCGGCCGGATCAATATCAATGCCCAGTGCCAGCGTGGCCCGGACACCTACCCGTTCAACGGACGCAAGAACTCCGCCGAAGGCACTCTCTCGGTCCATGACGCCTTGCGGGTGTTCTCGATCCGCACGCTGGTGGCGACCAAGTTCCAGGAGAACAACAAGGCACTGATCAGCGACATCATCCGCAATCGCGAGTCGAGCTTCCTGACCACCGATTACATTTTCTAGAAGCGTGTGTGACACCGGCTGGCGTCAGATGCACAGGTACACCGCCAGCAACATCAGCGACAGCACCAGGATGGCTTCCCCGAACAGTTCGAGGGAGCCTTCCCTCTCCGGTCCGTAGCTCCAGCTGACGCTCGCCTGGCGCGTTGCCCAGCGCCTGCCCGGCTGGCGGTCGAAATGTCCCAGTGCCCAGATGGCGATCCCTATGGCACCGAACTCCAGGGCGATGATCAGGAAAAGTGTCATACCGCTGTCCTTTTTAGGCCAGTAATCAGGACATTAGGGGGCGATTCGGGAAAAACGTTCGTCATGAATAAAGTTTTTTTGCCGATGAAGACAATACCCACTCATTTTCTGTGCCTGCCCTGATCTATCATTGCACCCAGGGTCATTCGGCCACCGCTCCCGCCTATCTTCATAAGAACCCTATGCCACGTATCGACCTCCGCCGATTGATCCTGTTGCTGTCGCTTTCCGTCGTCACCCTGACCGCCGGCAACCTGTTCTTCGCCAGCTACCAGACCCAGCGCAACTTCCTGATGGCGCAGACCCTGGAAGCCAACCGGATCTACGCCCTGAAACTGGCCAGCTCCACGGAAAACTTTCTCAAGTCGACCCAGCAGCAACTGGCCTTCAGCGCGGGCCTGATCACCGATCTCTGGAACCAGCCGGAACAGCTGTGGCAGGAAGTTCACCGGCTGCGTCGCCAGACCGGCAGTTTCAACTCGGTGATCGTGATCCGCGCCGATGGCAAGATCATCGCCTCCTCGCCGCTGTCGATGAACCTGACCGGGGCCTTCTCCACCAGCGAAGGCTTCCGCCAGGCCAGCGCCTTGCGCCAGCCCTATATTTCCAGGCCCTACATCGGCGCCAACAACCATCTGATGATCCAGATCTCCCATCCGATCTTCGATGGCGATGGCAATTACCTGGGCTACCTGGGCGCCGGGATCTACCTCAACGAACCGAATATCCTGCACTCGCTGCTGGGCGAGCATTATTACCGTGACGGTTCCTACCTCTACGTGGTCGACACCCAGGGCCGGCTGATCTATCACCAGGACCCCGCACGGGTCGGCGACGTGATCAAGGGCAATCCGGCGATCGACGCGGTGATCGCCGGCGAGACCGGCAGCCTGCGCCTGACCAACTCCCAGGGCATCGACATGCTCACCGGATACGCCCCTGTGCCGCGGATCGGTTGGGGAGTGATCAGCCAACGACCCACCGATATCACCCTGGAGGGCCTGAAACGGCTGATGCTGGAGGTCGCCGGCTACGCCGTGCCGTTGCTGCTGCTGTCGCTGCTGGGGATCTGGTGGGTTTCGACGCTGATCACCCGGCCGCTCTGGCAACTGGCCAACTCCACCCAATACTGGGGTACCTCGACGGCCGCGCAATCGGTGAGCAAGGTGAAGGCCTGGTACTACGAGGCGGCCCAGTTGAAAAACGCCATGCAGAAGGCCCTGCTGTCGCTGCACCAGCAACTCGGCCGGCTGAACCAGGAAAACGTCACCGACCCGCTGACCGGCCTGACCAACCGGCGCGGCCTGCAATTGATCCTCGAGGATTGGGAAAGCCGCCGCCAGCCGTTCGCGGTACTGGCCCTGGATATCGACCACTTCAAGCAGGTCAACGACAGCTACGGGCACAGTGCCGGCGACCTGGTGCTGCAACACCTGGCCCAGCAGATGCGCCGCCATTCCCGGGAAAGCGACGTGCTCTGCCGCCAGGGCGGTGAAGAGTTCATGATGCTGCTGCCCGGCACGCCCCTGGCCCAGGCCGTCCAGGTGGCCGAGCGGTTGCGCGCGGCCATGGCCTACACCGAAAGCCCGAACGGCATCCCGGTCACTGTGTCCCTCGGCGTCACCGACTGGCCCCGGGACCGCCAGAGCATTGCCCTGGCCCTCAAGGAAGCGGACCGGGCCCTGTACCGGGCCAAGGGCAACGGCCGTAACCGGGTGGAATCGGTCGCTCCGGGAATGCCGCCGAACGACGCGAACGGATAGACTGGACACCCCGGACGACGCACCACGGGCCCACCGGCCTTTACCCGCCTTTCCAGACCCTGAACCCCCGACGACTTCGGGGATTTCTTTCGAGATGTGCAACCAGCATGACCTTCAATTTCGACACGCTACTCGACCGCCGCAACACCGGCAGCACCAAGTGGAGCCGTTACCCGGCCGATGTCCTGCCCATGTGGGTGGCAGACATGGACCTGCCGGTCGCGAACGCGATCACCCAGGCCTTGCACCAGCGTCTTGAACACCCGCAACTGGGTTACAGCGTGGCCCAGGATGCCCTGCGCCAGGCCATCGTCGCCGACCTCTGGGCCAAGTACGCCTGGCGCGTGCAACCCCAGGAGCTGATTTTCCTGCCCGGTGTCGAACCGGGTTTCAACATGGCCCTGCGCGCCTTTGTGCAACCGGGCCAGAATGTCGTGGTGCAGACCCCCAACTACCGCCCGCTGCGCCTGGCCCCAGGCCACTGGAGCCTGCCGAAAATCGAGCTGGCATTCGATCGCGATGCCCACGGCGACTACATCACCCCGTTCGCCGCCCTGCGCAGCGCCTTGCAGGGCGGCGGCGCGCTGCTGCTGAGCAACCCGCACAACCCGCTGGGCAAGGTCTTTCCCCGGGAAGAACTGCAACAGATCGCCGATATCTGCCTGGAACAGGGCGCGCTGATCGTCTCCGACGAAATCCACGGCGACCTCTGTTTCGACGGCCGCCGGCATGTACCGATCGCCTCGCTGAGCCCGCAGATCGCCCGGCACACCATCACCCTGATGTCGGCGAGCAAGGCCTACAACATCGCCGGGTTGAAAACCGCCTACGCGATCATTCAGGACGCCACGGTCCGCGAGCGCTTCAACGCCGCCCGCGGGGGCATGGTCGACAGTGTCAACACCCTCGGCCTGGAAGCCACGCTGACCGCCTACACCGAATGCGGGCCGTGGCTCGAGGCACTGGTCAAATACCTGCAGGCCAACCGCGACTACCTGCAACACGCCGTGCAGACCCGCTTGCCGGGGGTGGTCATGCAGCCGGCTCAGGGCACCTACCTGGCGTGGCTGGATTGCACGGCATTGGGCCTGGAGGATCCGTACACCTTCTTCCTGGAGCAGGCCAAGGTCGGCTTGAGCGCGGGCATCGAGTTCGCCGACGATGCCCGGCAGTTCGTCCGCCTGAACTTCGGTTGCCCCAGAGCGCTGCTGGAAGAAGGCATCCGGCGCATGGAAGACAGCCTGCGCTGAGCGGATCGCGTCCACGCTGAACGTGGGCTCTGCGTCACAGGAGCGGACGCAGAGCGTCCGTTGAGGCATTCCCACGCAGAGCGTGGGAACGATCTACCTGGCGCTAGTAGCGGAACTGCCCCCCATGAATCGCCTGCAACACCTCGTCGGTGACCGGCACATAGGTTTCCGAACCCGGTAACCAGGCGTAGACCGGATCTTCCCCGACCTGGCCCGGGTCGAACGCTTCGTTCTTCAACCGGGTCTTCTGGTACTTGAAGGTACCCGTGGTTTCCATGCAGGACTTGACCCGCAGGAACAGCGGCACCGCATAGAACGGCATCTGGCTGCGGGCGAACTGCAGCAGGTCGTCCAGATCCAGTTGCTCCTGGGGCACCGCCGGGGTGATCGCGACCATGCCGGCACGGCCGTTGGTGTTCCTGATCTCCACGCCGTAGGCCACGGCCTCGCTGATATGCGGGTGCAACACCAGAATGTTCTCGACCTCGGTGGTGGAAACGTTTTCACCTTTCCAGCGATAGGTATCCCCCAGGCGATCGACAAACTGGGCATGGCCGAAACCGATATCGCGGATCAGGTCGCCGGTATTGAAATAGCGATCGCCCACCTCGAACACATCATGCAAGACCACCTTCTTGTTCTTTTCCGGGTCGGTATAGCCGTCGAACGGTGCCTTGTCGTCGATCTTGGCCAACAGCAGGCCCTGCCCGCCCTTGCCGACCTTCAGCATGAAACCGTCCGGGCCACGACGCGGCTCGCCGGTATCGTGGTCGTACTCCACCAGCGACCATTCGTTGAGGGCAAAACCGATGGTGTTGTCGAAGTTGAGGATGTTGGAAAAGCCGATATTGCCGTCACTCGCGGCATACAGCTCGCAGACCCGGTCGATGGCGAAACGCGCCTTGAACTCGGTCCAGACGCCAGGACGCAGGCCATTGCCGATCATCTTCACCACCGGGTTGTCGGCATCGTCAGCGGCCGCCGGCCGGTCGACCAGGTAGCGGCACAGTTCACCGACGTAACAGAGCGTGGTGGCCTTGAACCGCCGTGCATCCTCCCAGAAATGACTGGCGCTGAACTTGCGGCGGATGGCGAAGCCCGATGCTCCGGCCAGGGCCGAGCCCCAGCTCACGCACAGGCCGGTGGCGTGGTAGAGCGGCAAGGTGCAGTAGATGATGTCGTCGGGCTGCATATCCAGGGCGATCAGGCCGAAGCTGCCGTAGACCCGCATCCAGCGTCCGTGCTTGAACACCCCGGCCTTGGGCAGTCCGGTGGTGCCCGAGGTATAGATGTAGAAGCAGGCATCGTCGGCGTAGATCTGCTGGCTGGTGATCGGATTGATGGCCGGATGCTCTTCGCTGACCCGCGCCAGGTTGACATAACCCGCGGGCGCCTGGCCCGGGTCGCGGGTGGTATCGGCGTCGGCGAGGAAGTAGCAGCTCGACGCGTCGATGGCGACCTGGTCGCGTACGCCATCGTAGGCCGCGACCAGTTCCTCACCGACGATGATCGCGGTCGGCTTGACCAGGTTCAGGCTATGGATCAACACGTTGTTGGTTTGCGACGTATTGAGCATGGCGCAGATCCCGCCGGCCTTGCTCACCGCCAGTACGCTCACCAGCAGCTCGGGGCGGTTCTCGATGAAAATGCCGACCACGTCGCCCTTTTTCAGGCCACGTGCCAGCAGGTAGTGGGCAATGCGATTGGCCCACTGGTTGACCTGCCGGTAGCTGAACCGGCTGTCCTTGTAGAGCAAGGCCACGCCATCGGGGTTGCGCTGCACCGCCTGCTCGAACGACCAGGCCAGGCCGCAGGGTTGATCGGCCTTGGGCTTGGACACCTTGACGCCCTTCACCAGCCGGGGAATCGCCCGGGTAATGGTGGGAATCTTGCGCATCATCATGCCCCAGGTAATCATATCGCTGTTGCTGCTCATGGCACCTCCTAATGGGTTGGCCCACTGGATACCGGGCCAACCGGTCCTTTCCTTTGCCTACCCGCCATGGACAACGCCTTCGCGCATGCGGATACGGGAAGGCGCTGCATCGCGCGGTCAGAACTCGTCGGCGACCGACTCGAGAATCTTGCCCATCAGGTACACGGTGGTCCGTGCCACCTGCTTCACCGACTCCTTCTCTTCATCGGTGACCACCCAACGGTCGATGGCCGCGTTGACCTCCTCGGAGTGCTTGGCATCGATGATCGCGTGGGCGACAAAGAAGGTCATTTGCTTGTCGGTGAGCTTGAGGCTGTTCTTGCAGATATCCATCATCGGCTCGAGGTGCTCGTAGGAGTCCTCCGCCCAGAAGCTGTAGCCCAGGCGTGGAATGATCCCGCGGCAGACGGAGACATAATCCAGGTAGCCGTAGAAGGCCTCGGTGGCCGGCAGCATCGGTTTTTCGAATTCGGCCGGGTCCACGCCGATGGCGATCAGGTCGTTGTAGGCCATGTTTTCATGGCCCAGTTCTTCCAGCGCGTGCTTCATGGCGAAACGCAGCAGGCCGACCTTCTTGTGGTCCTGGTTCCAGCAGGCCACGGCCTGGTTGATCGCGTTGTTCTTGGTGTAGTGATACACCTGGACAATCGACTTGATATACAACTCGCGTTGCAACTCGGGGCGTTTCATCATCTGAAAGAAGCGGCCAGCCTTGATCTTGGCCCATTCGGCATCACAGACAGCCTTCAACTCATCTCTGAACTCAGTCATTTCACTCTTTCCCTGGTGGTGTTATAGATCGTTTATGACATTTCTTATGTGCCGGCGCGAACGCGGGTTTACAGGCGCAACACGGATTTGATGATGTACATGAACTTGGAGAAGAAGCCGACGCCCTCGATAGTGTCCCAGTGTTCCATCAGCACACCGTTTTCCACACGATAGATATCGATCACCTTGTACTTCACGGTAAAGAATCTATGTTTGGCCCAATGGGTCGCATAGAGGAAGACATAATCGCCTTCGGCACACACTTGCTTGATACTGGTCCCGGACTCCGGAAAGGTTTTGAAGAACTGCGCGAAGTAGCTCTTGAATCCCTCACGACGCGGCGGGATGAACACGTTGTTGTGTTGCACATAGTCTTCGGCAATCAGCGTATCGGCGACCGCGAGTTCACGCTGGCCGAACATGCGCTCGTAAAATTCGATCACCACGGCCTTGTTCTGGGCTTCCATCTGACATCAACCTCGTTATTGTCGATTTATTATGTTTTTCAGACCGCCAGGGCCTGGCATCCCGCGCGGGCAGCGAGGGTATGGCGGATCAGTCCGTCGATGTCCTTGAGGTCCGCCGGGCATTGTTCCAGGCCGAAGAAGGGCGTCACCGACGGCAGCAGATCGCCCTTGTACAAGGCGTAGTAGTGATCGCCACGGGCCTTGATCTGGAACAGGATGCCGTCCTGGTCAAACACCGAGCTGTCGAACTTCGGGGCCAGCCGGGGTTTCACGTAAGTGATGAAAGTCTTGTAGCCGCCCAGCAGGGCCACCAGCGACGCACCGGTCATCGCCAGGGCGCTGACCACGTTCCTGACCGGAGCATGTTTATCGACAATCAACCGCGACAGCTCCACGCATTCGTTCTCGTAACCGGGCCCGGAGAACGCCAGCAAACGCTGGTGATCGATAAACTCCCCGGACTCATGGGGAAACGGCGTAATACGCTGGGTGCCGATAATCTCGCCATCGTAATAACAGGCAAATACATAAGAGCGGGCATCGTACTCATCGAGGCAGACGGTTTCATCGACCGAATCGCCGAACAGCGTCCGATAATAAACCTTGCGCTGCCCGTACAATCGATAACGCGCCCGTGACAACTCGGAAAACTGTTGAGGCGTTACAATCTGACGAATACTGACTTTGTCGGACTGACAGTGTTCGTGCAGGACCGAATCATAGAAACTGTAGATAGCTGCACCGGCGGCATCATCTTTCACCAGCTGCATACTTGCCAATGGCAACTCGGTCTTGTTACTCCCGTATGACGACATAAGACGCTCCTTGTTATTATGATCTGTATTATTTGGCTCGACCAGGCACACGACATAACACCCATGACTCAATTCATGAGTTCACCTCCTTGAACGTGCAAAGTTGATCACTGATCGTTCCCACGCCCTGCGTGGGAATGCCTCACCGGACGCTCCGCGTCCGTGCTGGCTGTGACGCGGAGCGTCACGGGCTGCGTTCCCACGCAGAGCGTGGGAACGATCATCAACCGAAGCCGGCTGTCGTCAGAGTTGTTCCAGGGCCGAACGGATCTTGCCGGCGCGCTCGACCAGCAACTGCGGGCTGGCCAGTGGAATATCGGCGTGGGCGAGATTGAAGCCATCGCCGACAAAGCGCGCGAGGACATGCAAATGGGCGTGACCGACGGTCTGGCCGGCAACGGCCCCGTCGCACAACAGCAGGTTGATGCCTTCGCAGGAGCGCTCGTTCAGCAGTATCCCGCTGTTGCGCAACGCGCTAGCCATACGCTGCCCGACCACCATCATGTGGCCTGCGGTTTGCGGGGGGATATCGGCCAGGCCGGTGGCGTGGGCCTTGGGAATGACCAGCACATGACCGGGAGTGATCGGCTGGATGGAAAGCAGCGCCAGGCACTGTTCGTCTTCATAGACGATGCTGGCAGGTGCTTCTTGTCTGGCGATTGCACAGAAAATGCAGTTCACGGGTTAGCTCCCTCTATTGTTATATGCGCAAGACCGGCTTGGTATCCGGGCTTGCGACAGGCTGAATTCCCTTACAGACCTATCATCGCTGACCGCACAATGTGAGGCGAAAATACGTCCGACCCGGAATGCCTGTACACGGGAGTTTTGAAATTTTTTGTATCCGCAACGCCTCCATGAAACACAGCCCATTGATTTTATTGGGTTTTATTCATGGAAATTTCTTACATAAAAAATCGCAAATCACTGACACGCAACGTCCTACCCGGCTTATCCGAGCCCCGTAAGGCAGGCATAAAAAATCCGGCGTGCCGAATGGACGCCGGATGCTGAGGTAGCCCGAAGGTGAGCCCACCCTGCCCCGGGCAGGATGGCTCGTCGCCTACGCCTGTTTCTTCAGGCGCGGCCTGGCCTTGGGAAAATAGGGGGACTTCACCAGGCCCGTCGGCACCGGTGTCCGGACCCGGCTCGAAGGCTCTTCGGCCGGTGCCGCGCCACCAAACTCGGCCACGTAGGGGGTCTGCCCGCAGCGCACCAGATTGTTGATCGGGAATTCATCGCCATTATCTTCCATGTATGCCTTTTTCATTCGAACACTCCTTGCAAAGATTCATCACCACCAGCCCATGGCTGACGCCTGAAAAACCTTGAGCGTAGCCGACTGACAGCGATTCGCAGGCTCTGGCACAAGGATCCGACGAATGACCACCCGGTCACGGACTTCCGAAGTCATCACACGCCCTTCACACCCTTTTCACCTCCATACACCTAGATTCGACTCACTCCTTTTGAATCCCATTCAGCCCGCCCACACTGCGGGCTTTTTTTTGCACGTCACTCCCCCAGGCGCTGGCTCAACGCCCGGAATGCCGCCAGCACCTCTTCCGGCTTTTCCAGCATCAGTTGATGCCCGCAGGCGTGCAGCACCTGGAAGCGTGCGTCCGGCAGCTGTTCGGCCAGCGCCTCGCCACCGCTGGCCGGGGTCAGGCCGTCGCTGTCACCGGCCACCACCTCGACCGGCAACCTGAGGTTCGCCAGGTGCCCGGCATCCGGCCATTGCACGCCCTCCAGCAGTCCCTTGAATACATACAGGCGGTTGCGTTCGGTGAGCTTTTCCTCATAGGCCACCAGCCCCGCATCGGCGGCCCCGTGCCAGGCGCGCTGGCGAAAGCCCCTGGCCAACACTGGCCGGATCAGTTCCAGCACCCAGGCCGGCAACGCCATCAACCCACCGCGACTCAACGGCCGATGCAACTGTGTGCCGAGCAACAAGGCGCCGCTGACCGACTGCACCTGCAACAGGGTGCTCAGGGACAGCCCGGTGCCGAACGAGTGGGCCACGATCAGGTTGCGCCGGCCGCCGAAGCGACGCAGCAGTTCCAGGTAATCGGCGACCAGTTCGGCCCAGGCGTACGCCGCGGGCCGCCGTGGCTTGTCGCTCTCGCCATGGCCGAGCAGGTCCCATGCCACCAGGCTGTAGCCCTCCTCGCCCAGCGCCTGCCACTGGTGGCGCCACTGGTCCTTGTTGCCCCCCGCGCCATGGCAGAAGAACACCACGCTATCGGCCCGCTCCCGGCCGGGCTGGTGGGCCACGCTCAGGCGCCGCCCCGGACGGATCTCCAGCAGCTCGCCGCGCACCCGCGGTAAATCAACAGAGGAATAGGGTTCAGCCATGCCAAGAGTGTCCTGTCAGAAAAATAGAGAATAGATCGCCGCTCACCAGGCACCCTCGCGGCTCGGCTCGGCATTCGCCGCCGGCGCCACAACCGGCGAGGCGCCCAGCAGGGTCCGGGTATAGGGGTGTTGCGGCTCGGCGAACAGCCGGGTGGTCTCGCCCTGTTCGACGATCCGCCCGCCCTGCATCACCGCGATGCGATCGCACAGGCGCGCCGCCACCCGCAGGTCATGGGTGATAAACACCATGCTCAGGCGCAGGCGCCGTTGCAGGTCCTCCAGCAGTTCGAGGATCTGCACCTGGATCAGCGCATCCAGTGCCGAGACGCATTCATCGGCGATGAGGATCTTCGGGCGTACCGCCAGCGCCCGGGCGATGCCGATCCGCTGTCGTTGCCCACCGGAAAACTCATGGGGATACCGCTCGAAGGCCGTCGCCGGCAGCCCTGCCAGTTCCAGCATTTCACGGGCCCGTCGGGCCGACTCGGCCACCGAGACGCCTTGCGCCAGCGGCCCGGTCATGATGATCCGGCCTATGGTCTGGCGCGGATTGAGCGAGGCGAACGGGTCCTGGAAGATCATCTGGATATCCCCGCGCAACGGGCGCAGGTGCCGCTGGGACAGATCGGCCACGTCCTTTCCCTGCCATTGCAGGTGCCCGCCATCGGGCTGCAGCAGGCGCACCAGGCAGCGTCCGAGGGTCGACTTGCCGGAACCGGACTCGCCGACAATCCCCAGGGTCTCGCCTTCGCGCAGATGCAGATCGAGCCCGGCCAGTGCCTGTTGGGTGCGACGGCGCCACCAGCCATGGCGACCGCTGAAGGACTTCTCCAGTTGTCGCGCCGCCAGCACCAGCGGCGCATCGACGATGGCCGGGCGCGGTGCCAGCGGACTGGCCGATGCCGCTGCCAGCAGGCGCCGGGTATAGTCCTGGCGCGGCGCCTGCAGGACCTGCCGGGCGGTGCCCTGCTCCACCAGATGACCTTTTTCCAGCACCAGCACCCGGTCGGCGATGGCCTGTACCACGGCAAAGTCGTGGGTGATAAACAGTACCGCCATGCCCTTGTCGCGCTGGATCCTGCGCAGCAGTTCAAGGATCTGCGCTTGCGTGGTGACATCCAGGGCCGAGGTCGGTTCGTCGGCGATCAACAAGGCCGGATCAAAGGCCAGTGCCATGGCGATCACCACCCGCTGGCGCTGACCGCCGGACAGTTCGAAGGGATAGGCGTGGCGCAGGCGTTCCGGGTCCGGCAGGCCGACATAACCCAGCAACTCGATCACCCGCTGACGGCGTGTCGCGGCCGCGGCGACGCCATGGGCCTGCAGGGTTTCGTCGATCTGCCGGCCCACGCTCAGCAACGGGTTCAGGGCACTCATGGGTTCCTGGAAGACCATGCTGATCTCCCGGCCACGCAACTCGCGCATGGCCTCTTCGCCACGCCCGGCAAGGTCCTCGCCGCGCCAGCGGATATGCCCCGCTTCAACCCGCAGGGACGCCGGCAGCAGGCGCAGCAACGCCTTGGCCAGCATCGACTTGCCGGACCCCGACTCGCCCACCACACAGAGCAGTTCACCGCGTTCGAGTTGCAACGACAGGTCATACAGCGCATGACTGCGATCCGCGCCGCGAGGCAGGGCAATGCGCAGGTGCTCGACGCTCAGCAAGGGATGGATGTCTTGGCTCATGCCGCCGCTCCCTGTTGCCGGGCCGGCTCGAACGCCACCCGCAGGCCTTCGCCGACACGGTTGACCGCGAGCACGCAGAACAGGATCGCCAGGCCGGGCCACAGGCTCATCCACCAGGCATCGCGCAACAGGCCGCGGGAGGCATTGATCATGTAGCCCCAGCTCATTGCCTCGGGGTCGCCGAGACCGAGAAAAGCCAGGGCCGCTTCGGTAAGGATCGCGCTGGCCATGACAAAGGTCAGGGTCACCAGCAACGGCGCCAGGGCATTGGGCAGGATCTGCCGGAAGATGATCGCCGCCGACGACTGCCCGAGCACCCGCGCCGCCTGCACGAACTCGCGCTGGCGCAGGCTGAGGAATTCGCTGCGCACCAGCCGCGCCACCGCCGGCCAGGCCACCAGGGCAATGGCCAGGACGATCGAGCCTAGGGACGGTTCGAGAATCGCCACGAGGATCACCGCCAGCACCAGCTGCGGGATGATCTGGAAAAACTCGGCGACACGCATCAGCACACCGTCGAGCCAGCCGCCGAAGTAACCGGCCACGGCCCCGACCAGGGCGCCGACCAGCAATGTCGCCAGGCTCGCCAGCGCGGCCACCGCCAGGGATACCCGCGCCCCGTACAGCAGGCCGCTGCCCAGGTCGCGCCCGAGCATGTCGCTGCCCAGCCAGTGCGCGCGGTCCTGGAACGGTGCCAGCATCGGCGCACTGTTCATGTCCCAGGGCGAACTGTCGGTCAGCCACGGCGCGGCCGCAGCCAGCGCAGCGAGGATCAGCAGGAACAGGACGCCGGCCACCGCCGAAGGCTGTGCCAGGAAACGGCGCAGGAAAGGATATCGGCTCATCAGTGCTGCCCTCCGGCGCCGATACGTGGATCGAGCCAGCGGCACGCCAGATCGGTCAGCAGGTTGAAACTCACCACCATGATCGAAATCACCAGGAAACCACCCATCAATACCCCGTAGTCCCGTTGCGCCAGCGCCTCGTACATCAGGCGGCCGATACCCGGCCAGGAATAGACCACTTCCACCAGCAGGATCCCGCTGGCCAGTTGGCCCAGTTGCAGGCCGGCAAAGGTCACCACCGGCAGCAGTGCATTGCGCAGCACATGCGCCCAGAGAATCCGTCGCGGTCGCAAGCCTTTCGCCCGAGCGGTGCGCACGTACTCCTGGCCCAGCGCCTCCAGCGTCGCGGCGCGGGTCAGGTGGATATACAGCGCCAGGAACAGAAAGCTCAGGGACAGGCACGGCAACACCAGGTGCCGCGCGCGGTCGGCCCACCAGGCACCGCCGTGGAAATCCGCGGCGACGGTTTCCATGCCAAAGGCCGGCAGCCAGTCGAGGCTGACCGAAAACAGCAGGATCAACAGCATCGCCAGCCAGAACGATGGGATCGCAAACAGCAACAGCGCGCCCTGGGAGATCAGTTGGTCGAGCCAGCGCCGCTGCTCGCGGCTACGGGCGGCCAGTACGCCGAGGGCGATTCCCAGCAGCGACGACAGCAGGAACGCCGAGCCCATCAGCGCCAGCGTCGCCGGCAGGCGCTCGGCGATCAGCGACCAGACCGAGGTCTGGTTGCGGTAGGAGTAGCCCAGGTCCAGCCGCGCCACCTGCCCGAGATAGATCAGCAGTTGCTGGACCACGGGCTTATCCAGGCCCATCTGCTGGCGCAACTGCTCGATGTAGTGCCCGTCATCGACCCCCGCCTCGCCGGCCATCAGCAACGCCGGGTCACCGGGAGCCAGGCGCACCAGCAGGAAACTCAGGACCAGCACCCCGAGCACCATCGACAGTGCCCGCAGCACCCGACCGCCGAGGAAGATCAACCCGCTCATGGTGCCGGGGCGTCGAGGTAGACGCCTTCATCGTCTTCGTTGAGGCTGGTGGCCGTCTGCAGCAGATTCTTCACCTGGCTGTGGTAGAGCGTCGGATAGCGCATCTCGAAGATCGGCGCGATGGGCAGGTCGCTGTTCAGGCGGTTTTCCAGCTGGCTGTAGACCTGGCGACGCTGCTCGCCTTCCGGGGTGTCGGCCACCTTGTTCCACAGGGCGTCCGCCTCCGGGCTGCTGTAGCCGCTGACATTGGCGAACGGCGAAGTCTTGAGGATGTAGTCCGAGCGATAGAGATAGGCGGTGGTCAGGTAGGGATCGCCGATCTGGAAGATGAAGTTGTAGGTCAGGTCGAAATCCCAGTCGCTGACCCGCTGGAACCAGGTCGCGGCATCCGAGGTCACCACCTGCACCTTGAAGCCCAGGGGTTGCAGGGACTGCTTGGTGTATTCGGCCAGGCGCTCCCAGGCACCGCCTTTCTCGCCGTTGAGCAGGCGGATACGCACCGCGCCGACATCGACGCCGGACTCGGCGATCAGCGCCTTGGCCTTCTTCACGTCATAGCCGTACTGCGGCAGTTGCGGGTCGTGATACGGCGAGTTGGAGACGAACGGCCCCTGGGCGACCTTGCCCGAGCCGAAGAAAATGTTGTCGACGACAAACTGCCGGTTCAGCGCATAGAGGATCGCCTGGCGGACCTTGGGGTTGTTCAGCGGTGGCTTGCGGGTGTTGATCTGCAGGAAGGCCAGGCCCGAGTACAGCTCCCAGCCCTGCTCCGAGGACTGCACGCCGGGCAGGCCGCCCAGGCGCTTGAGATCGGAGTAATCGGCGTCGCCGCTGCGCAGGACCTGGACGTCGCCACGCTCGAAGGCCGCGGCCCGCGAGGAAGCATCGGGAATCACGTGAAAGACAATGCCGTCGAGGTGCGGCAGGCCTTTTTTCCAGTAGTCGGGGTTCTTGCCCAGCTTGATATAGGCGCCGCGCTTCCACTCCTGAAAGACAAAGGGACCGGTGCCGACAGGCTTGAGGTTATAGGGGTTGTTGCGAAAGTCGGTGCCCTCGTACAGGTGTTTCGGCACTACCGGGCGCAGGCCGCTGCCCAGGGAGGACAGCAACGGCGCGAAAGGTTTCTTCAGGTGGAAGGTCACCTGCAACGGACCGCTGGCGTCGATGGACGCCACATACTCGGTGAAGACGCCGCCGAGGCGCTTGTCCACCTCCGGGTAGAAGGTCTGGAAGCTGAACACCACGTCGGCCGCGGTGAAAGGCTGGCCGTCGTGCCAGCGCACACCCTCCTGCAGGTCGAAGGTGTAGGTCAGGCCATCGGGAGTCATGGTCCAGCTCTTGGCCAGTACCGGCTTGGGCTGGAGCTGGGTGTCGTAGGTCAGCAGGCCCTGGAGGATCTTGCCACTGACGTACTGGGTCGAGACATGGGAGACCACGCCGTGCATCAGCGATGGCGGTTCCGGCTGGGCCACCAGATTCAGTACCCCGCCATCCCGTGGTTGTGCCTGTACGCTACCGGCCAGGATCAGCGCGCCGGCGGCGAGGCCGAGCAGCACCCGGCGCAGGGGCCGGGCGTGGGACGAAGGGGTCGGGGTGAGATCAGGCATGGCGCGCTCCGCAAAAAGGTTCGGCAGGTGCAGGCCCGCCAACCGCGAGACCTGCCCTTTGAAGCGGTTTAGCAAGGCCTGTGCCAGTGCTTTCGCGGCCCTGTCCGGCGGCGCTGGCGGGACATTGCGCGGCAGGCGGCCTGATGAAAAAACCACAACCCGCGTTTGCCGGTGTGGAAAAAGCAGCAGCCTGCAACCGCGACTGATCGTTGCCCCGCGCGGCAAAGGCCTGCTGCGCGTCATCAGGGCGGACGCAGAGCGTCCAGAGAGGCGTTTCCACGCAGAGCGTGGGAACGATCACGGGAGCCTGCATGCCCTGGCACAACCCTTGCGATACCCGCTGTCTTCGAACTACCGAGCCTCACCCTATGTCACTGGATTACCTGGGCAACCCCATCGACAGCAGTCTCCCCTCGACCCGACGCGGCATCGACGCGTTCATCTCCGGCTTTCTCGCCTACCACCCCCGCGCCGAGGACATTCTCGCGGCGGCCGATGCCGATCCGGACTCGCGGCTGGCGAATGCCCTCGCGGGCATCCTGCTGATGTTCAGCGAATCCCCCGAAGGCCCCGTCCTCGCCGAGCGCTATCGCCTGCGGGCCGACGCCGTGGGCTCGAACCACCTGCGGGCAAACCTGTACCTGGCGATCCTCAATGCCTGGATCGGCGATGACCTGGGCCGCGTACTGGGCCTCAGCGAACAGTTGCTCGACCGTTTCCCCCGGGACCTGTTCGCCGCCAAGCTCAACCAATACGTGGAGTTCAATCGCGGCAACTGGCCGGCGTTGCTGCGCATCGCCCTCAAGGCCCGTGACGCCGCGCCGGAGATCGCCCACAGCCACGGCCTGCTGGCCTTCGCCTATGAACAATGCCACTTGCTGGACCAGGCCGAAGCCGCCGCGCGCCAGGCGCTGCACCTGCAAGCCGACGAGCCCTGGGCCCAGCACGCCCTGGCCCACGTCCTGCTGACCCACGGCCGGATCGAGGAAGGCATCGATTTCCTGGAAAGCGTGAAAGACCACTGGGAAGGCCTCAACTCCTTCATGTACACCCATAACTGGTGGCACCTGGCGCTGTTCTACCTGGCACGCGGACAGGAGCAGCGGGTGCTGGAGATCTATGACCGCCACGTCTGGGGCATCCTGCCGGAGTACTCCCAGGACCAGGTCGGCGCGGTATCGCTGCTGGCCCGCCTGGAGCTGGCCGGGGTCGACGTCGGGCAACGCTGGCAGGCACTGGTGCCCTACCTGCAAGCGCGAACCGGCGATACGGTGCAACCGTTCCTCAGCGTCCAGTATCTGTACGGCCTGGCACGGGCCGGACAGCCGCAGGCGGAGCAGTTGCTGGAGGCCCTGCGCGAGCGCGGCCTGACTGCCCCGGCCTTCAGCCGGACCACCTGGGCCCAGGTCACCCTGCCCCTGGCCGAAGGCCTGCTGGCCCATGCCCGTGGCGACTGGGAAACGGCGGTAGAGCGCCTGAGCGGGGTGTTGCCACGGCTCAACGATATCGGCGGCAGCCATGCCCAGCGCGACCTGTTCGCCCAGATCGAGCTCGATGCGCGGCTGCGTTCGAAGGATTGGCTGGTGGCACAGCAGACCCTGGAACTGCGCCGTGGCCATGATGCGCTGGATGTGCCGGTCAACCGACATCTGGAGCGGGTGTATAGCGCGCTCGGCCTGCCTTCGGAAGCCGAGCGGGCCAGGGCGCGGATCAACCAGGTCGTGCCGGGCTGACGCAGGTGCCGATCGTCCCACCACGCGGGAACGATCGAACTACTCGCCGGTACCGGCAAACCCCGCGACGATTTCATCGATCACCACCCGTACCCGCGCGGTGTGGCGCAGATCGGCGTGGGTCACCAGCCACACGTCGTAGGGCAAGGGCCGCGTGCGCTGCGGCCAGAGGCGCACCAGGCCATGTTTTTCGCCGATGTACACCGGGACTTCGCCGATGCCGATACCGGCGGCGATGGAGCGGCGCACCAGCAGGCTGGAACTCAGGGTCGTCACTATGCGCCCGCGCCCCAGGGGTTCGGATGCCAGGGTCATGTCCTTCTGGTTTTGCAGGTAGGGCTGATACAGCACCAGGTCATGTCCTTCGAACAGGCCGCCGGGTTCCGGGATGCCGTGACGGTCTATATAGGCCTGGGAGGCGAACAGCCCCACCGGCCAGCGGGCAATGCGTCGGGCGATCAGGTCGGGACTGTCCGGGCGGGCGTTGCGCACGGCGATATCGGTTTCGCGCCTGGCCAGGCTGAGGAACTGGGTGGAAGCGTCCAGTTGCACGCGTACATCCGGGTGTTTTTCGTGCAGGCCGGCGATGGCCGGGATCAGGAAGTCGATGGCCAGCGAGTCGGTGGTGCTGACCCGCACGATGCCGGACAGGCGATCATCCTGCCCCTGGATCTGGCGCTGCAGGTCCTGGGCCGAGCGTTCCATTTTTTCCACCGAATGCAGGGCCGCCTCGCCGAGAGCGGTCAAGGCGTAGCCATCGGAGGTGCGCAGGAACAAAGTCGCATCCAGGGCCTTTTCCAGGGCGTTGATCCGCCGCCCCACGGTGGCCTGGTCGACCCCCAGCACCCGAGCCGCGCCACGCAGCGTCGATTCGCGGCACACCGCCAGAAACATTCGCGCATCATCCCAGTTCATCATCCCCCCCCTGATGCATATATGCATCTGAGTGCCGTGCAATCGCTGCATTATTGCATCACCAATCCTCGATATGCTGGACGCCGCTAGAAAACACCCGGGATTGCCGGCGGCGCGATCATCGTGCCGCCAGCGCCGACACCTTTGTTGAACCGCCGTCCCGCTTCAGTTGCCCAACATTGCTGCCCCACTGCATAAGGTACCGATCATGACCCTGCCCCAGGAAATGACCCTGATTGAAATCACCACCCCCGGTGGCCCTGAAGTCCTGCAACCGCGCCGGGCCGACGTGCCGGTGGCGGGCCCCGGCGAGATCCTGATTCGCGTGCATGCCGCCGGGGTCAATCGCCCGGACGCCCTGCAGCGCGCCGGCAAGTATCCGATGAAACCCGGCATGAGCCCGATTCCGGGGCTGGAAGTGGCCGGCGAAGTGGCTGCGCTGGGTGATGGCGTCAGCGAGTACGCCATCGGCGATAGAGTCTGTGCCCTGACCAATGGCGGCGGTTATGCGCAGTTCTGCACGGTGCCCGCCAGCCAGGCATTGCCGATTCCCGAAGGCATGGACTGGATTCAGGCCGCCGCCATCCCGGAAACCTTCTTCACCGTCTGGGCCAACCTGTTCGGCCTGGGCGGCGTGCATAAAGGCCAGCGCGCGCTGATTCACGGCGGCACCAGCGGTATCGGGACCACCGCACTGATGCTCTGCCGCGAATTCGGCATCGAAGCCTTCGCCACGGCCGGCAGCCCCGACAAATGCGCCGCCATCGCCAGCCTGGGTGCCGAGCCGATCAATTACCGCGAGCAGGATTTTGCCCGGGTAATAGCCGAAAAGACCGGCGACAAAGGCGTCAACGTAGTCCTCGATATCATGGGCGGCTCGTACCTGGGCAACAATCTCAAGGCCCTGGCCATGGAAGGTCGCCTGGTGATGCTGGGTTTCCTCGGCGGGGCCAAGGGCAATGACGTCGACCTGCTGACCATCATGGCCAAGCGCGCGATTATCACCGGCTCCTTGTTGCGCTCACGCACCCGGGAGGAAAAAGCCGAGATCGCTGCCCAATTGCGCGAACATGTGTGGCCGATACTGAGCGCCGGGCGTTGCCTGCCGATGATCGACAAGGTCTACGCCTACACCGACGCCGCCCAGGCCCATGCGCGGATGGAAGGTGGCGATCATATCGGGAAGATTGTGTTGCGGGTGGCATAGACATCCCCCGTCTCTGTCCCACCAGACGCCCCGGCGGCCGTCGACGAGCTCGGCGCACCCGCGTCAACGCCGGGCTTCGAACACTCCCCGCGCAATCGCCCGCGCCACGCAGTCGGCCGCCGCCGCGCCGATGCAGCCGATCTGCACCTGGCGCCGTGGCCCTTCCACCAACGGCAAGGCGCCGGAAGCCAGGGCGAACACCGTATCGCCATCGAACGGCAGGTGCGCCGGACGCACCGCCCGGGCAATGCCATCCTGGGCCATGATCGCCACCCGCTTGCACTCGGCCGTGGTCAGCCGGGCATTGCAGGCCACCGCTACCAGCGTGGTATTGGCCCCGGCCTGCAGCCGTCCCATGCTGTCCAGGCGTGACAGTTCGGGCATCGGGTCACTGGTGTCCATCACTGTCGTCGGGCGTACGCCACCGAATTCGCCAGCGATTTCCCAGGGCCAGGACCAGAAGGTCCGGCCGTCCGGCATGTACACCGAACCGATGGGATTGGCCACCACCAGCGCCGCCACCACCAGGCCGTCGTCGAGTGCCAGCGAGGCCGAGCCCAAGCCGCCCTTGAGTACCCCGGCCATGGCGCCGCGACCGGCCCCCACCGAGCCCAGGGCAAAGTCTTCGGCGGCATTTTCCAACGCCTCGAAGCCCAGCCGGCGATAAGGCGGTTCAAGCCCCCAGTGCTTGTCACCGCCATTGGCCAGGTCATGCAGGACGGCAGCGGGAACAATCGGAATCGCCGGCGCACCGGCTTTCAGGTGCAGGCCCACTTCCTCCAGGGACAAGGCCGCCGCCACCGCATCCGCCGCCCCCAGGCCGAATACCGAGCCCCCGGCAAACACCAGCGCATGCAACTGCCCGACCATGTTCTCCGGTTCCAGTGCCGCCGACTCCCGACCGCCCGGACCGCCACCGCGGATATCGATGCTGGCGGTCCAGGCACCGTCGGTACGGATCACCGTCACGCCCGTATCGACACGCCGGTCGGTAGCGTGCCCGACGAGGACGCCAGGTACATCGGTCAACAAATTGCGGGACCCCGGTAACGGCATAAGAACATCCTGGAAAAAGAGAGTGGCAAACCCTTCAGCAAGTGATGTGCCAGCCCGTCCTCCCCCGGTTTGTTCGGTGTCACCCGGCATCGGCTGCTGCTTAATCAACACTCGCCCTCCGACTGCTGACAAACCAACACCCGCCCCTGTCACGTCTCCCGCCCCGAAGCGACTGTAGAAAAACCAACAGCCTGGAATGACGTTGTTAGAAAAACACCAGATTTTGCCCAGACACACAACCAAGTCATTGTTTATAAAAGATTTTTATAAATGGCACAGGCCTTGCTCTACCGCCTGCAGCAGAGCTTGAGACCGCGGCCACCGTGCCGGTCCGGCAACAAGCCGTCACTGACCACGCTTGCGACGACCCGCCACGACACCGTCGCCTTACCCGACAAGGTTGACCCCGACCGGGGACATACCGGGGATCCCATTGGAGCGATTCACATCATGAGTTCGACACGCGCCGCCGGCCGCCAGGCCCGCACCACCTTCACCCACAGCCTGCTGTTCCTCGCGGTTTGCGAGGCCCTGAGCTACAGCAGCCTGGCCCTCGCCGCCGACACCGCCGGCAGCGACAACCCACTGGACACCGTGGTGGTCATCGGCAACCGCGGCCAGGCCCGGACCCTGGCCGAAAGCACCGCCCCGGTGGATGTGATTTCCTCCAAGCAGTTGCTCGCCACCGGCCAGGGCGACCTGACCCGCGCCCTGAGCAAGGTACTGCCGTCACTCAACCTGCCGGCGTCCTCCGGCTACGGTTCGACCTCGGTGGTGCGCCCCATCAGCCTGCGCGGCCTCAACGGCGACCAGGTGCTGGTGCTGGTCAACGGCAAGCGCCGGCATAACAGCGCCCTGCTGAACAACGGCACCTTCCTCAACTCCGGCTCGCAGCCGGTGGACCTGGACATGATCCCGACCGCCCTGGTCGACCATGTCGAAGTACTGCGCGACGGGGCCTCGGCCCAGTACGGTTCCGACGCCATCGGCGGCGTGGTGAACATCGTGCTCAAGCAGACCGACCACGGCGGCAGCCTGTCCACCACCTACGGCCAGAACTTCGAGAACGGCGACGGCGAGACCGCCCGGCAGACCGGCAACCTCGGCCTGTCGCTGCCCAACGACGGCTTTATCAACCTGGCCCTGGACGTGAAGAAACAGAACGTCTCCGACCGCTCCGACGACGCGCCCTATACCGACAGCGCCGGCAACACCAGCCAACGCCACACCTACTACGGCACCGGCCTGCCGGAGTCGCGCAACTTCAGTTTCGGCTACAACGCCGAGCTGCCGGTGGATGACGCCCTGACCCTGTACTCGTTCTCCACCTACACCCGACGCAACTCGGAAAAACCCCTGGCGTTCCACCAGCCGGCCAGTTTCGACGGCATCGCCACGCCATTCCCGGAAGGTATCGAGGACTCCCTGCGCTTTATCGAAAACGACTTTCAGGTGGCGTTCGGCGGCAAGGGCAAGGTCGCCGGCTGGGACTACGACCTGTCCAGCACCTACGGCCAGGACCACGCTCAGGCGACCCTGCGTGACACCTATAACCTGAGCTACGGGGCGAACTCGCCGACGTCGGTCGACACCGGGGTCAAGACCTTCAGCCAGTGGACCAACAACCTCGACCTGACCCGCGCCTTCGACTTCGGCCTGGCCAAGCCGACGCAGATTTCCTGGGGCCTGGAACAACGCTACGAGAACTACAAGATCGGCAAGGGTGACTACGAGTCCTATGCCCTCGGCAACTTCGCCACCGGGGCCAGCGGCAACCCGATCGCCCCGGGGACCATCTCCGGCGCCGGCACCACCCCGGCCGACGCCGCCGAGAAAGGCCGGACCAGCGTCGCCACCTACGCCGAGATCGGCCAGGACCTCACCGACAAATGGCATGTCGACCTCGCCGGGCGCTACGAGCACTACAACGACGGCTCCGGCACCACCACCAACGGCAAGTTCGCCACCCGCTACCAGTTGACGCCGATCCTCGCCGTGCGCGGCAGCTTCAGCACCGGCTTCCGCGCGCCGTCGCTGGCCCAGCAGATCTACAGCTCGACCTCCCAGAGCAGCGTCAACGGCAACCTGATCGACTACCGCAACGTCGCCGTCGACTCGGATGTCGCCAAGGCCCTCGGCGCCTCCACCCTCAAGCCGGAGAAATCGACCAACTTCGGCCTGGGCCTGACCCTGCAGCCGATCGACAACGCCAGCATCACTCTCGATGCCTACCAGATCAAGATCAAGGATCGCATCGCCCAGACCGGCTACCTCGGCGGCACCCCGCAAATCAACGCGATCCTCGCCGCAGCCGGCCTCAACACCAACCAGGCGGTGACCTACTTCACCAACGCCCTGGACACCACCACCCGCGGCCTCGACCTGGTCGGCGATTACCGCCAGGACCTCGGCGCCTACGGCAGCCTGCGCTACAGCCTGGGCTTCAACTGGAACACCACCGAGATCGACTCGATCCACGCCTCGGACGTCGCCCAGCAGGCCCTCGGCCCGGACGGCGGCTACGACCGCCAGCGCCAGGGCAACCTGAAGTACGGCACGCCTGAGTCCAAGCTGCTGCTGGGCGGCACCTGGAGCATCGACAAGTTCGACGTCGGCCTGAACCTGACCCGCTACGGCGAATATACCCAGTACGGCACCGCCGCGATCTACGACCGCACCTTCTCGCCGACCTGGATCACCGACCTCAATATCGACTACCACCTGAACAAGGCCATCACCCTCACCGCCGGGGCCAACAACCTGTTCAACATCTACCCGGAACGCACCAAGCTGCCGAGCAGTTCGGGGGCCTTCCCCTACGGCAACTTCTCGCCCTACGGCACCACCGGCGGCTACTGGTACACCGGCGTGACCTACAACTTCTGACCCTCCTGGCGGCGCCATCGACCCAGCCGGTCGCCGGCGCCGCCCCGCTCACCGGGAGCCTGCCCATGACCCGCCGTACCGATCAACTCAAGCTGGGGGCCTTCCTCGCCAACAGCGGTCATCATGTCGCCGCCTGGCGTCATCCCCTGGCCCAGGCCGATGCCAGCCTGGACTTCGGCCACTTCAAGGCGATTGCCCAAACCGCCGAACGCGGCAGGTTCGACGCCCTGTTCGTCGCCGACGTGGTCGCGCTATGGGGTCATCATCACGATGCCCTGAGCCGCACCGCCCGCGCCGAACACTTCGAGCCGCTGACCCTGATGTCCGCCCTCGCGGCGGTCACCACCCATATCGGCCTGATCGCCACGGCCACCACCAGCTACAACGAGCCGTACCATATCGCGCGCAAGTTCGCTTCCCTCGATCACCTGTCCGGCGGTCGCGCGGCGTGGAACCTGGTGACCTCGGTGGTCTCCGACGAGGCCTGGAACTTCGGCCGGGAAAACCATATCGACCACGGCGACCGCTACCAGCGCGCCGAGGAATTCCACGACGTGGTCAAGGGCCTGTGGGACAGCTGGGACGACGATGCCTTTGTCCGCGACAAGCGCAGCGGCCAGTACTTCGACCCGGACAAGCTGCACACGCTCAACCATCGGGGCGAACACTTCCGCGTACGCGGCCCGCTGAACGTCGCCCGACCGCCCCAGGGCCATCCGGTGCTGGTCCAGGCCGGCGCCTCGGAAGCCGGCAAGACCCTGGCCGCGCGCGTTGCCGAACTGATCTTCGCGTCCCATCACGACCTGTCCGCCGCCCAGGCGTTCTACCAGGACATCAAGGCCCGGGCCGCCGATTTCGGCCGCGATCCGGACCATATCAAGATCCTCCCCGGCGTCACGCCCTTTATCGGCGAGACCCGCGAACAGGCCCAGGCGCTGTTCGAAGAGTTCCAGGCGCTGATCGACCCGGTACTCGGCCTGCGCCTGCTGGCCGACACCCTCGGCGACGATATCGACCTGAGCGGTCATGACCTCGACGGCCCGCTGCCGGATACCCCGGTGGGCCAGCGCGGCAGTCGCCGGGACAAGGTGCTGGAACTGGCCCGCAGGGAAAACCTCAGCATCCGCCAGCTGTACCTGCACCTGGCCGGCGGTAATCCGGTGATCGGCACGCCCGCCGATATCGCCGACAGCTTCGAGGCCTGGTTCCAGGCCCGGGCCTGCGACGGTTTCAACGTGTTCTTTCCGTACTACCCGGGCGCCATCGAGGTGTTTGTCGATCAGGTGATTCCACTCTTGCAGGAACGCGGGCTGTTCCGTCGCGAGTACGCCGGCCGTACCCTGCGCGAAAACCTCGGGCTGCCTCGCCCGGCCAACCGGTTCAGCCGATCATGAGCGGCGGTTTCTCACTGGGCTTTCTCAGCCGGGTCTATCGCCCGACCTTCGACCCGCAGGTCTACCGCGACACCCTGGAGTTGTTCCGGGTCGCCGAGGAACTGGGTTTCGACAGTGGCTGGGTGGCCCAGCATCATTTCGCCAGTGAACAGGGACGCCTGCCCTCGCCCCTGGTCCTGCTGGCCGCCATCGCCCAGCGAACCCGCCGCATTGCCCTGGGCACCGGGATTATCGTCCTGCCGCAGGAAGAACCGCTGCGCCTGGCCGAGGACGCCGCGGTACTCGACCTGCTGAGCAACGGGCGCCTGGAACTGGGCCTTGGCGCCGGCTTCGACCCGCAGACCTACGACGCCTTCGGCCTCGCCCACGCTGAACGGCACCGCAACTATGAAACACGCCTGCAGCGCCTGCGCTCGGCCCTCGGCAACACCCCGTTGAACGACGACGGCCTGCGCCTGCTGCCCCGCGCCGAAGGACTCGGACGGCGTCTGTGGGAAGCGACTTCGCGGGTCGAACTGGTCGCCGCCCGCGGCAACGGGCTGATCATGGCGCCCAATCCGCACCTGCCGGCCGAAGCCGGCGTGGAACTGGTCGAACGTTACCGAAACGCCTGGACCGGCGACAACGGCACTCCGGCCAGGGTCGCCCGGGTGCAGGCGGTATTCCCCGGCGCGGACGCGGCGGCCGAGGGCTCGGCGCTGCACAGCGATATCCTCGGCTATGTGCGGCGCCAGCAGAGCATCGGCGTCTACCGGGCCGGGCTCGATGACGACTTCAACAGCGTGCTCGGTCGCCTCGGCGTGCTCCATGGCTCGCCGCAGCAAATTATCGAAGGCCTCGCCCAGGGGCCGCGACTGAGCGCCAACGACCAGTTGATCGTCCAGGTCCAAACCGCCAATACCCCGCTGCGCGAGGCCATCCGTTCGCTGGAAATCATCCGAGAACAGATCGCCCCCGCCCTGGGTTGGCGCCCCCACAGCGAGCGCCCAGCGCCTCTGGAGAACCACCGCCCATGAGCAGTGCCAAACCCTTCAAGCTGGGTTTTCTCAGCCACGCCTTCGGCGACGATCCACGGCAGGTCTACCGCGACCTGATCGAGCAGTTCGAGGTCGCCGAAGCCCTCGGCTTCGACGGTGGCTGGATTGCCCAGCACCACCTGAGCAACGGTTTCGGACGCCTGCCTTCGCCGCTGGTGCTGCTGGCGGCGGTGGCCGAGCGTACCCGGCGGATCGAGCTGGGCACGGGGGTCATCGTCCTGCCCTTCGAAGACCCGGTACGCCTGGCCGAAGATGCCAGCGTACTCGACAGCCTCAGCGGCGCACGCCTGCAACTGGGCCTGGGCAGCGGCGGCGCCAACCTCGACAACTTCGCCGCCTTCCGCCGCGAAGCCGGACAGCGGCAACAGGACTTCGCCCACCATCAGCAACGGTTGCAGCAACTGCTCGAAGGCGGCCCGGTGGATGCCAGCAGCGACCTGACCCTGCAGCCGCCGGCCGCTGCCCTGGCAGGCCGACTCTGGCATTCCCATGGCAGCCTCGAAGGCGCGGCCTACACCGCGCGCCAGGGCAACGGCCTGCTGCTGGGCACGGCGACCCATGATCCGCTGACCGTGCAGAAGCCCCTGGCCGACGCCTATCTGCAAGCCTGGACGCATGACGACAAACCATCGCGCATCGGCGTGGTGCGGGCGATCTTCCCCGCCGCCGACCGCGCCAGTGCCCGGGCCGAACTGGCGGTCGATATCGAGCGACATATCCCGCGGCTCAAGCGTGAAGGGCTGATCGACGAAGCCGTCGACCTGGAAGAACACCTGCGGTTGATGAACGTGCATCATGGCCATCCAGACGAAGTGATCGCCAGCCTGCGCCAGGACCCGTCGCTGCTGCCCTATGCCGACTACGTGATCGCCGTGGTCCAGGCGGAAAGCTCGACCCAGGAGCAGATTCTCCGCCGCCTGGAGATCCTCGCCCGCGAGATCGCCCCGGCACTCGGCTGGCAACCCACATGAACGCCACGCCCCCTGTAGGAGCCGGCTTGCCGGCGATAGCGCCCGCACCGGCACCGCAGGGCTCAAGGCCCCCATCGCTGGCAAGCCAGCTCCTACAAATCCTGCGGCCATCCCCTAACCCCCGATCCAACACCTCACCTGTAGGAGCCGGCTTGCCGGCGATCGGCAACAACGCGCAGTATCTGACACACCACCGCCACCCACCCCGAACCTCTCCGGAGGCCCCCCATGGCACTTGAATTCAGCTGGCAGTTGCCGCTTTGCGGTCCCGGCCAGACCCCGGGGTGGGCCCAGCGCCCCGGCGAATGGATGCAACTGGCCCAGGCCGCGGAATACGCCGGGCTCGATGGCCTGTGGATTCCCGGCGGCGCCCATTGCGCCGACAGCCTGGGCGTGGCGGCGGCGCTCTGCGCCCATACCCGGCGGGTGCAACTGACGGTCAGCGTGCCACCGGAAGTCATGCTTCCGGCCGCCCTCGCCGCCACCTTGCAGAGCCTGCAATCGATCAGCGCCCACCGCGTGCGCCTGCACCTGCCCGACAGCGAGCAAGGCAGCCTGCGCAGCGCCTTCGGCGAGTGGCTCAACCGCGACCAGCGCAACGAGCGGATCGGCGAATACCTGGATATCCTCGGCCCGCTGCTGCAGCCCGACAGCGCCGAGTTCAACTATGACGGACGCTACTTCCAGCTGGAAAACGCCGGGGTCGCCCGCCGCCCGCTACCGGCCCCGCCGATTGTCCTGGATGACTCCCAGGACGCCGCACTGATCGCTCGCCATGCCAGCTTCTGCCTGCTGCGCTCCGGCTCGCCGGACTGGCTGCAACAGGCCATCGAGCGGCTGCGCGGCAACGCCGGCCACCCAGGTTTTGCCAGCAGCTTCGGGCTGATCGTACGCGACACCGAGGACGAGGCCTGGGACGCCGCCGAGGCCTCCCTGGAACAGGTGCCGCTTCAGGCCCATGAAACCTCCGCCCGGGTCCTGCCGCTCAAGCGTCATCGGCATCCGGCCCGGCGCTTTGAAATCCACCCCAACCTGTGGCAGCCCCATAGCGATCAACCGCTGTTTATCGTCGGCACCCCGCACCAGGTCGCCACCCGCCTGCAACAGTTGCATGGCCTGGGCCTGGAACAGGTGATCGTCCACGGCCAGCCGGCGGTCCGCGAGGTGCTGCGTTTCGGTGAACAGATCCTGCCGTTGCTGACGGCCCAAGGCTTGCGCAAGGAGCGCACCGTGCATGACCAATGACCCTCGTACCCCGCTCGAAATCGACTGGTTCCTGCCGACCAATGGCGACGGCCGCCACCTGACCAGCAGCGGCCTGCCCAAGAGCGGGTTGCTGCAGGCCGGCGAACGGGCCCCGACCCTGGACTATCTGCGCCAGATCGTCCGCGCCGCCGAACTGGCCGGCTTCGATTCGATCATGGTGCCCACCGCCAGCGGTTTCGAAGACCCCTGGCTGATCACCGCGGTGCTGGCCCAGGAGGTGCGTCGGCTGAAGTTCCTGCTGACCTTGCGCCCCGGCCTCGAACTGCCCGCCTATACCGCGCACCGTGCCGCGACCCTGCAACTGCTCAGCGAAAACCGCCTGGCCTTGCATGTGGTCAGCGGTTCCAGTCGTTTCGAACAGCGCTCGCTGGGGGACTTTCTAGAGCATGACGAACGCTACGCCCGCACCGCCGAATTCCTCCAGGTGTTCCAGGCGGTCTGGGCCGGCAAGGGCCTGCCGTTCCACGGTCGTTACTACCGCAGCAGCAGCGCGACGCCGATCACCCCCCATGCCTCGGCGCCGGCAATCTACTTCGGCGGGGCCTCGACCGCGGCCGAACAGGTCGGTGCGGCCCATGCGCAGACCTACCTGATGTGGTGCGAACCTCCGGCGATGATCGCCGAGCGCATCCAGCGCATGCGCGAACTGGCGGCGCTGCAGGGCCGCAGCCTGCGCTTCGGCCTGCGCCTGCACATCTTTGCCGCGGCTACTGACGATGCGGCCTGGGCCCATGTCGAAAAGCTGCTGGAGGAAATCCCCAAGGAAGCCATCGAGCGCGCCCAGGTACAGATGGCGGCCTATGAGTCGGTCGGCCAGACCCGCCAGACGCAACTGATCCAGGGACGCGGGCGGCGGGCCCGGGAACTGGAAGTCTCGGCCAATCTCTGGGCCGGTGTCGGTCTGGTCAGGGGCGGTGCGGGAACCGCCCTGGTGGGCAGCTACGAACAGGTGGCCGAGCGGATCGAGGAATATCACCAACTGGGGGTCGACAGTTTTATCCTGTCGGGCTTTCCGCATCTGGAGGAAGCGATTCACCTGGGCAGCGAACTGCTGCCGCAACTGCGCCGGATCGGCGCGGCACAGCCCAAAACCCAACACCGCCCCCGGTAGGAGCCGGCTTGCCGGCGATCCGCCAAAGGCGGCCATCCCCCCTATCCCCCAACCAAACAACCTCAGGACTTAACCCGCCCCTTGAGCATCCCATGGTTGACCAGCAAGGTACGCATCGCATTGCGGGTGATCCCCAGCAACTCGGCCGTGCGTAACTGGTTGAAGCCGCAGAAGGCAAAGGCCTCGCGCACGATCAGGTCCTCGATATCGTGCAGCAGGGTTTCCCCCGGCACCTCGAACAGACGCAGCAACTGCTCGCGCATCACGTCCTGGGGAACCCGCGCCACGCTGCTACTGGAGCTTGCCCGCGAAGCGCTGAGCCCGGCGGAGAACTTCAGGTGTTCCGGGCGGATCGGCTTGTCGCCCGCCACCAGCAGGGCCAGGTGCACGACGTTTTCCAGCTCGCGGATATTGCCCGGCCAGGGGTAGTCGAGCAGCGCCTGGGTGGCCGCTTCGGAAAGCATCGGTTCGCTGATTTTCAGGCGCAGGCTGTAGAGTTTGCGAAAGTGTTCCACCAGCGGCAGGATGTCCAGCGGACGCTCGCGCAACGGCAGCACCTGGACCTGGGCGACATTGATCCGGTAGAACAGGTCCAGGCGAAAATTCCCTGCCTCCACCGCCTGCTCCAGGTCGATGTTGGTCGCCGTCACCAGGCGGATATTGATCTTGATCGGCTTGCGCGAACCGACCCGGACGATTTCCTGCTCCTGCAGGGCCCGCAGCAGCTTGACCTGCAACGGTAGCGGCAGGTCGCCGATTTCATCGAGAAACAGCGTGCCGCCGTCGGCTTCCTCGAACCAGCCGGCACGCCGCCCGACCGCCCCGGAAAAGGCCCCGGCCTCATGCCCGAAGAACTCGCTCTCGGCGAGGGTTTCGCTGATCGCCCCGCAGTTCACCGGCACGAAGGCGCCGCTGCGACCGCTGGAGGAATGGATATAACGCGCCACCAGCTCCTTGCCGGTACCGGTCTCGCCATTGATCAGCACCGGCGCTTCGCTGGGACCGACCCGCTGCAGGTAATCGAGCAATTGCCGGGAGCGCGGGTCGGCAAACACCAGGGCCTTGGCGCGAATCGACAGCGGATCTTTTTCGCCCTGCGGCAGGGTCAGGATCGGACTGGGATGTCCGGGGCTCGTACTCATAGTTTGGCGATGGAGACTTCTGTGGATTTGACGAAGGCGATCACCTCGCTGCCGACCGCCAGTTCGAGGTCGCGGACCGAGCGCGTGGTGATGACGGAAGTGACGATACCCGAAGCGGTTTGCACATCGATCTCGGAGACCACGTCACCGATGAGGATTTCCTTGATGACGCCACGGAACTGGTTACGGACGTTGATCGCTTTGATGGTCATGGGGCAGCTTCCTGTCTGGTAAAGGGGCACGTACATCGTGCAGTGCTGGAGCTAAAGTGCACCTTTATCGGATTTTTCAAAAGGAATTAATAATCATCATTTTATTCCTTAAATGAATAAGCAATCCGATCCTCCTCACCCTGCTGCCGACATGGCTAGAATCAGATTCCAGAGAACTGCGCGACGGAACCCCGGGGGCCCGCCGCTGCCACATGGATAACTCCAAGGAGGCTTCAATGCGAACGCTCGATCTGGCCGGCGTGGCCGTTCCCGTCATTGGCCAGGGCACCTGGCGCATGGGCGAGGACCGGCAACAGCGCTCCCATGAAGTGCGTGCCCTGCAAACCGGGATCGAACTGGGCATGAGCCTGATCGATACCGCCGAAATGTATGCCGAGGGTGGCGCCGAGGAAGTCGTCAGCCAGGCCATTGCCGGGCAACGCGACAAGGTGTTCCTGGTCAGCAAGGTCTATCCGCACAACGCCAGCCGCAAGGGCATTCCCCTGGCCTGCGAACGCAGCCTGCGACGCCTGGGCACCGACCATATCGACCTGTACCTGCTGCACTGGCGCGGCCAGTACCCGCTGGAAGAAACCGTCGAGGCCTTCGAGCAACTGCGCGAACAGGGCAAGATTGGCCGCTGGGGCGTATCCAACTTCGACGTCGAGGACCTGCAGGAACTGGCCTCGCCGTTCTGCGCCACCAACCAGGTGCTGTACAACCTGGAAGAGCGCGGTATCGAGTTCGACCTGCTGCCGTGGTGGCAACAACACAACCTGCCGCTGATGGCCTACTGCCCGGTCGGCCAGGGTGGTGCCCTGCTCGACAGTTCGACCCTCCAGCATATCGCCGAACGGCACAACGCCACGTCGGCGCAAGTGGCCCTGGCCTGGGTGCTGCGCCAGGACGGCGTGCTGGCGATCCCCAAGGCGGTCAACCTGGAGCATGTGCGGCTCAATGCGGCGGCGGCCGAACTCAAGCTGGACGAGCACGACCTGGACGCCATCGACCGGGTGTTCGTCCCGCCCAAGCGCAAGCATCGGTTGGCGATGGTGTGAGGATTGGGCGTGCGGAAAGGCTGGGCGTGGACTGCTTTCAGGTTATGGAGGGTGGTTTTCGCCACCCCCCATATCGCGATGCGATGCGCGTGATGGATCCTGAGCCCACAAGGCTTCGAAACAGGCCTGCGCAGCCTTGAGGATCAACTCGACGTCATGATCAAGATCGACACCCCGATGTGCGCTGACCAGGTCCATCTCCGTACTGGGATCTTGCCGTGGCAGCCAGACCTCAAACGGCAGGCCGTCGATGGTCTTCCACTGCGCACTGCAGAGCCTGGTCGGATGTTCGGACATCCTCAAAAAATAAAGGTTGTGATCAGGCCATGGGGCTGGGAACCAGTGATAGCAAACGTACTCTGATGTGCCAGTACAGGCCACATAGAAGCTCTCTTCTGGACACCTCGCCCACCTTCTCGCTTTTCTTCCTCCCCCTACTTTCTCTGACAAGGACAGTCTCATGCCGATTCGGCCGCCTGTGGAAACTGAAGCACGTTTGCGCGCCAGCGTTGATGCGATACTCAGTTCGGAAGTGAGTGGCGCACGGCGCATTTGGCCAGTGTTATTCGTGGCAACTTTCCTGGGAAGGCTCCGTACCCTGATTGCCGCCGGAGCTGCCATGATACTTGTGCTTCTCACCGGCTGCGGAACAACCAATACCGTCTTCCTGGGAGATGAGGTCACGGGTAAAAAGCTGAACGAGTGGAAGACCGACTGCCGTAAATTGCCTCGGGTCTACAGTGGTCTCTCCTATGACATCTGCGTGTTGTTCAGTAGCCCTACCGAGGCCATATGGGGTGGTAGGCCAACCAGCCTTCACCTCTTTCCGTTTCTGGATGCCGGCCCCTCGATCATCGCCGATACCCTCCTGCTGCCGTACACTATTTACAGGCAGCACAAGGACGGCAGCATTCAGTTCCTGAACAGCAAGGACGATATCTCGCCGGAGCTCATCGATATGCTCAGCGGCAAGAAGCCCATTCCGCACTATAGCGGTTGGGGATGGACGCCAGAGAGTTCGGACAGTCATGACTGAGGACGTCGGCACAGGCCATACCCCTTGGCATAAGGATTTCAATATGGATGTTCTAACAGTCCGAAACTGGCATCAGCAACGGGCCGCTTTTGGCTGAAGCGGCCCTACGAGAGGGTTGCTAGAGAAGCACCCAGAATGCACGGTTATCGATTGGTCGGCGGGACGCATGGCCTGCATCGAAGCCGAGGGTGTGGATGTTGAGACGCTAGCGGAAATTATCCAGGACGTTGCTGAAACTGTTTGGGGTGAGCACAGCTCGGTCGTCGATGCTTCGTATGAGGAAATGAGCAGAGCGTGATCCGAAGCGCTTATGCATGGACCCGCTCCTGAGCAATAATCGGCCAAGCGCGCGTGGTCCGCAGGTCACCGTAATCGAAGGAATGTTTGTAATGAATCACCATAACAACGACTTGAGGGCCGATTTCATAGAGGTGCTCAAGGAAATCAGCGCGCTGATGTCCATTGCATACGAACAAACCGGCCCAGTACCGGATGACCATCCATTAGCTCAGGCAGGTTTAGAGAATGGTGGTGAAATCGTTCTGGATTATGTCGATCACAACGAGGCTGGAATAGCGTTCGAACACCTGCTTTACATGATTAATGAGCCACCGCTCATTGTTTCTGACGAGTGCACAAAGATCTTGGCCCACATCGCAAAGACGCTGGATATGCCGTTTACAGGGGACGAACGCGGCGGTCTATGAAGGGCTGTTTTTGGCCGGTTTCTGCCTATGCTGACCGGCTGCAATGGGTCGTTAGCTGCCGGTCGTGGATGGGTACTTTCCTCATTAGACATGCGTGCGAGTGGTCAGATCGAAAGCTAGTGACCGGTCACGTCGAATGTAAACGTGTGTTCACATGGATGCAATTACGCAGGCGACTGATCAACTCCATCGATCCCATCAAAACTATCCAGTCTCGAAATCATCATCCCGCCCTCGAATCCAGTCATGATCAAAAACCTCAAGGGTACCGATGAGCCCCTCCTTCGACTTCATTAACAGTTCTTCTTGCTCACTGACAGCCAACGCAAGCATCTGAATGGCTGACCTGGCTACGCGAAGCGCACTCATGGCCGTTGCAGTAAATCGATCAAAGTCATGATGTTCGATTTCGGCAGCCTGTCTACACTTAGTGATATCTCCTAGGTCATGCAAGACCACAAAGCGATGTGTGCCGGCATTACGTAGGTCTTTAAGGGGACGCAGAATGCCGCTCCTTGCCTCATAGTCATCGGCCAGTTCGACCAGGCCATAAAGAGCATGTACGCCTTCTCGAACTATGGCTTCGACTTTAGATGTCAGTAGTTTTTCGCCCTCCTTGTTTGGCCTTAGACGCCAGATCTTCCCGAAAAAGATCTCATGCGGTTTCAGACCTAGGTCGAAGTAGTGATTCGCGGCGGCAGCAACCTTGTCTAGGAGGTCTATAGCTGTGCGGTGAGCAAGTATTAATGCAGACGTAGCTGGGCCATATACGGCGTAATCCAAAGTGTCATCGAAGCACCCCGAGGTAGGCCACCCGGCCTCATTGCGAGAACGCCAGGCAAGATCACGGGCTAGAATGAAGTCACCTTTCATCTGGTTGAACATCGCAAATATCGGTGGAGGCGTTGTTCCTTTTCCATTCTCTCGCTCCAGAATGCCCGGCAACCGCAACCAATCAAGCTTGCTCATTTCGGAATCTACAAGCTCAACAGTCGGGCCGAGAGTTAGCCGCTCCTTCTCAACCCAGGAAATGAAGGGGTCGCTATGCGGCGCCCTTGGCGGCGGCTCTTGGAAACGATTGAGAAAGCTAAGCATGCCATCTGCTGCCTGCAGCCCCGCGTATTCTATGATTCGATCCCGGTTATCCCGTGCCACCTTGGCGTATGCAGCAGCCTCTAGTATCGCGAGATCCGAACAGAGGCCCATTTGGTAGCAGTAAATCAGGTACCTAGCAGCGGCGTGAGCAGCCACGCCGTTTTTCCGATCCAGAGCCATGGCAGCACGTCGGGCATCGTGACACTCGCTCCAGCGTTGGCTATCTGCCAACTGATTAGCGAGATTCGTCCAGCTCTGCGTCCGCGCAGACGCGCTTGCTTTGGTATCCTGAGCCACACTCCAAAAGCATGCCCTAGCCTCCGAGCGGGCGTGCCTAGTGCCTTCCTTATGATCCAACCACTCGGTCCCATCCGGCGCATAGCCAATTGAGCTGACTATCGCAGTGCCTAGGTTGAAGACGATATCCGCTGTGGGGTACTGGCTATGGAGTTCACGGTAGAGAGCAAGCCCATCATTGATCGCATCTTGCTGTTGGCACTGCACTCCAGCATTCACCAACGTAGCAGCGCGCAGCTGCATCTTGTTGGGGCGATTTGGCCCTTCAAGACTTAGCGCTCTCGCTTGCCTCAATGCCTCGTCAGGATCGGTGCCTATCAGGTAATCAAGGTGAGCAGAAACTTCGTCAAAATTGAAAGAGTCGTCTACCACAGTTCCTTCCCCATCGATGAGCCACCTATACGGTTACGCCCCAGAAAGGAAGGCGCAATCTGCATGATACCCCCTCCTGCCTCTGGAGCTTCACGGGAGATGGGTTTGAAGCGCAACTAGTTCCGTCCGCTTTTGGCCGATAGCAGCCTGTATCCCCTTGCCGCCCCTAAATACCCTGCCGACGCATGGCCAGTATCGCCGCCCCAAAACCAATAAACGTCGTGCCCACCACCCGGATACATATCAACAAGGCTGGTCCCATTCAAGGCCGTGTAGATTTTATAGACGGCACTCGGAACCTCTATCGTCGGTCCGGGAGCGCCCTTGGGTACTTGTCCAGTTGTTTTTCCTTCAGGATGGGTGCTTTCATTTATCATGATTAACTCTCCTTGTTCTTAATCTTGCGCATGTGCAATGCTCATGATGTATATGCTATTTCGAAGTGGTATCGCCTAGATTCAGGCGGCGGGTAAACTTCACAGCCCATGCGCCGTTACTGAATAGGTTGCCCCTCCCCCGGGGCGACTCTCGCCAAATCCACCCGGCACGGTCTTTACCCTCCCACCACCGGCAAACAGAAACAGGCAAAGCCCAAATAAGCCCGCGACTCGACCATCCGGTTGATGGCCGAGATCATCTGCGCACTGGAGAAATGTGCGTTCATTTGCGCCTCACTGGCCCAATAACCCGCCAGAATCCAGGTGCGCTGATCCTGCGGGCAAGGCGTCAGCCCATAGCCCAGGCAGCCCGCCGACTCAGCCAGCCTCGAGGCCAGGGCCTGTAGAATATCCAGGGCACAGCCCTCCCCGGCGTTCAGGCGAATATGCACGGTATTGACGGCAACGATCGGCATGACCCCTCCTCACTTCGCGTTCCCGGCCAGCAGCCTCAACGCCACGCAGAATGACAAGGCCGCCGCCACGGCACCGGCCAGGTAGACCGACGCCATGCCGCCCATGGCCGCCAACGCGCCCGCCAATGGGCTGGTGATGGCCAGGGAAATATCCAGAAATGCCACATAGGCGCCCATGGCCAGGCTGCGAGCTTGAGGCGGCGCACGGCGCACGGCCTCGACGCCAAAGCCTGGAAAGGCCAGCGAGTAGCCAAAGCCGGTCAAGGCCACGCCCAGGTAGGCAACCAGCGCCGTATCGGCCGTCCAGATCAGCCCTTGCCCCAACGCCTCGATTGCCACGCAAACCAAGGCCACCCTCGCGCCTCCCAGTTTGTCCGGCAGGTGGCCGAAGGGAATACGCGCGCCGATAAAGGCCACACCGAACACCGTGAAGGCCAGCGAGGCATTGCCCCAGTGGCGGGAAGCGAACAACAGGGCGATAAAGGCGGTGATCAGGCCAAATCCCACGCTCGAGAACGCCAGGCCCAGGCCCGGTTTCCACACGGCCGCCAGCACGGTGTAGAACGGCGTGCGTCGGGCCGCGCCAGGGACAACGGCCTGCACACCACCGACCACGGCGACCGCCAGCAACGGAATCAGCATCGTCGCCACGGCAATACCGGCAAAACCCCACTGGGCATTGACCGTTACACCGAGCGGTGCGCCCAGTCCATAGGCACTGAACATGGCAATGCCGACCCAGGACATTACCTTGCCCGCGTTCTGCGGCCCGACCAGCCCGATGCCCCAGCCCAGCACACCGGTGACCACCAGGCTCTCGCCCAGCGCCAGCAGCATGCGCCCCGCCAGCAGTATCCAGACCGAGGCCGCGGGCATGTCGACAAACGCCAGCGATGCCAGGTAGACCAGCCCCGAACTGGCGGCCACCAGAAAGCCGCTGATCACCGCACGCTTGGCGCCGCGCACATCAGCAAAATTGCCGGCCCAGGCCCGTGACAACAGCGCCGCCGCGAACTGCGAGCCCACCACCAATCCCACCACCAGCGTGCCCATGCCGAGGGTGTCATGCAGGTGCAGTGGCAGCACGGGCAGTTGCATGCCGATCACGAGAAAGCCAATGAAAATGGCGAGGGTGATCGGCAGTAGCTTCAGGAAAACACCGGGATTGGCCGTGGCAGATGCCGACGGTTGGGCAGGTGCGGCAGAAACGGATGAAAGCAACGGCGTGCCGTCGAAGTCGGGTTTGACAGATTGATTCATGGTTTTTTCCAGGCAGCTCTTCAGTGGCAGCGACACGTGGCTGGCCCTGCTGAAGGAGGTCTTTAAGCGCGTTGGTTGACGTGAACGCTTACGGCCGGAATACGGCGGATGTTGCTCGCAAATGATTGAAATGCGACGAATCATTCACATTTCCAGAATACGATGGATGCGTCGTTGCCACTATTCGCATTTGTTACGCCGGGCCCACCCCCGCCGTAAAGGCAGGCAGAGCCACGGTCTGCTTGGCAAAGAGGCCTTGGGCGCGCCTCTTCGGCTGGACTCATGAGGGTGAGCCGGAGGGACTGCACTCAGGTTTCAGCGGCGGCGGGTACTAAGCCAATAGCTGCCCTCTCGGTTTTTCCAGACAACTGCAACATCCGGCAAAGACTCGAAATGGCTTTCCGGAAATACGCCGTTTTCCTACGCGCTATCGGCATGGGACAATATTGTGTGCGTCTGCGGTGGTGGCTAGAGTCCTGAGGTCGCTGCAAATTCAGCGATACGGGTTTCGCAGCCCGGTTGTGAGCTGGCGCACAGCGCCGCGAAAGCGGCTTTTTTATGTCCGCGTTATGGCGGACTGTGCGCAGGAGGCTTAGGCCTGCCGGTTACCTAGCTCACCGGTCTGCGAACCTGCGTACAGTTCGCCACCCTTGTCTCGCAGCGAGTGTGGATGAACCTCACTGAACTGAGCTAGGAGATCCGCCATGGTCAAGAAAATCACCCCAGACCCACCACCTTGCAGCACTTCCAGTGTTGCGGAAAAAGCGACCTGTCCGAGCCGGGTAACGCGCGATTCGCAAGGCCAGATCTCATCAAAGCCGCCGCACGATCAAACGCCGATACTTCTCGAAACGCTGCCCGCCACGGCATTCAAAGCCGTCGAATCCAACACCTCGTCCGCTCCCGCGCTGTTCTCCGTCCAACCCGGCATCACTGCCAGGGTCGCGCTGACCCAGGTATCGCAATTGCTCAAATCCGCCGAACTGAACGCCGATGAAATCTGCCCGCGTCTGAGTGGTTTTGAACGTGATCTGCTGATGGGGCTGATTCATTGCGTGACCTTGTCACGAACCGTGGTGAATGCGCTGCTGGATGGGGCATCCCCACAGACTCACACCTGACGCTTGTGATCGGCACGCCGTGATGTTTGCGGCGACCGATGACTGATGCCACCCCATGGTCCGAACGGCGTGTCCCACTCTCAGGTAACGAAGTGAATTACTCCCACCTTCGCCGTGAACGAGCGTTTCAGCGATCATTTGCCCAGAAACGAAAAAAGCCCATCTTTCGATGAGCTTTTCCGTGTTTCTCCAGGGGGAGGTAATCACCAACAAATCCCGGAGCAAGTGAAGCAATGCTATTGCCCAAGCCAGACCAGGTCAAGGAGTTGCACAGTGCCCGTCTGCGCCGCCGATGCTCAAGCTATTGAATGTGTCAGTACGTTGCTCAGCCAGCGATATTAACGCCCAACCAGAAGCTTGCGTCACTCTCACGCTTTGCCAGACAACTGCAACATCCAGCAAAGAGTCGAAATGACTTTCCGAAAATACGCCGGTTTCCTACACGCTATCGGCATGGGACAATATTGTGTGCGTCTGCCGTGGTGGCTAGAGTCCTGAGGTCGCTGCAAATTCAGCGATACGGGTTTCGCAGCCCGGCGATGAATAGGCGCACAGCGCCGCGAAAGCGGCTTTTTTGTATCCGCGTTATGGCGGGCTGTGCGCAGGAGGCTTAGGCCTGCCGGTTTTCCTATTCACCGGTCTGCGAACCTGCGCGCAGCTCGCCACCCTCGTATCGCAGCGAGTATGGATGGGCCCTATGAACGTAATAGGAGATTCGCCATGGTCAAGAAAATCACCCCAGACCCACCACCTTGCAGCACTTCCAGTGTTGCGGAAAAAGCAACCTGTCCAAGCCGGGTAACGCGCGATTCGCAAGGTCAGATCTCATCAAAGCCGCCGCACGATCAAACGCCGATACTTCTCGAAAAGCTGCCCGCCACGGCATTCAAAGCCGTCGAATCCAACACCTCGTCCGCTCCCGCGCTGTTCTCCGTCCAACCCGGCATCACCGCCAGGGTCGCGCTGACCCAGGTATCGCAATTGCTCAAATCCGCCGAACTGAACGCCGATGAAATCTGCCCGCGCCTGAGTGGTTTCGAGCGCGATCTGCTGATGGGGCTGATTCATTCCGTGGTCCTGTCGCGCACCGTGGTCGATGCGCTTTTGGATGGGGAGACAGTAGCTTCACGCAACAGCCGTTTCTAGGCACAGTTGGCCGTCACGGCCTTCATGTTCTTCTCAAGGTTTTTCAGGCTGTACTCTTCAAGCTGAAAATTGAACCCGTTCTTGTTGTTCAGGCGCTCCGGACGCAGCATCGCGGGGTTGCCGTCAATATCGAACAGTCTGGCGAGATGTTGCACGTCCACTTTTCGCTCGGTCATGTTATCGAAATGTCGAACAACTTCGCCCAGCGGTATGGGCCGTTCGGCCTGACGGCTCATCCAGTCCTCAAGACGCAGGGGACGGGTGGCCCCATCGCCCAGATCGGACTGATAGAGAAAGGCATCGCGCTGGGGTTTGTTGCTCGCCGGCAGATCGATGACATAGGCGTGCCCCATGGCCTCGTCGTTGACCCGGAGAATGAAGTTCCTGTCTGCTGGCAATGACGCCAGTTGCTGCTTCAACTGCGACAAGGATAGGGGTTGACCGTGTTCGAAGCTGTAGCTGCGCTGGCTGCTGTCCAGAAACAGCTTCATCACGTTATTCGCGGTCACTCCGCAAACAGGCGCATTGAAGCGCTTGCTGCTGCCCAACATGGCTTCCACGTCCTGCTTCGAGCAGCCCCAATCCTTCGCCGTCTGCTCGATATTACGGTCGATCGCCGCGAGAATTTCCCCAGGATTCTTGTAATGAATCGGCACCTCGTTGTTATCGCTATTGAGCAAGGCGTTGGCCTTGATATTTTGCGCGGTCATCTTGGCGAAATGCTGCAGGTGCCTTGTCGACGGGTTGTTGACCGGCTGGGCCGCGGTCGAGGTTGATGCCCTGGCAACCGCGTTGCTGTTGTTCGTCCGTGATTGCAGGCGTGGATCTGGCTGACTCGGGCGCAATGAGTTGAGGTAATTTCTCATGGTGGGTGTCCTGGCTGATAGTCCGGACACAGTGAGTGAACGGACAGGCCATTCCGGTTCCACGGGAAAAGTGTCCGGTCAGCGCGTCAATCCCAACCGCTCATGCCACTCGGCGATGGATTCCTCGGGATAACCCTCGAACTGCTGGTCGCCTGCTCGCACGTCGACCTCGACCCAGGGTGCCTTCGAATCCAGCAGCAGGTGCGTGTGCTCGGGCGGCACCGGCAGCGGTGTGTCGATGGCCGAGGCAAAGGGGTGGATCAGTTCCGGCCATTCGGGGCTGAACAACCACAGCGCGCTGCCGCACTCCTTGCAGAAATGCCGCTCGGCGCTGCTGCGATGGCTGCGGGACTCGCCCTCGCCTTTCATCTTCGCGTGGTAGATAGCGATGTGCGGGCGCCCCCTGACCTTCAGCGTCGTCGCGTCGCCACCGAGGTTGATCGCGTAACCGCCACCGCCCTGGGTCTTGCGACAGATCGAGCAATAGCAGCGCTGGTAGGGATAAGGGTGCGCGCTGGTAAGACTGAACGTTACCGCGCCGCAATGGCAGGATCCTTCGAGCAGCATGGTCTTCCCTCCTGTATTGGCCTGATGATTCGAGCCCGGCGACGCCGGAAAGTGCAATGATTTTGCAGGTCATCGCGCCAGCCCGCGCCGCACGGCAGCTTTCCTATACTCAATCTTCAAGGGTTCACCTCGAAGAGAGATGATATGAAGCATGCTGAAGTTCTGATCGTGGGCGCCGGTCCCACCGGTCTGGTCCTGGCGCTCTGGCTGAGCAGACAGGGAATTGCCGTGCGGATCATCGACAAGACCGCCGAACCGGGCACCACCTCCCGTGCCCTGGCCGTGCAGGCGCGAACCCTGGAACTGTATCGGCAACTGGACCTCAGCGATGCCGTGATCGAGCATGGCCACAAGGTGCCGGCCGTCAATTTCTGGGTCAAGGGCGAACAGGCCGCCCGTCTGTCGCTGGCCGACATCGGCCAGGGCCTGACGCCCTACTCGTTCATGGAGATCTTTCCCCAGGACCAGCACGAGCGGCTGTTGGTCGAGCGGCTCGCGACCCTTGGCGTGACGGTCGAACGCAGCACCGAACTGCTGGGGTTCGCCGATATCGGCAATGGCGTCAGCGCCCAGTTGCGCGGCGCCGATGGCACCGAGGAAAGCCTGCAGGTCGCTTATCTGGCCGGCTGCGACGGTGCCCGCTCGACCGTGCGCAAAGCCCTGGATATCGGCTATCCCGGCGGCACCTACCAGCAGATTTTCTATGTCGCCGATGTCCAGGCTTCGGGCCCGGCGATCAATGGCGAACTGCATGTAGACCTCGACGATGCGGACTTCCTCGCGGTCTTTCCCCTGGCTGGCGAGGGGCGTGCCCGGCTGATCGGCACGGTGCGCGATGAACGGGCCGAGGCGTCCCATACCCTGCGCTTCGAGGATGTCAGCTCGCGGGCCATCGAACATATGGGGCTTGAGGTCGAGCAGGTGAACTGGTTTTCCAGCTATCGGGGGCATCACCGGGTGGCCGACAGCTTCCGTTCCGGGCGGGTGTTCCTTCTGGGCGACGCCGCCCACGTGCACAGCCCGGCCGGCGGCCAGGGCATGAATACCGGGATCGGCGACGCGATCAACCTGGCCTGGAAGCTCGCGGCGGTCCTGCGCAACAAGGCCGAGGCACGCTTGCTCGGCACCTACGAGACCGAGCGCATCGGCTTTGCCCGGCGCCTGGTCGCCACCACCGACCGGGCCTTCAGCTTTGCCACGGCCGATGGCTGGATCGCCAATCTGGTGCGCACACGCCTCGCGCCCCTGGTCGTGTCCCAGGTGGCGTCGCTGGAGGCGGCCCGCGAATTCCTGTTTCGCACAGTGTCGCAGATCACCCTGAACTACCGGGGCATGCCCTTGAGCATGGGCATCGCCGGCGAGATCCAGGGCGGCGACCGCCTGCCCTGGGCAGCAGATGCCGAGGATGACAACTTTGATTCCCTGACGTACATCGGCTGGCAGGTGCACGTGTACGGCAGCGCCAGCAGCGTGCTGAGCCAGTGGTGCGGCGAACGGCTGATGCCCCTGCACGTCTTCGAGTGGCGGGCCGTTCATGAAAGCGCCGGACTGGTGCGTAACGCCATCTACCTGTTGCGACCGGACAGCTACATTGCCCTCGCCGAGCCGCTGGGCAGCCCGGGCGGGATCGAGCGTTACTTCGAGGAGCGCGGGATCCGCTACCCCTGATCAGCCGCCCTTGGCCACCAGCCTGGCGAGCAGCTCGGCGCGACGAAAACGATCGGCGCTTTCCTTCGCCAGCAGTTGCGGCAGCAACTCCCGAGCTTGCTGCGGCGCCAGGATAAACACGCCATCGTCGTCACCGATGGCGATGTCGCCGGGCTGGACCTGCACCTCGCCCACCCGGACCGGGTGATTGAGTTCTCCCGCCTGCCCCAGGCTGCGGGTGGTCAGCGCGCTGGCACCGCGACTGAAGATCGGCAGACGGTGCTCGCGCAGGGCCGCGACATCCGTCACCGGACCGGCCACGACCACCCCGGCCAGGCCCTTGATCAGCCCGGCCAGGGTGCGCAGTTCTCCCCAGCAGGCGCAGTCGGGATCGCCGACGCATTCGATCACCAGCACATCACCCGGCTCGCTGCACAGCAAGGCCTCGCGCAGGATGCTGCCATCGGGGGTGAAGACCTTGGCCGTCAGCACATTGCCGACCATCCGGATCCCCTCGAACAATGGCCTGATACCCCTCAAGTAACCGGCGTCGACCAAGTGCCCGACCGTTGAAGAAGAGAGGCCCTTGAGTTGATCGAGCAGCGCTGCGTCGAGCGCTTGCCGACGCGGGGAGATCCTTGGGTTCAGCGACATTTCTTCGGCCTCAGCAAGGGACAGGTGGAGCAGTATTCCACCGGGTTGCTGGCCTCGTAGTAGAAACAGCAGGTACGGCGGAAACGGATGCTTTTGCCCTCGGTGTCTTTTCCCTCGGGAGCAAGCAGCGTGGGCGGTCGGCGAAAGTGCCGCAGCGGGTTGTAGTCGAGGCCGAACAGTGCGGGTTCGGCCTCGTTGAGCAGCCAGTGGAAATCCGCCTCATGGCGCTGGCGTACCAACGGATCCTCGACCTTGGCCATGCGTTTTTCGTACAGCGAATACACGCGTACGGCGGTGTTTTCCCAGAGGATCCGTCGGGAAATTCCACTGACCTGATAGAAGGTCTGCCACAGCGGCTGGAGCAGCCCGGCGAACAGGCTGGCGACAATCGACTCGCGCCAGGCCTCGCGTTCCCCCGGTGCACAGGTGAGCGGCGAGATCGCGTTCAGCGACATGGACGAAGTCCAGAGCCCGTCGTCATGGGCGTATTCGACCTGGCAATTGTCCGGCGACAGCAGCAGGCCCTTGTCATAGACGGACATGGCGTACAGGCAGGCGCCGGTGCTGAGGAAGGAGAAACGCTTGGCCAGCAACGAAGCGGTGATCGCCAGCGTCGGCGAACCGATCACCGGCCCCAGCGCCTGCAGCAGGCGCTCGCAGGTCTCGGGGTCGAGCAGTGCCCGCGCCGCCAGAGAACGCGGATCGCGCTGCTGCGCCGACCTGAGTCGCAACGCCCCGGACAGCAGCGCCCACTCCTCCTCGGTGAAAACCGCCGGCTGTGTCATTGCGGCAGTTCCCGACCGAAGGGAATGCACAACGGTGTGCCGAAGAACGGATCGCTGATGATCCGGCAGTTGAGATTGAACACCTGCTTGACCAGCGTCTCGCTGAGAATGTCCTGGGGCCGGCCCTGGGCAAACGCCGTGCGCTCGTGCACCGCGACCATATGATCGGCGTAGCGGCAGGCCAGGTTGAGGTCGTGCAGCACCATGACGATGGTCTTGCCTTCCTGGCGGTTGAGGTCGCGCAACAGGTCCAGCACTTCGATCTGGTGCGCCAGGTCGAGAAAGGTCGTCGGCTCGTCGAGCAGCACGATGTCGGTGTCCTGGGCCAGGGTCATGGCGATCCAGGCACGCTGGCGCTGGCCGCCGGACAAGGCATCCACCGGCCGCTCGGCCAGGGCCTGCATGCCGGTCTGCTGCAGGGCGCGCTCGACCATCGCCTCATCCTGCAGCGACCACTGCTGCATCCAGTTCTGGTAGGGATAACGTCCCAGCGCCACCAGTTGCCGCACGCTGATGCCCTCGGGCGCGCTGGGCATCTGCGGCAGGATCGCCAGTTCGCGCGCCACCGCCGCCGTGGATTTCTGGTGGATGTCCGTGCCGTTGAGAATCACCCTGCCCTGCTGCGGCTTGAGCAGCCGGGCGAAGGACTTGAGCAGGGTACTCTTGCCGCAGCCGTTGCTGCCGATCAGTACCGAGACCTGGCCCTGGGGCAGTTGCAGGTCAAGGTCGTCGATAATCAACTGACGCTGGTAGCTCAGGGTCAGGCCCTGGGCCGTAATGGATGCCATCTGCAATTCCTTAGCGCTACTCATCGGTTAGTGCCGCTGATTGATCAAAAGATACAGAAAAAACGGTGTGCCCAGCACCGCGACAAAAATCCCCGCAGGCAAGTCCAGCGGCAGGAACAAGGTACGGCCGACCAGGTCGGCGAGCATCACCAGGTTGGCGCCCACGAGGGCGGCCATCACTGCCTGACCGGCGAATCCGGGGGCTACCAGGCGCTTGGCGATATGTGGCGCGATCAGCCCGACAAAGGCAATCGCCCCGCCCCAGGCCACGGCGGCACCGGCCAGCGCGACGCTGACCAGCAACAAGCCGGCGCGCAGCCACTGCACGCGCACGCCGATGCCCTGGGCCAGGTCGTCATCCAGTTGCTGTACCCGCACCTGTCGGGCCAGCCATACCAGCAGCGGCAGGATCGCCAGCAGCCACAGCGCCAGTGCCCGGGGCTCCGGCCAACTGGCACCGTAGACACTGCCCGTCAGCCAGACATAGGCCGACAGGGTGGTGGTCAACGGGCTGAACACCAGCAGGAAGGTGGTCACCGCCGTCAGCAGCGCGGAGATGCCGACCCCGATCAGCACCAGGCGCAACGGCGAAGTGCCCTGCTTCCAGGCCAGCAGGTAGATCGCCAGGGCGGCGCAGCCGGCGCCGGCCATGGCGGCCAGCGGCAGGAACCGCGAGCCCAGGGCCACGGAGAAGAACGACAGGTAGAGCACTGCCGCCGCGCTGGCGCCGCTGGTGATACCCAGCAGGTCCGGCGAGGCCAGCGGATTGCGGATGATGCTTTGCAGGATCAACCCGGACACCGCCAGCGCCGAGCCCACCAGCGCCGCCAGGACCAGGCGCGGCAGGCGCAGTTGCTCGACGATAAAGGTCAGGCTGGAGTCCCCCGCCCCGGCCAGCACACGCAATACCGTCTGCGGTGACAGGTTGACCTTGCCCACCGCCAGCGCCCCCAGCATGACCAGCAGGGTCAGCAGCAGTGCCAGGGCCAGGCGTCCCAGGGTGGAGAGGTTGAACTGCCGGGAAAAAGCGCCCCGCCGCAACGTCAGGTACTTATCCATAGCGGGCACCTCGACGAGCCAGGGCAATGAAGAACGGCGCCCCGAAGAAGGCGGTCATCACCCCCACCGGCACCTCCTGCGGCAGGATCACCACCCTGGCCAAGGTGTCGGCCAGCAACAGCAGGGTCGCCCCCAGCAGCGCGCAGCCCGGCAGCAACCAGCGATGATCGATGGACAGGCCCTTGCGTACCATGTGCGGCACCAGCAGGCCGATAAAACCGATGCTGCCCGCCAGGGCCACCGCGCTGCCGGCCAGGCCGATGACCAGGATGCTCATCAACAGGCGGATCAGCCCGGTGCGCTGCCCCAACCCCGTGGCGATGGCTTCGCCGGCGTTGAGCACATTGACCTGCCCGGCCAGCAGCCACGCGCCGAGCAAGGCCAGCAGCACGCCGATCAGCAGCGGCGCGGCCATCGCCAGGTCGCGCTCGGACAGCGAGCCCGCCAGCCAGAACAGCACCGTATCCAGGCCCTCCTCGTTGACCACCAGCAAGGCCTGGCTGAAGGCGGAAAACAGCGCGGTGATCGCCGCGCCCGCCAGCACGATGCGCAGCGGGTTGAGGCTGCCCTGCCCGCGATTGCCGATCAGCCACACCAGCGCTCCCGCCAGGGCCGCGCCGATAAAGGCGCACCACAGCCATTGGTGCATCGACGACAAGGCGAAAAACGACGAGCCCAGGATGATCGCAAAGGTTGCCCCGGCATTCACCCCGAACAACCCCGGCGACGCCAGCGGGTTGCGCGTCAGAGCCTGCATCAGCGCCCCCGCCACGGCCAGGCTCGCGCCCACGGCGACGGCCATGAGGGTACGCGTCAGCCGGGTGCTGACGATCAGTTGCTGGCCCGCGCTCAAGGTATCCGGCTGCATCAGCCCTGCGAACAGTTGCGACGGTTCGATCCAGGTGGCGCCCGCCGCCAGGCTCAGGACGCAGGACAACAGCATGACCAGCAACGCCAGCATCAGTTTCGACAGACGACTCATGAAGACGCCACCACGCGCTCGATGTCGTCGAGCATCAGGTTGGCCCCCAGGATGCCTCCCGAGAAGCTCCAGGCGATGGCATCGACTCGCCAGACCTGCTCCTGCCGGGCCGCACGCATCTGCTGCCAGAACGGGTAATGCACCAGACGCTCATAGTTGCGCTGCACAGAGGGGCTGTCGGCGCGCTGGAAAACGAAAAACAGGTCGGCATCGACCACGGGCAAGCTCTCTTTGCTGGTGAGTTTGATATAGGTGCCATGGGCCTGGCGGGCGACCGGGTTCCAGGCGAAGCCCAGTTCGGTGAGCACGGAGCCGGCGAAACTGCCCGGCAGGTAGCTGCGCACATGATCTTCGCGCACATCCAGCACCGAGACCGTGAGCGGCCAGCGCCCGGCGAACTTCGCCTGCAGTTGCTCGCGCAGGCGCAGCACCCGCTGCTGCCATTGGCCCAGCAGGCTCGTGGCCTGTTGCTGGCGATGCAACGCGGCGCCCATCATTGCCAGGGTCCGCTTGAATTCGAAGACTTCTTCGAGCATCACCAGCGTGCCGATCCGCTCCAGCAGTGGCGCGATACGCTGGTGGCGAAAGCGCGACGCGACGATCACGTCCGGCTTGAGCAGGACGATGTCCTCCAGGCTCGGCTGGGTTTCCAGACCGACATGGGACACCGTCGCCAACGCCGGACGCAAGTAGCGGAAGGTCGGTTTCTCGGTTGGCGAATCCACCACGCCAACGGGCGTCAGCCCCAGGGCCACGGCGCTGTCGGTCGCGCCCTGGAACAGGGTGATCACCCGCACGCCGTCGGCGCGGGCCAGCGCAGGCAGGGCCAGCAGACCCAGGGACAGGCGCAGCACCGTGCGCCTGGAAGGTGACAGGAAAGGCTCAGGCTTCACGGCGCAACCTGTGGAACGGGTTGACCACTTCGCCCTTGCCGAACGGCATGCTGCCCGGCCCGCCGGCCCGCTCGATCATCGGCGTCAGCAACAGTTTCTGCGGCCAGCGCGGCACGTCGAACAGGCGGTGCCTGATCATCGCCCGCGCCTCGTCGTCGAAGTCGATGGTGGTGATCAGCTCCTCGAGAACATCGCGCAACACCGTCCACAACGCCGTCACCGGCACCGCGTAGACCTGCGCCAGGGTGTCCATGATCGCCCGCACGTTGACCTGGATGCCCAGGGTCTGCAGCCAGAACAGCAGGTCTTCGGGACGCTCGTGATACAGCGTGTTGGCATGGCCCTTCTTGATCCGGTAGACCGGGTCGGCCATGCCGTTGCGCTCCAGCCAGGGCACGTAGATGCGCAGCGAATCATGGTCGCGCAGCAACAGGCCCCGGGCCTGGCCGGCCTTCCACACCAGTACCGCGTTCTGCCCGTGCACCTCGCCGAGCATGCCGATGCGGAACATGCGCAGGTTGATATCGAAGAAGCTGTGGCTCAGCTCGCGGAACAGGCTCAGTACCGAAGCCTGGTTACGCGGCAACTGGCGATAGTCCATCCACTCGTCGAAGAAGTGCCGGTTGCTGCCGGGCAACGGTGTGCCCAGCGCGGCCATCGGCAGCAGGCGGCAATCGGGGTCGTCGAGCAAGGCCGCCGGGTAGCCGCGCACCATCGCCGAGAGGTGCCGTGGCGCTTCGTCGAACAGGGTCGCCTCGGATGGCATGAAGGCCCACCACTTGCTCTCGTCGCACAGGTACAGCGAGCGTGCCAGGCTGGCGTCCTTGTCCAGGGCCTGGCGCAACAGCCGCTCGCTCAGGCCACCGTTGATCATCTTCACCGCCGGCAGGTAACGGGACGCACCGAGGGAATGGATCGCCATGGGCAGCTTGAGGTAGTCGGCACTCGGGAAGCATGGCGTCATCGAGCGCAGGGACGAGGTGGCGAACACCGTCGCTGCCTGGAACGCCAGGCGGCGGCAGTCACCCCTGGCGAATGCAGCGCCCAGTTGCTTTTCCAGCACATGCTCGAACTGCCAGGGATGGACCGGCAGCGCGACGTGGCTGCCGTCGATCCCCAGCGCCTGCAACTCCTGCTCCAGTTGCGCCTGCAATGGCGCCGGCAACAGATAACGCGATGGCCGCGACTGATCGATATCCCCCACCCCTTCACCGCATTGCAGCAAGGCCTTGGCCACCGCCACCCAGTTCAGCACCACGGGTTGGGCGAACTCGGCCTGATAACGTCGGTACTCGGCCTCGTCGAGGCCCTGCTTGGCCTTGGCCAGGGGGTGATACGGGCGGTCGCGCAACGATGCCCACTGCTCCATGGTCCTGAAGAAGGTCGCTCCGTCCTGTGCCATAAGGCCCTGGTCGTCGACCTGGTGGTCCAGCGACAAGGCCGTCTGCCAGACACTGATGTGCAACACGTCGAGGAACAGCGCCAGGCCTTTTTCGTTGTCCTGGAAACGTGGCGCCATGCCGGCGAACACGCGCTTCATGAAATCCTCAGGCGACAGGCGGGTCCAGGATTCGCCCTGTCGGGCCAGCACCGGCGTACCCGGGACCTTCTCCCATTGCTGGGTGATGCCGGGCCGCAGGGCAATGCTGATGAAGCGCTGTTCCGGCGCATCGCAGCACCACTCCCAGATGCGCTGCCCGGGACTGGCGGCATCGAGCAGCGGCGCCTGCGGATGGGCCAGTTGCCAATGGGCGGTATCCACCAGGTTCAGCGGCTGATCACCAAAGAAGTCTTCCGCCAGCAGGCAATCGATCAGGTCCTGCATCACGATATCGGCGGCGAGTGCGGTGAAGTTCATCGGGTTATTTTCCTTCTGAAGAAACAGTGGTCAGGCGAGACTGCAAGGCGCGAAAGGCAATGCCGCGCTCGTCGCCCAGGACAAAGGCGTTGACCCCGCGCGCGCGCCAGCGGGCCGCGTCGCCGGGTTGCCGTGGAATGGTGCAATACGCCACCCCGGCGGCCTTGGCCGCCTGCCAGGTGTCGAGCAGGGCCTGCTGCACCGCGGGCTGGTCGATCTGCCAGGGCATGCCCAGGGATTGCGACAGGTCGGCCGCGCCCTCGAGGAGCATGTCCAGCCCTGGTACCGCGGCGATCTCGGCGGCACGCCGCACGCCCTCGGCGCTTTCGATCATCGCCACCAGCAGGATCTGTTGGTTGGCCGCTTCGACGTACCGCGCCAGGCTGTGCTTGCCGAACGAACCGGGACGCCCGGCATTGAGGCTGCGCCGCCCCAGCGGGTGGTACTTGCACGCGGCGATGGCCGCGGCCAGTTGCACCGGGCATTCGACCATCGGCAGGACGATACCCTGGGCACCGCCATCGAGCAGGCGCAACAGGGTCTTCGGATCGAGGTCGGCGACCCGCACCAACGGTGTCAGGTCATAGGCTTCCGCCGTGCGAATCATGTGCTCGACGGTTTCCGGATTGATCAGCACGTGTTCCATGTCGATGATCACGAAGTCGAAACCGGCCTCGGCGATCAGTTCGATGGCCGCCGGTGACGGAATCGAACTGATCAGCCCATGCACCACCTCGCCCGCGCCGAGCTTTTGCTTGAGCTGGTTGGTTCTCAGCATGGCTGTGGCCTGTGGGCATGCAACGGGTTGGGCACCGAGCGGAAGCGACGCTCGCCGTCACCCAGCAGGCGGCGCTTGGTCAGTTCCTCGACCTCGTAGCTCGGCGCGAACACATCGAACAGGTCGAAGCGCTCGCGGTGCTGGGGATGGGCATCCTGGTAGGCCAGGATCACCTCGGCGGTCATCTGCCAGAACAGCGCTTCGTCCAGTTGATACTGCTGGCGCAGGAAGATCGCCATCTCCGTCAGGCAGATGAAAAAGAAACAGTCGCAGGAGAAATCACGGACCGCATTGACGTCGTCGGTGACGATGAATGAATTGCGGTTGAGCTTGGCGTGGCTGGCCGGCAACGGCACCAGGGTCGGGCACAGCTCGGGCCGCCCCAGGTGCGCCGGCGAGTAACGCACGCCGTCGTGGAAGTCCTTCAGGGCAATGCGTTGCGGCCAGCCCTGCTTGACGATCAACACGATGTTCTGGCCATGGGACTCCATCCCGATCCCTTCGGCGTAGAGCATATGGATGATCGGCGGCACCGTGACCTCCAGCAACCGCCGCGTCCATTCCCGCAGGCCGTACTGACTGATCCAGGCATCGATAAAGGGCGACTGCCGGCCTTCGCCATAGCGGTTTTCGACATGGCTCAGGCCGTTGAACGGCACGGCCTGTTCGTCGGCCTTGAGGTACTGGTGCAGGCTCTCGCGCCAGATCGCGCCGAGGGTGCCGTAGGTTTGCGGTCCACGGGACTCGGGCAGGTGGTCGTAGTCGAAGCTGACGCCGGCGACTTCGCCGAGGATGACGAAATCCAGCTCGCGGGCGGTACGATCGCTGGCAATCAGTTGCTGCAACCAGTCGGTGATGATCGGCCCGTTCATCACCGTGTGCCGGGCCAGGATGCGCGTGCTGGAAGTGTTGGTCATGCTCATCGCGAGCTTGACGTAAGGCCGCTCCCTGGCGCTGGCATTGGCCAGGGTACGGATCGACTGCTGGGCCTTGTAGAGGTTGTCCGAGGTGCCCAGGTAGACCAGTTCGCCGCTGAGCAGCTCGGGGTAGAACGCCGAGACAAGGGTGTTATCCCATTGCCAGGGGTGTACCGGCATCAGTTGGTAGTCGTCGATGGAACGGCCCTGGCTGGCGAGAGTGCGGCTCATCAGGTCCCAGCGCGCGGCACCGAGCTCCTCGCGGACAAAGGCCTGGAAGTCCAGGGTACGGGAATGATTGACCGCCGCCCGGGAGCGGGCCACCGCCAGCCACACCACGGCGATGGGCATGGCGAACTCCGGGCCGTACTGGACATTGTCCGCCAGGGAAAAACCGATACGCGACTTGTAGCACGGGTGGTAGCTGTGGGCGTCCATGAAGTGCTGCTCCAGGGCATCCACATCCAGCTCATGGGCGGGTCGGTCGGCCTGGTAGCCCTGGCTGCGGGCCTGCAGGTCCTTGAGCTGGGTCTGCTCCAGTTCATGGATGAAACGCGCCAGGTGCGGGCTGTCGCGAAATTCGCCAAGCCACTCCGCCAGCGCCTGGTGCAAGCTCGGCGTGCTGCTCCGACCCTCGCTGTCCACGCGCTCCAGGCTGGCATGATCGAGGCGGATCACTTCGAAACTGGCACTGAGCAGGCCGTCGCAACGGTACTCGACCGCGGCCCCGCCGGCATCCCGTCCGGTCACGCTGAAACGATGGCGGCCAGCGCCCAGGGAATCCTGTCGATAAGGCAGCACCGCTTCATACAAGAGAGTCTGCAGCAGTTGCCCCACCACCCGCCGCTGCACGCGTTCCGCGCAGCGGGCATCGACCGTGGCCAGCCAGGCACCGGTGGCCGGGGTGCGCGTACGCGGTGTTGCCGATTCGAAAGTCGTCATGTCCATACCTTGTCGAAAGAGAAACTATCGGTGTTCGACGGTGGCGGGCGAAGTCTCGACCGTCTCGTCGTGAAGGGGGAAGCGCCAGGCGCAGGGCAATGCCAGCAGGATCAGTACGCCGGTGGCGGCAAACACTTCGCTGATGGCCGACGCCGTGGCCGCCTGCCCTCCCGCGCCCAGGCGCCACTCCAGCCAGAGCGAGGCGATGACAATCGCCAGGGACGCCACCAGGCGCCGGGAGATGTTGTTCATCGCCGCGCCCTGGGTGACCATCGGTTCGGGCAGGGCATTGAGCCCGGCGGTGGTCACCGGCATGTACGACAGCCCCAGGCCGGCCCCGCGCACCATCATCAGCGCGAACACCACGGCGATGCTCGCATCGGCCTTGAGCATGCCCAGGGCCAGGGTCGAGATACCGGTCAACAGCAACCCGAGCGCCACCACCGTGCGCGGGCCATGACGGTCCAGGGCCTTGCCGCCCCACTGGCCGAACAGGCTGGCGAACGCCGCCGTGCACAGCAGTGCCAGGCCGGTCCAGATGGCGCCGTAGCCCAGCACGATCTGCACCAGCAGCGGCAGCAGCACCAGGCACTCGAACATGCCGACCGACTGCACCACGGCAATGATCACGCTCAGGCGATAGCCACGCAGGGCGAAGATCCGCAGGTTGAGCAAGGGCGCCTTGCGCCTCAATTCCACCCGGACAAAGGCCACCAGGCACAGCACACCCACCAGCAACAGCCCGAGGTTGAGCGGATCGAAGAGTGTCGCGGCATGGCGCAGGCGGCTGATGGAGACCATCAACAGGCCGATACCCGAGGTGATCAGCAGATAGCCGGCGAGGTCGAACGGCTGACGCTCGCCAGGCTCCGAATCCGGCAGCACGGCGATGCCCAGGACCAGCGCCAGCAGGCCGACCGGCACGTTCATCAGGAACAGCGAACGCCAGCTGAACCACTCCAGCAGCAGGCTGCCGCACAGGGGCCCGAGCGCCGGAGCGAGCATCACCGCCGCGCTCCACAGCCCGGTGACCCGCCCGCGCTCCGGCTTGGCATAGACCGCGAAGATGATCGCCAGCGACAAGGGGATCATCAGCCCGCTGGCAATGCCCTGCACCACCCGCGCGGCGATCACCAGGGCAATCGAGTTGGACAGCGCACCGAGCAGCGAAGCTCCGACAAACAGCGCCACGCCCCACAGGTACAGGCGCTTGCGTCCCAGCCGCTGGCTGAGAAAGCTGGTCAGCGGCATGGTCATGCCCATGCTGGTCATGAACCCGGCGACGATCCACGTCGCCAGCAACGGGCCGATGCCGAAGACACTCATGAACGCCGGCAGCGCCGGGTTGAGCGAGCTGTTGCTGAGGCTCACCGTGAGTGTCCCCAGCAACACATTGATCACCACCCAGTGCCGTGGCACTTCGCGCCTCACTGCCACTGGCCGGCTCCCCGCAGCAGTTCGCCGTTGTCCACGAAATGCTGTGGCGGCCTGGGGTGGCAGAGAAAATCCGCATGGGAGATGTTGTAGCCGTACGCCCCGGCCAACGGCAGCACCAGCAGATCGCCGACCGCGACGCCCCTGAACGGCTGGCGGCGGCTGAGGACATCCTTGGGCGTGCACAACTGGCCGACCACGGTGCACAGCTGCTGCGGCGACGTCGCGGTCGACGGCGTGTTCGGCAGGTGGATCACCGGGTGATCGTGACTTTGCGCGACGGGCAGGCGGAACTGGTGCGTGCCGCCACGACAGACCAGGAAGTGCTCGCCATGGCTGGTCTTGATATCCAGCACTTCGATCACGTAATAGCCGCAGAAGGCACTGATGAAACGTCCGGGCTCGAAGCGCAGTATCGGTGCATCGGGCTGTGCGGCCAGGCGTCGCTCCAGGTAGCGGCACAAGCGTTGCCAGTCGAACCGCTGCCCGCCGAGGTAATCGACGCCGATCCCGCCACCGACATTGAAATGGGTCAGTTGCTCGGGATAGGCCGCCAGCGCCTTCCACTGCTGCCAGCGTTGCAGATAGAAATCGAGCAACTGCTCATGGCGCTCCACCGACAACTGATGGGACATGGCATGCACATGGAAGCCCTTGAGGCTGAGGTGGCTGGCGTTGTCGACGCGTTGCACCGCGAGGGCCAGCTCCGACTCGTCGATACCGAACGGCGTGGCGGTGCCGGCCATGGCCAACTTGCTCGACAGGGTCGACGGCAACTGCGGGTTGATGCGGATGTACACCGGCTGTACCCGCCCCACCTCGTTGGCCAACCGTTGTAGGCGGGCGATTTCATTGAGGCTTTCCACATGAATGGCTTCGACCTGGTGCTCCAGGGCCGCCCGCAGGTCGGAGTCGAGCTTGCCGGGGCCGGAGAACACATAGGGTTTGCGGGTCGGGCAGGTCATGACCCGCTCGATCTCGCCGCCCGAGGAAATCTCGAAGCCGTGCACCAGCGGGGCCAGGGCCGCCAGCAGCGGCGCTTCGCTGTTGGCCTTGATTGCGTAATACAACTCGACCCCGGCCGGCAATGCCGCCATGACTTCATCGACATGCTCGCGCAGCGCGTCCAGATCGTGGACGAAGGCCGCCAGCGGGTCGCGGCTCAAGGCGCGGGCCTCACCGATCGCCGCCAGCACGGTAGTGGGCAGATCAACCATGGCGCACCTCCCCGGCCCAGGGCGATTGCAGGGTGACGTAGCCGGCCTGGCGATCCGCCTTGGCCGCCAGGCGCACCTTGAGATTGGTCTTGCAGGCAATCGGCTGGCCGGCGATCAGCGCATCGAGTTCCGGCGCCGGAGCCACCAGTTCGTCGCGAATGTCGCGCAACTGCCGTTCGACCCGTTGCCACATCAACGGCGCCAGGTGCGGGCGCTCCCAGCTCAGGGCCAGTACGGCTTCGGACAGGTTGTTGATCAGCAGGCAGTAGGTGATCCGGTTCCAGCCCTGCTCGCGGGTGTAGAGCAACGATTGACGAACCCTTGGGTGCAGGCCGACGTCGATGCCGTTCATACCCAGCTCGTCGGTCAGCTTGACGCCTTCGAAGTCACGCAACAGCAACTGCCGCGGGCGGCCCTGGTCATGGATCAGCACCGCGTTCTGCAGGTGCGGCTCCATCACCACGCCATGGTTGAAAAACAGCGCCATGACCGGGCGCAGCAGCAGCCGCTGGTATTGCTCGAACCAGTCCAGCAAGCGGGCGTCATCGGGCGCCTCGCCACTGGAGTCCTCGAGGAACTCGTGCACCAGGGGACGCGAATAGATATCGCGGGCAAACAGGGTACCCGCCATGACACTGCACTCGGCACCGGCCAGGCGGCAGAAGTTCTCCCGCAGGATCGCCCCAGTCTGCTCGCGGAACCAGTGGGCGTCGGCTTCATCCGCCTGCACCGGCGCCCAGCTCAGCGAGCCCGGCTCGCTCACGGTCGACAGGCCGCCCAGGCTCTCCGGCCGGGTCTGCTGCAGGCGCTGGAACAACTGGTCGATGATCAGCGTGCTTTCCAGCTCGTACCAGGCATTTTTCCTGACGCAGTTGGTGATGCGCACATTCAGCGAGCCCTTGATGAAATAGTCGTGGCCCTCGATGTACCAGGTGCGCATCGATGCGGTCGGACTGGCCAGCGGCCCGCTGGTGCCGTGATCGACGATCTCGCCTTGCTCCAGCAGCCGCTGCACGCGGCGGTCCTGGCGGAACAGTTGCGCCTGCACCGGGTGCATGCAGAGCAGCGCGTGCCCAGGCCGGGCCCGCGCCTGGTCGGCGAAACCGGCCAGGACCTGGTCCTCGCTCAGGCCATTGGCCGCGATCCGCAGTCCTGCCCGCGGGACTTCGAACAGGTGCAACGCGGTCTGCGCCTGGAACTCCGGCGCATAGGTCTCCTGGGCAAGGTGCGCGGGCCACAGGCGGGCCTTGGGCGCCGGATGGTTGGGGTGGCCGAACCACAGGCCCTGCTCGCTGGCGAGGTAGCCGCTCAACGGCGCCGGACGCCCGGGCTGCAGGTTGTGGGCGACGATGGCGGCCGTCAGTTGCTGGCTTTGCAGGACCTGGTCGAACAGTTCGTCGTTGCTGGCACCGGCCATGTGCTCGCAGGCCGCCAGCAATCGTTCGACGAACCCGGTGAAGTCCGGGCAGTGCCAGTTGCCGTCACCCTGTCGCGCATACACATCGGACAGGTAACGCTGGCTACCCAGGCGATCCTGGCGGTCCACCACGACAAAGAACTGCTGCCGGTCGGGCAGGCTGATGGTCAGGGGAATGCCCTTCCAGTCCAGCCCGTCCAGGTAACTGCCGGGGGCAATGCCCTGCATGTGGCCCGGCCATTCATAACGCAGGCAGTCTTCAGGGAGGGCGAACTCCTTGATCAGGCAATTGAGCAAGGCACGGGTACTCGCCAACTCGCTGACCATTTTCGCCAGAACAGTGCGATCAGGATTTTTCATAATTGCTCCACAGTGGCCGCAAGGTCACGGACGAGGTGATTTCACGATCAATATCAAGTTGCCGCCCGCGATAAAAAACGAGCAGATATATCCGCAGGATCATTACTCACCATTCAACAATCCGATAAACATCAGGCAAATCGAAAGTTACGTCACATAGACACTTGTGGCTGACGATCAATCCATTTATTCAAAACAACTATCAAGCCGCCCTTGAACTTGCCACTAGCGGGCTCATGGCACTCGCCCGGATCCTAGGAGCGCAGTTGCAACAAGGCCGCCGCCAACGCCGCCTCAAAACGCTGGATCACCAGGCGGCAGTGTTCTTCATCAATGATCAGGGGCGGCAACAGGCGAATCACATTGCCATTGCGGCCGCCACGCTCCAGCAGCAAGCCCTGCCTGAAACAATGCTGCTGGACCGCCACGGCCAGGTCGGGGGCCATGGGGAAACTGCCCAGGCGATCAGCCGGCAAGCGCTCGTCGACCATCTCGATACCCAGCATCAGGCCACGCCCGCGGACCTGGCCGATGGCCGGATACCGTTGCTGCAAGCCTTGCAACTGGTCCTTGAGCCACTGTCCCCGAACCTCGGCCCGGGCCGCGAGGTTCTGCTCGTACAGTACCTGCAGCGTGGCCAGGCCGGTGGCCATGGCCATCTGATTGCCACGGAAGGTTCCCGCGTGATTGCCCGGCGCCCAGGCATCGAACTGGCGCTTGATGCCCAGTACCGCCAGGGGCAGGCCGCCGCCGACCGCCTTGGACATGACAACGATGTCGGGTTCGATCCCGGCGTGCTCGAAGGCGAACATCCTGCCGGTACGGGCAAAGCCGGCCTGCACTTCGTCGAGGATCAGCAGGATGCCGTGCTGGTGGGTTACTTCGCGCAGCGTGCGCAGCCAGCTGGCGGGCGCGCTGTTGACCCCGCCCTCGCCCTGCACCGCCTCGACGATCACCGCCGCCGGCAGGGACACGCCGCTTTCGACGTCCTCGATGAACTGGCGGAAGTAGTAGCCCAGCGCCTCGGTCCCCGCCTCGCCACCGATACCCAGCGGGCAGCGGTATTCATGGGGATACGGGAGGAACTGCACGCCCGGCATCAGCGTGGCGATGGCGTTTTTCGGCGCGGTATTGCCGGTCAGCGCCAGGGCACCGTGGGTCATGCCGTGGTAGGCACCGGAGAAACTGATGACGTTGTTGCGCCCGGTGAAGGTCTTGGCCAGCTTCAGCGCTGCCTCCACCGCATCCGCCCCGGACGGCCCGCAGAACTGCAGGCAGTAGTCGCGTCCCTGCCCCGGCAGCAGGCCCAGCAGGGTTTCGCTGAACGCGTCCTTGACCGGCGTGGTCAGGTCGAGGGTGTGCATCGGCATCCCCGAGGACAGGAAGCTGTCGAGCGCCCCCATGATCGCCTCATGGTTATGCCCCAGGGCCAGGGTTCCGGCGCCCGCCAGGCAATCGAGGTAGCGGTTGCCCTCGACATCCGTGACCCACACGCCATGGGCCTTGGCAATGGCCAGCGGCAACTTGCGCGGATAACTGCGAACATTGGATTCAAACTTGCTTTGTCGAACCAGATAATCGGTATTGGTTTTCTGCACGGGATTAGAATGCAACATGCCATCATTGAACATCTGATCATCCTCCGTAAGTTTGAGATGCAAATTATTATCATTGCCAGACAAGTGCAAGTCGTCGATTCAAGTTATTGCGAAATTCATTGATTTTTTTCTGCACACCATAAAACAGACAGGCGCAAAAATACCCAAGTTTTAAAACCCGATAAACTGTCTCGGAGATGCCATGGATATGCCATGCATCTGCAATATGAAAGCAACTTCTAAAGTTATGCCATCAAATCATCAGTCAGCCCGAAAGTTGTCAAAAACAACCCATGTGATAACTCGCCGTTGTTCTTTCCGGGTCGCTTCCAGGCGATCACCGACGGGGAGTGTCCGGGCGCCGATCCCTGGCGCATGGTGGTTGGATCAGAAGCCGACGGTCGCCGAAAGCAGGTAGGTCCTGGGGGTCGCCAGGGTCAGGCCGGGCTCGCTGTCATCCGAGGCACCGGCCGAACTCCAGTAGCGCTTGTCCATCACGTTCTCGACGCTGGCACGCAAGGTGATGGCCTTGTCGTCGAGCTTGAAGGCGTAGCGGGCGCCGACGTCGAAACGCTCCCAGCTGTCGATTTCCTTGCTGTTGGCCTGGTCCAGGTATTGCGAACTGGAGTAGATGCCACGTCCGGTCAGGGTCAGCCCCTGGACGGTCGGGACATCCCATTCGGCGCCCAGGTTGACGTTGTACTCCGGCGTGGCCGGGGCCCGGTTGCCGTCGAAGGCGCCGTTGGTGGTATTGGTCAGCTTGCTGTCGATGTACATGACGCCACCGAGCAGGCGGAAGCCCTTGAGCGGTTCGCCGAACACACTCAACTCCACGCCACGGTTCTGGCGCTTGCCGTTCGGGCCGAACACCTGGGTCTTGGCGTTGGTTTCGTAGGCCGGCTGCTTGATCTGGAACGCCGCGGCGGTCAGGGCGAAGGAGCCCAGGTCATACTTGGCCCCGACCTCGACCTGGCGACTGATGAACGGCGGGAAAATCTCGTCATCGTTGACCGAGGTCGACGGGGCGATCTTGCCCTGGCTCAGGCCTTCCATGTAGTTGGCATACAGCGACAGCTCGTCAGTGGCCTTGAACAGGATGCCGCCCGACGGCGAAATCTTTTCCTCGTCGTAGGAAGTGTCGCCCTTGATGCCATTGGTCCAGTCGTCGACCTTCACCCGCTGCCAGCGGGCCCCCAGGGTCAGCAGCAGACGGTCGTCGAAGAAGCCGAGGGTATCGGACAGCGCCACGCCGCTGAAGCGGTTCTCGGTATAGACCTTGTCGTCGAACCGCGTCGGGGTGCCGGGCTCCGGCGTCTGTACCGGGTTGAACAGGTTGCTGTTACCCTGGGCATAACGCGCGCCGCCATTGGTGAAGTCCATGTAGAAGTCGCTGGCGGCCAGGTTGAGCTCATGGCTCACCGAACCGGTATGGAACCAGCTGCGCACCCCGGCCGTGGCGGTACGGACGTTTTCGTCACGGGTGAAGTCCCGCGGCTGGACACTGAAGTTACCGGCGTTGTTACTGACCAGGACCGCATGGCGGAGGAAGTCATGGTTGCTCTGCCGTACCCCCACGCCGCCGTAGAGCATGACCGAGTCGCTCAGATCGTATTCGCCGTTCAGCGTGCCGAAGGTGTCCTTGGTATGGGCCCAGCTCCAGGCCTGCGCATAGTTGCGGCGCACATCGTTGGGGTTCGGGACCTGGGCATTGGGGCCGATCTGTACGCGCTCCTGCGGGGCATCGGTATCGCGCTCGGTGTGGCCGATGTCCGTCGACAGACGCAGGCGCTCGCCACGGAAATCCAGGCCCAGCACAGCCATCTCGCGGTCGACATCCTGGTGATCCCAGGTGGTGTCGCCGGACTGCTTGACGCCGTTGAAGCGGATGCCGAACTTGTTTTCGTCACCGAACCGGCGACCGATGTCCACGGCACCGCCGGTCTGGCTGTCGGAGGCGAAGCTGCCGGTGAATTCGGTGATCGGCTTGTCGGTGGCGCGCTTGGGCACCACGTTGATGCCGCCGCCGACGCTGCCCCGTGGCGAGATTCCGTTGATGAGCTGGCTTGGCCCCTTGAGGATATCCACGCGCTCGGCCATTTCCATGTCGATGGTATAGGTCGGCAGGACACCGTAGAGGCCGTTATAGGAGACATCGCTGTTGAACAGGCTGAAGCCGCGGATGGTGAACTGCTCGTAGCGTCCGCCGGCCGGATTGGTGGCACGTACCGACGGGTCGCTGGCGACCAGGTCGCCGAGGGTGCGCGCCTGCAGGTTCTTGACCGCCTCGCTGGTGTAGGTGGTCATGCTGAACGGCGTTTCCATGAAGTCCCGCGAACCGAGCAGGCCCTGCGAGCCCCGACGCGCGACCTGGCCGCCGGCGTAGGCCGGGCTGCCCGTGGAGTCACCGGCACTGAGGATCGAGGTGGTGGGCAACTGCACGCTGCCCCCTTCCGGCGCGGGCACCAGGGTATAGGCCTGCTCTCCCACCGGTTGCAGTTGCAGGCCGGAACCCTGCAGCAAGCGGGCGAAGCCCTCCTGCACATCGTATTCGCCAGACAGGCCGCCGCTCTGGCGACCGCTCACCAGCGCCGGGTCCACCGACAGATTGACCCCGGCCAGCCCGGCAAACCGGGTCAGCGCCGCGCCGAGACTGCCGGCCGGAACCTGATAGCTACGGCGTGTGCCCGTGTCCGCCCAGGCGGGCGAAATCAGCAGGGGACTGGTACTGAGGGTCAACACAAGGCCAAAACGCAACAGCGGGCGCAACCGGAAAGGCGATACTGCAGACATGGGAAGAAGCTCTCGTATTTTGTTCACTTACCTGGAATGACCGGCGAGGTGAAAAAAAGGGACAGGCTTCACGCAATCTTTTTTTCCGGGGTGGTTTTTCGCGGAACCAGCGTGACCCAGTAACGGGTGCGCATCTGCACCTCCACCGGCAGACTGGCCACCAGCAGGGCAAGAATGCGATCGGTATTGTCCAGGCGAAAGCTGCCGGTGACCCGCAGTGCCTCGAGGGCCGGCTCCCAGCGCAGCAGACCGGAACGATAGCGGCCCAGTTCGCGCAGGAAGTCCCCCAGCGGCTGGTTCTGCGCCATCAGCACACCGTCGCGCCAACCGGGCAACTGACCGTCGAATACGCCCACAGGACCGGCGCCCGAGGCACGCAGGCTGATTTCATGGCCCTCGCCCAACAGCAGCGACGGCCCCTGCAGCGGCTGCAACTGTACCGAGCCGCTGACCACCGACACCCGGCAGTCCTCGGCATTGAGCCGCACACAGACTTCACTACGACTGACGATGATGCGCCCATAGGGCGCCTGGATGGTCAGGGCGGTACTGCCCGGGACCTTCAGTGACATTTCCCCGCGAACCAGGGTCAGCAGCCTCGCACGCATATCGACATTGACGGCGCTGGCGGTATTGAGTTGCAGCGTACTGCCATCGGCCAGCGGCACCCGCTTGCGCTCGCCCGTGGCGGTCTGCAGGTCGGCACGCCAGACATCCAGCGGCAACTGGCGCCCCAGCAACCAGGCGGCGGGCACCAGCGCGGCCACGCCCAGGGCCCGTTTCAGCACCGCGCGACGTCCCGGATCCGGACGGTCCAGGGTGGCCATGGCCAACGCCGCGGGCAGGCCGCAAAAGCGCTGGCGCAGCAACTGCGCCTTCTGCCAGGCGGATTCGTGGGCACTGCTGCTGTCGCGCCAGTGTTGCAGCTTGCGCTGATCCTCTTCATTGGCCGCGCCCGACTCCAGCAGCGCCAGCCACTGCGCCGCGGCCCGGGCCACTTCACGGGTCTCGGGCGAGATGCCGGGACGAATCAAAGCTCCACCAGCAGGCAGTGCTCATAGGCCTGGGCCATATAGCGCTTGACCGTGCGCTCGGACACCTGCAGGCGCTCGGCGATATCGCGATAACCCAATCCTTCGAGCTGGCTCCAGAGAAACGCCCGGCGCACCACGGCGGGCATGCCGTCGAGCAGTTCATCCAGGGCCTGCAGGGTTTCCAGCAACAACCAGCGCTGCTCGGGCGATGGCACGCACTCTTCGGGCAACTGCGCCAGCGCCTCCAGGTAGGCCTGTTCAAGGCTGCGCCGGGTATAGAAATTGCTCAGCAGGCGCTTGCCGACGGTCAGCAGGTACGCCCGGGGCTCGCGCAGATCCGCCAGTTGCTGGGAACTGGAAAGCACCCGCAGGAAGGTGTCCTGGCTCAGGTCGGCCGCATCCCAGGCATTGCCCATCCGTCGCCTCAGCCAGCTTTCCAGCCAGCCGCTGTGATCGCGGTACAGGGCATGTAGGGTGTGCTCCGTTGGCGTCGCTGCTTCAATCATGGGGCGAGGACCTGCGCGAAGGGTGTCTTAAATGAGACTGATTCTAATTAGTGTTCTATTCATAAAGCAAGGTGGTGCCTGGCGCACAGCAGGCAATCTGATGGCCCCCGGACTGTCTTGAAACAGCCAGAATCACTTTATTTTCAGACAGTTAGGTTGGGTTTAAATGCGCACTGTATGGGCCACGTTGATCTCGTTTTCCCTGGCGGGTGTCGCTCTTTGCGCCGATGGCAAGGAGCTGAAGTCCAATGACCGGTTCATGTGCAGCTGGGGCGCCGGCACGGCGGCCAGGGCCCAGGAGCTGAAGTTGTCGGGGGTTTCGCTGTATGCCGCGCGGCAGAAAATCCAGTCCTACAAGTTCAGCAAGAACTGGATGCGCATGATGGCCATGGGTATCACCGAACAGACCTACGACAGCAAGTCGCGGCTGAAACCCGAGGCCATCCGGCACAGCTTTTACGAGGATTGCATCAAGTACAAGCTGGCGCGCCGCTAGAAGCTGTTCAGTTGGTCGCGACCTGGTCGGCATTACCCGAGGTCACCAGCGCCTTCAGCGAGGCGTCGAACTGCTTCAGGGCATCGACCTGCAGTTCGCGCTGCTGGTCGATCTGCGCGGCGATCTCCGGCGCGGCCTTGCCACGCACCCAGACCGAGGGCAGTTCCTTGCCGGTGGCGCCTTCGGCCTTGCCGATGTACTGCAGGTTCGAGTCATAGAACTTGGCGACAAAGCGGGCTTCGAACTGGTTGTTGCGCTTGGTCACCAGGCGGCTGTAGGTATCGAGCATCACCACCACGTCGGGCCGGGCCTGGACCACCGCGTCGAGGTTGTCGTAGACGGTCACCGAAGTGAAGTGTTTCTGCAACGAAGCCGTGAGCCAGTCGATCGCCAGTTTCGGATCGGAACTGTTGATGAACGCCGTGCTGATGCGCGAATCGAGGGCATCGTTCTTCGCCCCGTTCAAGGCCACGCTGTGGTAGCGCTCAAGGTACTGGAGGGTGTTGACGGTGTTTTCGCTGTAGAGCACACCCACGGAGCGGGCCTGTTTCAGGCTGGCGCTGCTGTCGGCCACGGGCAGGAAATGGCAGGCCTGGTCATCGGCCGCACCGCTGGCAGCATAGGCGGGAACAGTCGCGGTCATACCGGTGCCGAGGATGGCGACAAAAGCCAGCAGGGTCGAAATTCTCATCGCTCGGGTTCCTTCAGAAGCAGGTTCGGTATGACGCTATCTTCCTCTTTCGCCCGAAAAACAGAACTTGCGTTTCTCGATGGTCACTATCAACCGAACGAATGGTGGAAGGCAGCGAGCTGCAATGTCGACGTCACTCAGGCTGATGTCCTGAAACGTCCCTCCCTGGCGCTGAGCGGCGGCTTTACTCACGCAATGACTCCAGGAAGAGCCTAGCAGAGACAAGACGCGACACGGGCATTTTCTGACCTTTCGGACAGGCTGCATTCAACCTTCGAAGGCAGCGCAACCCTGGCTATAACCCGGCGGACTATTCAGCCTGGAACACATAACTTAGGCGTCTGAACACGGGCAAAAGTCACCTCGGCCGACAGATAATGTTCAATCGCCGAAAAGCCCCTCGGACAGCCCTTCGGCACAAACCCGCGCCCGGGCCACCAGCACCTCGATCCAGGGCACATCCGCCGGATTGACCACCGCATAGCGGTCCGGCGCAAAGAACGTCCAGTGATGGGCCGCCGCGGTCAGCCGCGCCAGCTCGTCGGGGTTCAGCCAATAGTCGGTGCGGGTGACCAGCAGCGGCGCCGCGGAAAACCGCATTCCCAGGGACAGGTTGGTGCGCGGCGCAAAGACAATCGCCAGCTCATGACTCAACTGCCAGTGCCGGTCCGCCGTGGGGCGTACCTGTGTGCCGTAACCACGGAAAGTCCCGGCGATGCGCTGGCGCAGTACCAGCCAGCGCCCTTCGACCGTCCGCGCCAGCACCCACTCCGAGATCCCGCTGTCGGGCATTTCCCTGATCTGGCCATCGATCCACTGGGGAATCTGGTGCCGGTCGGGATCGAAGTCGTTCGACCACAGGCTGATCGCGGATACCAGGCGGTGCTGCTCCAGTTCGACTTCTCCGGCCTCGGGCATGGCCTGCCAATAACGCAGCCGCGGATCCTGCGCGGCACAACGTCGATTCCAGGCCACCCAACCGCCGACCAGCAGCAGCGTGCTGGTCACCAGCCCCGCGACGATCACTAGCCAATGCCGGGCAGGATCGAAATCAGGCGCCAGCAGCCATTGATAGAGCGACAGGACAATCCACAGGAGCAGCGCCGGCAACCAGGTCCCGATCACCAGCGGCAGGATCAGCCACTCCAGCCAGCCGCTGGTGTGAACGCGCGCCTGATAACGCGCCCAGGCCTGCTCCTGCGGCAGCATCGGCGACGGATCGCGGGCGATGATCCGGGCGTCAGGCGTATGGAAGCGCAGGTAAAGCTCATGTTCGTTGGCGGGCATAGCGAATGGCGGTCCTTGCCCGGGCTCGCATCACGCAAGCCGTCACGGGGTGGGCGGCAACGGTAGCACAGGCGCCCGGCCGGTTTTCTTGCGCAGCCTAGGAACAGGCCTCGACCACCCACCTCACCTTTTCCAGCGCACCGCGCAACGCGCCCAATTCCACCGACCCCAGGGCAAGGCGCAGGGCATGGGGCACATGGGCGGAAATGGCAAAGGGCTCGGCGGTCGAGACCGAAACGTTCCGGTCCAGCAACTCGCGGGTGATATGGTCCGCCCGCGCCTCCTCGGACAACGGCAGCCAGAGGAAATAGGACGAGGGATGAGTGATACAGGGCAGCCCCGCCAGTACCTGTGCCGCCAGAGCCTGTCGGGCCCGGGCGTCCTCGCGCTTTTCGGCCTCCAGGCGCATGACCGTGCCATCGTCGAGCCAGGCACAGGCCAGGGCCGTCATCACGCCCGGGGTATTCCAGGTGGTTGCCCGGATCGTTCGCTGCAAGGTCGCCACCCTGTCCGGCGGCGCCACGACAAAACCCACCCGCAAGCCGGTGGCGATATTCTTCGAAAAACCGGAGACATAGACCGTCCGTTCGGGGGCCAACTCGATCAACGGCGCCGGAGGATCCTCGGCCAGGAAGGCATAGGCGGCATCCTCGATCACCAGCAGGTCGTGCCGGCGGGCAATCGCCACCAAGTGCTCGCGCTGCCCCATGTCCAGCACCCAGCCCAGCGGATTGTGCAACGTCGGCATGGTGTACAGCGCCCGCACGCGTCGCCCCTGGCAGAGGCGATCCAGGGCCTCCAGGTCGGGGCCATGATCGAGCACCGGAATCGGCAGGATCTCCAGGTGCAGGGCCTCGGCCAGCACCTTGAAGCCGGAATAGGTCAGCGCATCGGCGGCAATCACATCGCCGGGCTGCAGCAGCGCCATCATCGTCACCGCCAGGCCATGCTGGGCACCGCTGACCAGCAGCACCTGCTCGGCCGTCACCGCCAGCCCGCGCACCTGCAGGTGGCGGGCCACCGAGGCACGTTCATGCTGGCGCCCGGCATGGGGCTGATAGCGCAACAGGGACTCCAGGTCGCCCGACAGCGCGAGTTGCCGCAACGCATTGCGCAGCAGTTCCGACTGGCCCGGCAGCGCCGGGTAGTTGAAGTTGAGGTCCGCCACGCCCACGGCGATTTCCGGCTGGTCGATGCCCTGCCCCGGTGGCAGTGACGTTTCCCTGACAAAGGTGCCGCGCCCCGTCTCGCCACTGACCAGACCCATGGCTTCCAGCTCGCCATAGACCCGGCTGGCCGTCACCAGCGCCAGCCCGTGGCTCGCGGCCAGCTGGCGATGAGGCGGCAGGCGCGTACCCGGTGACAGGCGCCCGGAGCGGATATCCGCCGCCAGGCTGTCCACCAGCGATTTGTAGCGTGAGCGCGGCATAGCGAATGTATCCATGACAATTTTTTGATTGTCATGATATTCAACCCTAGGATGCCTTTTGTGCAACCCCTGATGCGGTGGCGCAACCCCTCCCAGGCCAACCGTACGGAGCAAGCCCTGAATGGAACAGACATCGAACCTGCAAAACCCGCCGACCAGCAAACCCGCCAGCGGGTGGCTCAACGGCTTTATCGGCGTGCTGATCTTCAGTGGCTCGCTGCCCACCACACGACTGGCGGTGCTGGAGTTCAGTCCGGTATTCCTCACGGTGGCCCGCGCCAGCATCGCCGGGCTGGTGGCCCTGGGCATGCTGTGGCTGTTCCGGGAGCGGCGCCCTGCCCGCGGTCAATGGCTGTCGCTGGGGATCGTCGCCCTGGGGGTGGTCCTCGGATTCCCGCTGTTGACCGCCCTGGCCTTGCAGTATGTGACCTCGGCCCACTCCATTGTCTTCGTCGGCCTGCTGCCCCTGGCTACCGCCGCCTTTGGCGTGTTGCGCGGAGGCGAGCGGCCACGCCCGGTGTTCTGGTTGTTCTCGGTCCTGGGCAGCCTGCTGGTGGTGGGTTATGCCCTGTCCCAGGGGCTCAGCGCGGCGCCGGCCGGTGATCTGCTGATGTTGCTGGCGATTCTGGTCTGCGGCCTGGGTTATGCCGAAGGTGCCAAGCTCTCGCGGACCCTCGGCGGCTGGCAGGTGATCTGCTGGGCGCTGGTGCTGTCACTGCCGGTAATGCTGCCACTGACGTGGCTGATCGCCCCGCCGTCGTTCTCGGGCATCACCCCGGCGGCGTGGGCCAGCCTGGCCTACGTCTCGCTGTTCAGCATGCTGATCGGCTTCGTGTTCTGGTATCGCGGCCTGGCCCAGGGTGGCATTGCCGCGGTCGGCCAGTTGCAACTGCTGCAACCCTTCTTCGGCCTGGCACTGGCCGCCACCCTGCTGCATGAGCAGGTCAGCCTGGGCATGCTGGCAGTGACCGTGGCGGTGATCCTGTGCGTGGCAGGGGCGAAGAAGTTTTCCAGGTAGGAAATCAGGGTCCGGCGCCAGTCGCCGGACCTCGCTCTCGGTACAATGGAACCTCCCGTCTCGTCCAGCCCACCTATCCATGTAGGCCGATAACTACAGAGATATCCCACACTTATTCAAACAGCAAGCCAGGATGATTTTCATTATTTCCAAATAACAAAAAACCTATCCGTTCGGCCAGTTATTAGCCTCTGCAAAATCATATTAAATATCTACTTACAAAAGTAGCGACCCAGCTTATCCATATAAACATCGCTTCTTTTGTACCCCCACACAGATGAACTCATCCGGCGTGCCCCGCACCGCCGCACTGTCAGGAGTAGATATGAACATCATCAATACCAATGGCGCCTTGCCTTTATCCGGGTACAACCCTTATACCCATACAGCAAAAACCTCCCGGTCGGCCCAGCAGGATACGTTTTCAATCGGCGAACTCACGGATACGCAAAACAAGACGGACAAGGTCAGTCTCAGCACTGCCGGTATCCAGGCATCAGATGACGCCGTGGATCCGCCGATTCCCGAGGGCGGAGTACCCAGTTGGCTGACCGCTCATTACATCAGGGCTCCAGACATTATCGGTGCGCCAGCAAACTGGACATATCCCGAGAATCTGAAGTTTTCAAACCTGTCATCGGGAGAATGCACTGAATATTTCTCGTTGTTGGATGCCCACATTCATAGCCTGTATGAACGTCACGGCCTCACTGATGAAAAAAGTATCAATGCAGCATTGAACTCAAAATCAGCAAACGAAAAACTGCACCAAGCGTTCCTTGAAGGAATAAAGGCCGATCCCCGGATGCTCGAGTTTGTGACAAAGCTAGGCATTCGTCCTTCCTGAAAACACCGCTCCCTTGGTGAGCATCAAAAACATGGAGCTCGATATGAAATATCATTACATGGCGCTTGCCCTATTTTTCTTGCCAAGTTTAAGCATGGCGAAAACCCCGATTCTTCAATCACTCGAAGCACAAGGCATTCGAGCTACAGCCTTGAGCGACCAAAGCCTGAGTGAAATCAAGGGTAGCGGATTGATCATGGATCAGCCTTACCCGAGCGTAACGCAAGGCATGAAAATATATAACATAAGACTGAAGCGCTTTGGCAATGAACGCGACTATAGGTCTTATTATTCGGTGGGTAGCGAATGGGAGCCTCATAAAGAATTTCTACATTACGAAAATGGCGTAGAGCATAAAATCGCCGGTGACCGCTGGCTCGCAGACAAGTCTGACGCTCCCGGCGGAAACTGGAGCGCCAGTAATGCAACCGTGGTCGACTATCACTACCAAGCCCTGAACGATAACGGTACACCCAAAAACTTCGGTTTCAGGGAGTCCAGCTGGAACCGTCCTGTCTCCACCTTTTCCTGGTAACACCCGATCAGTAAAAGCCACAGGCATCTTGCCCGTGGCTTTCCGGAAACAGTCACAAAGGCAAGGAGTCAACCGATGAATCACTTCAGCCTATTGGCTGCGGCAGGCAGCCTGTTCTATCTCTGGGAAACTCCACTGGCGCTGGCGGACAGTATCGGGCTCAAGAACGGCGACAGATTCTCTGGAAAACTTATCTCACTCACTAATGGGCTATGTATCTTCGAAACCCATTACGGTTCCGCTGTCAGCGTTCCATTATCCGATATCCAGTCAATCAGCACCGATACCCAATACAACATCACCTTTGCAAATGGCGACAAGGCCATGGGGCAGTTGAAATCCACCTCTGAAAACCAGACGATTCTACAATCGGCCACTTTTGGCGAAACCGTCATAGAGGCCTCAGGAATAACCAGTCTCACCCGCTTCTTCCCGGACGCCTCACAGGAGGAAACGCCCGTGAGCAGCGGAGCGAGTCGCTACGGATCGGAAGCAGAAACCCAACCCCCTCTCGACTTCCTGACGGGCTCCACCGTTCTCCTGTCCCCGAGCAAATATGAACTGGATCTGGGCCTCGCCTATAAACAGAGTCGAATACAATACGGTCTGCCCACGGCGGGCTACTTCCAGAAATCCTCCTACACCGCCAGGCAACTGGAACTGCGATCCGCCCTCCGGGCCGGGCTGTTTGCCAGTGTCGAGGGTTATCTGAGTGTCCCGGTCACCTACAGCCATATCCAGGACGTTTCCAGCAATAAATACGTGCGCAGTACCAACGAGTTGCGCATGGCCGATATCGCCTTTGGTGCCCAGTATCAGATCCTCCATGAAAGCACCAAGGCCCCGGCAATTTCTTTCACCCTCGATGTCACTGCACCGACGGGAAAACAACGCTACAACGACATCGAAAACCGTTGGAAAGACCCTCTGAACAACGGCTCCGGACACTGGAGCATCGCACCCGGCCTGACGTTCGTCCGCACCACCGACCCCGCCATTCTGTTCGGTGGGGTCAGCTATCAGTATCACTTCCCGAACACCATCGACGGCTACCACCTGCAGCCCGGCTGGGTACTCAGGAGCTATATAGGGGCAGGCTTTGCCTTGAACGAACGACTGTCGCTGGGTAGCCGCTTATCCCATGCCTACCGTGCCAACCTCCGAGCCGACCACGAAACCATCCAGGGATCCCATGCCGATCCGCTGGACCTCTCCCTGATCGCGTCTTATAGAGTGTCCGATGACTGGGTGATCTCACCCGAAATCACCTTCGGTCTGAATGACGATAGCGGCCCTGCGGCAATCTCGGTCAACCTCAAGAGACGCTTGAATTGAATCGGCACCGGTTGCCTGGAACCGCGGCACTAGGGGTGCTGCTCCTATCGCTGTTCAGCGACCAGGCCGTCGCCACCGGCCCGACGCTCAGATCGATGAGCCAACTGAAGGTGCAAGGCATCCAGCGCCAGACCCTCGACTACTCCTGCGGCGCGGCCGCTCTCTCGCTGTTGCTGAATCGTTATCTGGATGATCCGGTCACCGAGGCGCAGATCCTCGCGGATATCGTCCTGCGCCTCCCGGAAAGCGAAAGGCTGGAGCGGGTCACCGATGGATTTTCGATGCTGGACCTCAAGTCGGTCGCCGAAAACCTGGGCTACACCGCTGACGGGGTACTGCTACCACCACAAGCCGTGCATGCCCTGAAGGGCCCGGTGATCATTCTGCTGCGCAGGAAGCAGCTCAATCATTTTGTCGTGCTCAAGGGGGTCGGCCAGGGACGGGCCTTCCTTGCCGATCCTGCTCGCGGCCACCTGAGAATGCCGTTGCACCAACTGCTCCGGGAATGGCAGGGCGAAACCCTGATGGTCAGCCGCGAGGGCTTCGGCTTACCCGACCAACATCCCCTGGGCATTCCCGCCAGACACTACCTTTCTCCGGAAACCGATACCGTCAGGGTCCTGCAAGGGCTATCCCGACCCTGACCGGGACAGCGCTCGATCATGCCAGCGCCGGGCGATCCAGATTCACCCACTCCTGCACCGCAGGCCGCTGCCATTGGCGTTGCGCATAGGCCGCCAGGGCCGGCGGCAGCGGATCGCCATTGAGCAACAGGCGGTTGAGCATCAGCGCCAGATCGACGTCGACAATCGACCATTGACCGAACAGATACTCACGACCATCGCCCAGCAGGGCCTGTGCGGCGTCGATCAGCTTGTCCGCGGCGCCCTCGCCGGCGGCCGACAACGGGCCATAACTCTGGCCGTAGAACACCACCAGGGTCGAGCGCTCCTGACGCAGCGCCAGCAGGTCGCTGCGCAGCCAGGCCTGGATCTGCCGGGCCCGCGCGCGTTGCCGGGGCTCCCGTGGATAAAGCGGGGCCTGGGGGAAAACGTCCTCCAGGTACTCGGTGATCGCCGAAGACTCGGACAGGGCAAAGTCGTCCAGCACCAGAGTCGGCACGCGCCGGGTCAGGGACAACCGGGCATAACCTGCGGCCTGCTGTTCCGAGGAATCCAGGTCCAGCGGGTGCAGATCGAAGTCGATAGCCTTTTCGCGCAGGGCCACAAATACCGAGAGGGCATAGGGACTGGTGAATTGAGTATCAACGTAAAGGCACGCACGGGCATCGTTCATGGCAAACTCTCCTCTGGATGTGGGTATCACGCTACGAGATCCGCCCAGATAAGGAAAATCATGGATTTTCATGGGTGTATTCCCGAGCGGAATACCTGCCGGTCGGCTAAGGTTAAAAGCCGCTGCTCCAGGCTCGTTCTCCTGAAGAGCGAATGTTCCAGAATCTGAAACTCATGGATGAAATGATGAACGCACAACTGCTGTTCCCCCATATTGGCAAGGTCATTGCCAGCACAGGCAGTCGCAGTTTCCCACGGATGTTGCACGACCTGATCCTCACCCAGTTGTCCGTGGATGCCACGCATATCCGCAAGGTGCAGGCGGACTCGGAGTTCCCCGCCTCGTCGAGAAACGCCGATAACGAGGTGATCGGGCGTACCGACCTGCTCACCGCCGCCTCCAGTGGCAAGGAGTCGGCCTTGCACCTGACCCGGCGCAAGGACGACTACAGCTACATGATTTCCGTGTATCGCTCGAACCAGTCACAACGCTTTTCCGCCCGGGAACGCAGCATCCTGCAGGACTTCTCTCCCGTACTGCTGCCCATGGTGGAAAAGCACATCAGCGCCCTACAACCCCTGGTCGCCGCGCCGGACGAGCAACCCGGGCCGCAGGAGAACCTGGAAAGCCAGGGGTTACAGACCTTGCGCCTGCGTTTCGCCGATCGCCTGTCACAATCGGGGTTGACCCTGTCGAATCGCGAAATGGAAGTCTGTGTCGGCCTGCTCGCCGGGCGCACTGCCCCCGAGCTGGCCGAACGGTTCCAGTTGAAGGTCAATACCGTCGAGAGCTACCTCAAGCGCGCGGCGATCAAGATGGGCATCAGCGGGCGGCATTCACTGATGCGCTGGATGTATGCCTCGGAAGAAATGTCCGCCACGGCGGGACCGTTCAACGTCGTCTAGCGCCACCGCCCTTGTAGGAGCCGGCAAGCCGGCTCCTACAACAGGCCTTGGGGCCGTCCACAGATCGATCGAGACGGATTCGCTCAGTCCCGCGCCAACGCTTCGATCGGGTCCAGCCGGGAAGCGTTGCGCGCCGGGACAAAGCCGAAGACGATACCGATCAGGGTCGAACAGATAAACGCGGTAATGATCGCGCCTATCGAGAACACCATCTGCCACTCCTTGATAAACAGCGAAAACAGGTAGCCGATACCGAAGGACAGGGAAATGCCGATCGCCCCGCCAAGCAGGCAGACCATCACCGCTTCCACCAGGAACTGCTGGCGGATATCCGACTGGCGCGCCCCCACCGCCATGCGAATACCGATCTCGCGGGTCCGTTCGGTCACCGAGACCAACATGATATTCATCACGCCGATGCCACCGACCACCAGCGAGATCACCGCGATCAACGACAGCAGCAACGCCAGCGAACGGCTGGTCTTCTGCACCGTCTGCATGATGCTGTCGAGGTTGTTGGTGAAAAAGTCCTTGGTGCCGTGACGCTGCAGCATCAGCTTGACCACATTGTCTTCCACCACCTTGCTTGGCTGGCCGTCCTTGATCCGCACCGTGATGCTGTCCAGGTGACGTTGTCCGAGCAGGCGCCCCGCCGCCGTTTCATACGGGACCCAGACGTTCAGCAGCTTGCTGGCGGCAAAGAGGTTCTTGCTGTCGGCCGTCACGCCGATCACCGTGCACGGCAGGTTGCCCACCAGGATCACCTGGCCCAGGGGGTCGACCGTAGGCCCGAACAGGCGTAGCCGGGTGTTGTGGTCGATCACCACCACCTGGGCCTGGCGCCGGGCATCATGCTCGCTGAAGGGTATGCCCGCCTCCATCCTGATGCCGCGTACCTGGAAATAACGGTCGCTGACGCCGTTGACCTGGGCATTGACGTCGACGTTGCCATGGCGCAGCAACAGATTGCGCCCGACCACCGGGGTCGCGCTGTCGACGTAGTACAGCTGGCTCAGGGCCTGGACATCGGCTGGCACCAGGGTCTCGATGCTGTTGGCCCGGCTGTCGCCGAAACTGCTGCCCGGATAGATATCGATGGTGTTGCTGCCGATGGCCTGGATGTCCTTGAGAACATAACGCTTGGCGCCCTCGCCGATGGCCGAGATCGACACCACCGAGGTGATGCCTATGACGATGCCGAGCATGGTCAACAGGGTGCGCATGCGGTGGGAGATCAGCGCCACCCAGGCCATGTTGAAGGCCTCCTTGAACAAGCCCAGGCTGGCCACCAGCCGGCGTGCGCCACGGGACGCCAGGCTGGCCGGCTCGACCTGCGGCGGCGCGCTCACCGCCCGTTCGTTGGCGCGATCACTGACGATCTCGCCATCGCGAACTTCGATGATCCGCTCGGCATTGGCGGCCACCTTGGCATCGTGGGTGACGATGATCACCGTATGACCGGCGGCATGCAATTCCAGCAGGATCTGCATCACCTCCTTGCCACTGTGGGTGTCGAGGGCCCCGGTGGGTTCGTCGGCGAGGATCACCTCGCCGCCGTTCATCAGCGCCCGGGCAATGCTCACCCGCTGCTGCTGGCCGCCGGAAAGTTGGTTCGGCCGATGGCTCAGGTGCCCGGCCAGGCCGAGGCGATCGAGCAGCTCGCGGGCCCGCCCATGGCGCTTCGATTCGCCAGTGCCGGCATAGATCGCCGGCATCTCGACGTTGTGCAGCGCGCTCAGGTGCGGCAGCAGGTGGTAGCGCTGGAAGATGAAGCCGAAGTAGTCGCGCCGCAGTTCGGCCAACTCTTCGTTGCCCAGGTCGCGGGTTTCGCGGCCATTGATCCGATAGCTGCCGGCAGTGGCGTAGTCGAGGCAACCGAGGATATTCATCAGCGTCGATTTGCCCGAGCCCGAGGCGCCGGTGATCGCCACCATTTCCCCGGCCTCGATACTCAGGTCGATGTTCCCGAGCGCAGTGAATTCGCGCTCCCCGGCCGTGAAGCGACGGGTGATGCCCTTGAGTTCCAGCAGTGGCTGCGTCATCGTCAGGCCCCCGCCACGGCAGGCGTCGCTTCGCCGATCACCACCCGATCACCCTCCTGCAGGCCATCCTTGATCTGTACCTTGACGTTGTTGTTGATTCCCGTGTGCACGTTGCGCACCAGAGCCATGCCCCTGGCGTCGAGCACCCGCACCGGGAAACTGCCGTCGGGGTTGCGTGCCCCGAGGGCGGCCACCGGTACGCTCAGGGCGTCCCTGGCGGTATCGAGGACGATGCGCACCTGGGCGGTCATGGCGATGCGCAGGCGGTGGTCGGGGTTGGGCACATCGAACAGCGCGTTGTAGAACACCGCCGTGTTCTGTTTCGGGGCGCCGGCGGTCTGGGTTTCCAGGAAGTTCTGCGGCGCCGGCTCAGTGCCGCGCAGCTTGGCGTAGTAGCGTTTGTCCGCTTCGCCGAGAATGGTGAAATATACCTCCTGGCCGGGGCTGATATGAATCACGTCGGCCTCCGAGACCTGGGCCTTGACGGTCATGGTGTCCAAGTCCGCCAGCTTGAGCAGGATCGGCGCTAGCTGGTTGGCGATCACGGTCTGGCCCTCCTGGGTGACGACGCCCACCACGTCGCCGTCGATCGGCGCGACGATGCGGGTATAGGCCAGGTTGACCTTGGCCGTGTCGATCTGGATATGCGCGCTCTTGATCTGCGCATCGAGGGACAACAGGTTGGCGCGCTGCACCTCATAGTTGGACTCGGCGGTCTCGAAATCCTGCTGGGAGATCGCCGCATCCGTCTGCAGGCCCAGGTAACGCTCGTAGACCGCCTTGGTCTGCTTGAGCTGGGCCTGGGTCGAACGGCGTTGCGCCTGCAGGTTTTCCTCGTCGACCTGGGCCTTGCGCAGGGTATTCTGCAGCACCAGCGGATCGATTTCCGCCAGCCACTGGCCTTTCTTGACCTTGTCGCCGACCTTGACCTTGAGCGACTTCAACTGCCCGGAGACCTGGGCGCCGACATCCACCTGCCTGATGCCCTCCAGCAGGCCGGTGGCTAGGACGGCGTTCTCGATATCCCCGCGCTCGACCGTGGCGGTCAGGTACTGCGGCGGTTCGGCGGGCGCCTTTACCGCGTAGACAATCAAGCCGGCGACCGCCACCAGCAACACACCCAGACCCATCTTGCGAAATTTCGACTTTTCCATAAGTAACCATCAATGCGTTGAGGGTGAGCCCGGCCGCTGGCCGGGCCCCACTGTAAAAAGAGCCCTTGAAAACACCCGGAACCCGCAGGACCCCGGCCAGTCCCTCATGAAACCCCTTCCCCCAGCGCCACCCCCTCCAGCCACCAGGCCGCCAGGTGGGAGACATCCGGCGCCTTGAGCAGGCTGAAATGGTTGCCCGGCCCATACCAGGTCCGTAGCTCACCGACATGCTGGCTCCAGCCGCGGATCATCGCCTCCTGCTCACGCTGGTTGCCGACGCTATCGAGGGTCGGGTCCTGCGCCAGCACCAGGCGGGCCACTCCCCGGTAGCGCTGCTGCGGTCGATAGAGGGTGCGCAAGGCGGTGGAGAAGGTGCGGGCCGGGCCGTGCATCGCCTCCTTCGCCGAGCGTGCCGACAGCAGGCCGACCCGCACCATGCCCGCCTGCAACTGCTCGAGCTGAACCGTATCGTCCAGCGCGGCAAAGGCCACGGGGTCGATGCCCAGCGACTTGCCCGAGGCCAGTTGCATGGCCTCGATCAGCCGCTGCAGGGCTGCGGTGGTGGTGTAGGGTCGGCCGACCACGCCGGTACCGCCAGGCGGCTCGCTGTCGATCAGCGTCAGTGACGCCACCTCGCGCCCGGCGGCCTGCAGGCAGACCGCCATTTCAAAGGCGACCCAGCCTCCAAAGGAGTGGCCAATCAGGTGCAACGGCCCGTGCGGATGGCTCTGCTCGATGGCCTGCAGGTAATGCCGCGCCGCGCTTTCGACCCGGCTGTGAGGTGCCCCGGCACCGTCCAGTCCCCGAGGCTGCAGGCCGATCAGCGGCCAGTCCGCGCCCAGCGCGTCGGTCAGGCCGATAAACCCGGTGACACTGTCCCCGGCCCCCGGCACGCAGAAGATCGGCGTCCGTCCCGCCCGCCCGGTCTGGATCGTCAACAACGGCTGGTGTGGCGCCGCGCGGGTCGCGGTGCCGGCAGCCATGGCCATGGCCATGGCCGCAGCAATGGTGCGGCCCAGCTCACGGACATGCGGCGCCTGCATCATGCTCATATGGTCCCCCGACACCTCGATGCGCCGCAGGCGTTCGGCGGGCAGCACCTCGGCCCAGCCATGGGATTCGCTGCGCCGGGACAGTTCGGTCGGACGCTCGCGGGCGCTGAACAAGTGCACCGGCAGGTCGATCGGATGCAAGCGGTAATGGGCCAGAGCGTGACCGTGGGCCACTTCCCGATCCAGCACCGGCCACAACTCCGCCACGCTGGCATCGGCCAGCGCCTGCGGCAGCAATTGCTGCTGCCGGCAATGTTCGAGCAGGTCGTCGAAGTCGATTGCCTCGCAGCCCTGCTCCATTACCGCCAGTTGCTCCAGTACCTGCCGGTTACCCCCGACCGTCGCCAGGGCCGTGCATTGCAGCAGCAGATGGCGTTTATGGGCATGCTCATCGGACCAGCGCGCCTTGCCCTGGTCGGTCAGGCGCGGCACATAGGTATCGATCAGGCCGAGGAACGCCACGATCTGGTCCTGCCCCAGCAACTGCTGGGCGATCTCGTAGGCCAGCACCCCACCGAACGACCAGCCGGCCAGGCGATACGGGCCCTCGGGCTGCACCGTCCGGATCACCTCCAGCAGGCGCGACGCCAGGCACTCCAGGGTGTCCAGGCGCGGTTGCCCCGGTGCCACGCCGGGCAGGCCGTAGATCGGGAAATCACCCTCCAGGTGCTGGCCCAGCGCCGGGAAGTACAAATCAGCGCCGCTGAATTCATGCACCAGGAACAAGGGTGGCTGGCTCCCCGTGCTGCGCACCACGACCCACGGTTCCACGCGCTCGGGCAGTGGCGAGCGCTGCTCGAGCAAGGTGGCCAGCGATTCGACACTGGCATGCTGGAACAGCTCGGCCAGGGTCACCGGCAGGCCGGCCTGCTCCAGCAGGTTGACCAGCCGTACGGCCAGCAGCGAGTGCCCGCCCAGCTCGAAGAAGCTGTCGTGACGGCCCACCCGTTCCAGCTTCAGCACCTCGGCCCACAACCCGGCCAGGGTGCTTTCCAGGGCATTGGCGGGGGCCTCGTAGACCCGACCGATCCAGGCCTGCGGCGTCGGCACCGGCAAGGCCTTGCGGTCCCGCTTGCCGTTGGCGGTCAGCGGCAGCGCGGCCAGTTGCACATAGGCCGAGGGCACCATGTACTCCGGCAGATGGCCCTGCAGATGGGCGCGCAGCTCGCCGATCGTCGGTGCCGGCGAAGGCTCCTGCGCGGTGTAGTAGGCCACCAGGCACTTGTCGCCCGGCGCGTCCTCGCGCAGCAGCACCCAGGTGTCCCGGACCCCGGGACACGTCGCCAGGCAGGTCTCGATTTCGCCCAGTTCGATACGGAAGCCGCGCAGTTTCACCTGGTCGTCGTTGCGACCGATACACTCCAGTTGCCCTTGTGCCGACCACCGCCCGAGGTCGCCGGTGCGGTACATCAGGCGGTCCGGTTGTGGGTTGAACGGGTCGGCGAGGAACTTCTCGGCCGTCAGTCCCGGACGGTTCAGATACCCCTTGGCCACCCCCTCGCCACCGATATAGATCTCCCCCGTCACGCCCACCGGCACCGGTTGCTGGCGGGCATCAAGCACATAGACGCGGGTGTTGGAGATCGGCCCGCCGATGGACACGCTCTGGGCATCCGCAGCCAGCGCCTTGACCTCCAGCGTGGTGGCGTAGGTGGTGGTTTCGGTCGGTCCGTAGCAATGCACCAGGCGCAACGCCGGGGCCTGGGCCAGCAGGCGACGGAAGACCGCCGGATCGGCCCGCTCGCCACCACAGAGGAGAATCCGCAGCCCGGCCAGGGCCTCGGGAATCATCTGCACATACTGGTTGAACAGCGCCGTGGTGACGAACAGGATGCTTGCCCCACCGGCACTCAGGGCCTGGCCGAAAGCGCTCGGATCGAGCAGGGTCTGGTGATCGATCACCAGCACCTCCCCGCCATTGAGCCATGCGCCCCAGACATCCATGGTGCTGGCATCGAACGCCGGGTTCGAGGCGAAGACCACGCGGTCGTGCTCGTTGAAGTCGGCATAACCGTTGTTGATCACCAGCCGGCTGATCGCCCGATGGGGCACCCGCACGCCCTTGGGGGTGCCGGTGGAACCGGAGGTGTACATGATATAGGCCACCGCCTCGGACGATTGCGCGATGTCCGGGTTGTCCTCGGACATGCCTTCCAGCACCAGGGTATCGAGCTCGATCCGCGCCGACGGATGCGCCAGCGTACACCCGCCATGGGTCAGCAGCGCCACCGCACGGCTGTCCTCGAGCATGAACAGCTGGCGCTCGGCCGGCGCCTGGATATCCAGCGGCACATAGGTCGCCGCGCACTTGCTGATGGCCAGCTGGCTGACCAGCAGGTCCAGCGAACGCGCCAGCAGGATCGCCACCGTGTCACCCGGTTGCACACCCTGGGCGATCAGATAATGCGCCAGGCGGTTGGCCCGGGCATTCAGTTCGTCATAGGCGACGACCTGTGCCCCGTGCACCGCTGCCACCGCGTCGGGACGGGCAGCCGCCCGGGCTTCGAACAACGCATGCACGGTGCGCTCGCGGGGGTACTCGCGTTCAGTGGCATTGAACGTCTCCAGCAACTGCCGTCGCTCGCTGTCCGCCAGCACCGCCAGGCTGCCGATGGCCAGTTCGGGCGGCTGTTCCAGGGCGACCAGCAACTGCTCCAGCAGCACATGCATGGCCTCGCACACGCGATGCGCGCCGATACCCGGTGGCGCCATGGCCGACAGCAGGAAGTCCTCGCCCAGGTCATCGACACTCAGGCTCAGCCGGTAGTTGCTGCGCTCACGGGCCTTGAGCAGGCGGATGCCCTGCCAGGCCGTGGCTTTCTGCGCGGATGACGGGGTGGCTGCGGCACCGTGGCGATAGTTGAACAAAGCACTGAACAGCGGCGTATTCGGCGCCACGCCGCTGCAGCGCTGGACCAGGGCCAGCGGCGCGTGCTCATGGGCGAGCAACTGGGCCAGGCGCGCATGGGTGGCGAGCAACGCATCGCGCACGCTCTCATCGCCCAGGTCGACCCGCAGCGGCAGGGTATTGATAAACACCCCCAGGGCCCGCTCGGCGCCCTCACCACCTTGCAAGCGACCGAGCAGCACTGTGCCGAAGACCACCTGGTCGCGGCCGGAAAAGGCCCCGAGCACACGGGCAAACGCCAGGTGCATGAGGCTCGCCGCGCTGACACCCAACTGCCGCGCCTGAACCCGCAGGCGTCGACTCAGGTCACGCTCGACCGGACGCTGGCCTTCGTCGACCTCGCCGGCGTCCTCCTGCGTTTCACGCAGATCGAACGGCAAGGTCGGCTCGTCGATATCGCCCAGCATTTCGCGAAAGAATGCCTCGTGTTCCTGCTCATCGCTGCCCAGGCTCGCCTGGGCCACATAGTTGCGATAGGGCACTGCCGGCCCCAGCCGGTCGCCCCGACCCAGCAGGCAGGCCTGCAACTCGTGCTGCAGCACATCCAGGGCCACGTGGTCCATGACCAGGTGATGGAACAGCAACAGGGCGATGATCTCGCCACGGGCCGGGTCCCAGCAGTGCACCAGGCGCATCAGTGGCGCCCGGGTGATATCCAGGCGGTAGTGACGCGGGTCGAAACGCTCCTGCAGGTAGTCCAGGACATCGCCGCACGCGGCATCGGGCAGCAGCGCCTCGATGTCCAGCGGCGCTTCGCGCAACACCACCTGCACCGGCACTTCGAGACCGTCCCAGAGCATCGCGCTGCGCAGGATATCGTTGCGTTGGATCACACGTTGCAGGGCCTCGGCGAACGCTCGCAGGCGAGCCTCGTCGGCAAAGGCGAACTGCGCCTGCAGCACGTACGGATCGCCCTGGGTGGCCGCCAGGTGATGGTAGAGAATACCGGCCTGCAACGGCGCCAGCCCGTAGATGTCCTGCACATTGGCGACGCCACCGGGAATGCGGGCGACGATGCGATCGATGGCATCCTGGTCCAGATCCACCAGCGGCAGGTCCTGCGGGGTGATCCGCAGGCTGGACGAGGCGATGCGGTTGGCCGGCACCTCAATCTCGCGACCGCCGCCAACAGCCGCCGCAAAGGTCGCCAGCGTCGGTTGCCCGAACAGTACCCGGACATCGGCCGACAAGCCCAGCCGGCGCATGCGCCCGACCAGGTTGACCGCCAGCAGCGAGTGCCCACCCAGTTCGAAGAAGTTGTCATGGCGCCCTACCCGCTCGACCTTGAGCAGTTCGCTCCACAGCCCGGCCATCAGGATTTCGGTGTCGCCCAGCGGCGCCTCGTATTCGCGGCTGGACAACGCCGTCTGGTCCGGGGCCGGCAGGGCCTTGCGATCGAGCTTGCCATTGGGGCTCAGCGGCAAGGTATCGAGATGCACGAACACCGCCGGGACCATATAGTCCGGCAGGTTTTCCAGCAGGTGAACGCGCAGGACCTCGACAGCCAGCGCTTCGCCGGTGTAGTACGCCACCAGGCGCTTGTCCCCTGGCACATCCTCGCGGGCCACGATCACGGCTTCGTCGATGGCTGGATGGCGGACCAGGCGCGCCTGGATTTCGCCCAGCTCGATACGCAGGCCGCGAATCTTCACCTGATCGTCGTTACGGCCCAGGTACTCGATGGTGCCATCCGGCAGGTAGCGTCCGACGTCACCGGTGCGGTACATCCGCGCGTTGTCGAACGGGCTGAACGGATCTTCCAGGAAACGCTCGGCGGTCAGCTCGGGACGATGCAGATAACCCCGTGCCACCTGCACCCCGCCGATATACAGCTCGCCTACCACGCCCATGGGCACCGGTTGCCCCTGTCCATCGAGCAGGTACATCCGCGTATTGGCAATCGGCTTGCCAATCGGTGTGTTGTCCGGGGTCTGGGCCACGGAGCCCGAGCAATCCCAGGCGGTGACATCCACGGCCGCTTCGGTCGGACCATAGAGGTTATGCAGTCCGGCCTTGGGCAACTGCGTCTTGAAGCGCCGTACCACGCTGCCCGGCAAGGCCTCGCCGCTGCACATTACCCGCTTCACTCCGGCGCACCGCCCCGTGTCGCCATGGGTGAGGAAGACATCGAGCATCGACGGCACGAAGTGCAAAGTGGTGATGTTCTGTGCCTCGATCACCTCGCCCAGGTAGAGTGGGTCCTTGTGCCCCTCGGGACGAGCCATCACCAGGCGTGCACCAGTAAACAGCGGCCAGAAGAACTCCCACACCGACACATCGAAGCTGAACGGGGTTTTCTGCAACACCGCATCCTGCACAGTCAGCCCATATTCGTCCTGCATCCACAGCAGGCGGTTGACCAACGCGCCATGCTCGTTCATCACGCCCTTGGGTTGCCCCGTGGAGCCCGAGGTGTAGATCACATAGGCGAGGTGTCGCGCGTTCAGCTCCGATTGGTCGGGACGGGTGACGGGCAGGTCTTGCCAGGCATTGACGTCCATATTGATCACCGGCACGGCCACATCGCCCAGGAGCCCACGGGTAGCGCCCTGCACCAACACCGCTGCCGGCGCGCTGTCCTGCAGCATGTAGGCGATCCGCTCCGATGGGTAGGCAGGATCGAGCGGCACATAGGCGCCGCCCGCCTTGAGGATGCCCAGCAGACCGATCACCATGTCCAGGCTGCGCTCGACACAGATTGCCACCCGCGCATCCGGGACGACGCCCTGCCTGCGCAGATGATGGGCCAGCTGGTTGGCACGCCGGTCCAGTTCGCAATAGGTCAACTGATACTCGCCAGCGATCACCGCCACGGCGTCCGGTGTGCGCTCGACCTGCGCTTCGAACATCCCGTGCAAGGTCTGCTCGAGGTGGTAGTACACCTGCGTGGCATTAAGATCGAACAGCAGATGCTCGCGCTCCGCGTCATCGATCAGGCGTACCTGCTCCAACTGCGCCTGGTCATCGGCGACCATGGCCTGCAGGACACGAATGAAGTACCCGGCATAACGCTGAATCGTCGCCTCGTCGAACAATGCCGTGGCGTACTCCAGGGTGCCGCTGATGCCGTCACGCACTTCGCCGAGGCTCAACGACAGGTCGAACTTGGCGAAGTGGCTGGGCTCATTGAGCCCTTCGAGTTTCAGGTTGCCCAGCACCCCTTCGGCCCGTTCGCTGTTCTGCCAGGTCAGCAGGGTCTGGAACAGCGGACTGTGGGCCAGGCTGCGCAACGGCCGGGTGATTTCCACCACCTGTTCGAACGGCAGGTCCTGGTGTGCCTGAGCCGCCAGCGTACGTTCGCGCACCTGGGCCAGCAACGCCTCGATATCCGGCGCGGCGGCCACCTCGATGCGCACCGCCAGGGTGTTGACGAACAGCCCGATCAGCGTCTCGACCTCGGCGCTCATGCGGTTGGCCACCGGCGAGCCGATGACCACCTCGTCCTGCCCGGACAGACGGCTCAACAACAGCGCCCAGCCGCTCATCATGGTCATGTACAGCGTGGTGCCATGGCGCTGGCTCAACGCCCGCAGTCCTGCGGTCAGGGCTTCGTCCAGCCAGACTTCGACACTGCTGCCGGAGAAGTCCTGCTGCGCCGGGCGTGCACGATCGGTAGGCAGCATGAGCAAGGCCGGCGCCCCGGCCAGGGCCTGCTGCCAATAGGCGCTCTGGCGCGCCAGCACTTCCCCCTCCAGCCATTGCCGCTGCCAGACGGCAAAGTCGCCGTACTGCACCGCCAGCGGCGGCAGCGGATCGCTTTCGCCACAGCTGAAAGCCGCATAGAGCGCCGCCAGTTCGCGCGTCAGCACGCCCATCGACCAACCGTCGGAGACGATGTGGTGCAGGGTCAGCAGCAGCACATGGTGATCGTCGCCGAGAATCACCAGGCGCCCACGAATCAGCGCTCCGCGCGCCAGGTCGAACGGTCCCGAGGCTTCGCCCTGGATCAACGCCTCGAGGGCCTGCCGGGCCTGGGGATGGCGGCGCAGATCCTCGATATGCAGCTCCAGCCCGGACCCGACCGGTTCGATCAGCACCTGGGGCACTTCATCATGCTCGACAAAACGGCTGCGCAGGGTTTCGTGACGCGCGACGATCCGCGCCAGCGCCCGTTGCAACGCCACTCCGTCAAGCTGGCCACGCAGGCGCAGGGCGACGGGAATGTTGTAGGCGGTATTGGCGCCCTCGATCTGTGCCAGGAACCACAGGCGCTGCTGGGCGAACGACAGTGGCAGCGGCTGGTCGCGGGGCACCGGCAACAGGGCCGGCAAGGCGCTGTGCCCGGCGGTTTCCAGAACCCGCGCCACGGCCGCCAGCTCGGGATTGGCGAACAGTTCGCCCAGCGACAACTCCCGCTGCAGGTGCAGACGCACCTGCGAGACCATGCGCATGGCCAGCAGCGAGTGGCCGCCCAGTTCGAAGAAATGATCGTGGCGACCGACCCGCTCGACCTGCAGCAACTCGGCCCAGATCCGCGCCAGGGCGGTTTCCAGTTGCCCTTGCGGCGCCAGGTACTCACGGCTGAACAGCGCCTCCCGGTCCGGGCGCGGCAAGGCCTTGCGATCGAGCTTGCCATTGGCCGTCAGCGGCAGTGCCTCCAGCCGCACGAAGGCCGCCGGCACCATGTACTCCGGCAACTGCTCGAGCAGGCGCGCACGCCAGTCGCCCATCGCCAGGGGTTCGGCCCATTCGCGGGCGGTGAAATAGGCGACCAGGCGCACCTGCCCCGGCTCGTCCTCGCGGGCCAGCAGCACCGCTTCCTTGACCCCCGGCAACTGATTCAGGCGGCTCTCGATCTCGCCCGGCTCGATACGCACCCCGCGCACCTTGACCTGGTCGTCATTGCGCCCCAGATAGTCGAGCGTGCCGTCGGCCAGCCAGCGTGCCAGGTCACCGGTGCGGTACATCCGCGCCTGCGCCGTGTCGCTGAACGGATCGTCGAGGAAACGTTCGGCGCTCAGTTCAGGGCGGTTCAGATAACCGCGGGCCACCCCGGCGCCACCGACATACACTTCCCCGGCCACGCCCACCGGCACTGGCCGCTGTTGTTCGTCGAGCAGGTAGACCCGGGCATTGGCGATGGGCTTGCCGATATGCAGGACCTGCCCGGCTTCCAGGCGCCCGGAGGTGGCGACCACCGTGGTCTCGGTCGGCCCGTAGTTGTTGACCAGTGCGAAACGCGGGGGCTGGGCCAACTGCCGCAGGCGGTCGCCACCGATCAGCAGGGTGCGCAGGGTCGGATGTTCGAGGCCCTGGCCGAAGGCGTATTCGGCGATCGGCGTTGGCAGGAAACTGACGTCCAGGGGCTGGGCGTGCCACCAGTCCAGCAGCGCATCGAGGTTGCCATGGCCGAGGCTGGCCGGTGGCAGATGCAGGGTCGCACCGGCACACAAGGCCGGCCAGACCTCCCAGGCCATGGCATCGAAGCCGAAGCCGGCGACGCTGGACGTGTGGCTGCCCTGGTGCAGGTCAAAGGCAGCGCAGTGCCAGTGCACCAGGTTCTCCAGGGTGTGGTGCTCGACCATCACCCCCTTGGGCAGGCCGGTGGAGCCGGAGGTGTAGATCACATAGGCCAGGTGTTGTGCCGTCAGTTCCTGTACCTGGGGATTGGTTTGGGGCTGGTCCTGCCAGATCGGCCGGTCCAGGTCGATCAGGGGCGTGCTGGTGTCGCCAAGCAACGTGCGGGTCGCGCCCTGGGCCAGCACTGCCACCGGGGCGCTGTCCTGCAACAGATAGGCCATCCGCTCCGGTGGATGAGTCGGGTCCAGCGGCACATAGGCGCCGCCCGCCTTGAGGATCGCCAGCAGCCCCAGTACCGTGTCCAGGCGATTTTCCAGGCAGATCGCCACCCGCGAATCCGGACGCACGCCCTGCGCCCGCAGGTAATGGGCCAGTTGGTTGGCCTGCCGGTTGAGCTCGCCATAGTCCAGGCGCCGTTCACCCATCTGCAGCGCCACGGCACCCGGCGCAAGTTCGGCCTGCCGCTCGAACAGCCGGTGCACGGTCTGGCCGACCGGGTAATCGGCCCGGTGGGCATTGAAATCGCGCAGCAGGTGCTCGCGTTCGGCGTCGTCGAGCAGGTTGATCTGGCCCAGCGTCGCCTGGTCATTGGCGACCAGTTGCTGCAACACCGACATGAAGTAGCCGACATAACGCTCGATCGTCGCCGGGTCGAACAGCGCCGTGGCATAGGTCAGGTTGCCGGCCAGGCAGTCCCCGACCTCGCCGAGATTGAGCGCCAGGTCGAACTTGGCGAAGTGCTCGCTCTCGCCCAGGCTTTCCAGTTGCAGGTCGCCCAGGGCGAGCTGCTGCGGCGGCGCGCTCTGCCATGACAGCATGGTCTGGAACAGCGGGCTGTGGGACAGGCTGCGGGCCGGCCGGGCGATTTCCACCACCTGCTCGAACGGCAGGTCCTGGTGCGCCTGGGCCGCCAGTGTCTGCGCCCGGACCTGCGCCAGCAGCGCCTCGACGCTCTGTTCCAGCGCGGTATCGATACGCACCGCCAGGGTATTGACGAACAGCCCCACCAGCCCCTCGATTTCCGCCCGCCCGCGATTGGCCACCGGCGAGCCGATGACCACGTCGGTCTGCCCGCTCAGGCGTCCGAGCAGCAAGGCCCACGCCGCCAGCAGGGTCATGTAGGCGGTGGTGCCATGGCGTTGCCCCAGGGCCTTGAGCCCGGCACTCAGGCGCTCGTCGAGCTGGAAGCCGACGCTGCTGCCGGTGAAATCCTGGCGCGGCGGTCGTGGTCGGTCGGTGGGCAGCGGCAATAACGTCGGCGCACCGGCCAGCGCCTGTTGCCAGTAGGCGCCCTGTTGCTGCAACAACTCGCCGCCCAGCCAGCGGCGTTGCCACACGGCATAGTCGCCGTACTGCACCGCCAACGGCGGCAAGGGGTCATCCTGGCCACGGCGGAAGGCGTCGTACAGCGCCATGGCCTCGCGGGTCAACACGCCCATCGACCAGCCATCGGAGACGATGTGGTGCAGGGTCAGCAGCAGCACATGGTGTTCATCGGCCAGGCGCAGCAACCTGGCGCGAATCAGGGGCCCGCGCTGCAGATCGAAGGGCGCGACCCGCTCGTGACGGATCCGCGCCCGCAGGACCTTTTGTGCTGCAGCGTCCCCACGCAGGTCCTCGACCACCAGGTCGAAGGCCTCGCCGGCCGGTGCGATGTGTACCCGTGGCTCGTCGTCGTGCAGGACAAAATGGCTGCGCAGGACTTCGTGACGCACGACGATACGTGCCAGGGCACGTTGCAACGCCTCGCTGTCCAGGGACCCGCGCAAGCCCAGGCCGATGGGAATATTGTAGGCACCGCCCGCCGTACCCAGCTGCGCCAGGAACCACAGGCGCTGCTGGGCGAAGGACAACGCCAGGCCCTCCTCGCGCGGCACCGCGAGGATCGGCGGCAAATGGCTGCGCCCGGCCCGGGCCACGGCGGCGGCCACCGCCAGCAACTCGCCATTGGCAAACAGTTCGCCCAGTGCCAGCTCCACGCCCAGGCGCTGGCGCACCTGCGACACCATGCGCATGGCCAGCAGCGAGTGGCCGCCCAGTTCGAAGAAGTGATCGTGGCGCCCCACCCGCTCGACGTGCAGCACCTCGCTCCAGATCTGCGCCAGGGTCGTTTCGATCGCGCCCTGCGGCGCCTGGTATTCACGGGTGAACAGCGCCTCCAGTTCGGGCCTTGGCAGTGCCTTGCGGTCCAGCTTGCCGTTGGCGGTCAGCGGCAGCGCCGCCAGCTTCACATAGGCCGCAGGCACCATGTAGTCGGGCAAGTGGGCTTGCAGCCAGGCACGCAACTGCGCCATTTCCAGCGGCGCGACCTGCTCCTGCTCGATAAAATAGGCCACCAGCCGTGGCTGCCCCGGCTGGTCCTCGCGGGCCAGGACCACGGTTTCCTTGATGCCCGGCAACTGGTTGAGACGGCTCTCGATCTCGCCCAGCTCGATGCGCACGCCACGAATCTTCACCTGGTCGTCGTTGCGCCCCAGGTATTCGACAGTGCCGTCCGGCAACCAGCGCGCCAGGTCGCCGGTGCGGTACATGCGCGCCTGCAGCGCACGGCTGAACGGGTCGTCGAGGAAGCGTTCGGCGGTCAGCTCGGGACGGTTCAGGTAACCCCGCGCGACGCCGGCACCGCCCACATACAGTTCCCCCGCCACGCCCAGCGGCACCGGGCGCTGCTGTTCGTCCAGCAGGTAGATCCGTGCATTGGCCATCGGCTTGCCGATATGCAGCAGCTGCCCGGCCTCGACCCGGCCCGAGGTGGCGACCACCGTGGCTTCGGTCGGGCCGTAGTTGTTGATCACCTCGAACGACGGGTTCCTGGCGAAATGGCGCAGGCGGTCGCCGCCGATCAGCAGCGTGCGCAGGGTCGGGTGGTCGAGGTGCTGGCTGAACGCATGCTCGGCCACCGGGGTCGGCAGGAAACTCACGTCCAGCGGCTGGGCGCGCCACCAGTCCAGCAGTGCGTCGATATCCTCGCTGCCCTCGACGGGTGCCGGCAGGTGCAGCGTCGCTCCGGCGCACAGGGCCGGCCAGACTTCCCAGGCCATCGCATCGAAGCCGAAGCCGGCGACGCTGGAGGTGTGCCGGCCCTGGCGCAGGTCGAAGGCCGTGCAATGCCAGTCCACCAGGTTGCACAGGGTCTGGTGCTCGACCATCACCCCCTTGGGCAACCCAGTGGAGCCCGAGGTGTAGATCACGTAGGCCAGGTGTCGCGGCGTCACCTCGGGGCGCTGCCCGTGGGCAACGGCGTGCTCCTGCCAGAACGGCTTGTCGAGGTTGATCACCGGCACCGAAAGGCTCGGCAGGCGCGCCAGCAGGTTGTCCTGGGTCAGCACCGCCACCGGCGCGCAGTCGTCGAGCAGGTAACGCAGGCGCTCGGCCGGATGGGCCGGGTCGATGGGCACGTAACCAGCGCCGGACTTGAGGATCGCCAGCAGGCCGACCAGGGTATCGAGGCCACGCCGGGCAACGATGGCCACGCGATCGTCGGGTTGCACGCCCGACTCGCACAGATGATGGGCCAGGGTATCGGCCCGGCGATTGAGCTCATCGTAAGTCAGTTGCTGGCCCTGGCACACCGCCGCCAGCGCCTGGGGCTGGGCCAGCGCCTGGGCCTCGACGCGCTGGTGCACCGTGAGGTCCTGAGGGGCATCGGTGGCACTGGCATTGAAGTCCTCCAGCAGCAGCGTCCGTTCGGCCAGGGGCAGGATAGACAACTGCTCCAGGGCCTTTTGGGGCGCCTGTTCCAGGGCCTGCACCAGGTTTTCCAGGGCGGTCCGCAGGTAGGCACAAATACGCCGAGGATCGACCTGGGTACTGGCCAGCAGGGTCAGGCGGAAATCTTCGCCCAGGTCGTCGATGCTCATGGTCAGCGGGTAATTGGTGCGTTCCTCGGAACTGAGCGTGCTGATGCCCTGCCAGGCCGACGGGGCGGCGCCCGCGCCAGGTGCCGCCGAATGCCGGTAGTTGAGCAGCGAACTGAACAGTGGCGTCGGTATCGCCACGCCGCTGCAACGCTGGGCCAGGGCCAGTGGCGCATGTTCGTGGCGCAGCAGGGTGGTCAGCCGCGCATGGGTCGCCCTGACCCGGGCTTCGCTCCCCTGCCCATCGATATCCACGCGAAACGGCAAGGTATTGATAAAGATCCCCAGCGCCCGGTCGCCCTCGCCACCGCCCTGCATCCGCCCCATCAGCACGGTGCCGAACACCACGTGGCGCTTGCCCGAGACCTGCCCGAGCACCAGCCCCCAGGCCAGGTGGAACAGGCTGGCGGCGCTCACCCCGAGTTGCTTCGCGCGGCTGCGCAGGTTACGGCTCAGGTGTGGGTCCAGGTCCAGGCTGAACTCCTCGATGGCGGTGCCATCGCCCTGCACATCCTGCAGGCCGAAGGGCAGCGTCGGTTCCTCGATATCGCCGAGCATGTCGCGGAAGAAACGTTCGTGTTCCTCCTCGCGGGTGCCGAGCCGGGCCTGGGCCACGTAGTTGCGAAACGGCACTGCCGGACCCAACTGGCCGCCGAGCCCCATGAGGAAGGCCCGCATTTCATGACGCACCACCTCCAGGGCACTGTGGTCCAGGGCCATATGGTGGAACAGCAGCATGGCCACCCACCGCCCATGGACCTCGTCCCGGGCATGGACAATGCGGATCAGCGGCGCCAGGCCGACATCCAACCGGTAGTGACGACCGTCGAAACGCTCGTGCAACTGCGCGAGCACGTCCCCGTCCGCCGGGTCGAGCGCCACCTCCTGCACCACCAGCGTGGCCTGGCGCCAGACCACCTGCACCGGGCTCTCCAGACCTTCCCAGTGCACGGCGGTACGCAGGATGTCGTGACGATCGATCACCGCCTGCAAGGCCTGGGCAAACGCCTCGAGACGCTGGCGATCCTCGAAGGCGAACTGCGACTGCATCACATAGGGATCGCCCTGCCCCGCGCTGACATGGTGGTAGAGGATGCCCTCCTGCAAGGGCGCCAGCGGGTAGATGTCCTGCACATTGGCCACGCCCCCGGGAACGCTGGCAACGATGCGGTCGATCTGCTCCTGGGTCAGGGTCGCCAGCGGCAGCATGGCCGGGGTGATCCGCGCGACCTGCGCGGTAATGACATTGACCGGCACCGCGACCTGGCCCGACGCCGTGGCCGAATACTCGCCGCTGCGGACCATCTCGATCAGCAGCACCTTGTGCTCGCGCAGGCGGGCAATCACCTCAGGTTCGGTCAGGGCCTGCTTGTTGCCCTGCACGACCAGTTGATCACCGCGAACGGCCAGTTGGATGTCTTTTGCCTTCAATGTCGCCAGCAGTTCAGTCACGCTCACAGGACGATCTCCATTCTTTCGGTCATTGCGGCGTATCCGGCCAGCGTCGGCTGTTCGAACAACGCCCTCACATCGGCTTCCATGCCTTCCTGGTGCAACCGGCCTATCAGGCTGACGGCGAGCAGCGAGTGCCCACCCAGTTCGAAGAAATTGTCATGCCGCCCAACCCGCTCGACATTGAGCAATTCGCGCCACAACCGCGCCATCAGGATTTCGGTCTCGCCCAGCGGCGCCTCGTATTCGCGGCTGGACAACGCCGACGAGTCCGGGGCTGGCAGGGCCTTGCGATCGAGCTTGCCGTTGGGGCTCAACGGCAAGGCATCGAGGTGCACGAACACCGCCGGGACCATATAGTCCGGCAGGTTTTCCAGCAGATGGCCGCGCAGGCTGTCGATCTCCTGGCGCTCGGCGGCGGTGTAATACGCCACCAGGCGCTTGTCCCCTGGCACATCTTCGCGGGCCACGATCACGACTTCGTCGATGGCTGGATGGCGGACCAGGCGTGCCTGGATTTCACCCAGTTCGATACGCAGGCCACGAATCTTCACCTGATCGTCATTGCGGCCCAGGTACTCGATGGTGCCGTCCGCCAGGTAGCGCCCGACATCGCCGGTGCGGTACATCCGCGCGTTATCGAGCGGGCTGAACGGATCCTTGAGGAAACGCTCGGCGGTCAGCTCGGGACGATTCAGGTAACCCCGCGCCACCTGCACCCCACCGATATACAGCTCACCCACCACGCCCATGGGCACCGGCTGCCCCTGTCCATCGAGCAGGTACATCCGTGTATTGGCAATCGGCTTGCCGATCGGTGTGTTGTCCGGGGTCAGCTCGAGCGGGCCGGCGCAGTTCCACGCCGTCACGTCCACCGCCGCTTCGGTCGGACCGTAGAGGTTATGCAGTTCGGTCTTGGGCAACTGCGTCTTGAAGCGCCGTACCACGCTGCCCGGCAACGCCTCGCCGCTGCACATTACCCGCTTCACTCCGGCGCAACGCCCCGTGTCGCCATGAGCGAGGAAGACATCGAGCATCGACGGCACGAAGTGCAAGGTGGTGATGTTCTGTGCCTCGATCACCTCGCCCAGGTAGAGCGGGTCCTTGTGCCCCTCGGGACGGGCCATCACCAGGCGTGCACCAGTAAACAGCGGCCAGAAGAACTCCCACACCGACACGTCGAAGCTGAACGGGGTTTTCTGCAACACCGCATCCTGCGCCGTCAGGCCATATTCGTCCTGCATCCACAGCAGGCGGTTGACCACCGCGCCGTGTTCGTTCATCACGCCCTTGGGTTGTCCCGTGGAGCCCGAGGTGTAGATCACATAGGCCAGGTGTCGCGCCGTCAGTCCTGGCACCTGCGGACCTACGCTCGGCTGTTCCTGCCAAGTGGATGGGTCGAGGTCGATCACCGGCACGGCCACATCGCCCAGGAGCCCACGGGTAGCGCCCTGCACCAACAACGCTGCCGGCGCACTATCCTGCAACATGTAGGCGATCCGCTCCGCCGGGTAGGCAGGATCGAGCGGCACATAAGCGCCGCCTGCCTTGAGGATGCCCAGCAGACCGATGACCATGTCCAGGCCACGCTCGACACAGATCGCCACCCGCGCATCCGGTTCCACACCCTGCTCGCGCAGATGGTGGGCCAGCTGGTTGGCACGCCGGTCCAGTTCGCGATAGGTCAGCTGATGTTGGTCTGCGACCACCGCCACGGCATCCGGGGTGCGCTCAACCTGCGCCTCGAACATCCCGTGCAGGGTCTGCTCGAGGTTGTAGTCCACCTGCGTGGCATTGAGATCGAACAGCAGGTGCTCACGCTCCTGCGGCGTCAGCACCGGCAGGCAGTTCAACGCCCGCTCGGGCGCCTGCTCCAGGGCCGCGGCCAAGGATTGCAGGGCATGCTGCATCAGCTCGCAGATACGTTGCGCACCGATCTGCGCCGCTGTCATGGCGGTCAGGCGGAAACCTTCGCCCAGGTCGTCGACGTTCAAGGCCAGCGGATAATTGGTACGCTCCTCGCTGGCCAGGGTCTCGATCCCTTGCAGCTGTTCGCGCACCTGCGTCTCCACCGGAGCGCTGGCGCTGTGGCGATAATTGAGCATCGCGCTGAACAGCGGCACGGGCGCCGCCACCCCGCTGCAGCGCTGGGCCAAGGCCAGCGAGGCATGCTCGTGACCCAGCAACGCCGTCAGCCGTGCGTGGATCGCCTTGACCCCGACGCGCACGCCGGTCTCGTCGATATCGACCCGCAGCGGCAAGGTGTTGATAAACATCCCCAATGCCCGGTCCGCCCCTGCGCCACCCTGCATGCGGCCCAGCAGCACCGTGCCGAACACCACCGCCTGCTTGCCGCTGGTGGCAGCCAGGACCTGCGCCCAGGCCAGGTGGAACAGGCTCGCGGCGCTGACCCCAAGCGTGCGGGCGCGGGCCCGCAACTCGCGACTCAAGGCCGCCGGCAGCAAGTGCCGGACTTCCTCGATGGCGCTGCCATCGCCCTGCACATCCTGCAGGCCGAACGGCAGGGTCGGCTCGTCGATCGCCCCCAGCATCTCGCGGAAGAACGCCTCGTGCTCCTGCTCGCTGATGCCCAGGCGCGCCTGGGCCACGTAGTTGCGGTACGGCACCGGGACGCCCAGGGTGTCGGCACGGTCCAGCAGGAAGGTGCACAGCTCCTGGTTGACCACGTCCATCGCCGTGTGGTCCAGCGCCAGGTGATGGAACAGCACCAGCACCACCACTCGCCCACGGTCGGGATCGGTAGCGTAGAGCAACTGGATCAACGGCGCCTGGCCGATGTCCAGGCGGTGATGGCGGGCATCGAAACGCGCCTGTAACTGCTCGAGGATGTCACCCTCGGCCGGGTCCAGCAGCACCTCGCGCACCTGCAGCGATGCCTGGCGCATGACCACTTGCAGCGGCCTGTCCAGTCCTTCCCAGAACACTGCCGTGCGCAGGATATCGTGGCGGTCGACCACCTGTTGCAAGGCCCCGGCGAAGCGTTGCAGGCGCTCCAGGCTGTCGAAGGCCATCTGCGATTGCAGCAGGTATGGGTCGCCCTGCCCGGCACTGATGTGGTGATAGAGAATACCCTCCTGCAACGGCGCCAGCGGGTAGATATCCTGGACATTGGCCGCGCCGCCCGGTACGCGGGCGATCACCCGGTCGAGGCTGGCCTGGTCCAGTTCGATCAATGGCAGCAGCTCGGGTGTGAGGTGCGTAGAACCGACGGGGATCAGGTTTTCCGGCACCACGATCTCGCGGCCGCTGCCAATCGCCGCTGCCAGGGCGGCCAGGGTCGGCTGGTTGAACAGCACCCGCACATCGGCGCTCAGGCCGACCTGGCGCATGCGCTCGATCAGGCCCACCGCCAGCAGCGAATGGCCACCCAGTTCGAAGAAGTTGTCGTGACGCCCCACCTGCTCGACCTTGAGCACCTCGGCCCAGATCCGCGCGAGGGTAGCCTCGACCGCGCCTTGCGGCGCCTCGAACTCGCGGCTGAGCAAGGCGTCCTGGTCCGGTGCCGGCAGGGCCTTGCGGTCCAGCTTGCCGTTGGCGGTCAGCGGCAGCGCCTCCAGGCAGACATAGGCCGAAGGCACCATGTGGTCCGGCAGGCGTGCTTGCAGCCAGGCACGCAGGTCCTCGATATCCAGCGCCCCCTGAGCGGTGAAATAGGCCACCAGGCGCCCGTCGCGCATCAGCACCACGGCCTCGCGCAAGCTTTCATGGCGGGTCAGGGTCGTCTCGATCTCGCCCGGTTCGATACGCATGCCACGGACCTTGAGCTGGTCGTCGTTACGCCCCAGGTAGTCGATATTGCCATCGGGCAACCAGCGCGCCAGGTCACCGGTGCGGTACATCCGCGCGCCCGGCAGGTCGCTGAACGGATCGTCGAGGAAACGCTCGGCGGTCAGGTCCGCACGGTTCAGGTAACCGCGGGCCACGCCGGCACCGCCGACATACAGCTCACCCGCGACACCGACCGGCACCGGACGCTGCTGCGCGTCCAGCAGGTAGACCCTGGCGTTGGCCATCGGCTTGCCGATATGCAACGGCCCGTCGACCGCCATGGGCCCGGAGGTCGCCACCACCGTGGCCTCGGTCGGACCGTAGTTGTTGATCACCGCGAAGCGCTGCGCCCGGTTGAACTGGCGCAGGCGATCACCGCCGATCAGTAGTGTGCGCAGGGTTGGATGCTGCAGGTCCTGGCTGAAGGCGTATTCGGCCACCGGTGTCGGCAGAAAGCCCACCTCCAGCGGTTGCGCCTGCCACCAGTCGAGCAGGCCGGCGATGTCGCCATGGCCGAGATCGGTTGGCGGCAGGTGCAGGGTCGCGCCGCCACACAGCGCCGGCCAGACCTCCCAGGCCATGGCATCGAAACCGAAGCCGGCGACGCTGGCGGTGTGTCCGCCAGGGCGCAGGTCGAAGGCCGCGCAGTGCCAGTGCACCAGGTTTTCCAGGGTCCGGTGCTCGACCATCACGCCCTTGGGCAAACCGGTGGAGCCGGAGGTGTAGATCACATAGGCCAGGTGCGCCGGGAGCAACCCGTCGATCCGGGGACTGGTCACGACTTCGTCATCCCACTGCGGCCGGTCCAGGTCGAGCAGCGGCACTGCCAGCTCGCCAAGCAGGTCGCGGGTGCTTGCATCCAGCAGCACCGCCAACGGTGCGCTGTCATCGAGCAGGTAGCGCAGGCGTTCGACCGGCAGCGCCGGATCGATCGGCACATAGGCGGCGCCGGCCTTGAGAATCGCCAGCAGCCCCACCAGCATGTCCGGCCCGCGCCGGACGCAAATCGCCACGCGAGTGTCCGGCTGCACGCCCAGCTTGAGCAGATGACGGGCCAACCGGTTGGCGCGTCGATCCAGCTCGCTATAGGTCAGTCGCGCCGTGCCCTGGACCACCGCCAGCGCCTCGGGCATGGCCTGCGCACGGGCCTCGAACAGGCCATGCACGGTGTGGCCGCGAGGACAGTCCACGGCACTGGCATTGAAGTCGACCAGCACCTGGCGCCGTTCCGCAGCGGGCAGGATCGACAATTGATCCAGGCTGCGCTCCGGCGCCTGTTCCAGGGCCTGCACCAGTTGTTCCAAAGCTCGCTGCATATAGCCACAGACCCGCTGCGCACCGATCGGCGACAGGGCCAGCACGCTGAGGCCGAAGCCCTCGCCCAGGTCGTCGACACTCAGGGTCAGCGGATAGTTGCTGCGCTCTTCCCCGCCCAGCACCTCGATGCCCTCCCAGACCGCCTTGCCGGGCGAGGTGTCCTCGACCGGCGCACTGTGGCGATAGTTGAGCAAGGCACTGAACAACGGCGACGACTGGCCGACCGCGCTGCAGCGTTGGGCCAGGGCCAGCGAGGCATGCTCGTGACCCAGCAGCGCCGTCAGTTGCGCGTGGGTGGCACGCACACCGGCGCGCACGCCCGTCGCGCCCAGGTCGACCCGCAGCGGCAAGGTATTGATAAACATCCCCAATGCCCGGTCGGCCCCTTCGCCGCCTTGCAGGCGCCCCATCAGCACGGTGCCGAAGACCACTTGATCACGCCCCGACACCTGGCCCAGCACCTGGGCCCAGGCCAGGTGCATCAGGCTGGCGGCGCTCACCCCGAGGGTGCGCACCTGCTTACGCAAACGCCGGCTCAAGGCCTGGTCCAGTGGCTGGCGTGCCTCCTCGATATCCCGTCCGTCGCCCTGCACATCCTGCAGGCCGAAGGGCAGGGTCGGCTCATCGATGTCGCCCAGCCTTTCGCGGAAAAACGCCTCGTGCTGGCGTTCGTCCAGGCCGAGGCGGGCCTGAGCCACGTAGTTGCGATAAGGCATCGCCTCAGCCAGGGCGTGCGCCGGGTCCAGCAGCAAGGCGCGCATCTCCCGTACCACCACTTCCATGGCGGTATGGTCGAGGGCCAGGTGATGGAACTGCAGGATCGCCACCACGCGCTGGTGCAGCGGATCATGGGCATAGACCAGTTGCATCAGCGGCGCCCGGGTAATGTCCAGGCGGTAGTGGCGGGCATTGAAGCGCGCCTGCAACTGCTCCAGCACGTCGCCGTCCGCCGGATCGATGGCCACTTCCAGCACCGGCAGTTCGGCGCTGCGCCGCACCACCTGCACCGGACGCTCCAGGCCCTCCCACAGCACCGCCGTGCGCAGGATATCGTGACGCTCGACAATCTTCTGCAACGCAGCGGCACAGGCCTTCAGGCGCTCCAGGCCGGTGAAGGCCAGGCGCGATTGCAGCAGGTAGGGGTCGCCCTGTTCGGCGCTGAGGTGGTGATAGAGAATCCCCTCCTGCAACGGCGCCAGCGGGTAGATATCCTGCACCTCGTCCGTCCCGCCGGGGATGCGCGAGACGATCAGGTCGATGGCGCGTTGGTCCAGCTCCACCAGGGGCAGCAGCTCGGGGGTGATGCGCTGGCAACCGGGCATAATACGGTTGGCCGGCACCTCGATCTCCCGACCGCTGCCGACGGCGGCGGCCAGGGCCATCAGTGTCGGCTGGCTGAACAGCACGCGCACATCGGCATTCAGGCCGGCCTGGCGCATGCGCTCGATCAGCTTGACCGCCAGCAGCGAATGACCGCCCAGCTCGAAGAAGTGATCGTGACGACCGACCTGCGCGACCTGCAGCACTTCGGCCCAGATCCCTGCCAGGGTGTTTTCCACCGCGCCCTGCGGGGCCTCGAAACCACGGCTGAGCAGCGCGTCCCGGTCCGGCTCCGGCAAAGCCTTGCGGTCCAGCTTGCCGTTGGCGGTCAGCGGCAGCGCCTCCAGGCGGACATAGGCCGAAGGCACCATGTAGTCCGGCAACCGCGCCTGCAGATACTCGCGCAGCGCCTGGATATCCACGGCCTCAGCGGCGCAGTAGTAGGCCACCAGGCGCTTGTCGCCCGGCGCCACTTCACACACCAGGACCGCCGCATCCCGCACCTGCGGGTGCTGGCCGAGGCGGGTCTCGATCTCGCCCGGCTCGATACGGAAACCGCGGATCTTCACTTGGTGGTCGTTGCGGCCCAGGTACTGCAGGGTGCCGTCGCTATTCCAGCAGGCCCGATCACCGCTGCGATACATCAGGCTGCGCGGCTGCGGATTGAACGGGTCGGCGATAAACGCCGCGGCCGTCAGTTGCGGCCGGTTCAGGTACCCCTTGGCCACACCAGCCCCACCAATGTACAGCTCGCCCGCCACGCCCACCGGCACCGGCTGCTGCCGGGCATCGAGCACGTAGGCACGGGCGTTGCCGATCGGACGCCCGATCGGAATGCTGCCCGCGCCGGCCTCACGGATCTCGAAGGTGGTCGAGAAGGTGGTGGCTTCGGTTGGCCCGTAGCCATTGAGCAGGTGCTGCGGAGCCCCCTCCCGCAGCACCCGTTGGATCACTGCCGGGTCCAGCACATCGCCGCCGACGATCAGGTAGCGCAGTTTGCCGAACGCTTCCAGCAGGCCCTCGGCGTATTGATGGAACAGTCCCGCCGTCATCCACAGGACGCTGACCGCCTGCTCGTGCAGCAGCGCGGCGAATGCCTCGCGGGACAACAGCACATCCTGGTCGACCACCACCACCGCCCCGCCGTTGAGCAGTGGGGCCCAGACTTCCAGGGTACTGGCGTCGAACGCCGGGTTCGAGGCGAAGGCCACGCGGTCGTGCGCGTTGAAGTCGGCATAACCATTGTTGATCACCAACCGGGTGATCGCCCGGTGCGGCACCAGCACGCCCTTCGGTGTACCGGTGGAGCCGGAGGTGTACATGATGTACGCCACCGTCTCCGACAGTTGCGCCAGGGCCGGGTTGTGTTCCGGCTGGCCCTCGAGCGCCAGGTCATCCAGGTCGATACGGCGGGCCGTACAGGCCAGGGTTTCATCGCGATGAGTCAGGAGCGCCACGGCCTGGCTGTCGCGCAGCATGAAATCCTGGCGCTCGGCCGGGGCATTGATATCCAGCGGCACGTAGACCGCCGCGCACTTGCTGATCGCCAGTTGGCTGACCAGCAGGTCCAACGAGCGCGGCAGCAGAGTCGCTACCGGGTCACCCGGCCGCACGCCCAACCCCGCCAGATGATGCGCCAGGCGGTTGGCCCGGCGATTGAGCTGGCCGTAGCTGAGGGACTGGCGGCCATGCACGGCCGCCAACGCCTCGGGATGCGCCTGTACCCACTCCTCGAACCGCTCATGCAGGGTCTGCTCGGCAGGATAGTCGCGCCAGGTGGCATTGAAACCCTGCAACAACTGGTCGCGCTCTTCCTGTGCCAGCACCGACAGTTCATGCAGCGCCGTGGTAGGCGCCTGTTCCAGGGCACCCACCAGGTTCTGCAAGGCACGCTGCATGTAATCGCCGATACGCTGCGGATCGACTTGCGCCACCGCCTGGATATTCAGCGCGAAGCCTTCGCCCAGGTCGTCGACATTGAGCACCAGCGGGTAGTTGCTGCGCTCGCGGGACTTGAGCAGGTGAATGCCCTCCCACACCGCCAGATTGTCGGTCGTGCCTTGTCCCGCTGCGCTGTGGCGATAATTGAGCAGGCTGCTGAACAGCGGCATCACCGCCGGTACGCCACTGCAACGTTGCGCAAGCGCCAGTGAGGCATGCTCATGGCCCAGCAGTTGCGAGAGCCGCCCGTGGGTGGCCCGCACCGCCGCCTGTACGCCGATAGCGCCGAGGTCGACCCGCAGTGGCAGGGTATTGATGAACATGCCCAGTGCGCAGTCGGCGCCCTCGCCACCCTGCATCCGGCCCATCAGCACGGTGCCGAACACCACCTCCTCGCGACCCGAGACCTGGCCCAGCACCTGGGCCCAGGCCAGGTGCATCAGGCTGGCGCTGCTGACCCCGAGGCGGCGGGACTGCTCGCGCAGGCGTCGGCACAGCGCCGCGTCCAGGTCCTGGCGCAACTCGATGACATGGCTACCATCGCCGCCGACTTCCTGCAGGCCAAAGGCCAGGGTCGGTTCCTCGATATCGCCGAGCATGTCACGGAAAAACGCTTCGTGTTCCTCGTGAGCAGCTCCCAGGCGGACCTGGGCGACATAGTTGCGATACTGCACGGCGGCCGGCAGTTGCCCGCTGTCACCGGCCAGGCTGATGCCCATTTCATGCACCAACACCTCGAGGGCGGTATGGTCCAGCAGGATATGGTGGAACAGCAGGATACCCAGCCAGCGCTCGTTGACCTCGTCGCGGATATAGGCCAGGCGCATCAGTGGCGCCTGCTTGAGGTCCAGGCGATATTGGTGCGGGTCGAAGCGTTCCTGCAGGTATTGCAGGGCCTGGGCATCGTCGGGTGCCGTGTCGATCCGCTCCAGCACCAGCGGTGCCTGGCGCCAGACCACTTGCACCGGTTCATCGAAGCCTTCCCAGAGCACGGCGGTGCGCAGGATGTCATTACGTTCGATCACTGCATCGAGCGCGCGAGCAAAGGCCTCGACCTGCGTCAAGCCGGCAAACGCGAACTGCGCCTGCAGGACATAGGGGTCGCCCTCCCGGGTGGCCAGGTGGTGATAGAGGATGCCGGCCTGCAACGGCGCAAGCCCGTAGATATCCTGCACATTGGCGACACCACCGGGAACGCTGGCGACGATACGGTCGATGGCGGCCTGGTCAAGGTCCACCAGCGGCAGCAGGTCCGGGGTGATGCGCTTGCAGTCGGGCGTGATGCGGTTGGCCGGGACCACCACCTCGCGCTGCCCACCGACTGTAGCCGCCAGGGACGCCAGGGTCGGCTGGCCGAACAGCACGCGCACATCGGCGCCGAGGCCGGCCTTGCGCATACGCTCGATCAGTTTGACTGCCAGCAGCGAGTGCCCGCCCAGTTCAAAGAAGTTGTCGTGGCGCCCTACCCGTTCGACCTTGAGCAGATTACTCCACAGCCCGGCTATAAGGATTTCGGTCTCGCCCAGCGGCGCCTCGTACTCGCGGCTGGACAACGCCGACGAGTCCGGGGCCGGCAGCGCCTTGCGATCAAGCTTGCCGTTGGGGCTCAACGGCAAGGCATCGAGGTGCACGAACAGCGCCGGGACCATATAGTCCGGCAGGTTTTCCAGCAGGTGAACGCGCAGGACCTCGACAGCCAGCGCTTCGCCGGTGTAGTACGCCACCAGGCGCTTGTCCCCTGGCACATCCTCGCGGGCCACGATCACGGCTTCGTCGATGGCTGGATGGCGGACCAGGCGTGCCTGGATTTCGCCCAGCTCGATACGCAGGCCGCGAATCTTCACCTGATCGTCATTGCGCCCCAGGTACTCGATGGTGCCATCCGGCAGGTAGCGCCCAACGTCACCGGTGCGGTACATCCGTGCGTTGTCGAACGGGCTGAACGGATCTTCCAGGAAACGCTCGGCCGTCAGCTCGGGACGATGCAGATAACCCCGTGCCACCTGCACCCCGCCGATATACAGCTCGCCTACCACGCCCATGGGCACCGGTTGCCCTTGCCCATCGAGCAGGTACATCCGCGTATTGGCAATCGGCTTGCCAATCGGTGTGTTGTCCGGGGTCTGGGCCACGGAGCCCGAGCAATCCCAGGCGGTGACATCCACGGCCGCTTCGGTCGGACCATAGAGGTTATGCAGTCCGGCCTTGGGCAACTGCGTCTTGAAGCGGCGCACCACGCTGCCCGGCAAGGCCTCGCCGCTGCAGATCACCCGCTTCACTCCGGTGCACCGGCCCGTGTCGCCATGAGCGAGGAAGACATCAAGCATCGACGGCACGAAGTGCAAGGTGGTGATGTTCTGTGCCTCGATCACCTCACCCAGGTAGAGCGGGTCCTTGTGCCCCTCGGGACGAGCCATCACCAGGCGTGCGCCAGTGAACAGCGGCCAGAAGAACTCCCACACCGACACGTCGAAGCTGAACGGGGTTTTCTGCAACACCGCATCCTGCGCCGTCAGGCCATATTCGTCCTGCATCCACAGCAGGCGGTTGACCACCGCGCCGTGTTCGTTCATCACGCCCTTGGGTTGTCCCGTGGAGCCCGAGGTGTAAATGACATAGGCCAGGTGTCGCGCGCTCAGTTCCGATTGGTCGGGATTGGTCACGGACAGGTCTTGCCAGGTATTGACGTCCAGGTCGATCACCGGCACGGCCACGTCACCGAGCAACTCGCGGGTGGCGCCTTGCACCAGCACCGCCACCGGCACGCTGTCCTGCAGCATGTAGGCAATCCGCTCCGACGGGTAGGCCGGATCGAGCGGCACATAGGCGCCGCCCGCCTTGAGAATCGCCAACAGGCCAATGACCATGTCCAGGCCGCGCTCGACGCAGATAGCCACCCGCGCATCCGGGCCCACGCCCAGCCCGCGCAGGTGGTGCGCCAGCTGGTTGGCCTGCCGGTTCAGCTCGCGACAGCTCAGCCGATGTTCGCCTGCTACCACCGCCACGGCGTCCGGGGTACGCTCGACCCGGGCCTCGAACATGCCGTGCAGGGTCTGGTCGAGGCTGTAGTTCACCTGCGTCGCGTTGAGGTCGAAGAGCACGTGTTCGCGCTCCTGCGCCGTCAACACTGGCAGGCGGTTCAACGCCCGTTCGGGCGCCTGCTCCAGGGCCTCGACCAGCGACGCCAGCGCGGTGCGCAGGTAATCGCAGATCCGTTGCGCGCCAATCCGGGCAACGGTCATGGCGGTAAGGATAAAACCATCGCCCAGGTCGTCGATATTCAAGGCCAGCGGATAGTTGGTGCGCTCCTCGCTGGCCAGGGTGTCGATGCCTTGCCAGGCTTGCACGGCCTCGGGCTGGCGTTGCAGCACGCTGCTGTGGCGGTAGTTGAGCATCGCACTGAACAACGGCAGCGGCGCCGCCACCCCGCTGCAGCGCTGGGCCAGGGCCAGCGAGGCATGCTCATGGCCCAGCAGCGTGGTCAGGCGCCCGTGGATCACCCTGACGCCGGCGGCCACCGGCGTCCCATCGATATCGACCCGCAACGGCAGCGTATTGATAAACATGCCCAGTGCGCGGTCGAGGCCCTCGCTGCCCTGCATGCGGCCCAGCAGGACCGTGCCGAACACCACCGCCTCCTTGCCGCTGGTGGCGGCCAGGACCTGCGCCCAGGCCAGGTGGAACAGGCTCGCGGCACTGACCCCAAGCACCCGCGCCTGGGCCCGCAGGCGCTCGCTCAGGGTGGCCGGCAGGGTCTGCACGACTTCCTCGATGGCATTGCCATCGCCGCGCACGTCTTGCAGGCCGAAGGGCAGCGTCGGTTCGTCGATATCACCGAGCATGTCGCGGAAGAACGCTTCGTGCTCCTGCTCGCTGACGCCCAGGCGGGCCTGGGCCACGTAGTTGCGGTACGGAATCACCGCGCCCGCGGGTTCGGCCCGGCCCAGCAGGCCGGCCTGCATTTCATGGCGCACCACCTCGAGGGCGGCATGGTCCAGGGCCAGGTGATGGAACAACAGGATCGCTACCGTCCGTTGTTGCGCGGCATCGAAGGCATGCACCAGGCGGATCAGCGGGGCCTGGGTCAGGTCCATGCGCCAGTGCCGCGCATCGAAGCGGGCATGCAGTTGTTCGAGCACATCGCCGGCTGCCGGATCGCAGGCGACCTGCTCCACCTGCAGTTCGGCATGGCGCAGCACCACCTGTACCGGGCTGTCCAGGCCCTGCCAGTGCACGGCGGTGCGCAGGATATCGTGGCGTTCGATGACCTTCTGCAAGGCCTCGACAAACGCGCTCAGGCGCTCGGGGCTGGCAAAGGCCATCCGCGATTGCAGCAGGTACGGGTCGCCCTGCTCCGCGCTGAGATGGTGGTAGAGAATCCCCTCCTGCAACGGCGCCAGCGGGTAGATATCCTGGACGTTGGCAGCGCCGCCCGGAATGCGCGCGACGATCTGGTCGAGCGTCGCCTGGTCCAGTTCGATCAGCGACAGCAACTCGGGGGTCAGGCGCTGGCAATCGCCTGGAATCAGGTTGGCCGGAATCCTCACCGTGCGCCCACGCCCCAGGACCTGGGCCAATGCCGCCAGGGTCGGCTGGCTGAACAGCGCGCGCACGTCGGCGCTCAGGCCGGCCTGGCGCATGCGCTCGATCAGCTTGACCGCCAGCAGCGAGTGGCCACCCAGCTCGAAGAAATTATCGTGCCGCCCTACCCGCTCAACCTTGAGCACTTCGGCCCAGATTCGCGCCAGGGCCAGCTCCACCTCACCTTGCGGCGCGACGAACGCGCGGCTGGACAACGCCGCCTGGTCCGGCGCCGGCAAGGCCTTGCGATCCAGCTTGCCGTTGGTGGTCAGCGGGAAACGCTCGAGCAGCACGAACGCACTCGGCACCATGTAGTCCGCCAGGGTCAGCAAGAGTTGGCCGCGCAGGTCCGCCGCCAAGGGTTTGCGGCCGTCATGGGCGATGATATAGGCCACCAGGCGCTGGTCGCCCGGCTCGTCCTCGCGGGCAATGACCACGGCTTCGCGAACGCCGTCACAGGCCGCCAGGCGGGCTTCGATCTCGCCCAGTTCGATACGGAAACCGCGAATCTTCACCTGGTCGTCGTTGCGCCCCAGGTACTCCAGGCTGCCATCGGCCAACCAGCGTCCGAGGTCGCCAGTCTTGTACAAGCGGGCCTCGGCGCGGCCACTGAACGGGTCGGCAATAAAACGCTCGGCCGTCAGTTCGGGGCGATTGAGGTAACCACGGGCCACCCCCGCGCCGCCGACATAGAGTTCACCGACGACATTGACCGGCACCGGCTCACGGCGCTCGTCGAGCAGGTACAGTTGCAGGTCCGGGATGCGCCGGCCGATCGGGCTCACGCCGGACAGTTGTGCATCCGCTGCCATCAGCGCGTGGTAGGTCACATGCACCGTGGTTTCGGTAATGCCGTACATATTGACCAGTTGCGTGCCGGCATTCGCCACGCGCGCGTACCAGGGCTTGAGGATAGTGGGGTCCAGCGCCTCGCCACCGAAAATCACCTGGCGCAGCGAATGCTTGAGCGGGCTCTGGCCCTGGGCAACGATCAATTGGCGGAACGCGCTGGGCGTCTGGTTGAGGATGGTCACGCCCGCCGTGCACAGCAGCGCGTGGAAGTCGTCCGGGGAGCGGCTGACCCCTTGCGGCACGATCAGCAGGTGGGCGCCATGGACCAGCGCGCCCCAGATTTCCCAGACCGAGAAGTCGAAGGCAAACGAGTGGAACAGCGCCCACACGTCCTGCTCGTTGAAATCGAACCAGTGTCGGGTCGCCGCGAACAATCGCACCACCTGGCGGTGTTCGATCATCACGCCCTTGGGCAAGCCCGTGGAGCCGGAGGTGTAGATCACATACGCCAGGTGGCGGGGGGTCAGCTCCGGCAGCACCAGATCCTCGTCGGACTCGTCCTGCCAGCTCTCGCGGTCCAGGTCCAGTACCGGCACCGCCAGGGCGCCCAGCAACTCGCGGGTAGCCCCCTGGACCAGCACCACCACTGGCTGGCTGTCCTGTACCTGGTAGGCGAGACGTTCCATCGGCGACGTCGGGTCCAGCGGCACATAGGCGCCGCCGGCCTTGAGAATCGCCAGCAGGCCGACGATCATCGACAGCCCGCGCTCGACACAGATCGCCACGCGCGCATCGGCCCGTACGCCCTGCTTGCGCAGGTGGCGGGCCAGGCGATTGGCGCGGCGGTTCAGTTCGCCGTAGGTCAGTTGCCTTTCGCCATCGATCACCGCCACCGCCTGCGGCGTGCGCTGGGCCCGACCTTCGAACAGCTGGTGCAGGGTGTGCGCCTGCTCGTGGTTGACCTCAGGGCTGTTGCAGCCCACCAGCAGTTGCTCACGCTGCGCCGCCGTCAACACCGGCAAGCGGTTCAGGGCACATTCCGGCGCCTGCTCCAGGGCGTCGGCGAGGGACTCGAGCACCGTCTGCATCGAGTCGCAGAGGCGCTGCGCGCCCACCTGCGCCAGCGTCAGGGCGGTCAGGTTGAAACCTTCGCCCAGGTCATTGACGCTCAAGGTCAGTGGATAGTTGGTGCGGCCTTCGTGGGCCAGGGTCTCGATACCCTGCCAGGCCTGCGCCATGTCCTGCCGGCTGCTGGCGCCGTCGCCATGCCGGTAGTTGAGCATGGCGCTGAACAGCGGTAGCGGCGCCGCCACCCCGCTGCAGCGCTGGGCCAGGGCCAGCGAGGCATGCTCGTGGCCCAACAGCGCCGTCAGCCGGGCGTGGGTCGCCATGACCCCGGCGCGCACGTCCGAGTCATCGACATCGACTCGCAGCGGGAGGGTATTGATAAAGACCCCCAGCGCCCGGTCGGCGCCCTCGCCGCCCTGCAGACGGCCCAGCAGGACCGTGCCGAACACCACGCTGTCCTTGCCCGAAGCCACGGCCAGCAGCCGCGCCCAGGCCAGATGGAACAGGCTCGCGGCACTGACCCCGAGAGCTCGCGCCTGATGACGCAGGCGCCCGCTCAGGGCCAGCGGCAGGCGGTGCCGGACTTCCTCCATGGCCTGGCCGTCGCCCTGCACATCCTGCAGGCCGAACGGCAGGGTCGGCTCGACGATATCACCGAGCATCTCGCCAAAGAACGCCTCATGCTCCTGCTCGCTGACGCCCAGGCAGGCCTGGGCCACGTAGTTGCGATAAGGCACCGGAGTCGTCAGCGGCGCGTCGAGGCCCAGCAGGCTCGCCTGCATCTCCTCACGCACGGCCTGCAGGGCCGTATGGTCGAGCACGATATGGTGGAACAGCAGGAGCGCGACGATACGGGGATGTTGCGTATCCGTGGCATGCACCAGCCTTACCAGCGGCGCCTGGCCGATGTCCATGCGGTGGTGGCGGGCGTCGAAACGCGCCTGCAACTGCGCGAGGATATCGCCCTCGGCGGGGTCCAGCGCCACCTCCTGCACCACCAGCGCGGCCTGGCGCAGGACCACCTGCACCGACCGGTCCAGGCCTTCCCAGACCAGTCCGGTGCGCAGGATATCGTGGCGGTCGATCACCCGTTGCAGGGCACCGGCAAAGGCCTGCAAGCGCTCGACACTGGCAAAGATCATCTGTGACTGCAGCAGGTACGGATCGCCCTGCTGCGCGCTGAGGTGGTGATAGAGCATTCCCTCCTGCAACGGCGCCAGCGGGTAGATCTCCTGGATGTTGGCGGCACCGCCCGGAACACGGGCGACGATACGGTCGATGCTCGCCTGGTCCAGGTCGATCAGCGACAGCATTTCGGGGGTAATGCGCTGGCAGCCGGGCGCAACCCGGTTGTCCGGCACCTCGACTTCCCGACCGCTGCCGATGGCCGCCGCCAGGGCCGCCAGGGTCGGCTGGTTGAACAGCACGCGCACATCGGCACTCAGGCCCGCCTGGCGCATGCGCTCGATCAGCCTGACCGCCAGCAGCGAGTGGCCGCCCAGTTCGAAGAAGTGGTCATGGCGCCCCACCTGTTCGACCTTGAGCAACTCGGCCCAGATCCGCGCCAGGGTGGTTTCCACCTCACCCTGGGGCGCCTGGTATTCACGGCTGAACAGCGCGCCCTGGTCCGGCGCGGGCAAGGCCTTGCGGTCCAGCTTGCCGTTGGCGGTCAGCGGCAGCGCCTCCAGCCGGACATAGGCCGAAGGCACCATGTAGTCCGGCAGGCGGCCTTGCAGGTCATCGCGCAGCGCCTGGATATCGGCGCTTTCATGCTCGGTGAAATAAGCCACCAGGCGCCCGTCGCGGACCAGTACCACGACGTCCTTGAGGCATTCGTGGGCGGCCAGCGCGCTTTCGATCTCGCCCGGCTCGATCCGCAGGCCACGGATCTTCACCTGGTCGTCGTTGCGTCCCAGGTAATCGACCGTGCCATCGGCCAGCCAGCGCGCCAGGTCGCCGGTACGGTACATGCGTGCACCCGTCTCGGGGCTGAACGGATCGTCGAGGAAACGCTCGGCGGTCAGGTCCGCGCGGTTCAGGTAACCGCGCGCTACGCCGGCCCCGCCGACATACAGCTCGCCCTCGACCCCGACCGGCACCGGCCGCTGGTGGCGGTCCAGCAGATAGACCCTGGCATTGCCCATCGGCGTGCCGATATGCAAGGGCGCACCGACCTCCATCCGCCCGGAGGTGGCGACCACCGTGGCCTCGGTCGGGCCGTAGTTGTTGATCACCACAAAACCCGGGGCCTTGCCGAACTGGCGCAGGCGGTCGCCGCCGATCAGCAGCGTCCGCAAGGTGGGGTGGCCGAGACCCTGGCTGAAGGCATGTTCGGCCACGGGCGTGGGCAGGAACCCGACATCCAGCGGCTGCGCGCGCCACCAGTCGAGCAGCGCGTCGATCTGTTCATTGTGGAGATCACCCGGCGGCAGGTGCAGGGTCGCGCCGCCGCATAGCGCCGGCCAGACCTCCCAGGCCATGGCGTCGAAACCGAAACCGGCGACGCTGGCGGTGTGCTTGCCAGGCTGCAGGTCGAAGGCCGTGCAGTGCCAGTGCACCAGGTTTTCCACGCTGCGGTGCTCGACCATCACGCCCTTGGGCAGGCCGGTGGAACCGGAGGTATAGATCACATAGGCCAGGTGCGCCGGGGACAACGCCGGGACCTGTGGATTGGCCGGCGAGGCGGCTTGCCAGGTCGGTCGATCCAGCAGGATAAGCGGCGCGTCGAGCGCCGGCAGCCGGGCCTGGAGGTTCTCCTGGGTCAACAGCGCCCGCGGTGCGCTGTCGTCGAGCAGGTAGGCCAGGCGCTCTGTCGGCAGGCTCGGGTCCAGCGGCACATAGGCGGCGCCGGACTTGAGAATGGCCAGCAGGCCCACCAGCATGTCCGGGCCGCGCAGCACGCTGAGCGCCACCCGGTCGTCCGGCTGCACGCCCAGGGTGAGCAGGTGATGGGCCAAGCGGTTGGCGCGCCGGTTGAGTTCGCCATAGCTCAGGGGCTGCCCGGCCTGGACCATCGCCAAGGCCTCGGGCTGCGCCTGCGCGCGGGCTTCGAACAGCTCGTGCAGGGTGTGCCCGCGCGGATAGTCCGCAGCGCTGGCATTGAAGCCGGCCAGCAGTTGCTGGCGCTCCGCCGCAGGCAGGATCGACAGGCCGTCGAGGGCGACCTCGGGTGTCTGCTCCAGGGCCTGCACCAACTGCTCCAGCGCCGTCTCCATGTAGCGGCACATGCGTTGTGCACCGATGGCGTGCAGCGCCAGCACGGTCAGGCGGAAGTCGTCGCCCAGGTCGTCGACGCTCAGGGTCAGCGGGTAGTTGCTGCGCTCGCCACCGCCCAGTTGCTCGATGCCGGGCCACAGTGGCGAGCCCTGCTGCGCCCCTGCTGCCGGGCTGCTGTGACGATAATTGAGCAAGGCGCTGAACAGCGGCGTCGCCGGCTCGACCGCACTGCAACGTTGGGCCAGGGCCAGCGAGGCATGTTCATGGCCGAGCAAGGCACTCAGGCGCGCGTGGGTCGCCTTGACCCCGGCCCGCGCCGATAGCTGACCGACTTCGACCCGCAGCGGCAGGGTATTGATAAAGACCCCCAGAGCCCGGTCCGCGCCCTCGCCCCCTTGCAGGCGCCCCATCAGCACCGTACCGAATACCACGTCGTCGCGCTGGGAAACCTGCCCCAGTACCTGGGCCCAGGCCAGGTGCATCAGGCTGGCGGCACTCACCCCCAAATGACGCGCCTGCTCGCGCACGCGCCGGCTCAACTCACCCGCCAGGGGCAGGCGCGCCTCCTCGATGCCGCGACCGTCGCCGCGTACATCCTGCAGGCCGAACGGCAGCGTCGGCTCGCTGATATCACCGAGCATGGCGCGGAAGAACGCCTCATGCTCCTCCTCCCCCAGCCCCAGCCGCGCCTGCGCGACATAATTGCGATAAGGCACCGAGGCCGGCTGCGGTTGCGACGGATCGAGCACCCAGGCACGCATTTCCCGCACCACGACGTCGATGGCCGTATGGTCCAGCGCCAGGTGATGGAACAGCAGGATGGCCACCACCCGTTGCCGCGTCGCGTCCCAGGCATGGACCAGGTGGATCAGCGGCGCGCGGGTGATATCCAGGCGATACTGACGGGTATCGAAACGCCCGCACAGTTGTTCGAGCACATCACCGTTCGCCGTATCCAGCACAACCTCCTGCACCGGCAGTTCGGCGACACGCCGGACCACTTGCAGCGGTGCCTCCAGGCCTTCCCAGAGCACGCCGGTGCGCAGGATATCGTGACGGTCGATCACCTGCTGTAGCGCCGCGACAAAGCCTTGCAGGCGCTCGTAGCCATCGAATACCAGGCGGGTCTGCAGCAGGTAGGGATCGCCCTGCCCGGCACTCAGGTGATGGTAGAGAATGCCTTCCTGCAGGGGCGCCAGCGGGTAGATGTCCTGGACATTGGCCGCACCACCGGGAACGCTGGCGACGATACGGTCGATGGCGGCCTGGTCCAGCGCCACCAGCGGCAGCATCGACGGGGTGATCCGCTGGCAATCGGCCGGGATGCCATTGGGCGGAACCTCGACCTCGCGGCCCGAGCCCACCGAAGCGGCCAGCGCCGCCAGGGTCGGCTGGCTGAACAGGGTGCGCACATCGCTGCTCAGGCCTGCCTGGCGCATGCGCTCGACCAGGCTCACCGCCAGCAGCGAGTGCCCGCCCAGCTCGAAGAAATGATCATGGCGCCCCACCTGTCCTAACTTGAGCAGCTCGGCCCAGATCCGCGCCAGGGTGATCTCGATCTCGCCCTGTGGTGCCTCAAACTCGCGGCTGAGCAGTGCGTCCGGCTCCGGTGCGGGCAAGGTCCGGCGGTCCAGCTTACCGTTGGCGGTCAGCGGCAGCGCCTCCAGGCGCACATAGGCGGCCGGCACCATGTACTCCGGCAGGCGCTCCTGCAGGTAGCGACGCAGGGCCTGGATATCGACCGGCTTATGCTCGAAATGGTGCTCCGTGAACCAGGCCACCAGGCGCCCGTCGCGCACCAGCACCACGGCGTCCTTGACCCGGTCATGACTCATCAGTGCGGTTTCGATCTCACCCGGCTCGATGCGCATGCCCCGGATCTTCACCTGGTCGTCATTGCGCCCCAGGTAGTCGAGCGTGCCGTCGGCCAGCCAGCGCGCCAGGTCGCCGGTGCGGTACATCCGTGCTCCCGCTTCGCGGCTGAACGGATCGTCGAGGAAGCGCTCGGCCGTCAGTTCGGGGCGATTGAGGTAGCCGCGCGCCACACCGGCACCGCCCACATACAACTCGCCCGCGACGCCGACCGGCACCGGGCGCTGTTGTTCATCCAGCAGGTAGACCCGGCCATTGGCCAGCGGCTTGCCGATGTGCAGGGCCTGCCCGGCCTCCACGGCCCCGGAGGTTGCGACCACCGTCGCTTCGGTCGGCCCGTAGTTGTTGACCACCGCAAACCCCGGGGCCTTGCCGAACTGGCGCAGGCGGTCGCCGCCGATCAGCAGCGTGCGCAGGGTCGGGTGTTGCCTCTGCCGGCTGAAGGCATATTCCGCCACCGGCGTCGGCAGGAAGCTGACCGCCAGCGGCTGGGCGCACCACCAGTCGAGCAGCGCATCGATGTCCTGGTTGCCGACCAGGGCCGGCGGCAGGTGCAGGGTCGCGCCCACGCACAACGCCGGCCAGACCTCCCAGGCCATGGCATCGAAACCCACGCCGGCGACGCTGGAGGTGTGGCGGCCCTGCTCCAGTTCAAAGGCATCGCAATGCCAGTGCACCAGGTTTTCCAGGGTCCGGTGTTCGACCATCACGCCCTTGGGCAAGCCAGTGGAACCCGAGGTGTAGATCACGTAGGCCAGGTTCGCCGGGCCGAGCGCGGTCACGTGCGGGTTGGCCGAGGATTCGTCCTGCCAGGTGCAGCGGTCCAGGTCGACCACGGGCACATTGACCCTCGGCAGTTGCGCCAGTAACTCGCCTTGCGTCAACAGCGCCACCGGGGCACTGTCGTCAATCAGGTAACCCAGGCGCTCGGCCGGCAGCGCCGGGTCGAGCGGCACATAACCGGCGCCGGCCTTAAGGATCGCCAGCAGACCGACCAGCATCTGCGGACTGCGGCGCATGCAGATCGCGACCCGGTCGTCCGGTTGCACCCCCAGCTTGCGCAGGTGGTGGGCCAGGCGGTTGGCCCGCAGGTTGAGCAAACGGTAGTTCAGTTGTTCACCGCCCTGGACCACCGCGACCGCCTCGGGATTGCGGGCCACCTGGGCCTCGAACAGGCCCTGCACGGTCTGCCCGCGCGGGTAGTCGACCCGGTTGGCGTTGAAGCCCTCCAGCAGTTGCCGGCGCTCGCCATCCGGCAGGATCGACAGCTGTTCCAGGGCGCTACCCGGGGCCTGCTCCAGGGCTTGCACCAGCTGTTCCAGCAGGGTGTTCATGTAGCCGCAGATGCGTTGCGCGCCGATGGACTCGACGGCCAGCACCTTGAGGCTGAAGTCACGGCCGCGATCGTCGACACTGAGCACCAGCGGGTAGTTGCTGCGCTCTTCGCTGCGCAATACCTGGATGCCCGGACTGATTTGCAGTTGCCCGGCGACCGCTTCCTCCGGTGCACTGTGTCGGTAGTTGAGCAAGGCGCTGAACAGCGGCGAAGCGGCGTCGACGCCACTGCAGCGCTGTGCCAGGGCCAGCGAGGCATGCTCGTGGCTCAGCAGTTGGCTCAAGCGGGCATGGGTGGCCTTGAGCCCGTCACGCACCCCGACCTGACCGGCGTCGACCCTCAGCGGCAGGGTGTTGATGAACATCCCCAGCGCCCGGTCGGCGCCCTCCCCGCCCTGCAGGCGGCCCAGCAGCACGGTGCCAAAGACCACGTCGCGACGCCGGGCAAGCTGGCCCAGTACCTGGGCCCAGCCGAGGTGCATCAGGCTGGCGGCGCTGACCCCCTGCTGGCGCGCCTGCTCGCGCAGACGCCGGTTCAAGGCCGGGTCCAGCGCCAGCGACGCCTCGCCGATGCCACGCCCATCACCCTGGACGTCCTGCAGGCCGAACGGCAAGGTCGGCTCATCGATATCCGCCAGCATCTCGCGGAAAAAGGCTTCGTGTGCCTGCTCGTCCAAACCCAGACGGGCCTGCGCCACATAGTTGCGGTAAGGCACGGCCTCGGTTTGCGGGGCGGTTTCGCCCGCCAGGCTGGCGCGCATTTCTTCCAGCAGCACGTCCAGCGAGGTGTGGTCCAGCACCAGGTGATGACGCAGCAGCACCCCGACCCAACGGTCATGGGCCGGGTCCTGGGCATACACCAGGCGCATCAGCGGTGCCTGGCCCAAGTCCAGCCGGTAGTGACGCGGGTCGAAGCGCCGATGCAGTTGCTCGAGGATATCGCCGTCCCGAGGATCGACCTCGACCTGCTGGACACCCAGCGAAGCCTGGCGCCAGACCACCTGGACCGGCTCGTCGAGGTGCTCCCAGTGCACGCTGGTACGCAGCACGTCGTGCCGGTCGATCACCCCCTGCAAGGCGCTGGCAAAGGCCTGCACCTGTGCCTCGCCGGCAAAGCCGAGCTGCGCCTGCAGCACGTAGGGATCGCCCTCGGTCGTCAGGTGGTGGTAGAGAATGCCGCCCTGCAACGGCGCCAGCGGGTAGATATCCTGCACATTGGCCACGCCGCCGGGAACACTGGCGACGATACGGTCGATGGCCGCCTGGTCCAGGTTGACGAGCGGCAACAGGTCCGGGGTAATGCGCCGGCAATGCGCGCCAATCCGATTGGCCGGGACCGCCACCTCACGCTGTCCGCCAACCCCGGCGGCCAGCGCCGCCAGGGTCGGTTGACCGAACAGCACGCGCACATCGGCACTCAGCTCGACCTGGCGCATGCGTTCGATCAGCTTGACCGCCAGCAGCGAATGACCGCCCAGTTCGAAGAAGTTGTCGTGGCGACCGACCTGCTCGACCTTGAGCACCTCGGCCCAGATTCGCGCCAGGGTGATTTCCACCTCGCCGCGCGGCGCCTCGTAGACGCGCTGTACCCGCGAGCTCGGGTCCGTGGCCGGCAGGGCCTTGCGGTCCGGCTTGCCGTTGGGGGTCAGCGGCAGGGCCTGGAGATGGACAAAGGCGGTGGGCAGCATATAGCCCGGCAGGTGTTCCAGCAGATGGGCGCGCAAGGACTCGATGGCCTGGCGCTCCTCGGCGGCGTAGTAGGCCACCAGGCGCGGATCGCCCGGCTCGTCCTCGCGGACCATGACCACGGCATCCTTGAGCGCGGGATGTGCGCTTAAGCGCGACTGCACCTCGCCCAACTCGATACGCAGGCCGCGGATCTTCACCTGGTCGTCGTTGCGCCCGAGGAATTCGAGGTTGCCATCGGCGCGATAACGCACCAGGTCACCGGTGCGATAGAGGCGGTCGCCGGCCACGAACGGACTGTCGATAAAACGCTCGGCCACCAACTGCGGCAACCCCAGGTAGCCACGGGCAACGCCGACCCCGCCGATATGCAATTGCCCACTGACGCCCTGGGGCACCGGCAGGTCCTGGTCATCAAGCACGTACAGGCGCGTGTTGCTGATCGGCCGGCCAATCGGCAGTTGCGGCTCCGGCACCGGCGCACCGGGCTCCAGGGTCCAGGCGGTGCTGTCGACCGTCGCCTCCGTCGGTCCGTAGACGTTGTGCAGGCGCACCCGTGGCAGGCGTTTCTGCACCGACCGGGCCAGGGCCGCAGTCAGTTCGCCACCGCCACAGAACACGTCCGTCAGGCTGGTGCATTGGCTCACTTCCTCCAGTTCGAGGAACTGTTGCAGCATCGCCGGCACGAACTTGATCACGCTGATCTGTTGCTCACGCACCAGTTGCGCCAGGTAGGCCGGGTCGCGGTGCCCTTCGGGGCGGGCCAGGACCAGGCGCATGCCCACGGTCAGCGGCCAGAAGAACTCCCAGACCGAACCGTCGAAGCTGAACGGCGCCTTTTGCAGCAACGCGCCGTGGCGATCACCGGTAAACAGTGTCGAACTCCAGTGCACCAGGTTGCACAGACCACGGTGTTCGAGGGTCACGCCCTTGGGCGTGCCGGTGGAGCCCGAGGTGTAGATCACATAGGCCAGGTTCGACGCGCCCAGCCCCGGTACCGGTGTATCGGCGAGCGGGCGGTCGTGCCAATCGGCACGATCGAAGTCGAGCAGCGGGACCGCCACCGGGCCCAGCAGGTCACGGGTGGCGCCATGCACCAGCACCAGCACCGACGCGCTGTCCTGCAGCATGTAGCCCAGGCGCTCCAGCGGATAACCGGGGTCCAGCGGCACATAGGCGCCCCCGGCCTTGACGATGGCCCACAGGCCGATGACCAGCTCAAGCCCGCGCTCGACGCAGATCGCCACCCGCGAATCGGGCTGTACGCCCTGCTCGCGCAGGTAGTGCGCCAACTGGTTGGCCTGCTCGTTGAGCTGGCGATAGGTCAGGCTCCGTTCACCCGCCACCACTGCCACGGCCTCCGGCGTGCGTCGGACCTGGGCCTCGAAGAGTGCCTGGATGGGTTGTTCCAGATCGTAAGCGTCCTCGGTGGCATTGAGCTCCACCAGCAGGTGCTGGCGTTCCTCGACGGGCAGGATCGACAGGCCCTGGAGCGCCTGCACAGGATCGTGCTCCAGCGCATCGACCAGCGCCTCGAGCGCCGTCTGCAGATAACCGCCGACCCGCTGCGCACCGATCGCCGGCAAGGTCTTGACCGCCAGCGTGAAGTCCTCGCCCAGGTCATCGACACTGACCGTCAGCGGATAGTTGGTGCGGTCCTCGCCCCCCAGGATGCGGATACCCGGGGCCAGCTCGCTGACCTCGACCCGCTCGGCGGCGTCGCTGTGGCGATAGTTGAGCATCGCGCTGAACAGCGGCGTCGGCGCGCTCACGCCACTGCAACGCTGGGCCAGGGCCAGCGAGGCCTGTTCGTGCCCCAGCAGCGCGGTCAGGCGCTCATGGGTCTTGAGCAGGCCGGCCAGCACGCTTTCGCTACCGACATCGACCCGCAGCGGCAAGGTATTGATAAACATCCCCAGCGCCTGCTCGGCGCCGACACCGGCGTCCATGCGTCCCAGCAGCACCGTGCCGAAGACCACCGCCGAGCGCCCGCAGACCTTGCCCAGCACCTGGGCCATCGCCAGGTGCAGCACGCTGGCCACGCTGACCCCCGCCTGCCGCGCCTGCTGGCGCAGGCGTCGGCTCAGGTCAGGGGGCAAGCCGATACGGCTCTCTTCGATGCCTCGACCGTCGCCTTGCACATCCTGCAGACCGAACGGCAAGGTCGGCTCGTCGATATCACCGAGCATCTCGCGAAAGAAGGCCTCGTGGGCAGACTCGTCCAGGCGCAGGCGCGCCCGCGCCAGGTAATCACGAAACGGCACTGCAGCCCCGACTTCGGTGGCCTGCCCGAGCAGGTGCGCGCGGATCTCCCGACGTACCACCTCCAGGCCGGTGTAATCGAGGGCCATGTGATGGAACAACAGCACCGCGACCACCTGCTGTCGGGCCTCGTCATGGGCAAATACCAGGCGCAGCAAGGGCGCCTGACGCAGATCCAGGCGGTAGTCACGGGCCTCAAGGTGGGCGCGCAGCTGCTCCAAGGCTTCGCCGCCGGCGGCGTCCACGGCGACTTCCTCGCACACCAGCGGGGCCTGGCGCCAGACCACTTGCAGCGGTTCGTCGAGGCGTTCCCAGACGATGGAGGTGCGCAGGATATCGTGGCGCTCGATCACCCATTGCAGGGCCTGGACAAACGCCTCGAGGCGCGCGCGATCGCCGAAGACGAACGGTTTGTGCAGCAGGTACGGATCGCCCTGCCCGGCCGCCAGGTGGTGGTAGAGCATACCGGCCTGCAACGGTGCCAGGGGGTAGATGTCCTGGACATTGGCCGCGCCACCGGGGATCCCGGCGACAATCCGATCGATGGCTTCCTGCTCCAGCGTCACCAGCGGCAGCATGTCCGGGGTAATGCGCAGGGCCGGGCTCAGCCAGTCGCCGCCATGGCGCGCCACCAGGTCGAGCAACTGCGCCTTGTGCGCACTCAGCTGTTGCCACAGCGTATCGTCCAGCGCGTCATCGTTGCCCAGGACAACCAGGTCGTCCTCCTCGCGTTGAAGACGGATCGCATGGGTGGAAATAACTGCCATCAATTCGCTGAACTGCATGAGAGACCTGCTTTTAAATTCGGAAACGGTTGACGAGAAAGTCCATTTTCAAAGGCAACGCTGTGCCCGTGCTTCGCGCCCTTGCGCCGACCAGGCGGCGCTGCGTGTCATCAGGACGCATGAGGCGTCCTGCTCAAAAAAAGGAAATAAAGGCACTAAGCCATCAGTGTTTTTTCACTGGTTTGAAAACTAAAGCATCCATTCGGATGTGTCTGACATGGGAAGCGGGGACATGGCCAACGCCGCCGTTTTCAGGGGGTGCGAGGCTGCCCCGACAGTCAGAGCCGCCGCCGGCGATTGAGCGTCGGAATGGTGGTGGCCGGGATCTCGAGCGCTTGCACGCGCCCGACGGTGCGGGTAGCCAGGGCAGCAAGGCGGGGTTCGCTGAAGATGGCCGAGGCATCGGCCTCCAGGCCCGCATCACGCATGCGTGCCACAAGCTTCATGGCCAGCAGCGAATGCCCGCCCAACTCGAAGAAATGGTCGTTGCGGCCCACCCGCTCGAGCTTCAGCACCTCGGCCCAGATCTGCGCCAGGGCGATTTCCACGGCGCCCTGTGGGGCCTCGTAACGCCGGCTGATCACCGCCTCGATGCCGGGGGCCGGAAGTGCCTGGCGGTCCAGCTTGCCGTTGGGAGTCAGTGGCCATGCGTCGAGGCGCACATAGGCCGATGGCACCATGTAGTCCGGGAGCAGTGTCGACAGATGGTTGCGCAGCGCCTCGATGGCCGGCACCTGTGCGGGGTCTCGCGGCGTGAAATAGGCCACCAGCCGCTCGTCGCGCATCAGCACCACCGCCTCCCTGACCCTGTCATGGGCCGAAAGGCGCGCCTCGATCTCGCCAAGCTCCAGGCGAAAGCCGCGCAGCTTGACCTGGAAGTCGTCGCGCCCGAGGAATTCGAGATTGCCGTCCGCGCGATACCGCACCAGGTCACCGGTGCGATAGAGGCGGTCGCCGGCCACGAACGGACTGTCGATAAAACGCTCGGCCACCAACTGCGGCAACCCCAGGTAGCCACGGGCAACGCCGACACCGCCAATGTGCAATTGCCCGCTGAAACCGATCGGGACCGGCCGGTCCTGAGCATCGAGCACATACAGGCGCGTGTTGCAGATCGGCCGGCCGATGGGCAACTGGATATCCGGTATCGCAGCACCCGGTTCCAGGGTCCAGACCGTGCTGTCGACCGTCGCCTCCGTCGGCCCGTAGACGTTGTGCAGGCGCACCCCTGGCAGGCGCTCCCGGACCCTGTGGGCCAGGGCCGCCGTCAGTTCGCCGCCGCCACAGAACACGTCCGTCAGGCTGGTGCATTGGCTGACTTCCTCCAGTTCGAGAAACTGCTGCAGCATCGCCGGCACGAACTTGATCACGGTGACCTGCTGCTCACGCACCGTTTGCGCCAGGTAGGCCGATTCCCATTGCCCGTCGGGACGGGCCAGCACCAGGCGCATGCCCACGGTCAGCGGCCAGAAGAACTCCCAGACCGAGCCGTCGAAACTGAACGGGGACTTCTGCAACAACGCCCCGCTGCGATCGCCGGTAAACAGTTTCGAACTCCAGTGCACCAGATTGCACAGGCCGCGATGCTCGAGCGCCACGCCCTTGGGTGTGCCGGTGGAGCCCGAGGTATAGATCACATAGGCCAGGTTCGACGCGGTCAGTCCCGGCACCTGCACCTCGCTCACCGGTTGGTCATGCCAGGTGTCATGGTCGAAGTCGAGCACGGGTATGGTCACCGCGCCCGGCAGGTGACGCGTAGCGGCATGCACCAGCAGCAGTACCGACGAACTGTCGCGCAGCATGTGCTCCAGGCGCTCCGGCGGATAGCCCGGATCCAGCGGCACATAGGCGCCCCCGGCCTTGACGATGGCCCACAGGCCGATCACCAGTTCCAGGCCGCGCTCGACGCAGATCGCCACCCGCGCATCGGGTTGCACGCCCTGCTCGCGCAGGCAGTGCGCCAACTGGTTGGCCTGCTCGTTGAGCTGGCGATAGGTCAGGCTCCGCTCGCCCGCCACCACTGCCACGGCCTCCGGTGTACGTCGGACCTGGGCCTCGAACACCTGCTGGATGGTCTGTTCGAGATCATAGGCCGCCTCAGTGGCATTCCACGCTGCCAACCGCTCGGTTTCGGCCGGCGTGACCAGCACAAACTCGCGCAGCGCCAGGCCGGTGTTTTCCAGTCCCTGCTCGAGCACGAAAGTCAGCCGCTCGGCCAGTGCCTGGACCTCGGCGGGCTCGAAGTAGGCCTCGTTGTAGACGAGGTGGATCCAGGCCTTGTCGTTATAACGGTTGCTGCGCAGATGAAGGGTCAACGGTGTCGACTCGTGACGATTGGACACCTTCACGGTGTGCGCCTGCGCCTCGCCGTACCGGTAATCATGGTCATCTTGCTCATAGGACACCGATATTTCGAACAGTTGGTTGCGATCCTCGCGCAGCAGGCCCAGCGCACGGTTCATCTCGCTCAGGGGGTAGCGCTGGTGCCGCAGGTCCTGCCTGAGGACATCACGTACACCGCATACCAGTTCGCCGAACGACAGCCCATCGGCAAAATCGAAACGCAGCGCGCTGACCTGGGTAAACAGTCCCAGGGTCGACTTGAAGCGGGCATTGCCACGGTTAAGGATCGGTACGCCGAGCACCCAGTCATTGCGCTGCGAAGTACCGGCGAAGCAGAGATGCACCGCCGCCAGCAACACATGGAAGGCCGAGGCCTGGCAGGTACTCGCCAGGGCCTTCATCCGCTCGTGCAGTGATGTGGGAAAGGCCTGGACCACGCTGTCGCTGGCCCACCGACCGCGATAACGCGGCAGCAGCATCGGGTCCGGTAGCGTCCGGTACTTGGCCAGCCAGTAGTCACGGTCGCGGGTGTAGCGCGACGAATCGCGGTATTGCTGGTCATCGGCGATAAAGTCGATATAGGACGGTGCCACCAGGTCCGGCTCCTCGCCGCGCGCCAGCGCGCTGTAGATGCCTCCCAGCGAGGCCAGCATCTGCCCGAAGCCCCAGCCGTCGAGGATCAGGTGGTGGGCCTGGGTGCCCAGCAAATTGTGGGTATCGTCCAGCCGAACCAGGAAGAAGCGGAACAACGGCCCGCCCTCCAGTTCGTAAGGCTGCTGTATCTGCTGCTGCATCAGCCGCCGGGCGGCCGCCAGCGGATCGGCCTGGGTGGCAACGCTGTACAACGGCACCGACACGGCCAGCGTCGGCGCGAAGCTCTGTACGGGCAGGCCATCGGCACCGGCCCGCAGCACGGTGCGCAGGGCATCGTGTTTGGCCACCAGGCACTCGACCGCACGCTGGACAAGTTGCGGGACAATGGTCCCATTAAGTTCTACATATCCTCCGATATTGTACAACGGAGAATCACCCCGACTCATCTGGTCAAGCCAGATGTCCCGCTGGCTGGCCGTCAGGGGAAAGCCCTCTCGAGTCACAGCCGTATCGTCCATGTCGGTAGCGCGGGAAAGTTCCATAAGGTCCGTCTCAAACAATTATCCGCGAATTTAAACATCCGGCTTGCGGGGCTGTATGGCACCAAAACCCCGGACAAAAAAAACCTCCTGTATGGAGGGGCTTGTCCCAGGGGATATTCATGCAAGCGACTCCCTCATCAGGACCCGCGATATTGAGCACTCCCCCGGAATCTTTGTAGCCACCGTCAAAACGCCACTTAAGCAAAGTCTTAAAAATATGTAGGAAATACGCTAAAAACCACCTTTGCCACCGACTGAATCATCCGTCATACAACCCATAAAATTTATTAATATCATGCATTTGTAGCTATATCATTAAGACAATCCAACACAGAACAAGCGTTTGATATAGTCAGAAAATCCCCATACCCCCTACACCCTTCATAGATTTTTATGTCCCCTTTTTCCACTACAGACGTAGGATAAATGCATAGGCTTAAATCCCCGGAGAAATCCTGTTCAAGGAGAACTGGTTGCTTCCGATTTCATGCCGCAAATCGTTTGACGACAGGTCTATATCAAGGAAGACAAGGAAATGAATCTGACCAGCAGTATTCGAGACGTAGAAAGCCCCGGCTTCTATTTCGAATTGGGCGAACTGATTTCAAGCACGGGCAATGAACACTTTGCCAGCAACATGCTCAACCTGATCGATAAGCTGGTACCGGTCGAGCGGATCGACCTCAGCGAATGGACACTCGACGAGCGCCAGGCCAGCGTGGTCGATATCGAGCCACTGGGCTGCGCCGGCCTGAAAGACGACTCTGCGCCGCCCGAACTCCCGCAGCACCCGGATACACATCCACTGCTCAGCCAGATGATCGAGATGGATGACTCACTCCTGATCCAGATGAACGCGCAGGTCAACCGCCGTGATAACCGGGACGCCGCCCACCAGTGCAACCTGGTGTCGCGCAAATCCAATCGTCGCTGTGTCATTTCGCTTTACCGTTCGCACACGCAAAAAGGCTTTGCCCTCAGCGAGCTGTCATTTCTCAAGAACCTCTCCGACACCCTGCTGCCGCTGATCGAACGCCATGCGCAGATCAGCCGCCAGGCAGTCCTGAAGAACGTCACCAGCCCTGTGCCGGGGCCTCAGGCGGAACAGGAGCCCGTCTCGTTGCAGCAAGCCTTCAGCAAGCGCCTGGCTCTGGGCGACATCATTCTGTCGAGCCGGGAACGGGAAGTCTGCCTGGGGCTGCTGGTGGGTGGCACGGTGCCACAGATGGCCGAGAAACTCAGCGTGAAGAACAGTTCCGTCGAAACCTATCTCAAGCGCGCGGCCGCCAAACTCGGGGTCAGCGGACGCCATGGGCTGGCCCGCTGGATGGCCGGCGCCTAGACCTTCCTTTCTTGCTGACAAGCGGGTGCCGGTTACACGGCCACCCGCCCTTCCCTTCCATGAGGCTGGTCGATGAGCAAATCCCCTCTTTCCCTGGTCGCCGCGGCACTGCTGCTCGGCGGTTGTTCGCTGATGCCGGATTACCAGCAACCGGCTTCGCCCAGTGCGCCGCAGTATCCCCAGGGCCCGGCCTATGCGACGACCGCCCAAGACAGCGTTGCGCCAGGCGCGGACTGGCGCAGCCTGTTTCGTGACCCGACGCTGCGGCAATTGATCGGAAACGCCCTGATGAACAACCGCGATCTGCGGGTGGCCGCCCTGAATGTCGACGCCTTCCAGGCCCAGTACCGGATCCAACGCGCCGACCTGCTGCCGGCGGTTTCGGCCAATGGCAGCAGCTCACGCCAGCGGGTGCCGGGCAGTCTGGCCGGCGGCAAGCCGGTCATCACCTCGAGCAGCTCGGTGAACCTGGGCGTCAGCGCCTATGAGCTGGATTTGTTCGGCCGCGTGCGCAGCCTGACCGAGCAGGCCATGGCCACCTACCTCTCCTCGGAACAGGCACGACGCAGCACCCAGTTGAGCCTGGTGGCCAATGTCGCCAATGCCTACCTGACCTGGCTGGCTGACCGTGAATTGCTGGCATTGACCCGCAAGACCCTCGACGCCTATGAACAGAGCCTGCACCTGACCACCCGCAGCCGCGATGCCGGCAAGCTCTCGGCGCTGGATGTCAGCCAGGCCCGGACCAGCGTCGAAAGTGCCCGCGCCAACCTGTCGCGCTACGAGCGCCAGGTCGCCCAGGACCTGAACAACCTGACACTGCTGGTCGGCGCACCACTGCCCGACTCGCTGCCCGAACGACCGCTGGCCGATAGCCTGGTGGCGCAAGTGCCGGCGGGCCTGCCTTCGGATCTACTGCAACGGCGCCCGGACATCCTCCAGGCCGAATACCAGCTCAAGGCCGCCAACGCCAATATCGGCGCGGCGCGGGCGGCGTTCTTTCCGAGCGTGAGCCTGACCGCGAATGCCGGCACCACCAGCAAGGAACTGTCGGGACTGTTCAAGGCCGGCTCGGGATCCTGGACCTTCCAGCCGCAGGTCAACCTGCCGATTTTCAACACCGGCAGCCTGCGGGCGAGCCTGGACTACTCGAAGCTGCAGAAGGATATCCGTATCGCGCAATACGAAAAATCGATCCAGACTGCCTTCCAGGAAGTTGCTGACGGCCTGGCGGCACGCCAGACCTACGACGAGCAACTCCAGGCGCAACGTGACCTGGTGAAGGCCACACAGGACTATTACGATATGGCCGAGCATCGCTATCGGACCGGGGTCGACAGCAGCCTGGTGTTCCTCGATGCGCAACGCTCGCTGTTCAGTTCACAGCAAGGCCTGATCAACGATCAGCTGGCGCAACTGGTGGCGGAGGTGAACCTGTACACGGCGCTGGGTGGCGGATGGAGCGAGTGGTCGAGGCTGACGCTGTCGAGTCGACAGCCTTGAGATGACACAGAGGCTGTCACGCAATCATTGCGACTCTGTCACCACATCGTCATACCCGTTAATCAGAATGATGTCAGCCAAAGGGATTTGGCCCATCTGTCGAGAGCCCGCCATTGAGCGGGCTTTTCGTTTGTCGCGCTTGAATGAAAGAACGCGAAGATCAGGCCTACCTGCTCAGCAGCTCAAAACTCGTCTTCAGCAGCGGTACGGCGACGCAGATGAAGATCAGGCCAAACTGCCACCGCAGGATCTTGTTCTGCGACTCCAATGCCGAAATGGACGAACGCAGATCGGCCCCCTGCTCCTTGATCAAGGCGCGCAGTTCGACACCTTGTGCCCGCATTTCGCTGCCCAGTTCCCTGACAACTGATCCCTGCTCCGAGAAGCGTGCATCCAGCCGTGCTTCCAGGCGTGCTTCGGTTTGCAGCAAATCCGACTTTGTCGCGAGATTTTTCATATCGGCCTCCCAGGCATCTACAACCGCCTTGGCCTTGTTCGCCGGAATACTGGCAGTCGTCAGTGCGTCGTATAAGGTTAGCGACATTTCCATGATAGCTCCTGCAATTGACAAGCGACCTGGAGACATCGGCTCGAAGGAGTGTGGTCATCGTCAAGCCGGCCTTCCCGGCCAGGTGCTGCGCACGACAGCAATACCATTCGGATATTCGGCCAAAACCTGTTGGAAGAGATAGGCAGACGCTTCCCAGGATCTTGTAGGCCAAAGCGCCACGCAGAAGCACCTTCAGCAACACGTCAGGCCCGATGTTGTACCGTGGCTTCGCCCAACGCCTTAACCACCAGGCAGGTTGAACGGCGTGACGATCTGCACCTGGGACGGTGCGACCGGCCCGGCCTTCCACAGCCGGTGGAACTGCAGGATGTGCAGGAACACATTGCGCGAGTCGATCTGCAGGTTGTGGTCGATGATCGCGGCGATTTTTTCCTCGTTCAGCAACTGCTGGTTTTCTTCATCGAGGTCGTGGCCGATAAACACTTCCAGGGGCCGGCCCTGGGCGGCAAAGGCGTCGACTATCGCCCGATTGCCGCCACCCACGCTGTACACCGCCTTGAGCCCGGGATGCTGCTTCAGCGCCTCGGTCACCCGCTCGAAGGTGCGTTCGTACACCCCGAAGCCGCCGCTGATATCCAGCACCCGCAAATGCGCGGCACGACCCCGCAGCCACATGCGAAAGCCCATTTCCCGTTCTTCTTCGCCACGGAACAGCTCACTGCTGATGACCACCGCCACGTCCTGGGGCTCGGAGGGTAGCCAGCGGGAAAACAGATACGCGGCGGTCTGCCCGGCGGTACGATTGTCCATGCCGACATAGCCGATGCGCTCGCTTTGCGGCAGATCGCTGACCAGGGTCACCACCGGGATACCGGCCTCGGCCAGCCGTCTGACCGCCTGGTTCACCAGCGGCACGTCGGCGGCCTTGAGCACCACGCCCTGGCTGCCGGTGTCGAGGCAGCGCAGCAGCCTGTCGTGCATCGCCTGCGGCTCGATGTCCTCGAACAGGTGAAAGCGCGGGGCAATGCGAAACGGCGCCATGCTGCCCAGTTGCGTGGTCATCGCCTTCTGCACCGCCGTGCTGAAGCGTCGTGGCGTATGCAGGATCACGTCGATATGGAAGGTGCGCCCCACCACCAGGCCGTTTTTTTCCTGGGACTCGAGTTCATCCAGGGCCTGTTCGATACGCCGCCGGGTCTGGTAATGCACGCTGCCGCGTTCATGCAGCACGCGATCGACCGTGGCCTTGCTGACCCCCGCCTGGAGGGCGAGTTGCTTGATGGAGAAGTGTCTGGCGCGTTCGAGCAGGGTCATGGAGATGAGGTTCTTGTGAGGTTTTTCCGGGCTCGGTCGAGATCATCGCCATGCTAATCGCGCTTTTGTCAGGCGTCGAGCCGCAACCACGCGCCCGCCTGTAAATGGCTGATATTTCCTTGCCCGATGGCGGGGAGAGAAGACCGCGACCGATCACTCTCGCGACGCGAGCACCTCTTCGTCAGATGCCAGCACGCCCGGAACAGCGCTCTTGAGAAATTCCACCCAGGTCCTGATCTTGGCATCGACGAATTTGCGCGACGGATAGATGGCGAACAGGTTCAGCTGTTCAAGGTGATAGTCCGGCAGGACCCGCACCAGGGTCCCTGCCCGCAGACCTTCGATGGCGGAGGCCACGGGCTGGATGCCGATGCCCATGCCGCTCTTGATCGCGACCGTCATGCCATCGGCGGTATTGATATGAAAAGGCGACAGCGGGATATCGATGGCTTCCATGCCTTGCGGCCCCTCGAAGGCCCAGTGCTCCACGGGCATGACCGTGTTGACGATCCTCAGGCAGTCATGCGCACCGAGGGCACTCGGCGAATCGGGAATGCCGCGCCTTTCCAGGTACGCCGGTGCAGCACAGAGAATGCTGTAGGTGGAACCCAGTCGCTGGGCGACAAATCCCGAATCGGGCAGCTCCCGCGCCAGCACGATCGACATGTCGTAACCCTCCTCCAGCAGGTCGGGCTGGCGGTTGGTCAGGGTCAGGTCGAACATGACCGAGGGATAGCGTTCTCGATAGCGGGCGATGGCGTCGATCACATAGTGGTTGCCCACCGCCGCCATCGCATGAATCTTCAGGCGTCCGGCGGGCATGACATGGGCCGTCCCCGCCTCCTCGTCCGCCTCGCGCACCTCGTCGAGAATCTTCTCGCAGCGTTGCAGGTAGCGCGCCCCGGCTTCGGTCAGCGCCAGGCGTCGGGTGGTGCGGTTGATCAGCCGCGTCTGCAGCCTGGCCTCAAGAGCGGAAACCGCCTTGGAGACATTGGTGATGGTGGTGCCCAGCACTGCGGCCGCCGCCGTGAAGCTGCCACTCTGTGCGACGGTGATGAAAAACCGCATGCTCTGGAATACGTCCATCGTGTCCACCTCGGGAATCATTTCTTGCGCGGAATAAAACCTGGCACGCCGGTTTCCACCACCGAGTTGAAGCGTATGCGGGTGGTGATCTCTTCCTGGATTTCCCGCATGGCCCGGTGGGGCAAGGTCGCGATATCGAAGTTCTCCTGAATATGGCCCGGTGTCGCCGAGGTGGTCAGGAACGCCACGCCACGCTGCACCGACCAGGCCAGGGCCACTTGTGCCGGGGTTTTGCGCACGCGCCGGGCGATACCGGTAATCACCGGTTCCTCCAGCACATTGGGCTCCATGCCGTGGCCGAGGGGGGCGAACGCCAGGACGATGATGCCGTGCTCACGGCAGAATTCGAGCAGTTCCCATTCCGGCAGGTACGGGTGGGACTCGACCTGGACCACCGAGGGTTTTATCCGGGCCGCCGCAACTACTTCCTTCAAGGCTTCCAGGGTGATGTCCGAAAGGCCGATGGAGCGGCACAGCCCTTCGTCCATCAGGCTCTCGAGAGCCCGCCAGGTCTCGATCAGCGTCACGCCCTGGTCGTAGATGACCTGGCCCAGTGCATCCCGCGGGTCCTGGTCGTCACCGGCCTGAAAGGCAAACGGCGTATGGATCAGGTAGCAGTCGATATAGTCGACGCCCAGTCGCCGGCAACTGGCCTCGAACGCCGGCTTGACGCGCTCGGGCCGGTGATTGGTATTCCACAGCTTGGTGGTGATGAACAGCTCTTCCCGCCCGACCAGGCCGCTCTCCAGCGCCTCCTGTAGCGCCACGCCGACCTGCTCTTCATTGCGATAGCGCTCGGCACAATCGAAATGCCGGAAGCCGGTTTGCAGCGCGGTCCTGATCGCCTCGGTGGTCACCGAAAGATCGCGGAACAGCGTACCGAAGCCCACCGCCGGCATCGAACCGCTGCCGTAGATAAGTGGAAACCGGGTATCGCGAAGGGTGTCTTGATAAGTCATGTCGTTACTCCATGGTCTGTCTGTTGATTTCGCCGGAGGCAACCTGCCGTGCCGCCACGCCGACGGCGTTGCCGCCAAGCGCCACGAACAGCCGTACCGTGTCGAGATACTGCGCGGTCTGCACCCTGATCAGCCCCAGCGACGCCTGCTCATAAGCGCGCTCGGCCTCCAGCACCTGGAGAATGCTGTTTTCGCCCTGGGCATAGGCTTGCTGGTTCAGGTGCAGGCTGGTTTCGGCGGCGCGCAAGGCCTGTGTCTGCGCCAGGTTGGCTTCGGCGTTGTGGTTGATCGCCTGCAGCGTGTCCGCCACCTGGCCGAAGGAACTGATGACCGTCTGCCGGTAGCCCGCCAACGCCGCCTGGTAGCCGTCGATAGAAGCCTGGCGTTCGGCCTCGCGGGCGCCGCCGTCGAAGATCGGTCCCGCCAGCCCTGCTGCAAAACCCCAGAGCGCGGCGCCGCCATTGCCGGAAGCGGCCTGTGCCAGCGAGGCCGACAGCTCCACGTGGGGATAGAGATTGGCCGTCGCGATACCCACCGCGGCGCTGGCCATATGCAGGTCGGCCTCGGCCTGCAGGATATCGGGCCGGGTGCGGGCCATTTCCGAAGGCAGGCTGACCGGCAGATTGGCCGGCAAGGTAAATTCGTCCAGTTCGAAATCCGCGGCGATCCAGTCGGCAGGCCCCTTGCCCGCCAGGATCGACAACGCATGCCGCGCCGCATCGCGTTGCTGGGCCAGGGGTGGCAACAGCGTACGATCCTGCGCCAGCCGGGTTTCGGCCAGCGACACGTCGATCCGCGTGGTGGCGCCATTGAGCTGGGCCGTACGCACCAGTTCGAGATTCCTCGCGTCATTGGCCAGCAGCTTCTCCACCGCCGCCATCTGCGCGTTGGCGCTAGCCACCAGCAGCGCCTGGCTGGCGACATCGCCCGTCAGCGTCAGGTAGGCCGCTTCGTAGCGGTGCTGCTGCAGCTCGGTGAACGCCTGCTGCTGCTCGATCCGCCGCCGGTTGCCACCGAAGGCATCGAGGTCGAAGCCGACCCGCGGCCCGACCGAATAGAAGTTGGCGACCGCAGGTTCGGCTGCCGTGTGTACCCGCTGGCGACCGGCCTGGGCGCCGAAATCGACCTGCGGGTACAGCGCGCCCTCCGCTGCGGCCACGGAGGATGCCGCTTGCCGCAGTGTCGCGTCAGCCGCCACCAGCTCAAGATTGCCGGCAACGGCGCGCCGCACCAGCCGGTCGAGCTTCGCTGATTGAAAAGCCGACCACCAGTCACCCTTGAGCGGCCTGCCCAGGTCGATATGCTGGTCAGCCTTGCCGCCCAGACGCTGCTCGGCCTGTTGGTCATAATGCTGCGACGGACTTTGCGCTGGCGCGGCGTAGTCCGGGCCGACGGTACAGGCGGACAGCACGGCAAGCGCCGAGACCGTCCAGACCATCGCTGGAAACCGCGGCCTGTTGATGACGAACGCACTGGATTTCATTTTCCGGACTCCACGGGGACTAGTTGGTCGGAACGGGTTTGCGAAGAAAGAACACCAGCGGACTCACCACCAGCATCACCACCAGCAAAATCTTGAACTGGCCGATCACGGCGATGAACGCCGCCTGGCCGGTGATCATTTCGTTGAGCCCGGCCAGGGCCGGCAGCGACATCGGCGCGGCAAGCCGATACGCCGTCAGATGGCTGGCCAGCGCCAGGTGCATCGCCTGGGTGTTGTTGAAGAAGTACAACTGCACCACCGCCACCCCGAGGGTGCTGCCATAGACCCGGACCAGATTGAAAATCCCCGCGGCTTCCGGACGCAGCTTCGGGTCGAGCGTGCTGAACGCCATCTTGCTCAGCGCCGGCATCAACACTCCGAGACCGATGCCCTGCAATGCACCGGCAATCGCCACCGGCCAGCTGTCCATCAGCGGCGAATAGCCGAGCATCAGCCCGTTGGCATACACCACCAGGGCGATACCCGCCGCCACCCATACCCGCGGGTCGACGCGCGCGGGCACCCGGCCCATCAGCAGGAAGGCTCCCACCAGCCCGATACCTCGCGGCAGGGTCAGGCCACCGGTCGTGTCGGGCGGATAACCGAGCAGTTCATCGAGCATCGGCGAGGTCAGGGCCATGGTCGACAACAGGACAAAACCCAGGGCGAAAAACATCACCGTCGACAACACGAAGTTGCGATCCCGAAACAGCCCCTTGCTGACAAAGTGCACCTTCGCGGTCAGCGCATGGACAACGAACAGGTAAAGCCCAAGTCCGGCGGCCAGCGCTTCCAGCCAGATTTCCGGCGAGGCGAACCACTCCAGGCGCTCGCCCCGGTCGAGCAGCATCTGCAACCCGATCATGCCCAGGGTGAAGGTGCCGAAGCCGAAGAAGTCGAAGGACGGGCGTGTCCCGGCCTTTTTCTCCGGCAGCCACAGCGCCACCACCAGGAAGATGAACGCCGACAGCGGCAGGCTGATATGGAAGATCGCGCGCCAGCCGTAATGCTCACCGAGCCAGCCGCCGATACCCGGGCCGGTGGCGATGCCCAGCAGCACGATGGCGGTCCAGGTCGCACCGAAGGTCGCGCGCCGTGCCGGCGCCAGGGTCTCCAGGGCGATCGCCATCGACAGCGGCGCCAGTACGCCACTGGCCAGCCCCTGGACAACCCGCGCCCCGACGAACTGCAGCGGCGTCGTTGCCAGGGTGGCGAGCAGCAGGCCCAGGGCGAAGATCGCCAGCGCGCCTTGGTACATCAGCTTCAGGCCGTAACGGCCACCCAGCCACTGGGCGATCGGTAAGTTAATGGCGCTCGCCGCCAGGTAGGAGGTGAAGACCCAGCCGGCCTGGTCGTCGGTCATCGACAAGCTGCCCTGGAGCAACCGCAGCACCGCGTTCGGCAGCGGCAGGTTGGCAGACTGCATATAGGTCGCCAGCAGCGCGGCAAACCTCAGCGCACGCGCACCCTCGGCCCCGTTCATTGCCCGCGGCTCGCGGTCAACAGCCCCTTGAGCGGCTGCCACCAGGGCGCCCGATAACCGGTATCGACCGTGACCGTGGCGCTGGTGCCGGAGAATAACGGCAGGCGCGGATCGACTTCATCGAGTTCGAGCCGGACCGGTACCCGCTGGATCACCTTGACCCAGTTGCCGGTGGCGTTTTCCGGCGGCAGCAGGGCGAAGTCCGCGCCGGTGCCGGGACTCATGCTGATGACACGGGCCTTGAACGGATGATCCGGGTAGGTATCGATGCTGATGGTCGCGGTCTGCCCCGGACGCATATGCGCCAACTGGGTCTCGCGGAAGTTGGCCTCGACCCACACCTGGCGGGCCGAGAGCAAGGCAAAGGCCGGCGCGCCGCTGTTGAGATAGTTGCCGACCTGCAGGTCGTCGACCTTGGCGACGATGCCATCGTCCGGCGCATAGACCGTCGCATACGAGAGGTAGAGCCGTGCCTCGTCGAGCTGGGCCCTGGCCTCGCGAATCGCCGGGTGGCTGTCGATATCGATATCCGGATTGCCGTTCAACGCCACCACCGTATTGGCGATCTGCTGTTCAACGGACGCTATGCGTTGTCGCGCGACCTTGAGATCGGTGTCCGCACGCTCGTAGAGCGAGCGCGAGACGAACTCGCTGGCCATCAGCGCCTTCTTCCTGGCGAACTCCTTTTCGTCGAAGCTCGCCGACTCCCGGGCCGATTGCAGCTCGGCCTGCTGCTGCCGATAGCTGGCCTTGAGCCCGGCGATGCGCAACCGCGCCACGCTCAGTTGGGCATCTGCCCGGTTGACGGCGATCTGCAAAGGCTCCGGATTGATCCGGAACAACACCTGGCCCTTGTGCACCGGCTGGTTGTCCTCGACCGCGATTTCAACCACCTGTCCGGAAATCCGCGCATTGATGGAAGCCTTGGCTACCCGGGCATAGGCGTTGTCGGTCGAGACGAAGGGCTCCGCCGCCAGGTAACGGGCAATGGCAACCGCCGCGAACAGCACTGGCAGCCCCACCATCAGCAGGGGTCGCACTCTTTCCTTCAGGGGCTTGCGAATGAACGCGTCCGCCTGGACTGGCCCCGGATGCTCGAAGTTGTGTGTCGCCGTACTGTCGAATTGCTTGGTCATGATCGAATTTACCTGTGGCCGGGGAGCACGCCTGGAACCGGGAATTTCTGAATTCCGATTTTTGTGCGACAATGTAAGAATATAGCCATCCCGGCCCTCACTCAAGGATTTTTGTACAACATGGCACAAAAAAAGACCGCCGAGGGAAAAGGCCGCGGCCGCCCTCGCGCCTACGACCCCCAGACAGCCTTGCAACAGGCGCTCGGGGTGTTCTGGAATACCGGCTATGCCGGGGCCTCCCTGGACAGCATCGCCACGGCGGCGGGCATGAACCGCCCCAGCCTGTATGCCGCCTTCGGGGACAAGCACGCGCTCTATATCAAGGCGCTCGAACAGTACTGGGAGATGGCCGCGGCGGCCGTCGACGAGGCGCTGAAAGACCGCTCCCTGACCCTCGGCGAGGCATTGCTGCGTTTCTACGAGGGGCAGTTGTCGATCTACTTCTCCGGTGACGGTCAGCCACGGGGTTGCTTCATGATCGGCACGGCAACCACCGAGGCGGTCGAGGATCCGGCCATCCGCGAGATTCTTTCCAACCGCCTCGGCCGCCTCGATGCCGAGCTGGAAACTCGCCTGCGGGCGGCAATCGAGGCCGGCGAACTGCACGCCGATGCCGACCCGGCGGCCCTGGCGGCGCTCGCCTCGGGCCTGATGCACAGCATTTCGATACGGGCCCGGGCGGGTAAATCCCGGGCCGAACTGTCCGAGCTGGCGCGCAACGCGGTCAGGGTCATCTGCGGATGAGTCCGCGCTTGTGAGGTGTGTGGTGGCTGAAGGACTCGAAGATATTCTGGCCGGGCAACTGGCGGTGGTTTTCTGTGGCATCAACCCGGGGTTGATGGCGGCAGCCCAGGGACATCACTTCGCCGGGCGCAACAATCGGTTCTGGCGCACGCTGCATCTGGCCGGTTTCACCCCCGAGGAACTGCGTCCGGAAAACGACCGCACGCTCTTGCAGTACGGATGCGGGTTGACCACCGTGGTCGAGCGACCGACGGCGCGGGCGGACCAGTTGTCCCGCGATGAATTCAGCGCGGCGGCGGCCGGTTTCGAACACAAGATCGCCCGCTACGCCCCCGGCTGCGTGGCCTTTCTCGGCAAGGCCGGGTACTGCGGATTATCCGGCCAGCGGGACGTCGCCTGGGGGCTGCAACCACGGCGCCTGGCGGACGCCTCGGTGTGGGTCCTGCCCAATCCCAGCGGGCGCAATCTCGCCTTTTCCCTCGAGCAGCTGGTGAGCGCCTATCGGCAGCTTCGTCTGACCCTGGGCGCCGGCCGGTAGGAAATACGCCCGTCAACCTTTCGATATGAGCCAACTAAAGGCACAATGCGCGTCCTTTTTTGGCTAGCCCCGCCGGAGGCCTCGAAATGATCAAGACGCCGTACTACCTCATCGACAAGCAGAAGCTGCTGGTCAACCTGCAGAAGATCGCCTACGTGCGCGAGCACTCCGGAGCCAAGGCGCTGCTGGCGCTCAAGTGCTTCGCCACCTGGTCGGTGTTCGACCTGATGCAGCAATACATGGACGGCACGACGTCGTCGTCGCTCTACGAGCTCAAGCTCGGTCGCCAGAAATTCGTCGGCGAGACCCACGCCTACAGCGTGGCCTGGGCCGACGACGAGATCGGCGAGATGCTCGAGAACTGCGACAAGATCATCTTCAACTCCATCGGCCAGTTGCAGCGCTTTGCCGAAGCCTCCAAGGGCAAGGTCCGCGGCCTGCGGGTCAACCCCCAGGTGAGCAGTTCCGACTACCTGCTGGCCGACCCGGCACGGCCGTTCAGCCGCCTGGGCGAGTGGGATCCGGCGAAGATCGAACAGGTCATCGGGCAGATCTCTGGCTTCATGTTCCACAACAACTGCGAGAACGGCGACTTCGGCCTGTTCGACCAGATGCTGGGGACCATCGAGGAGCGCTTCGGCCACCTGCTGCACAAGGTCGAGTGGGTCAGCCTTGGCGGCGGCATCCATTTCACCGGTGAAGGCTATGCCCTGGATGAGTTCTGCGCGCGCCTCAAGGCGTTCTCGCAGAAGTACGGCGTACAGGTCTACCTGGAACCGGGCGAAGCGGCGATCACCCAGAGCGCCTCTCTGGAAGTCACCGTGCTCGACACCCTCTACAACGGCAAGAACCTGGCGGTGGTGGACAGTTCCATCGAAGCCCACATGCTCGACCTGCTGATCTATCGCCTGGACGCCAAGATGGCGCCGAGCGACGGCGAACACACCTACATGGTGTGCGGCAAGTCCTGTCTGGCCGGAGACATCTTCGGCGAGTACCCCTTCGATCGTCCGCTGTCCATCGGCGATCGGCTGTCGTTCGTTGACGCGGCAGGCTACACCATGGTCAAGAAGAACTGGTTCAACGGCTTGAAGATGCCGTCCATCGTAGTGAAACAACTCGACGGTACTGTCGAGGTCGTTCGTGAGTTCGGTTACGAAGACTACCTGTCCAGCCTTTCGTAAGCTGGCGGATTGAGGAGAAATGAAAAAATTGAAGAAGAACGTACTTATCATTGGTGCAGGAGGTGTCGCCAAGGTGGTGGCCCACAAGTGCGCGCAGCACAACGACGAACTCGGTCGTATTGCTATCGCGTCGCGCAACATCTCCAAATGCCAGGCCATCATCGACAGCGTCAAGGCCAAGGGCAGCCTCAAACAGCCCGCTGATATCCAGGCCTTCACGCTGAACGCCCTGGATGTCGAAGCGACCAAGGCGCTGATCCGCGAAACCGGATCGCAGATCGTCATCAACGTCGGCTCCGCGTTCCTCAACATGTCGGTGCTGCGTGCCTGCATCGATACCGGCGTGGCGTACCTCGACACCGCCATCCACGAAGAGCCGGGCAAGGTCTGTGAAACACCGCCCTGGTACGGCAACTACGAGTGGAAACACCTCGAGGAATGCCAGCAAAAGAACATCACCGCCATCCTTGGCGTGGGCTTCGACCCGGGTGTGGTCAATGCCTATGCGGCACTGGCGCAGCAACAGTATTTCGACCGCATTGACTCGATCGATATCCTCGACGTCAACGCCGGTTCCCACGGCAAGTATTTCGCCACCAACTTCGATCCCGAGATCAATTTCCGCGAATTCACCGGACAGGTGTGGAGCTGGCAGGACAGCCAGTGGACCAGCAACACCATGTTCGAAGTCAAGCGTACCGACGACCTGCCGGTGGTGGGTGCGCAGAACCTGTACCTGACCGGCCACGATGAAGTGCACTCGCTGTCGAAGAACCTCGACGTGCCCAACGTGCGCTTCTGGATGAGCTTCGGCGAGCACTACATCAACGTCTTCACCGTGCTGAAGAACCTCGGCCTGCTTTCCGAGAAACCGGTCCGCACCGCCGAAGGCCTGGAAGTCGTGCCGCTGAAAGTGGTCAAGGCCGTACTGCCGGACCCCGCCTCGCTGGCACCGGGTTATGTCGGCAAGACCTGCATCGGCGACCTGGTCAAGGGCAGCAAGGATGGCCAGCCACGCGAGCTGTTCATCTACAACGTGGCCGACCACGAGGACGCCTACGCCGAGACCGACAGCCAGGGCATCTCCTACACCGCCGGCGTACCGCCAGTGGCCGCGGCCCTGCTGGTCGCCCGTGGCGAGTGGGACGTGCAGCGCATGGCCAACGTCGAGGAACTGCCGGCCGAGCCGTTCCTCAAGGCGCTGGATGCCATGGGGCTGCCAACCCGTATCAAGGACGAGCACGGCGACCGCGCGTGGGATGCTATCGCCTGATAGCCCCGCCCATGCCCGGCTGAACAGAAACGCCCCGACCTGCCAGGTTCGGGGCGTTTTTTATTGCCGGTCGGCAGCGAGATTCAATCGACCGCGCAGACACCGCCGGGGCGACCCGCACCCTGGAAATCGGCAATCTGCTGCCACATCGCCGGTGGATTGGAATACATCGGGAAATGCCCGCACTGCGCGATGGGCGCCAGCCGCACGCCTTCGGCCTGGATATGCCCGAGATAGGACAGCGAGGCGTTCTGCTCGCCGTACATGAACATCCGCGGGCATTCCAGCCCGAGGAACTTGCCCATCAGGTCGGCGTGATCGGAAAGGTCGACCATCGATTCGAAGATGCCACGCACCGCCCCTGCCCGTACCTTGTGGCGCAGGCTCGCCGAATACAACGCACTGGCATAAGCCGGCGCCTGCCGGGCGCGTTCGATGAACGCGGTGAAAAACACCTCGGGATCCTCCGCCGGGTAATCCACGATCTGCCGGCTGAGAAAGCAGTCCTCCGGGGCGATATTGCCCTCGATATCGACAAAGCTGAGAACCCGCCCGGGGAACTGATGGGCCAGCATCAGCGCGGTCAGCCCGCCCATGGAGTGGCCGACCAGATGGAACCGCTCGATGCCGAAATGCTCCAGTACCTGCAACGCCGTCTGCCGCAGGAAGGGAATGGAAATCCGCGACAGGTCGCTGCACTGGCTCTCACCGCAGCCCGGCGCGTCATAGGCGACAAAGGGGTGACCGGCAAACGCGGGTTGCAGCACGATGTCGGCGTAGTCCTCCTTGGTCGAGCCAAATCCATGCAGGAAGACGATCGGCGCCAGGCTGCCCTCGCGATGAATGGCGGCGATGTCCAGCTGGACACCCTCGACCGTCAGGGGCAGTCGTGCGTGAGTGAAGGTTTCGGGTGAAGACACGGGAACAGCTCCTTGAACAAAAGCCCAGGCGGCAATTTCCGGGAGATCGCGGCAGGTGTAAATGACGGTTTGGCGAAGACGTCCATACGCCAAACCTATCAGTGTCGGAACAGCGCCCCGCTCAGCCCCCGGCCCGGTAGTGCGCGACCACTTCTTCCACCAGCGGATTGGGCCGCTGCGTATTCCAGGCCAGTGCCGTGGTGACCACCTGCAGCTTCTGGCTCAAGGGGCGAAACACCACATTATCCGGTGCGAGCTTCTTCAGCGCGGCCGGCACCAACGCGATGCCCTGGCCGTAACTGACAAAGGCGATCTGCGAGGCGACCGAACGCACTTCATGCAGCACCCGCGGGGAAAAGCCGCTGGCCCGGCAAGTGGCGATCAGGTTGTCGAAATACACCGGGCTGACCTTGCGCGAAAACATCACCAGCGGCTCGTTGGCCAGGCTCGACAGGCTGATGCGCGAGCGCGCGGCCAGCGGATGATCGCCAGGCAGCGCCACCACCAGACGATCCTCGGTCAACGGCAACGACTGGATCGACGCTCCGAGATCACCGTCCAGGCGGGCAAAGGCCAGGTCGATATCCCCGGACTCCAGCGCGGGCAGCGCTTCAACGCTGTCGATTTCCCGCACGGACACGGTCAGGTGCGGATAGCGGCTCTTCAGTTGTTCGATCAGGCCGGGCAGCACATCGAACATCGCCGTCGAGATCGCACCGATAGTCAGCATGCCCGACTGCCCCGCCACCGCTTCCTCGACGGCCAGTTCCAGGCGCTCCAGTTGCTCGGCGAACTTGCGCACCGCCGGCAGGATCGCGGCGCCGACCGGGGTCAGTTTCGCGCCACGCCGCGAGCGCTCGAAGAGCGTGACCTTGAGGGCCTGCTCCAGCACCTGGATCTGCTCGCTCAGCGGCGGCTGGGACATCCCCAGGCGCTTGGCGGCACGGCCGAAGTTCTGTTCCTCGGCAACCGCCAGGAACAACCAGAGATGACGAATCAGGCGGAAATTGATCATGACTTATCCATAGGTTCAGCGTATCCAACGCTTCTGTGATTAGTAATATACCTATGGAATGAGGTCGCCGACACTGGCCATCTCCGTCACCCCAGGGGCTCTCCGATGTCCAACAAAAACCTGACCGACCCACACTTGCTCGAGCGCCTCGCGGCGCTGGACACCAATACCGTGTCCGATGCACTCGACTTCCTCGGCCTGCCCGGCGCCACGGTGGGGCTGCGGCCCCTGTGGAACTGTCCGAAGATCGTCGGTCGCGCCAGCACCGTGCTGCTGGCGCCCAAGACCGACAGCAACCCGACCGTGCACCTGATCACGCCCGTGGTCGAGCAGATCCACAGCAACGATCGCGTACTGGTGATCGCCGGTGGCATCGAAGGCATTTCCTGCTGGGGCGACATCCTCGCCAATGCCGCGTCCGCCAGGCAGGTGCGCGGCACGGTGATCGACGGTTGCAGTCGCGATATCGACGGCAGCGAAGCCATCGGCTACCCGGTCTACGGTCGTGGCGTGACCATGATCAGTGCCCGTAACCGTGTGGTGCAGATCGATGCCGGGGTGACCATCGAAGTCGCCGGCGTCGCCGTCAGCGAAGACGACTATGTCATTGCCGACCGTTGCGGCACGGTGTTCGTACCCGCCCCGCGTATCGAGGCGGTGCTCGACCTGGGCGAACGCATTGCCCGTCGCCAGGACGGCATGGTCGAGGCCGTTCGCAGTGGCCGCTCGGTAGCCGAGGTGATGCATGACAGCCAGTTCGAAGCCATCAATGTGGAGCAAACCCGATGAACCGTGAAGACCAGGCCCTCGTGGCCCTGTTCGAAGGCCTGGACACCCCGGGCGTATCCGATGCCATGGACAAGCTCGGCCTGCCCGGCCAATGCCTGGGCATCGCGCCCCTGGACAACTACGCCAAGGTCATCGTCGGCCCGGCGTTCACCGTGCAGTACGTCTCGGCGAGCGTGCCGCCGGGCACCGTGGGCGACTTTATCGAGGACGTGGCGGCAGGTGACATCGTCGTCATCGACAACGGCGGGCGCACCGACTGCACCGTCTGGGGCGACATCATGACCCAGTACGCCGGCACCCGCGGGATCGCCGGCACCGTTATCGACGGCGTCTGCCGCGACGTCAACAAGGCCCTGGGGGACGGCTACCCGATCTTCAGCCAGGGCCGCTTCATGCGCACCGGCAAGGACCGGGTGCAGGTGCAGTCGGTCAACCAGCCGGTGTCCATCGGCAGCGCCCGGGTCTGTGACCGCGACATCGTCGTCGCCGATGCCAATGGCGTGGTGGTCGTGCCGCGGGATCGCGCCGCCGAAGTGGCCGCCTGCGCACGCCGGATCGAAACGATCGAAGCCGAGATCCGCGCCCTGATCGCCCAGGGCAAGACCCTCAAGGAAGCCCGCGCGGCGCTGGGTTACCACAGTCTGCAGAGGAAAGCATGAGCAGCGATAGCCAACGCCTGAACACACGCCTGGCCAGCGCGCAGCCCTCGGCCACCTACCGGATCATCGACCGGGTCGCGGAACGCCGGGCACAAGGTGCGACGATCATTTCCCTGTGCGCGGGCGAACCCGACTTCGACACCCCGGCCCATGTCCGTGCAGCGGCCATCGACGCCATCGAGCACGGCCACACCCGCTACACCCAGGTCGCCGGGGTGCGGGCGCTGCGCGAAGCAGTGGCCGCCAAGTTCCGCCGCGAGAACGGCCTGGATGTCGGCTGGCAGGACACCCTGGTGTGCAACGGCGGCAAGCAGGTGATCTACAACGCCCTGGCCGCGACCCTCAACGAGGGCGACCAGGTCATCGTGCCGGCGCCGTACTGGGTCAGCTACCCGGAGATGGTGCAACTGTGCGGCGGCGAGAACCGGATCGTCACCTGCACGGCCGACAGCGGCTTCAAGCTGACCGCGGCCGCCCTGGCGGCGGCGATCACCCCACGGACCCGCTGGCTGATCCTCAACTCGCCGTCCAACCCGACGGGGGCGGTGTACAGCCGCGATGAACTGCGCGCCCTGGCCGATGTGTTGCTGGACCATCCGCAGGTGCTGGTCCTGGCCGACGATATCTATGAACACCTGATCTTCGACGACCAGCCCTTCCATACCCTGGCCCAGGTGGAACCACGCCTGCAGGCGCGCACCCTGACCATGAACGGTGTATCCAAGGCCTATGCCATGACCGGCTGGCGCATCGGCTTTGCCACGGGGCCGCGCTGGTTGCTGGAGGCCATGGAGAAGCTGCAGGGGCAACAGACCTCGGGCGCCAGCTCGATCTCGCAGCAGGCGGCAATCGCCGCCCTGCAAGGTCCCAAGGACTTCATCCAGGACAGCCGGGCGGTTTTCCAGCGTCGTCGGGACCTGATGGTGGCGCTGCTCAACGACATACCGGGACTGCACTGCGTGAGTCCGGCGGGCGCGTTCTATGCCTTCGCCTGCTGCGCCGGCCTGATCGGCCGCACCTCCGCTGGTGGACGACTGCTGAGCAGCGACGAGGACGTCGCCCACGCCCTGCTGGACGAGGCGGATGTGGCCGTCGTGCACGGCAGCGCGTTCGGCCTGGGTCCCTATATCCGCATCGCCTACGCGCTGGATGACACCTCCTTGCGCCAGGCCTGCGAAGCCATCCAGCGGTTCTGTCACGCGTTGCGCTGAGCGCGTTTTTGCAACGGAGCCCGGCCAGCGCCGGGCTTCGGCACTTTCCTCGCACAACTCATTACACCACATCACTAATGATGTTCTCGAACCCGTATTTATCCGCAACCGACAACCTAATAGATTGACTCCACTGCCTGCCCATCATGCCGATGGCCAGCCCACTGGAGAGTTGTCATGCCTTTCGTCAGCGTACGCATCACCCGCGACGGCGTTACCTCAGAGCAGAAAGCCCAGGTCATTGCCGAAATCACCGAAACCCTGGAACGGGTCCTCCACAAACGCCCGGACCTGACCCATATCGTGATCGAGGAAGTCGATACCGATAACTGGGGCTACGCCGGGATCACCACCACCGAGTACCGCAAGCAACTGGCGCAGAACCCGTCATGAGCGCGCCCGTCAGAATCGACTTCATCTCCGACGTGGTCTGCCCCTGGTGCGCCCTGGGCGTGACGGCCCTGGAACAGGCAATCGCCAACCTGGCCGGTGAAGTGGCGGTGGAATTGACGTTCAAACCCTTCGAACTGAACCCGGACATGCCGGCCGAGGGCGAGAACGCGGTCCGTCACATGATGCGCAAATACGGTCGCAGCGCCGAGGAAGTCGCCGCCGGCAAGCAGATGTTGATGACACGCGGCGAGGCCATCGGCTTTCAGTTCGACCTGGAAAAACGCAGTCACTTCTACAACACCTTCGATGCCCACCGCCTGCTGCTCTGGGCCTTGCGGCAAGGACGGCAGATCGAACTGAAGCGAGCGCTGCTGCGCGCCTACTTCAGCGACGGCCAGAACCCGAGCGACCGCGAGACCCTGGTGCGCCTGGCGAGCGAAGCGGGACTGGAGGCAACGGCTGCCCGCGAAGTGCTGGATTCGGCTGCTTTCGCCGACGAGGTCCGTGAACTGCAAGCGTTCTATCGCGGACGCGGCATCAACTCGGTGCCGGCCATGATCCTCAACGAACGCCACCTGGTCTCCGGTTCGCAAACGGTCGCTTACTACGAACAGATGCTGCGGGAAATCTCATCCGCCGCAGCCTGATTGATCACGCTCTACCCCACTTACTGTCCCCAGAGGTTTTTATCATGAGCAATGCAAAGAAAGTCGTAGTGATTACCGGCGCCTCCCAAGGTATCGGCGCCGCCGTGGTCAAGGCCTTCCGTGACCTGGACTACCGGGTGGTCGCCACCTCCCGTTCGATCCAGCCGTCCACCGACCCGGACATCCTCGCCATCGCCGGCGACATCGCCGACCCGGCCACCGCCCAGCGAGTGATCCGTGAAGGCGTGGCGCGTTTCGGTCGCATCGACAGCCTGATCAACAACGCCGGGATCTTTATCGCCAAGCCGTTCACCGGTTACACCCACGAAGACTACGTCAACGTGCTGGCGGTCAACCTCAATGGCTTCTTCTACATCACCCAGTTGGCGATCAACGAGATGGAGAAGCAAGGCGGCGGCCATATCGTCAACATCACCACCAGCCTGGTGGACCATGCCATCGACGGCGTGCCTTCGGTGCTGGCTTCGCTGACCAAGGGCGGCCTCAACTCGGCGACCAAATCCCTGGCGATCGAATACGCCAAGCGCGGGATCCGGGTCAACGCGGTCAGCCCCGGCATCATCAAGACGCCGATGCACGGCGAGGAAACCCACGCCGCGCTGGGGCAGTTGCACCCGATGGGACACATGGGCGAAGTCAGGGACATTGCCCAGGCGATCGTCTACCTGGAATCGGCCGGTTTTGTCACCGGCGAGATTCTCCACGTCGATGGCGGCCAGAGCGCAGGGCACTGAGTCCTTCGCCTGCATGAAAAACGCCCCGGCCCCTGAGGTTCGGGGCGTTTTTCATTGGCCGCGAGCCTGCGCACGACGGTCGCCGCGGAGACAGTGTGTCGCCCAAAGGGCACCAATCGACCCGATAGTCCTGTCTATACTGTCGCCCCCCCGTGCAACCTCAGGTATTCCTGCAATAATCCAGTTCAAGATGCCCGGGCGCCCTACGAGAGACAGTGAATGGAACGCATCGATGCTTCATTTCCGGATATTGCCGCCTTTGTCGGCGTGGCCCAGACCGGCAGTTTTACCCGCGCGGCGGAAAATCTTTCGACCAGCAAATCCAATGTCGGCAAGGCCGTCCAGCGCCTGGAGGCCAGGCTCGGGACCAAGTTGTTCCAGCGCACCACCCGCGCCGTACGCCTGACCGAGGACGGTGAAACCTACCTGAGCGCCGCCACCGCGGCCCTCGATGGCCTGCGCGATGCCGCCCAGGCGCTGGCGGCCCGCAAGGAAGAACCCATCGGCCGGGTGCGGCTGGATATCCCATCGGGTTTTCGCCAGTTGTTCCTGCCGACCCTCTCCGAGCTGCGCCAGCGCTATCCGCAGGTGACGCTGGAGCTGTCCATGACCGATCGCATGTCCGATGCCGTCGGCGAAGGCTGGGACATCGTCGTCAGGGCCGGCGAGTTGCCCCAGGACAGCGAAATGACCGTGCGCAAGCTGTGCAACATCACCCTCAGCCTGTATGCCTCCCCCGACTACCTCGCCCGCCACCCGCCGATAGAGACCACCGCGGACCTGGCCAATCATGAGGCGGTGATCTTTCGTGGTTTCACCGGGCGGTTGCGGCCCTGGACGATCACGGACAATGGTCATGTCCGGGAGTTTTCGCCGACACCGGTGCTGGTGGTCTCGGATGGCCAGGCACTGATCGATGCAACCGTTGTCGGACTCGGTATCGCGCAAATCTTCGACAAGGTCGCGCAACTCTACGTGGACTGCGGCAAGCTCGTGCGGGTCCTGCCTGCCGCCGATACCCCCGGCCCGCCCGTGCATGCCCTGATTCCCCTGGGCCACCGGATGCCGGCGAAGAACCGCGCGGTGCTGAACTACCTGGCCGACCGCCTGCGCTAGTCCCTCCCCCGCGTGACAGAAAACCGCCCAATGAAAAAGGCCGCGCAAGCGGCCTTTCCAGACAACGTCCGTCACCTCAGGCCGATTTGCGCTCCTCATGCAGCGCCACGATATCGGCCTCGTCCCGCAGGGCCTTCTGTACCGAGGCACGAGCATCGATACGGGCCTTGTACGCCATCAGGTTTTTCAGATGGGTGATCGGCGCGCCGGAACGCTCATGCCACCAGGTACCGAACACATAGGCATCGGCCACGGTGAACGTGTCGCCGGTCAGGTAGGCACGGCCATCGGCCAGGCGGGTATCGAGTACCGCGTAGGCGCTGACCAGCTTGTCCCGGGTCCATTGGCTGCCGGCTTCGGTCAGCAGCTTGCGCATCAGGGGGATATGCTTCTGGGCGATCTCGGTCGCCAGGAAGTTCAGCAACTGATCGAACTTGGCGCGCTCCAGCGTGCCGCTCGCCGGTGCCAGTTGCGACTCGGGAAACTGGTCGGCCAGGTAGGAAGAGATGATCACCGTCTCGGACAGTTGATCGTTCTGGCCGTTGTCGAGAACCAGCACCGGTACATAACCCAGTGGATTGACCTGATTGAAGTCATCACCGTTGGAGGTGCTCTTGCCGAACACATCGTAGTGGATCAGCTCGGGGGTCAGGCCCAGTTCGTTGGCAACGATCTGGACAGTCTGGGAGCAGGTCTGATTGGCGATGTAGAGTTTGTGCATGATGGCTTTACCTGAAGTGGGTTGGCGGTGTCGGGCCCTGATCGGGCCCGATGGATAAAGTGTGTGCTTGCAGACTTCGTGGATAAACAATCGAAAAAGAGATGCTCTGTAGTTCCGTGGGCGACAATCAGGCCGCGTCACCGACGCCCGCATCGGCCACCGAACGGTCCTTGCTCAACAGGCCCAGCACGACGGCGGCGCAGGCCAGGGTGATCAGGGTCAGGATGTGCAGCAGGTACTGGAACGCCGTCGCGTACCCGGCGACCAGGCGCTCGTTGGCCAGCCCCGGCACCGTATTGATCGCATGGGCCATGTCGCCCGTGGTCACCCGGTGCGCGGTTTCGGCGATCAGCGCCGCCTCGGCACTGCCGGCCACCACCTGAACGGCGTCGGACAGGTTGCTGTGCAACAGCGACGCCAGCATCGCCGCCACGCTGGCCAGGGCAATGCCCTCGCCCGCCACCCGCACGGTGTTGAAGATCCCGGCGGCCATGCCGGCGCGCTCTTTCGGCACGACGCTGACCGACAGGCCATCCATCAGGCCCCAGGGCAGGCCGGCACCGATGCCGATCAACAGCATCGGGGCAACCAGGCCGAATTTCGGCTCGCCGACGTTGTACAGGCTCAGCCAATGCAGGCCCACGGCCGCCATCAGGAAGCCCACGCCCGAGAGGATGCCCGCCGAGACAAAGCGGGTCAGCGAGGCGGCCAGCATCGGCACCACCAGCATCGGTGCGGACAGCGCCAGCAACAGCAGGCCGGCATCGATTTCACTCAGGCCTTCGACGCCGATAAAGCGCAACGGCAGCATGACCACCAGCACGATGTAGCAGTAGCAGGTGCCGATCGGCAGCATCTGCACACCGACGAAACGCGGGAAGCGGAACAGTGTCAGGTCCAGCATCGGTCGCTTGACGTGCATCTCGATCAGCACGAAGGCCACCAGCAGCACCGCCGACGCGACCAGCAGGCCGACCACCAACGGGCTGCCCCAGCCGCTGTCGGGGGCCTGGATCACGCCAAAGGTGAACAGGGCCAGCACCGCGCTGAACGTCAGGGTGCCAGGCCAATCCAGGCCCACGGCGTCGGGATCGCGGGTTTCGCGCATGCGTGGCAGGCCGAAGACCATGGCGATCACCCCGATCAGCGCGGTGAAGACAAAGATCGCCCGCCAACTGAAGGCTTCGATCAGCACGCCGGCCACCAGGGGGCCAAACGCCAGGCCGATACCGAAGGTGGTGCCAAGCATACTGAACGCACGAGTACGCGCATGCCCCTCGAACTCCTGCGCCAGAGCGGCCGAACCGCTGGCCAGCGCCGCGGCGCCGGCAACGCCCTGGATGGCGCGCAGGACATCCAGCCAGAACACCGAGGGTGCCAGGCTCTGTGCCACCGAAGCGGCGGTGAACAGCAGCATGCCGAAGGTGAACAGGCGCTTGCGCCCGTAGACATCGGCCAGCGCCCCGGCCGCCATCAGCAAGCTGCCGAAGGACAGCATGAAGGCGTTGGTGATCCAGGTCAGGGCCACCGGACTGCCGCCCAGGTCGCGGCCGATGGCAGGCGTGGCGACGGCCCCGCCGGTAAAACTCAGGGGCAGCACCAGGGCGGAAAGACAGATGGCTGCAAGAATGAGTAACTTGTCCCGCGACTGAGTCGCGTGATCGATGGAGGTCATGATTTCACCGTCAGTGGGATGGAAAATGGCGCGGCAGCCGTGGAAGATCCGGCTGCCGACTGCCAATCAAGGTTGCGAAAGCGCCGTGTCGAACGGGATCGGCGCGGCATCGCCCCATCCGCCGCCCAGGGCGCGGATCAGATTGACCGTGGCGGCCGCCTGCACACCGTCCAGTTGCACCGCCGCGCGGCGTGACTGCAAGGCCACCCGCTCGGCATCGATGACCGCCAGATAGCTGGCATCGCCTTCGCTGTACCGGGCCCGGGCCAATGCCGCCGCGCGCCGGGAGGCCTCCACGGCCTGCGACTGGGTGCGGGTCTGGTCTTCCAGCACCCTCAGGTCGGAGAGGTTGTCTTCCACTTCGCGGAACGCCACCAGCACCTGTTGGCGGTAGTTGGCCACGTCTTCCTCGTAGACCGCCCGGGCATTGGCCAGATTGCCCTTGCGCAGGCCGCCATCGAAGATCGGCAGGTTGAGCGCGGTCCCGGCCAGGGGCCCGAGGAGGAAGGTGCGGCTGCTCCATTTGAAGAGATTGCCCAGCGAGCCCGATTCGAAACCCGCCATGCCGGTCAGGGTCAACGACGGAAAGAACGCCGCCTTCGCCACGCCGATCCGGGCATTGGCCGCGGCCATGGAGCGCTCGGCCGCGGCGATGTCCGGCCGCCGTTCCAGCAGTGACGACGGCAAGCCGGCGGGAATCCGCAGGTTCACCGGCTGGAGGGGCCTGGCGGCCAGGGTGAACTCTGCCGGTGCCTTGCCCAGCAGTACCGCGAGGCTGTGCTCCGACGTCGCGCGAAGGCGCTGCACGGTCATCCCCTCGGAACGCGCCGTCGCCAGCTCGGATTCGGCCCGGGCGACATCCAGATCGGCGATGTCGCCGGTCGAGTAACGCTGCTGAACCAGTTTCAAGGCCTGCTCACGCAACTCGATGGCCCGGTCGTAGACCTCGACTTGCGCGTCCAGCTCGCGCAACGCGAAATAGTTCTGCGCGACATCCGCCTGCAAGGCCAGCAGCACCGAGTGGAACAAGGCTTCGCTGCGCTGGGTTTGCGCGTCGGCGGCATCCACCGTCGCCGCGACACGGCCGAACATGTCGACTTCGTAAGACACCCCGGCCTGGGCGCGCCACATCGTCTGGCTGGCCCCCTGGCCGCTGTCCGACTGGAACTGCGAGGCCGGCGAGACCTTCTCCCGGGTCGGGCCGAAACCCGCGTCCAGGGTCGGGAACAGCGCGGAACGGGCGGACTGGTTGAGCGCCCTTGCCTCTTTCAGCCGGGCTGCCGCCGCAACCAGGTTCTGGTTGGCGTCGCGGGCCTGGCTTTCCAGCTGATCGAGGGTGCTGTCGTTGAACACCCGCCACCACTCGCCCCTTGGAATGGCTTCCGACGGCTCGGCGGTTTTCCAGCTGCCGACCTCAGCCGGCTTTAAAAGCGGCTGGGTCTTTTCCTCCTTGTACGCCGGCGGCATCGACACCTGCGGCTTGAGGTAGGTCGGCGCCAGCGAGCAACCCGCCGTCGCCAGCAGGGTCGCCAACCAGACGGTGCCGAACAACAGGCGATTCAAGGCAACTGCTTTCATGTCGTTCTCCTTACTTCTCGTACGCGATTTCAGGCACGCGAACCGAAGGTCGGGTGGAAGGGATGGCTTGCGCCGAGGGTTCATGGCCGTCAAGCCCGAAGCCCGGGTGCGGGTGCTTGCCGTGCTTGTCCACCAGGTGCTCCACACCCGACAGCTTGCGCAGCAAGACGTAGAACACCGGCGTCAGCATCAGGCCGAACAAGGTCACCCCGAGCATGCCGAAGAACACCGCGACCCCCATGGCCTGGCGCATCTCGGCACCGGCGCCGGAGGAAAACACCAGAGGCACCACGCCCATGATGAAAGCGATGGAGGTCATCAGGATCGGACGCAGCCGCAGCCGGCTGGCTTCCACCGCCGCCTGGACGATGGTCCGTCCCTGCATCTCCAGTTCCCGGGCGAACTCGACGATCAGGATCGCGTTCTTCGCCGACAACCCCACCAGCACCATCAGGCCGATCTGGGTGAAGATGTTGTTGTCGCCGTTGGTCAGCCATACACCGAGCAAGGCGGAGAGAATGCTCATCGGTACGATCAGGATGATCGCCAGTGGCAAGGTCAGGCTTTCATACAGCGCCGCCAGTACCAGGAACACCAGCAACACACTGATCGGGAATACCCACAGCGCCGCGTTGCCCGCCAGTTCCTGCTGATAGGTCAGGTCGGTCCACTCGTACTTGATGCCGCGTGGAAACACTTCCCTGGCAATGCGATCGACCGCCGCCTGGGCCTGGCCGGACGAATAGCCCGGTGCCGGACCGCCGTTGATGTCCGCCGCGGTGTAGCCGTTGTAGCGCACGACCATTTCCGGGCCGTAGGTGGTGGTGACTTTGATCAGCGAAGACAGCGGCACCATCTCGCCCTTGTCATTGCGAGTCTTCAGCAAGCCGATGTTTTGCGCGGTGGCACGGAACGGCGCATCGGCCTGGGCGCGCACCTGGTACACACGACCGAAGGCGTTGAAGTCATTGACGTACATCGAGCCCAGGTAGATCTGCAGGGTGTCGAACACATCCGCCACCGAAACGCCCAACTGCTTGGCCTTGACCCGATCCAGGTCGACGTTGAGCTGCGGCATGTTGATCTGGAAGGTGGAGAACGCCGGGCCCAGCTCGGGGGCCTTGGCCGCGGCCGCGAGGAAGTCCTGGGTGGCCTTGTTCAACGCCTCATAGCCCAGGGCACCGCGGTCCTCGATCTGCAGCTTGAAGCCGCCGACGGTGCCCAGGCCGGCCACCGGCGGTGGTGGGAATACCGCGATGGCGGCGCCCTTGATCCCGGCATATCTGGCATTCAACTGCGCCACGATGGCCGATGCGGATTGCTCCCTGGAGCGGTATTTCGACGGTTCAAGCACCGGGAACACCAGCGCGCTGCTGGGCGAGTTGGCCAGGCTGACCGACAGGCCCGGGAACTGCGGCAGGTTCTTGACCCCGGGAATGGCCAGGGCGATATCGCCCATTTCCCGCACGACCTGCTCGGTGCGATCCAGGGTGGCACCGCTGGGCAGTTGCGCAATGGCGACCACATAGTCCTTGTCCTGCGCCGGCACGAAACCGCCGGGGACAATCTTGCCCATCCACACCGCGCCAGCGAGCAGGATGGCGTAGATCGCCAGCATCGCCAGCTTGCGGTTGACCACGCGGCGCACGCCATTGCCGTAGCTGTCCGAACCTCGGTTGAACACACGGTTGAACAGTTTGAAGAAGCGTCCGAACAGCGCATCCATGATCCGCGTCAGGCGATCCTTCGGTGCGTCGTGCCCCTTGAGCAGGATGGCCGAGAGAGCGGGCGACAGGGTCAGCGAGTTGAACGCCGAGATCACCGTCGAGATGGCGATGGTCATCGCGAACTGCTGGTAGAACTGTCCGGTCAGGCCGGACATGAACGCCAGCGGCACGAACACCGCCACCAAGGTCAGGGCGATGGCGATGATCGGCCCGCTGACCTCCTGCATGGCTTTATAGGTCGCGTCCCGCGGCGACAGGCCGTCGGCAATGTTGCGCTCGACGTTCTCCACCACGACGATGGCATCGTCCACCACGATGCCGATGGCCAGGACCATGCCGAACAGCGACAAGGCGTTGATGGTGTAGCCAAAGCCCAGCAGCAAGGCAAAGGTGCCGATGATCGACACCGGCACCGCCAGCAACGGGATCAGCGAGGCGCGCCAGGTCTGCAGGAACACGATCACTACCAGCACCACCAGGGCGATGGCTTCGAGCAGGGTCTGGATCACCGCGTGAATACTGTCGCGCACGAACTGCGTCGGGTCGTACTTGATGCCGTAGTCGACACCCTCGGGCATGTCCTGCCTGATCTCCTCCATGACCTTGCGCACGTCATCGGAGATCTGCAGCGAATTGGCATTGGGCTGCTGGAAGATGATCATCTGCACGGCCGGCTTGTTGTCCAGCATCGCCCGCAGGGTGTACTCGGATGCAGCCATCTCGACCCGCGCCACGTCGGACAGGTGAGTCACCGCCCCGCCGCCGGCCTTGAGAATGATGTCGCGGAATTCCTGCTCGGTCTTCAAGCGGCCCTGGGCATTGACGCTCAGTTGCATCGGCACGTTGGTCAGCATCGGCGCACCGCCGACGATGCCGGCCGCCACCTGCACGTTCTGCTCGCGGATGGCGTTGACCACATCGGTGGCGGTCAGGTTCAGGCGCGCCACTTTCTGCGGATCGAGCCAGATGCGCATCGAGTAGTCGCCGGCGCCCCACATCACCACTTCACCCACGCCGGGGATCCGCGCCAGGCGATCCTTGACGTTGATCAGGGCGTAGTTGCGCAGGTAGGTCAGGTCGTAGCGCTGGTTGGGCGAGGTGATGCTCACGCCCATGGTCAGGGTCGGCGACGACTTGACCGTGGTCACGCCCAGGCGCTGCACATCCGGCGGCAAGCGCGGCAAGGCCTGGGCCACGCGGTTCTGCACGAACTGCTGGGCCTTGTCGGGGTCGGTGCCGAGCTTGAAGGTCACGGTGGTGGTCAACTTGCCGTCGCTGTTGGCCAGCGACTGCATGTAGAGCATGTCCTCGACGCCATTGATCTGTTCTTCAATCGGCGAGGCCACGGTTTCGGCGATGACTTTCGGATTGGCGCCCGGGTACTCGGCGCGAACCACCACCGAAGGCGGCACCACTTCCGGGTATTCGGCGGTGGGCAGTCTGGTCAGGGCAATCAGCCCCGCCAGCACGATCACCACCGACAGCACGCCGGCGAAGATCGGCCGGTCGATAAAGAACTTGGAGATATTCATGATGAGGTTCTCGCGTTAAGCCGCAGGCTTCGCAGCACGGCTGATGTTCGCCATGTCGACGCTGTTGGCGTGGACGCTGTCGTTCGGACGCACCCGCTGCACACCGCTGACGATCACCCGATCACCGGCTTTGAGGCCGGAGGTGATGATGCGCAAGCCTTCATGCAGGTTGCCCAGGGTGACTTCGCGGTACTCGACCTTGTCGCCTTCGCCCACCAGCAGGACGAATTTCTTCGCCTGGTCGGTGCCGATCGCCGAATCGTCCACCAGCACGACATCCGCGGGCTTGCCGCCACCGACCTGGAGACGTGCGTACAAACCCGGCAGCAGCGCACCGTTGGCATTGTCGAAACGGGCGCGCACACGGATGGTTCCGGACTGGGTGTCCAACTGGTTGTCGATGGAGTCGACGACCCCCGTGCGGGAAAAGCCGTCTTCGTTGGCCAGGCCGAGGGACACCGGAGCGGGCTGGGCCGAGGACTGGTTCAGGTAGCGCAGGTAGGTCTGCTCATCGACGTCGAACGAGGCATAGATGGGCGACACCGACACCAGGCGGGTCAGCACGGGCGCCGCGGCACCGGCCGACACCACGTTGCCGACGGTCAGCTCGGCACGCGAGACGCGGCCGGTGATGGGCGCGGTGATTTCGGTGTAGGACAGATTGACCCTGGCCGCATCCAGGGCGGCCCTGGCCACCTTGACGTTGGCGCTGGCTTCCCGCGCGGCATTCTGCTTCTCATCGAAATCACGCTTGGAAATCGCGTTCTGATCTACCAGGCGTGCCGCGCGGCCGGCATCCGTGGCCGTGTAGAGCGCGCGGGATTCGGCAGCCGCCAGTTGTCCCGCGGCGCGGTCCACTTCGGCCAGGTAAGTGCGCGGGTCGATGCTGAACAAGGGTTCCCCTTTCCTGACCAGGGCGCCATCCTTGAAATGCACGGCAACCAGGGTGCCGGGAACCAGCGGGCGGATCTCCACCTTGCCGACGGCTTCGAGACGACCGGAGTACGACTGCCACTCGCTGACGGACTTGAAGACCACGGTGGCGACGTCCACTTCGGTCCTGGGGGCCTGGGCGACCTCCGCCGCATGAGCCGTGCCGACGGGGGAAAAATGACCGCCATACTTCACGGCGATCCCGGCAGTGCCGGCCACTAAGAGCGCACTCAACACGACGGAAAGTCGTTGGGGATGGGCGATCATTTATTTATCTCCTACTCGTTGAATAACAGTGCACGCAGTTATCGAAAAACAACTTCTTCGGTTTTCTGCAGTTCTTTAAAACTTGAAAACAGGTTTTCCGGGCGCAAGGGGGCTCTCGCCCGGAACTTCGGCCGGGCGGATAACAGGTTGATAAAGGCGCGGATTACTTCACGACACTATTTACGTCACGGCACAATGATGACGTAGCAGCCCCCCTGGATAAATAACGGCAAGTGATACTGTTAGTAGCCGCTGGGGAGACAATCGCCACCCGCCGTCACACCCTCGGCGCAGAGGCCAGAGCTTGCAGCTCAGGCTTTCCTGTCCCGGTTATGGGCCAGGAGCAACTCGATCTGCGCCCTGGCTGGTAACAGCTGCGCGGCAATGTCACAGGCCGTGGCCGCTACGCACGAACAGCGGATCGCCGAAGTACTGTCGCAGACGGACCAATGAACCACTGACGGCAGGCTGGGTGACGCTCAGGCAATCAGCGAAGACTTGAGAATGCCGCCCGTACTTCAGCGACAAACAGCGCCGGCTGTTCAAATGCTGCGAAATGGCCGCCCTTCGACACCCTGTTCCAATAGATCAGATTGCTGTAGGCCTGCTCCGCCCACTCCTTCGGCGGCGTGTAGATTTCACCGGGGAACACCGAGACAGCGACCGGCAACTCCAATGGCACGGCCCCGAAGTTCAGGCCAGGGTGCTCGGCATACATACGAGCGGACGAGGCACCGCTGTTGGTCAGCCAATACAGGGTGATGTTATCCAGTATCTGATCGTTGGAGAAAACACCCTCGGCCTTGCCATCGCTGTGACTCCAGGACACCAGCTTTTCGTAGATCCAGGCGGCCTGCCCCACGGGTGAGTCTGCCAGTGAAAACCCGATGGTTTGCGGACGTGTCGTCTGCAGGTCGTGATAGGCGATACCGTCTGCCGCAAACAACCCGCACTGATCCAGCGCGGCTTGCTCTTGTGCGCTCAACTCCGCGGGCAGATCCTGGGGGACGACAAAAGGCAGGTTAACGTGAATGGCCGCCAGCCCATCGAGCCGCAGACGTCCCATTTCAGTCGTTACCACGCTTCCCCAGTCACCGCCCTGGGCGACATAACGCGGGTAGCCAAGACGGTTCATCAACTCGTGCCAGGCATGAGCAATGCGCGTGCGATTCCATCCCTTGGCGGTAGGTTTGTCGCTGAACCCGTATCCCGGAATCGACGGCAGTACTACGTGGAAAGCATCTTTCGCTGCCCCACCGTGGGCTGTCGGATTGACCAGCGGATCGATACTGTCCAGAAACTCTACAATCGATCCTGGCCAGCCATGGGTCATGATCAAGGGCAACGCGTCGGCATGAGGCGACTGGATGTGCAGGAAGTGGATACCCAGGCCGTCGATCTCGGTCTTGAACTGCGGGTAACCGTTCAAGCGGGCTTCCAGGCGGCGCCAGTCGTATTGGCTGCGCCAGTACTCGACGAGTGCCTTTACCTTGGTCAACTGCGCGCCTTGGGAGCTGTCGGCCACGGTTTCCCGATCCGGCCAACGCGTACCGGCCAGGCGGCGCGCCAGATCATCAAGCTCGACCTGTGGGATCTCAACCCGAAAAGGATGCAATTGAGTATTGTCAGACATGGTGACGCCCTCTTGTTTCGCTCTACCGACAGCCACGGTGCTGTCGCGTCAGGAGGCACCACTATGCCAATCCCGCCGGCAAAGATAAGCCGGCCAAAAAGCTACGCTCTGTCGCTTCAATGGACACAAACCCGCTACGCGGCACCAGCCTCCGCCGCAAGGACCGGGCAAACAGAAACGCCACTCGATCGAGTGGCGTCAGGGGTCAATCACGGGATGCTTATTGCGCGATGTATTTGTCGCTGACATAGGGCGAGTAGTCAGGAAGAACGCTCTCGATCTTGCCCTGCTCCTTCAGGAACTCGGCGGTTTGCGCAACCGCCTTGACCGTGCCGCCGCCCAGCAGCTGCGCGGACGTCTGCTCGGCGGCGCCGGGGAAATGCGAGCCTTCCAGCAGTTCCGGAATATCCACCGGATTGGCGCCGGTAAAACGTGCGATGGTCTTGACCTGCTCGGAGTCGGCGGTCCACTCGGCCTTGTGCGCGTTGTAGTCGGCAATCGCCGCCAGGCTGACCTGGGTGAACTTCTTCAGTACTTCCGGGTGTTTTTCGGCGAAGTCCTTGCGCGCCACCCAGACCTCGAAGGTCGGCGAGCCCCACTGCGAGACTTCACCGGCATCGGTGAGAATCTTCCCGGTCTTGCGGATTTCGCCCAGTGCCGGCGACCAGGTAAAGGCGCCGTCGATATCACCGCGTTTCCAGGCCGCGGTGATTTCCGCCGGAGACAGATTGACCACTTTCACCTTGCCGGGGTCCAGGTTCCAGTGCTTGAGCGCCCCCAGCAGGCTGTAGTGGGAAGTCGAAACGAAGGGGGTGGCGATGGTCTTGCCGATCAGATCCTGGGGACTCTTGATCCCGCTGCCGTCGCGCACCACCAGGGCCTCGGAGCCCTTGATCTGCGAGGTGACGATAAACGCCACCAGCGGGAACTTGCGCGAGGCGGCCGCGGCCAACGGGCTCGAGCCCAGGTTGCCGATCTGCAGGTCGCCGGAGGCCATGGCCGCAATCACCGCCGGCCCGGCATCGAACCGACGCCAGTTGATCTTCTCGCCAATGACCTTGTCGAAGGTGCCATCGGCGATGGGCAGCTTGGTGGGGTCGATGCCGGTGATATAGCCGATGGTCAGATCGGCCGCATGGGCCCCCAGGGAAATACCGACAACCCCCAGCAGGGCAATCAATTTACGGCTCAGCGATAGGACATTCATGGCGTGGTGGACCTGCGAACTGAAGGGTGGTGTTCCACTCTTCGGGCGTGGGCGCGCGGAGGAACGCAGGGACTGAACGTCCGACCAGGACCGCCGAGTGGCGTAGTCGGACTAGATTAAACGTTCTAAAAGATATCTTTTAAATACCGTTTTGGACTTAGCTTAGAGAAGGCGCAACGGGGCCAGACCTGCCTGATTGGCGCTGAAGCAGCCCGATCACCGGGAAAACCTGCTGCGATAATCCCGGGGGGAAACCGCGAGATTGCGTTGAAAAGTCATGCGCATGCGCTCTTCGTCGCCGAAACCGCAGGCAGAGGCAATCTGGTCGATGTTGCGATCGGAGTCCTCGAGCAACCGTCGCGCCGCTTCCAGGCGAAAAATCTCCACGGCCTTCGCCGGACTGCGCCCGGTCTTCTGCTTGTAGACCCGGCTGAAGTTGCGGGCACTCATGCCCGCCTGGCCGGCCAGCACTTCGACGCTCAAGTCATCGCGCCCGAGGTTCCGGCCCAGCCATTCATGAAAGCCGGCAAAGGCGCCCCCGTCCTGCATCTGGGCCTGCAACATTTCGCTGAACTGTGACTGCCCGCCGGAACGCTTCATGAACACCACCAGTTCACGCGCCACCTGCATCGCCACGTCGCGCCCGCAATCGGCCTCGACCAGGGCCAACGCCAGGTCGATCCCCGCGGTCACCCCGGCCGAGGTCCACACCCCGCCCTGCTGTATGAAAATCGCATCCTGATCGACTTCGATCGTCGAGAAGCGTGACTTGAGCATGTCGCACATCGCCCAGTGGGTCACCGCGCGCTTGGTCTCGAGCAGGCCCGCCTGGGCCAGGAGAAACGCACCGCTGCAGACCGACGCCGTCCGGCGCACGGTGGGCGCCGCCGCCGCAATCCACTCGATCAGCTCGCCCGAGTTTTCCAGGGCCCGCAGGATTTCCGGAGCCCCCGGCACGATAACCGTATCCACGGCCTGGCCGGCAAACCCGGACAAGGCCTGGGTCTCGACGACCAGGCCCTCCGCGGTGCGTATCGGCCCACCGGTCATACTCGCCGTCGGCCGTTCATAACCGGGCAGCCCCCGCTCCGCCATGGCCTTGGTTGCGGCCCAGAACACGGTTTGTGCACCCGTCAGGTCGAGCAGCCCCATTTCCGGATAGGCCAGGAACAGGATGGTACGAGGGCGATTGGACACCTCGGCGGCGGCATGAGCGGTCATTCGTTAAAACTCTTCGACGGATGAAATACGTTGCCCATCGGCAGCGCTTGCCTGGAGGGGTATACATTCTTGCCGTCGGCGCCCGCAAGCCCCCACCGGTCACGACCCGCCCGGCGTTGGCGCAATATCAGGGTTTTATGTCATTTACCCATGGACACTTGCGCCTCTAGTATCAATAACAACCTGAACTACCCACTTAATCAAAAACTCTTTATCAGACTTGAATAACGCGCAACGCGACAAGTTCAAAACACTGTCGTGCCTTATATAAAAGTCCCCTGTCATTCAAACCAGGAACAAAAAAGATGAAACAACATATCTTGATCGTCGGTGCGGGATTTGCCGGTGTCTGGAGCGCATTGAGCGCTGCGCGCCAACTGGATCTGAATGGCCGTAGCGATGATGTGCGCATCAGCGTCCTCGCCCCGCAACCCGAGCTGCGTATCCGCCCGCGTTTTTATGAGCCCGATGTACACGAGATGAAAGCTTCGCTGGTGGCGTTGTTCGACGCGACCGGCATCCACTTTATCGAAGGCCAGGCGGACCGGATCGACACCGCCACCCGGCGTGTCGAATACCTTGGCCCCGACGGCGCCCGGGCCGGGCTGAACTACGATCGCCTGGTGCTGGCCACGGGCAGCCAGGTGGTGCGGCCGAAGCTCGAGGGCGTGGAACATGCCTTCGACGTCGACTCCATCGAAGCCGCCTGCGCCCTGGAGAAACACCTCAAGGCCCTCGGCAATCAACCCGAGTCGCCGGCGCGCAACACCGTCATCGTCTGTGGCGGTGGCTTCACCGGGATCGAGACGGCCACCGAAATGCCAGCCCGCCTGCGTGCGGTGCTGGGCGAACACGCCAAGGTCCAGGTCATCGTTGTCGATCGCGGCAATGCCATCGGTGCGGCATTCGGCCAAGGCATCAGCCCGTCGATTGCCCAGGCATCTGCCGACCTGGGTATCGAGTGGTGCCTGGATGCCTCGGTGGCGTCGGTGGACTCGAACGGGGTCACCCTGGCGGATGGTCGCCGCATCGAAGCGAAGACCGTGATCTGGACCGTGGGGTTCCGGGCCAACCCGTTGACCGCGCAGATTCCCGGCGAACGCGACCCGTTGGGTCGCCTGTACGTCGACCCGCACCTCAAGGTGCTCGGCCAGGACGCCGTATATGCGGCCGGTGATGTCGCTTATGCGGCGACCGACGAACTGGGCAACGTGGCCGCGATGTCCTGCCAGCATGCGATTTCGCTGGGACGGCATGCGGGCAACAACGTCGCCGCCGAGCTGATCGGCGTACCGGCCAAGCCGTACAGCCAGCCCAAGTATGTGACCTGCCTGGACCTGGGCACCTGGGGCGCGGTGTACACCGAGGGTTGGGACCGTCAGTTGAAACTGGTCAAGGATGAAGCCAAGCAGCTCAAGACCAGTATCAACACGGTATGGATCTATCCACCAGCCGCCGAGCGTGCGACGGCGCTGGCATCGGCCGATCCACTGATTCCGGTGGCCTGAATATCGGCGGGCCGAGCCTCTGAAGCGCGGGACTCTGCGTCTCGCGCCTCGACTGTCAGGCCCCGCCGTTCCCAGCGTGCGATCACCAGGGGAGCCAGGGCATTGCCGAGCACGTTCAGGGTCGTGGTGCCCATGTCCATGACCCTGTAGACCCCGGCAATGAAGGCAATGCCTTCCAGCGGCAGCCCGGCGCTGGCCAGGGTCGCCGAGAGGATCACGAACATGAAGCCGGGCACGCCTGCCGCGCCCTTGGAGGTGAGGACCATGGTGATGACCAGGACCGCCTGCTGGGAAAGGCTCAGTTCTATCCCGTAGAGCTGGGCGACGAACAGGGTGCCGATGCCGAGGAACAGCGAGGCCCCATCCAGGTTGAACGAGTAGCCGACCGGCACCACAAAGGACACCACTTCCCGGGGTACGCCGAACTTCTCCAGCTTGACCATCAGCTGTGGCATCACCGCCGCCGAGCTGGCACTGGAAAACGCCAGGACCAGTTCATCCTTGATATGCCGGATCAGGCCGAAAATCGAGACACCGGCCATCCGCGCGATACTGCCCAGCACCAGCACGGCGAACAGGACCAGCGCCACGTAGGTGACCAGGATCAGCTTCGCCAACGGCAGGAGGGAGGAGAAGCCGAAGCTGGCGACGGTCACGGCGATCATGCCGAATACACCGATGGGCGAGTAGGCCATGACCATCGAGGTGATCCGGAACATCGCATCGCTCAGCCCCCTGAATACCGCCAGCACCGGCTCCCTACGCTCATCGGGCAGGCCGGACAGCGCCAGTCCGAACATCACCGCGAAGAACAGCACCGGCAGCAGGTTGCCCTTGGCCATGGCGTCGACAATGTTGTCCGGCACGATGCCCAACAGCAGGCCCATGACCCCCTGGTGTCCGGTGCCGGCCGGCAGGCTGACGCTGGCGGCCTTGAGGCTGTGCAGGTCGGTGCCGGCACCCGGTTGCAGGAGATTGCCGATCACCAGGCCGACAATGATCGCGGTGGTGGTCACGACGAAGAAATACAGCAGGGTTTTCACGCCCATGCGACCGAGCGCCTTGCGGTCGCTGTGGCCGGCGACGCCAACCACCATGCAGCAGAACACGATGGGAATGACGATCATCTTCATCAGCTTGATGAACAGGTCGCCGGCCGGCTGCAGCAGGTTTTCGGTAAGCCAGGGGCGTGCGTCGGGGGCATGGTTGAGCAACGCGCCGACAGCAATGCCGAGGATCAGGCCGATCAGGATCTGAACGACCAGGGGAATACGAGGTTTATGCATGTCCGTCTCACAGGTAATGTCAGTGGCAGGATCTTGTTTTCAAAGGGGAGGCAGAGCCCTCCCCTGATGACTGTCGGCTCTGGGTGGCCGATCAGCGTAACGCCTGGCAGGCGTTGAGAAGGCGCGCGCAACCTTCCCGGATCAAGCTATCGCCGCTTGCGAAAGAGAGACGCACGTAGGGGCTGAGACCATAGGCATCGCCGACCACCGTTGCCACGCCGGCCTCTTCCAGCCAGTAGCGAACCACGTCGGCATCGGTACGCAGTGTCCATCCTTGCGGGACCTGGCGACCGAGCAGCCCTGCCACGTTGGCAAACACGTAGAACGCGCCATCCGGGATGACACAACTGAGGCCGGGGATGGCGGACAGCAGATCCAGCATGAGATTGCGACGGGCCTTGTAGAGGCTCGCCATGGCGCGGACCGGTGCCTGATCGCCGGCAAATGCCGCCACGGCAGCCGCCTGGCTGATCGAGCTGGGACAGGTGGTGCTTTGCGAAAGCAGTTTGCCGATGGCTGCGATCAGCCAGGTCGGGCCGGCGCCGAAGCCCAGGCGCCAACCGGTCATGGCATAACCTTTCGAAGCGCCGTTGACGATCAGCGTGCGCTCTTTCAGGTCGGGCGCCGCGTTGCCGAAAGAGACATGCCCACCCTCGGTGTAGACGAAGTGTTCGTAGATCTCATCGGCCATGACCAGTACGTGGGGGTGCTTGCGCAACACCTGGGCCAGCGCCTGCAACTCTTGCAGGGAATACACCGCGCCACTGGGGTTGTTCGGGGAGTTGAGGATCAGCCACTTCGTCCGCGCGGTGATGGCGGTTTCCAGCTCCTCCGGCGTCAGCTTGAAGCCGTTGCCTTCATGCCCGACGACGACAACCGGGGTTCCCCCGTTGAGCTTGGTGATATCCGGGTACGACACCCAATAGGGCGTATGAACAATGACTTCGTCTTCGGGATTGAGCGTCGCCGCCAGCGCTTCGAAAATGATCTGCTTGCCACCGGCGGCCGCGACGACCTGATCGACCGTGTATTCGAGGCCGTTGTCACGCTGCAGCTTGGTCACGATGGCCTTGCGCAGCGCGGGCGTGCCGAGGGTATTGGTGTAGTGGGTTTCCCCCGCCAGCATCGCTGCCCGGGCCGCCTCGACGATGTGCGCCGAGGTGGCGAGGTCAGGCTCGCCCACGGTGAAATTGACGATGTCCCGGCCTTGCGCCCGCAATGTCGCCACCAGGGCGTTGGCCGCGATACTGGGCGAGGGCGCGATGCTCAGGACCCGCCGGGAAAGCAGTGCTGTGCTCATGGTTGTTCTCACATCAGGCCGGCTTTGACAAGGGCGTTGGTGATCCACGATTGCTCGACCGCGTGGGTGGCGATCTCGGCCTTCACCCGCTCTTCGTGGGCTTCGTGTTCGCGGGCCTTGGCCAGGACTTCCTCGGCCGCGTCCCGGGAAAAGGCAACCAGTCCGTCCTCGTCGCCGACCACGATATCTCCCGGATTGATCACCATCCCGCCGATGGACACCGGCACGTTGATCTCGCCCGGCCCGGTCTTGTACGGCCCGCAGTGCACCACGGCCCTGGCATAGCAGGGGGTGTTCTCGAAGCTCGCCACGTCACGGATGGCACCGTCGACGACAAAGCCGACACAGCCGCGTTGCAGGGCATACAACTTGATCAGCTCACCGATGACCGCATTGTTGGTATCGCCCTGGCCATCAATCACCAGGACATGGCCCGGCTTCAACATCATCAGGGCCTTGTAGATATACAGGTTGTCGCCCGGACGGGTCTTGACCGTCAGCGCCGTACCCACCAACTTGCCCGTGCGGTTATAACGCGTCAGGCCGCGGGCACCGATATGCCGGCCCAGGTTATCGCTGATATGAGGTGTCACCACGGATGCAAAGGCTTCGATCAGGGAATTGGAAGCGGTCGCAACCGAGGGGTTGATACGGGTGCCTGGAAGTAACATAAGATGCCCTACTTATTGGGTTTGTTATCACGACAAACCGATAGTAGTGAGTCTCAAATCATACTTTTAGCGATATTTATATATGATTTATCATCTCTTTTAGTAATCACAAGGTTATGTCGATGGTCACGTTCAAGCAGCTGGAAGCCCTCTATTGGATATCCCAGCTCGGCAGTTTCGAAGCTGCCGCAGACAAACTGCACATGTCCCAGTCGGCGATTTCCAAGCGTATCGCCGAGCTGGAAGAAACCTTCAATGTCGCCATGTTCGACCGCACGCGGCGTACTTCGCGCCTGACCCCAAAGGGCGCTCTTTTACTGGCCCACGCCAGCGACCTGCTGATGCGGCGCGACCAGATGCTCGGCGAGGTCAGCGACAAATCGGCGCTGGTGGGCCGCTTTCGCCTGGGAGTCACCGAACTGACGGCAATGACCTGGCTGCCCGCGCTGGTGGAACGCGTCAATGCCGTCTACCCGAGGTTGCAGCTGGAGCCCTCGGTGGATGTCGGCTCGGGTTTGTTTCGCCAGCTCGAACAGGACCAGCTGGACCTGATCGTCGCACCGGCGGTCTACGCCGACCCGCGCTTTGTCAGTCTCGAATTGCAGAGCGTCAGGAATGTGTGGATGTGCTCGCCGCGACTGCTCGATAGCAACCGCGTCTGGTCCCTGGCGGAACTGGCGGACCAGAAGCTGCTGACCCAGGGCACGTCTTCCGGGGCGGGCCTGCACTACCAACGATGGTTTGCCACGCAGGGCGTGGATTTCGCGCGCACCATCAACGTCAACAACCTGCTCGCCCAGGTCGGCCTGACGACTTCCGGTCTTGGTATCGCCTATCTGCCCAGGGATTGCCTGGCCCACCTGCTCGACCGTGGCGACCTGTGCGAGCTGCAGTGCGAGCCCGCTCTCCCGGACGCCCCCTACATCACCTTGCACCGGGCGGATCGCTGGGTGGGGGTGAGTGCCGAGATCGCCGAGATGGCGCAGCAACTGTGTGATTTTTCCAAACTGCTGATTGCCCGCTGATCACACCGCGGATGAAACTTTCCATGCCGTTATCGGAAAAAAAGTGATGGTATTCGAGTCCTAAATATCGCTAAAGATATTCCCCGGCTGACCCTAGTATTTATTTTCCAAATAAGAAAAATACCAGGTCATTCGATGAATTCGCCAGCATCTCGTATTACTCCTCCCAAGAGAGGCGGCTTCCGCTGGATAGTCGCCATATTGTTTTTCCTCGCTTATATGATCGCCGGTGCGGACCGGGCCAATATCGGGGTCGTAGTGCCCTTCATCAAGCAGGAATATAGTCTCAGCAATACCGATATCGGTGCGCTGGCCAGCCTGTTCTATCTCACTTATGCCGTGGTGCAGATTCCCGCCGGTTACTTGTTCAGTCGCTTCGGCATTCGCAATCTCCTGACCGCCTCCCTGGTCCTCACTTCGTTATCGACGTTATTGATCGGCATGACCAGCAGCGTGCTGCAATTGAAGTTCGCCCGGGCCTTGCTGGGCGCGGCCGAGGGCCCGATCAATATCGGCATCGTCTCGATCATCAATCGCTGGTTCCCGTCACGGGAAAAAGGGTTGGCGACCGGCATCTTCATGTCGTCGATCAAGTTTGCCCCCGCCTTTGTCCCGCCGCTGTGCGCGTTGATCGTCAGCCTGTATGGCTGGCGGGAAGTGTTCTACCTCTTTGCCTTCCCGGGCCTGCTGATCGCGGCGCTCTGGTGGTTCTATGTCAAGGATGATCCGTCCCAGAGCAAACACTGCTCGGAAGCCGAAAAGCGCTACATCCAGGAAACCGATACGCCTCAAGCCAGGCCCGCGACCACCCTGGCGCCCCGCCACAGCTGGCTGGACCGTTTTATCCGCAGCCGTGAAATGGACCTGCTGCCGGACAACGCCAGTATCCTCAGGTCATGGAACGTCTGGGCCTGCGCGCTGGGTTACTTCCTCATGGTGGGCATCACCTACACCATCATGACCTGGGTGCCGACGTATCTGGTCTCGGTCAAGCATTACTCCGTCCTGAAGATGGGGGCCGTGGCGGCCTTCCCCTGGGTCGGTGCGATCATCGGCAATCTGCTGGGCGGCTGGCTTTCGGACAAGGTCTTCGACCGCCGTCGCAAGCCGGCCATGCTGATCACCGCCCTGGCGACCCTCGTGATGATGGTCGTGCTGCTGAACTCGCCGGACGATCCGGCGCTGCTGGCCGGCATCTTCCTGCTGACCGGCATTCTGCTCAACATCGGCTATTCGACATTCCTGGTCTACCCCATGGGCCTGGCGGTCAAGGACAAGGTCCCGTTCGCCGCGTCCATCGTCAATACCGGCGGTTCGCTGGGCGGTGCCTTCGCCCCGTTTGTCGTCGGCGTGCTGCTCGATGCCTACAGCTGGAACCTGGTCTTCGCCTTCCTCGGTGCCTGTTCCCTGCTGACCTTCATCATCCTGCTGACCATGGTCGAGCCGCGGCCGAAAAGCGCGATCGCCGCGGCGGCGGACCAAGTGATAACGGACCGTCAACCGGCCCTGTCACGCCCTTGAGCAAGCCCTTGAGCAAGCCCTGTGCATCAGGGCTTTGCATCAGGTCTTTTGAATCATGGCCCTCCCCGATAAAGGACCGAGTATGTCCAGCTCACCGAGCAAAATTGTCAGCCGCCTGGACCTGTGGATCAATCCGATCTTCGACGAACTGATCCGGGCAACCCCGGCATTGCGCCTGCAATGCCTGGCGCGCGCGGACGAAGATGGCGTCTGGGCAGGCCTGGCCCGCTCGGCGGCCTACCACGTCAGCGCGGCCAAGGATGAACTGCCACGCCAGTGGTTCGCCGACGCCGCCCTGATAGAGCACTGCCCAGACCTGCTCTGCGTCTCCAGCGGCGGCGCGGGCTACGACACCGTCGATGTCGACGCCTGCACCCGCGCCGGCATCGCCGTGGTCAACCAGGCCGGGGCCAACGCGAACTCAGTGGCCGAACATACCTTCGGCCTGATCCTGGCCCTGGCCAAGCGGATCATCCCCGCCAACCGACGACTGCGGACAGACAGTGGTTTCGCCCGCGAAGAACTGATGGGCGAGGAAATCCATGGGGCGACCCTGGGCATCATCGGCCTTGGCGTGATTGGCGAGCGCACCGCCAGGGTGGCCCGAGGCTTCGGCATGCAGGTGCTGGCCTATGATCCGCACCTGGACGAGGACACTCTTCGCCAACGCGGGGCGCAACCGGCGACGCTCGAGCAACTGCTGGCCGCGTCGGATTACGTCTCGCTGCACTGCCCGCTCAACGCATCAACCCGTCATCTCATGGGCGAAAGACAGTTCGCCGCGATGAAGCCGGGAGCGGTGTTCATCAGCACCGCCCGCGGCGGAATCCACGATGAGGCGGCACTGTATGAAGCGCTGAAAGACCGCCATCTGTCCGGTGCCGGACTGGATGTCTGGGCCGTGGAACCGCCACCCCACGGCGCGCCATTGCTGGCGCTGGAAAACGTGATCGCCACCTACCACACCGCCGGCGTCAGCGTGGGTGGCCGGCGCAACGTCGCCCGTTCTTCCGCCCAACAGATCCAGGCCCTGCTCCGTGGCGAGCGCCCGCCTCACCTGCTCAACCCCCAGGTCTGGGAACACTTCCTGGAACGGCTGCGGAAAACGGCATGAAGGTGCGCCGCAACCACGCCCGAAAAACGCACGTGGTTGCCGGCGCTTGCGTCAATGCCATTGCGCGAGGAGGCGCAGGTGCTGCTCCTGCGCAACCTCCTGGACCACCGGCGACAGACGCAGGTTGTCACCCGGCAGGCACTGCGCCAGGCGGGCCAGCGAGCGCGGAGTCAGGGCCCCCAGGCGCGGGTAGCCGCCGATGGTCTGGCGATCGTTGAGCAGGATGATCGGCTGGCCATCTGGCGGCACCTGGATAGCCCCCAGCGGAATGCCCTCGGAGATCAGCGCCTTGCCCTGGTAATGCAAGCTCGGACCGAGCAGGCGCACGCCCATGCGGTCAGCCCTCGAATCGACCTGCCAGACGCTGTTGAAGGCATCGAACAGACTCTGCCCGGCGAAGTCAGCGATCTGCGCGCCCAGCACGGTTTCCAGCGGCCTGGACGAGCCCAGGTCGGGGATTCGATGCGCCTCCAGTTGCCGAGGCTGCGGCGAAGTGCCGGACCAGGCCAGCCGATCCCCCGCCGCCAGCGCCAACCCCGAGCCGTCGAGACCACCCAGGCCTTCCCGGCAGACGGTGGCCTTGCTGCCCATGACAGGCGCTGCATCGAAACCACCCGGTGCCGCCAGGTAGGCGCGTGCACCCCGGATCGGCTGGCTGAAGATCAACCGCTGGCCACGGCGCACGAGGAAACTTCGCCAGGGTTGCAACGGCTGGCCGTCGAGACTGGCATCGAGGTCGGCCCCCGCCAGGGCCAGGCATACATCCTCCCCGGCGATCAGTTCCAGGCCGCCGAGGGTGATCTCGATCACCGCCGCCTCCAGCGGATTGCCCAGCAACCAGTTGGCCCAGGACATCGAGATCCAATCGGTGGCGCCGCCCTGGGTCACGCCAAGCTGGCGAATGCCGAAGCGGCCAGCGTCCTGCAACAGCACCAGGGGGGTACTGCGTTCTACCCGCAAGCCACTCATGGCAATGCCTCCAGCGGTGTGTCGTCGCCACCCAGGCGGATGAACTCGTCATGGCAGACAGCTTCGAAGCGTACCCGGTCGCCGGGTTGCAGCAGGCTGTAGCCCTCCAGCGAGTGGTCGAACAGTTTTACCGGTGTACGTCCGATCAGGTTCCAGCCACCAGGAGAGGCCTGCGGGTAGGCCGCGGTCTGGCGCTCGGCGATACCGACGCTGCCGGCCGCCACGCGCTTGCGCGGTGTGTTCAGTCGCGGGCTGGCGAGGCTTTCCTCGACCAGGCCCATAAAGGCAAAACCAGGGACAAAACCCAAGGCAAACACCTGGTACTCATGGCGGCTGTGACGCTCGATCACCTCGGCGACGGACAATCCGCTGCGCTGCGCCAACCGCTTGAGCTCAGGCCCCACCCTGGGGTCGTACCAGGTCGGCAGGCGGTGGCTGCGACCACTGCCGCCGGTATCCGGTTGCAAACCGTCGAGCGCTTCGGCGATCAACTGCCGGGCCTGCGCCGCCAGCAGCCGGCGCAGGTCGTAGTGCACCAGCAGCGTGGTGTAGGACGGTACCAGGTCAATCAGACCGAGGCCGAAGCGCTCGCGCAGACGCCGCGAGGCCGCCAGCATCCACGGCATGTTCGCCTCGTCGATGGCGTCGAACAGGCGGACCATCAGGCAGTCGATGGCAACGATTTCGATGCGAATCCTCATACCGGCCGCAACTCCCCGAGAGCCACGCGAATACGCTGCACGGCGGCGATCGAACTGTCGTTGTCGCCATGCACGCAGATCGTATCGACCCGCAGGCTCAGGGCACTGCCGTCGCTGGCGATCAGGTCTTCGCCACGGGCCAGGGTCACGGCCTGGTTGATCACCGTGTCGGGGTCATGATGAACCGCACCGCGCACGCTCCGGGAAACCAGGTGCCCGCTCGGATCGTAGGCGCGATCGGCAAAGGCCTCGAACCACAGCGGGACACCGTATTCCGCGCTCAGGGCCAGGGCGGTGCCGTTGTCACGCTGGGCCATCAGCATCAACCGCAATTCGCCCTCATAGGCGGCCACGGCCTTGAACACCGCACGCAGTTGCCGGGCATCGCGCATCATGTCGTTGTACAGCGCGCCGTGCGGCTTGACGTACTGCACCCGGCCCCCCTGGGCGCGACAAATGCCGTCCAGTGCGCCGATCTGGTAGAGCATCAGGTCTTCGACTTCCTGCGGCGAGCAGTTCATGGAGCGGCGGCCGAAACCCACCAGGTCCGGGTAGGCCGGATGGGCACCGATACGCACTTCGTGGGCCAGCGCCAAGGTCACGGTCTTGCGCATGGTGCTGGGGTCGGAGGCGTGGAAACCACAGGCAATGTTGGCGCAATCGATAAAGGGCATGATGTCGGCGTCGCAGCCCGTGGTCCAGGCACCGAAGCTTTCACCGATATCGCAATTCAGTAAGGGTATCGTCATTGTTATGGATTCCTGGCTGTACAGCCAAACTGCAAAACCCCCGGGGCCGGTGAGCCCCGGGTGGAGACAGGCCCCGCCGTTACTTTTCCCAATCGGCCTTGGGGATCAGCAGGCCGTGGTTGCCGTTGTAGCTGGCGCGCTCGGGTTGTTTCCAACCCTCCAGCAACGATTCGTCGAGACGATAGATTTCCACGCCCAGCGGACGGCAGACCTTCAACGGATCCTCGGCGTCGGGGCCCCACATCGGCAACGACAGGTCGCCCCCGGGGCAGGTGGACAGCGCGCACAGCAGATCGATTTCGGCGAAGAATTCCAGGTAGTCGCCCTGCTTGGCCGGGCAGGCTTTCATGAAGTACATGTCATCGTGATTGAGGCCGGTGCACTGGAAGATGTTCAGCACGTCATGCACGTCGAACTCGGTCAGGCCATGGGGCAACACGGCGCGGGTCAGGTTGGAATGGCAATGGTGATGGAAGTCCTCGCCGGTGAGCATCTTGTTCACGTAGGGATCGCAGCGGGTGCCCAGCAGGTCGTGCAGGCGACCGCCATGCTCGTCGATGCCGTAGCCGGCCAGGCTGTCATCGGTGATGGTGACCATCGGCCGCAGGAACGGCAGGTTCGACCACAAGCGGTCGTAGGTGGTGACGTGGGCGCCCTGCAACTGGCGGGTACGGGCGGCCCACATGCGCTCGCGGGGGTCGTTGGCGCTCCATACGTTGAAGTCGCCGACCTGCGGGCCGACCGGGGTCGTCACGCGAAACACATCACCGGCCTTGACCTTCCAGGCACGACCGGTGCGGATCGGCACTTCGAACTGCTCGATCAGCGTGCGCCCTTCCCGGTTGTCACGAACGCGGTCGTAGAACGCCTTGTCGACCTGCAGGGCGGCGCCTTTGCTGACCTGGTAGGCCGCTGGATAATCCTTGTACATGGTGGTTCCTCTCTTCAGTGTTTGGGGATGCTGCTGAGGATGTCCAGCAGCACCAGTTCGGAATCGTTGAGGTAGCTGCTCATGGCTTCTTCGGCCTCCTTCTTGCGACCGTCGCCCAGCAGGTCGTGAATATGCCGGTCGCGTTCCAGCCAGGGTTTCTGGAAGGTTTCCTCGCTGGGCGCGTTGGAAAACACCAGGCGCATCTGGGCCGCCACATGGGTGAAGAATTCATCGAACAACGGGCTGCGCATCAGCCCGACGATATGCTGGTGGAAGCGCAGGCTGTGGGTACCGAAGGCCTGCCAGTTCTCGCGGTCCTGGGCCAGTTGGGCGGCCTCGATGGCCTCGAGCATCAGGTCGGACTGGTACTCGCGCAGCGGCTTGCTCATGGCGATGGCCTGCAGTTCGAGGGTGCGGCGAACCTTGAAGATATCGCGCACTTCGTCGACACCCAGCCGGCGCACCATCACGCCCTTGTTGCGCACATAGCTGGTCAGGCCTTCGCGGCCCAGCTGGTGCAGGGCCTCGCGTACCGTGTTGCGCGAAGCGTTGTAGGCATTGACCAGCTCGCTTTCCACCAGCGGCATGCCCGGCAACAGGCGCCCGCCGATGATGTCCTCGCGCAGCTCGATGGCGACCTGGTCCGGCAGCGACAGGCTTTTTTCCTTGGATTGACTCACGGTTGCACTCCCTCGGCTCACGCCAGTTGTACGTCTTTGAGGAACCTGGTCATGCGCTCGCTGCGCTGTTCCAGCATTTCCCGCGGCGGGGCGTTCTGGATGATCTCCCCCGCCTCCATGAACACCACCCGGTCCGACAGCTTGAAGGCGAAGTTCATTTCATGGGTCACGATCACCATCGTCATGCCTTCGCGGGCCAGGTCCTCGATCACCGCCAGGACATCGCCGACCAGCTCGGGATCCAGGGCCGACGTCGGCTCGTCGAAGAGCATGACCGAAGGTCGCATGGCCAATGCCCGGGCAATCGCCACGCGCTGCTGCTGGCCACCGGAAAGCTGGTGCGGGTACTTGCCGGCATGCTCGAGCATGCCCACCTTGCGCAACAGCGCCAGGCTCAACAGGCGCAGCTCATCGCCGCCGCCATGGGCGTGATAGACCGGCGCGAGCATGACGTTCTCCAGCGCGGTCTTGTGCGGGAACAGGTTGAAGCCCTGGAAGACCATGCCGACATGGACGATGCCGCGCATATGCACCTTGTCACCCAGGGCGCCCTGCGCCTCCTTGGTACCCCGCAGAAAGGGCTGGCCCTGCAGGATGATCTCGCCACGGTCCAGGCTTTCCAGGCCGTTCATGGTCCGGATCAGCGTAGTCTTGCCCGAGCCCGACGGCCCGATGATCGACACCACCTCGCCCCAGCGCACATTCAGCTCGACCCCCTTGAGCACTTCCAGTTCGCCATAGGACTTGCGTACGCCCCGCGCCTGCAGGGCAAACTCACCCCGCCCGGCCTGGTCGCTGGCACGTCCTGTCGCCACCTGCCCGAGTTCGGCCGGCGCGAGGCCCTTCGGTTTGCGCCGGGTCACGTCCAGATGGTTCTCCAGCACCCGCAGCAGGCGACTGAACACCGTGACGATCAGCACGTAGTAGAAGGCCACGGCGAACATGGTCTCCATGACCAGGAAGTTCTGGGTATAGAGCTGTTGTCCCACCAGGAGGATTTCCGACAGGGAAATCACCGAGACCAACGACGTCAGCTTGACGATGGTGATGTACTCGTTCGCCAGTGTCGGCAAAGCGACCCGCAGCGCCTGGGGCACCACGATCAGCCGCTGTACACCACGATAGCCGACGCCCAGGGCCTTGCCCGCTTCCAGTTGCCCCTTGGCCACGGCCAGCAGGCCGCCGCGATGGATCTCGGCGATATACGCCGCCTCGCTGAGGACCAGGGCGATCAGGCCCGCCGAATACGGGTTGGACAGCAGCACGCTGGTGGACGGGAACACCTGGGGCAGGTTGTAGACGAAGATCAGCAGGACCAGCAGCGGCAGGCTGCGGAAAAACCAGATGTACAGCCCGGCCGCATCCCGCAGCAAACGTCGTTGCGACTGTCGGGCCAGGGCCAGGAAAAAGCCGAGGACGATACCCAGCAACCAGGTTTCCAGGCTCAGCTCGACCACGGTCGCCACCGCGCGCCAGAAGTCGCCGCTCCACAACAGACCCAAGGTGTAGTGCCAATCGAATTGCATGTACTTACTCCGCGTTACCGTGAGCTTTCCACAAGCGGGAAAGCATCGATGAATCCGCTACCGTTTGCTCTCGGCGCCCTGTCTCAAGGCGCCGGGGTGCCCAGCGCCGCGCTGATTTCCCCGGCAGTCGGTTCGTCCAGGTTGTAGCGGGCCAGCAACTGGCCGTAGCTGCCGTTCTGCCGGATCTGCGCGAGGGCCGTGGTCAGTTCCTGCAGCAGCGCCGGATTGTCCTTGCGCACGGCCAGGCCGATGACCACCGGATAGATCAGTTCGCTGGAACTGATCACCGTCTTGCCCTGCAGCTTCTGCACGGTGATCTTGGCGACCGCGGGGTCTTCCATCTGCACGTCGACCGCCTTGGCCAGCAGGGCCTGGGCCACTTCCGGCGAGGTCGGGAATTCACGCGAGTCGATGGCCGGCTTGCCCGCGGGCAGGCAGTACTCGGCGGAAACCTTGGCGAGCTTGGGCACCCAGGACGCGCCCTTGATCGAGCCCACGCGCTTGCCGCAGAGATCTTCCGGACGTTGCGGGCGGAAGTCGCTGGCGGTGAGCACCATCAATGAAGAGCCGGTCTTCAGGTAACTGAGAAAATCCACCTGCCTGGCGCGCTCCGGGGTGACGTACAGCGCCGAGGCGACCACGTCGAAACGCTGGGCATTGACGCCGAGGATCAGGTTGGCGAAACGGGTATCGAGAAAACGCGGCGTCACCCCCAGTTGCTTGCCCATCAACTGCATGAACTCGGGGTCGAAACCGGCGGGCTGCTTTTGCTCGAGGTAGGTATAGGGCGGATAGGTCAGGTCGGAACCGACCGACAGCTCGCCCTGCTTGAGCGTGCCCTTGATTTCCGCCGCGGACAGCAGCGGGGCCACGCAAGCCAGGGCCAGCGCCCCCACCAGGTGGCGCGTGGTTTTCTTGCCGGTCAGTGCTTTTTGCATGTTCGTATCCTCGGTGGGTACAGCCAGATGGAATTCACGATTGTTCAACAATCATGATTTAACCAATAAGCCAATATCGTGCCACGATACGATTTATCGTCTTCGTTTGAATTTTATTGTCTGGAAAATGCCGATTTTCGGACCAACAATCGCACCCGGACGGTGCGAGTCGTTACCGGATGCCACATTATGGGAAGTGGTTTTGGCGGGGACGGCTGGAGGGTGGGCGTTATCGGGGGGATGCTACGAATGGAAATGGCGGCAGCAGCCGTGATGACCTGGTGCCCGGCCTACGGTCCTAAAGCCACCCTCGGTAGCGATTCACGATCTTTTCGCTTCACACCTGCGACTCGATAAATTCGAGCATCATCTCGTTGCCGTCGAGAATATCCGTGCAAATGGCCTGTCTGGCGGCAGCGCCATTGCGCACCTTGAGCGCCGCCAGCACCTCCCAGTGGTGTTCGATCGCGACCCGCTCCGAAAAGTGATCGTAGGCCAGGGCCAGCAGCGGGCCCGTGCGCATCCACAGGCTGTCGAGAAAGCCGCGCAGCAGCGGCATCTGGGCGATGTCGGCAAAGAAGAAGTGAAACGCCTGGTTGAGCTTCAGCGCCTCGGCCATGTCCTCGCGCTGGATGGCGTCGACATTTGCCCGGATGTTGTCTTCGATCCGCTGCAGGTCTTCATCGGTGACCATCGCGGCAGCCGCTTCCGCGGCCAGCCCTTCCAGGGCCAGGCGCACCGAGCGGATTTCCAGGTATTGCTGGCGCGTCAGGGAAGGCACGCGGATGTCTTTCGGGGTCCGCATGACCAGCGCCTGTTCCTTGGCGAGTTGCAGGATGGCGTCGCGCACTGGCGTAACGCTGGTACCCAACTGGGTGGCCAGGTCTCGAATCCGCAGTTTGTCGTCTGGCTTGAGCCTACCGGTGACCAATGCTTCTCGCAGCGAGGAATAAACGCTGGTGCCTAGATACGCGTGTTTAATTTCGCCGATTGGGTAGCTCATATCAGATCCGAGTGAAGGAAGGCTCTATCTGGCAGGTTGGGGACAACCTGACCGCAGCAAGCCACATCATCGCGGTTTCAGGGAGAAAAAACCAGCTACACAACATGATGCATCATGCATTATGATTCATGTGTCGTTCCCCCAACCAGCGAGAAGACCATGAACAAGACACGCTCCACCCTGGCCCAGAAAGATATGCTCCACCACCTGCACCCCTACACCAATGCCCGCGCCCACCAGGAAGTCGGCCCGCTGATCATTGAGAGAGGTGAAGGGGTTTTCGTCTTTGACGAGGACGGCAAGCCGTACATCGAGGCCATGGCGGGGCTTTGGAGCGCGGCGCTGGGCTTCAGCAACAAGCGCCTGGTCGCCGCTGCCGAAAAGCAGATGTCGACGCTGCCGTTCTATCACCTGTTCGGCCACAAGTCGCACTCGCCGAGCATCCAGCTGGCCGAAAAACTGATCGACATGGCACCGGTGCCGATGAGCAAGGTGTTCTTCACCAACTCCGGCTCGGAAGCCAACGACACCGTGATCAAGCTGGTCTGGTACCTCAACAACGCCCAGGGCAAGCCGGCGCGCAAGAAATTCATCAGCCGCATCGGCGGCTATCACGGCATTACCCTGGCCAGCGCCAGCCTGACCGGCCTGCCGGCCAACCAGCGCGGCTTCGATGTGCCGCTCCCGGGTTTCCTGCATGTGGGCAATCCACACCATTACCGCAACGCCCTGCCGGGTGAAACCGAAGAGCAGTTTGCCGATCGCCTGGCGGCCGAACTCGATGCCTTGATCGTCCACGAAGGCCCGGAAACCATTGCTGCTTTCGTCGGCGAGCCATTGATGGGCGCGGGCGGCGTGATCGTGCCGCCGCGTACCTACTGGGAGAAAATCCAGAAGGTGTGCCGCAAGCACGACATCCTGGTCGTCGCGGACGAGGTGATTTGCGGGTTTGGGCGTACCGGGAACATGTTCGGCAGCCAGACCTACGACATCAAGCCGGACATCATGATTCTGTCCAAGCAGCTCTCTTCGTCCTACCAGCCGATCTCGGCCATCCTGATCAACGATCGGGTCTACCAGGGCATCGCCGACCAGACCAAGGCCTTCGGCGCCCTGGGACATGGCTTTACCGGCGGCGGCCATCCGGTCGCGGCCGCCGTCGCGCTGGAAAACCTGAAGATCATCGATGAGGAAGACCTCGTTGCCCGGGCCGCGCACATGGGCGAAATCCTGCGTCGCGGCCTGCAGGATTTCAGCGATCACCCACTGGTGGGTGAAGTGCGTGGTGCCGGCCTGATTGCCGCTGTCGAGCTGGTCGCCGATCGCGCCACCAAGGCCCCCTTGGAAACGCCAGGGACGCTCGGGCGCTTCCTCGCGGGACGTGCCCAGGAGCACGGCATGATCACCCGCAACATGGGCGATGCCATCGCCTTCTGCCCTCCCCTGATCATCTCGGAAAGCGAAGTCCGGTCGCTGCTCGATCGATTCGGCATGGCCCTGGACGACACCAGCAAGTGGGTCAACGGCTGACAGAACGCGGCAAGCAAAAAGGCCTGGTGTGAACCAGGCCTTTTTTTATTGCAGCAATCCAGCGCTGGCAAACACTCAGATGACACGGGTCCCACGCAGCCTTTCATTGCGCCGACGCAACCACTCCATCAGCAGTAGCAGGATCGCGGAAGCCACCACCATCAAGGTCGCTGCCGCCGCAATCGTCGGATTGAGGTTCTCGCGAATGCCGCCGAACATCTGCATCGGCAGGGTGCGCTGCGCGGGGCTCGCCAGGAACAGCGTAACCACCACCTCATCGAAGGAAGTGGCGAACGCGAACAAGGCGCCACTGATCACCCCGGGTGCGATCAGCGGCAGCATCACCTTGCGAAACGCCATGAAGGGAGTCGCCCCCAGGCTGGCGGCGGCACGGGAAAAGTTGCGGTCGTAACCCTGCAACGTCGCGGCGACCGTTATCACCACGAATGGCACGCCGAGCGCAGCATGGGCCAGCACCAGTCCCAGGTAGCTGTTGAGAAGATTCAGCTGGGCAAAAAAGAAATACAGCGCGACAGCGATGATCACCACGGGCGCGATCATCGGCGAAATCAGAATCGCCATGATCAGGCCCTTGCCGCGGAACTCCCCCCGCGCCAGCCCGACCGCCGCCAGGGTTCCCAGCGCGGTCGCCAGCAAGGTCGCGGCCGGCGCGATCACCAGGCTGTTGCGCAGTGCCCGCATCCACTCCTGGGAACCGAGGAACTCCTGGTACCAGCGCAGGGAAAACCCGCTCAACGGGTAACTGAGGAACGAGCCCTCGTTGAAGGACAGCGGCACGATCACCAGGATCGGTACTACCAGGAAGATCAGCAAGCTGAAACTGAACAGGCTGAAGACCGGCGCCCAGAGGCGCTCGATCAATGTGGAATGATGGTTCATCAAACACCTCATGCACGCTGGGCGGGGTTGGCTGGACGAGTGATGCGCGAATACACCCAATAGAGCAGCAGGACGATGATCAGCAACTGGCTCCCCAGTGCCGCCGCCATGCCCCAGTTGATCGTCGTATTGGTGTAGAACGCGACGAAATAGCTGAGCATCTGATCGCCTGGACCACCCAGCAACGCCGGCGTGATGTAGTAACCGATCGCCATGATGAACACCAGCAGCGCCCCCGCGGTGACCCCGGCAAACGTCTGCGGCACGTACACCGACCAGAACGCCCGGAAGGGATGGGCGCCCAGGGAAACGGCCGCGCGCACATAGTTGGGCGAGATGCCCTTCATCACCGCGTACAACGGCAGGATCACGAACGGCAGGAGAATGTGGGTCATCGAGATGTACACGCCGACCCGGTTGAACACCAGTTGCAGTGGCTGCTCGATCAACCCGAGGCCGATCAGCGAGCTATTGATCAACCCGCCGTTCTGCAACAGGACGATCCAGCCCGCGGTACGCACAAGCAACGAGGTCCAGAACGGCAGCAACACCATGATCAGCAGCAGGTTGGCGCGACTGCTCGGCTGCCTGGCCAGCCAGTACGCCACCGGATAGCCCAGCAAGACACAGAACAGCGTGACGATGCTGGCCATCCACAATGTGCGCAAGAGCACCGACAGGTACAGCGCCTGCCCTTTCGGCAACTCGACAATATTGCCGGTCTGGACATCCACCTGGCGGTCGAATGCCGCCAACAGGTAGTAAGCGGTCAGCGGCCGCCCCGCACGCTGGATACTGCGCCAGGTGCCGGGCTCTGCCCACATCGTCGATTGCGCGATCAAGGCCCGGCTGATGGACTCGGCGCCGGGATCGGGCAACTTGCGCAACGTCAACGAGAGCAGGGTCCGATACCGGCCGTCCTCATACCCGAGCCGCTTGGTCAGGCCGGGGATCTGACCCTGGGCCCTGGCTTCGGCCAGATCACCGAGCAAGGCGGCGAAGACCTTCTCTTCCGGCAGTCCCTTGCCATCCCAGTGTTGCAATGCCTGAAGCGTATTCGGCAGGGCCTTGCCGACCTCAGGATTATCCAGGCTCTTCCAAAGGATGTTGCCAATGGGAAAAACGAAGCTGATCAGTAGAAAAAGCAGCAGGGGGGCGATCAACAGGATCGAGCGTTTGCGATAAGCACTTTCGGCATGCAGCAACCGCTGCTTGAGCGAGGAGGACTTTTCAGTGGGGTGATCGATAGCCGTCAGGCTGACTTCTGACATGCTGGTCTCCAGATGTGAGGCTGAACCGGCTTCAGGCAAACCGAAGCCGGTAGATACTGATTAGTTCGCCGCCCAGGCGTTGAAGCGTTGCTCCAACTCTTCACCGTGCTCGATCCAGAACTCGGTATCCACACCTCGCGCACCCTTGAGGTTTTCCGGGGCGGTTGGCAGATCGGGGCGGACCTTGGCGTCAATCTGCGCGATGGCCAAGGTGTTCGTCGGGCCGTAGGGGATGGTCTCGGCGAATACCTTCTGGTTCTCGGGACGGCCGGCAAAGGCAATGAATTGCTCGGCCAGGGCCTTGTTCTTCGAACCCTTGACGATCGCCCAGCTGTCGAGATCGTAAAGACTGCCATTCCAGACGATCGAGAACGGGTGGCCTTCCTTCTGCGCCGCAGTCACTCGTCCGTTGTAGGCCGAGGTCATGACCACATCGCCGGAAACCAGCCATTGCATGGGTTGCGCGCCGGCTTCCCACCACTGGATATTCGGCTTGATCTGATCGAGCTTCTTGAACGCCCGGTCGACACCTTCCGGAGTCGCCAGCACGTTGTACAACTGCCCCGGCGACACCCCGTCGGCAAGCAAGGCGATTTCCAGGGTGAACTTCGCGGATTTACGCAGGGCGCGCTTGCCCGGCCAGGTTTTCACATCCCAGAAATCCGCCCAGCCCGTGGGGGCCCTGGCCAGTTTTTTCGCATCGTAGGCCAGTACCGTGGACCAGATGAAAATCCCCGCTCCGCACTCGTTCACCGCCGAATCGACAAACTGTTTCTTATCGCCCAGCCTGGACCAGTCCAGCGGTTCGAAAAGGCCTTCGCTACAGCCGCGCACCAACTCGGGACTTTCGACTTCGACGACATCCCAGCCCACCTGTCCGGTTTCCACCATGGCCTTGATCTTGGCCATTTCACCGTTGAACTCACCGGCCTCGATATCGACTTTGTTCGCTTTGGAGAAGGGTTGGTAGAACGCCTTCTCCTGGGCCTGCTTGTTGAGTCCGCCGAAGGACACCACCGTCAGTTGCTGGGCCTGTACCTGGCTCGCCACGCCAGCCATCAGCACCAATACCGCTATTTTCTTGAACATGGAAACGCTCCTCTGCAGTGTTTTGGGGCAATGCTTTTCAATGAAGGACCGACGTTAATGAACGACCAGGGGATCCAGCGCGCTGGCGTCGTGGCTGAACCAACTGACAGGGAGCGAAATGCCGGTGGACCAACCGTCCTGCATTTCGGCGATGGGGATTTTCGCGGTGAACTCTTTCTGGCCGGCGACGTTGAGCCTGACCCGCACGTGATCGCCCAGGTAGATCAGTTCCTCGATGCGACCGGGAAGACTGTTCGCAGATGGCTTGTCGAGCCCGACACGTTCCGGTCGAATCGACAACGAGGTCGATGCCCCCACCGGCAAGGCCGTCGTGGCGCGGGCGCCGACCTCGGAACCATCGGCCAGGCGCACCCGGCACTCCGGCCCTGACACGGAAATGACCGTGCCGGGCAGTGCGTTGTTTTCACCGATGAAATGGGCGACGAAAGAATTGCCGGGGTGCTCGTACAGCGCTTTCGGAGTATCGATCTGCTGGATCACGCCATCGTTGAATACCGCGACGCGATCGGACAAGGTCAACGCCTCGGCCTGGTCATGGGTGACGAATACCACGGTCAGACCCAACTGGCGGTGCAAGCGGCGGATCTCGAGCTGCATCTGTTCACGCAGCTGTTTGTCGAGGGCACCCAGGGGTTCGTCCATCAGCACCAGGCTCGGCTCGAAGACCAGCGCACGAGCCAGCGCGATGCGTTGCTGCTGTCCACCGGAAAGCTGGACCGGATAACGATCGGCCAGATGTCCGAGCTGGACCATGTCCAGGGCCCGCCTGACTTTCAGCTCGATATCGGCGCGGCCCAGGCGCCTGACCTTCAACGGGAACGCCAGGTTGCGGGCAACGGTCATGTGCGGGAACAGTGCGTAATTCTGAAACACCATCCCGATCCCGCGCTTGTGCGGCGCCACCGTATGCAACGGCTGGCCGTCGAGCAGAATCTCGCCCTCGGTGGGCGTTTCAAAACCCGCCAGCATCATCAGGCTGGTGGTTTTCCCCGACCCCGAAGGCCCCAGCAATGTGAGGAACTCGCCGCGCTGGATGTCCAGATCGAGTTTCTTGACCACCAACTGTTCGCCGTCATAGCTCTTCTGCACGCCTCGGAAGCGGACATAAGGAGAGGCTGTATTCATGGCTTCACCTGTTTTTTGTTGTTCTGGAATTTGAGCTCGGTTTTGCGCGTTTTCATTTTAACCACACCTCGAAGCATGATGCATCATGTTTTATATTTCACGGATGCAGCATAATGCATGCCAATTTCCCAACCGGCGGCCCACGGGAGAGTTGGCGTAAAAGTGAGCAAAATGAGTGCACCAGAAAGGCGCGGCACAGGAGTGGGAGACGGGAAGAATCGGTTGACAGCGATCATCGTTAGAAACATGATGCATCAAGCATCAAAACAACGATGTTTCGAGGATCCGATCCATGAGCGAGAAAAAAACGTTGCTGCTGACAGGTGCCAGTCGAGGCATCGGGCACGCCACCGTCAAACACTTCAACGCGGCAGGCTGGCGTGTATTCACCGCCTCTCGCCAAAGCTGGGGAGCCGAATGCCCTTGGGCGGACGGCCAGGAAAACCACATCCACCTGGACCTGGAAGATATTGGCAGCATCGAAGCCAGTATCGGCCTGATCAAGGAAAAGCTGGGCGACGGCAAACTGCATGCGTTTGTCGATAACGCCGGGATCAGCCCCAAAGGACCCGAGGGCGGTCGACTGGGTGTCCTGGAAACCGACTATGCGACCTGGATGCGGGTCTTCAATGTCAATCTGTTTTCCACCGCCCTGCTCGCCCGCGGCCTGTTCGAAGAGCTGAAGGCGGCGCGAGGCACCATCATCAATGTCACCTCCATTGCCGGCTCCAGGGTTCATCCCTTTGCCGGGGTTGCCTACGCCACCTCAAAGGCGGCCCTGTCCGCGCTGACCCGGGAAATGGCCTATGACTACGGCCGGCACGGCATCCGGGTGAACGCCATCGCCCCGGGTGAAATCGATACGTCGATCCTTTCCCCGGGCACCCAGGACATCGTCGAACGCAACATTCCGATGCACCGGCTCGGCAAGCCCGAAGAGGTGGCGTCGCTCATTCATTTCCTTTGCACCAGCGGCGCTTCCTACATCAACGGTGCCGAAATCGAAGTCAACGGCGGCCAGCACGTCTGAGTCGTCCTTCGTCCCTTACATGCTACCCACTGGAGTCCTGTATGAATTTGCGAGATAGCAGTCTGTTCCGCCAACAAGCCTATATCGCCGGTGTCTGGAGCGATGCGGACAACGGCCAACAGATCAAGGTGAACAACCCGGCGACGGGCGAGATCCTGGGCAGCGTGCCGAAAATGGGCGCCGCGGAAACCCGCCGCGCCATTGAAGCCGCCGAGAAAGCCCTGCCCGACTGGCGCGCCCGGACGGCCAAGGACCGTGCGACGGTATTGCGTCGCTGGTTCGAGTTGATCATGGCGAACCAGGACGACCTCGCCCGCCTGATGACCCTTGAACAGGGCAAGCCGCTGGCCGAGGCAAAGGGCGAAATCGCCTACGCCGCCTCGTTCATCGAATGGTTCGCCGAAGAAGGCAAGCGCGTCTACGGCGATATCATTCCAGGCCATCAGCCGGACAAGCGGCTACTGGTGATCAAGCAACCCATCGGGGTGACGGCGGCCATTACGCCCTGGAACTTCCCTTGCGCGATGATTACCCGCAAGGTCGGCCCGGCCCTGGCTGCCGGTTGCACCATGGTGATCAAGCCTGCCAGCCAGACCCCGTTCTCGGCCCTGGCACTGGCGGAGCTGGCTACCCGGGCGGGCATTCCCGAAGGCGTCCTCAGCGTCGTCACCGGGTCCGCGGTACAGATCGGTGCGGAACTGACCGGCAACCCGATCGTGCGCAAACTGTCGTTCACAGGCTCGACCGAAATCGGTCGCCAGTTGATGGCCGAATGCGCCAGGGACATCAAGAAAGTCTCCCTCGAACTCGGCGGCAACTCGCCGTTTATCGTGTTCGCGGACGCCGACCTCGATGCCGCTGTCGAAGGCGCCCTGATGTCCAAATACCGCAATGCGGGCCAGACATGCGTCTGCGCCAACCGCCTGTATATCCACGACAGCGTCTACGACGAGTTCGCCGACAAGCTGAAGGCCGCCGTCGCCAGGCTGCGCCTGGGCAATGGCCTGGATGAAGGCACGACCACCGGCCCGCTGATTGATGAAAACGCGGTCCTGAAAGTCCAGGAACACATCGCCGACGCCGTCGGCAAAGGCGCCCGGATAGTTGCCGGCGGCCAACCCCACGCGCTCGGTGGCACCTACTTCGAACCGACCATTCTGGTGGACGTCCCCAGGGACGCCCTGGTTGCCCGGGAAGAAACCTTTGGCCCACTGGCCCCGTTGTTCCGCTTCAGCGACGAAGCGGACGTGGTGGCCCAGGCCAACGACACCGAATTCGGCCTGGCGGCCTATTTCTTCGCCCGCGACCTGTCCCGGGTGTTCCGTGTGGCCGAAGCCCTGGAGTACGGAATCATCGGGGTCAACACCGGCATCATTTCCACCGAAACAGCACCTTTCGGCGGCATGAAATCTTCCGGGCTGGGTCGTGAAGGCTCCAGGTACGGGATCGAAGATTATCTGGAAATCAAATACATGTGCCTGGGCGGCATCTGAGGATCGAGCCGGGGTTTTCCAGGCGGGTATCCGCTGCCCGCCTGGAAGCCTCGAAGCCCGATGGTGATCATCGGCGAAGCCCTCCCCTGACATTCCTGGTGCTAACCCTGCACCGATGCAAAAGCCGCAAGAACAGACACCCTTGGCACCGTGCTGATCAGTGTGATCGTGGGCAACCCATGCACTCGCAATTTTATGAGAACAAATCCAATATTGAATTATTATTCAATATTGAATATTGTCCCATGAAATTGACGAGCCCATCGTGGCAACTCGCACAACGACGCTGAAATCACACGGTCTCCCATGGAAAACAACAATAAAAATACCCCGCTGCCAATCTCGACTGACGTACTGATTGTCGGCTTCGGTCCGGTGGGTGCTGCGCTGGCGGCCCTGCTCGGGCGTTATCAGGTCAATGCCCTGGTGATCGACAGGCAGCACGAGATACTGCGTATGCCACGGGCTATTGCCCTGGATAACGAAGCCTTGCGCATGCTGCAGTTGATCGGCCTGCCTGAAGACGCCTTCGATAAACAAGTTATTCCCGAAGTCAAAATGCACTGTCCACTGGTGGGCCAGTTCAGCCGCGCCAATACCAGCGGCTGCATCGACGGCCATCCCAAACTGGTGACCTTTTACCAACCCGACCTGGAAAACGCGTTGCGCAGCCGGTTGCTGCAATACCCCGGCATCACCACGTGCACGGGTTACGAGTTGCTCGATGTCCAGCAGCATGGCGAGCACGTGGAAGCCTTTGTGCTGGATCAGGATGGCCAGACATTTACCGTCAACGCCAGATACCTGATCGGCGCAGACGGTGCGGGGTCACGGGTACGCAACCTGATTGGCCAGGATTTCAGCGGGCAGACCTATGCCGAAGACTGGTTGATCGTGGATGCCAATGGCCGCGAAGAGCAGGCGATCGACCATGTCGAGTTTCTTTGTGATCATCGTCGCCCTACCCCCCATATGCCCGCGCCCGGCGGCCGGGAACGCTGGGAGTTCATGCTGCAGCCCGGGGAAACGCGAGAGGAAATGGAGCAGCCGCATCGCATCGCGCAGCTGTTGGCCCCCTGGGTAAAGGCTGCCGACTTGAGTATCGAACGCACGGCGGTGTACCGCTTCCACGCGCGATGCTGTGAAAGTTTTCAAAAGGATCGGGTATTTCTGATTGGCGACGCGGCGCACATTACGCCGCCCTTTGTCGGCCAAGGATTGGTGGCCGGGCTGAGGGACGCGTGCAACCTGGCCTGGAAACTGGCCTGGGTTCTCGACAACCGCGCAGCCCCCGGCATACTCGACAGCTATGATCAGGAACGCCGTCCCCATGCCAAGGAGATGATCGATCTGGCGAAACTGATGGGGCGTGCGGTGATGCCGCGCAATGCCCTGGTCGCCTTGTTGATCCATGGGGTGATGAAATCACTGACGCTGTTCCCGCCCACACGCCGGCTGTTCGAAGAGCTGGACATCAAACCGAAGAACCGTTTCAGGAAGGGACTGTTCAGCCAACAGCGCAGGACGAAGTCCCTTCCTGTCGGCGGCCTGTTGAGCCAATGCCTGGTACGCGATCCGCGCCACGGAATCGTCTTGAGTGACGATGTACTGGGCGATCAAATGACCCTGATCGGTTTCGGCACCGACCCGCGCCAACAACTTGAACCCGCCACCCATGAACAATGGCAGGCTCATGGTGGCGGGTATCTGCAGATCGTCCAGCGTGGCCAACGGGGTCATTCAGACACTCATTGGGTCGAGGACTTGAGCGGCGAGTTGCTGAAATGCCTGCCGGCTCATTCGCTGCTGATCGTTCGCCCCGACCGGATCGTGATGCATAGCGGCGCAGCGGGCCAGGCAAATGACCTGGCAAAAGCCTGCATGGCCCTGCTGGGTAATTGAAAAGATCAGCAATATTGACGGTAATCTGATTACTATCACTGATCTTTCATCCAGCCGCGCAATAAATCTCCAGGCATTCCAATGAGCAAAAAAGCCGACACCGAACAGTCCACCGATACCCTGGCCCCCCTGACGCGAGGCCACAAGAAAAAGGAGCGCACGCGCCAGGGCCTGCTGGATGCCGCGCTGCGGGTATTCGCCCGCAAGGACGTGCTTGAAACGGGCCTGCTGGAACTGGCTGAAGAAGCGCAGGTATCCACCGGCACCATCTATAACTACTTCCGTACCCGCGAAGAGGTCGCGGAGGCCGTGGGGATCGCCATGGCCAGCGAGTTCTCCGAAGACATTTCCCGCTTGAGCGCGGGTATTGATAACGGCGCTCAGCGCGTTGCGATCGGTGTGCGCATGTTTATCCTGCGTGCGATTGCCGACCCGGACTGGGCCAGTGCGCTGGTGCGGATCGTGCACTTTGATAAAGGTCTGCGCTCAAAACTCGCGATGCACGTCCAGGCGGATCTTCGCAGTGGCGCAGAACAGGGGCACCTGTCATTTGCCGACGAAAGCGTGGCCCTGGACCTGGTCATTGCCTGTGCCACAGGAGGCATGCGCAGTGCGATCGAGGGCCGTGCAGTCGAGCAACATGATGAGAAAGTCGCCGAGATGGTGCTTAAAGCCCTGGGCGCCACCCCGGCCAAGGCCAGAAAACTCGCCACCCATCCTTTGCCGCGAGCCGGCGAGTAAGCGCGCCGACCTCGGCACTCGGCTGGTTATCAGGATGGTTGACTGACCCCAAGCGCCGCCGTCAACGATTACGCATGCGCTCGGCCAACGCGCCAACCGGCCTGGTCAGGCTGCGTTTGAGCCGGCTGGAAAAAGATTCGCCAGCATAGATGGGCGCTGCTTGCACGACTTCCCCCGGCTGCCGGTATTGGGGAAACAGACGCAGCGCATGCCCACGATTGATTCCGTAATGCTCGTCGGCGGACCACAGGGTGTTTGCTTCCAGGGTCTGGCATTGCAGGCTGGTGGCGGGAGCCGGGGCAAACGGAAAATCGCTGCCAAAGAGAATGTGATCGGGCTCGACCAGCTCCTTGAGCGCGGCCATCGAGTAACGCGACGGCGACAGCGCTGTATCGAAGTAGAAACGGCGGATGTAGGTGAGAATGCCCTGGGGAGCCAGCTGCTGAAATTGCGGCATGGCGTTGGCCAGGGAAACACGCCAGGCGACATAGGGAAGGAAGCCACCACCGTGGGCAAGGATCCAGCGAATACGAGGGTATTTCTCCATTGTCCCGGTCAGGATCAGATTGACCGCCCCGCGAGTGGTATCGCAGAGAAACTCGATCAGGAAACCGGGGGTCTTGAAACCCAGTTGCTCGCTGCTCCTGTGCAGGTTGGGGTGAACGAACACTACCGTGCCGCGACGATCCAGCTCACTCATCAGCTCGTCAAGACGCGGGTCGCCCAGAAACACCCCGTCGGTGCTGCCGAATAGCACGATGCCCTCGGCCTTGAGCACGTCCAGCGCATAGATCGCTTCGCTACAAGCGGCTTCGGTGAACGGCATGGGCAGTACCGCAAAGTTGCCGAAGCGCTCCGGGAAATCATCGCGCATCTTCGCCGCGTATTCGTTGCAGTCCCGCGCCAGCTGCCGCGCCTGCTCCACCCCGTCGCCCAGATGCACACCGGGTGTGGAGATGGAGGTAATGGCACGCTGGATACCATTCATGTCCATGACATCGATCGACTGTTCGGGCGTCCATCCGGGCAGGAGCGCACCGGCGTGGCGCTCCATGCCCCGCTCGTGGATGGCATCGCGGAACGCGGGGGGAATGATGTGATGGTGTACGTCGATAAGGCCTTGCTTGAGGGGCATTGTTGTTATTCCTGGCGAGAACAGTCGCAACCTGGCCGTGGTAGCCCACGATAAAACACTCACGCAACATAATGAACACCAGTGTTCATATTCGTCAATCGAACCTATCACTTAAACACCCAGGTTAAAATCAGGATAAAAAGCCATAACTGCTCTAAATCAAGGATTACGTGAGAAATTTCGTTAAAAACAGGATTCCACCTCGAAATACACGATTGACTCAAACTGAACAGTGACGTTCAATAGCCTCAGATTCGAATGGTGGAGAGAGCTTGTGGAGTCATTGAACCCGGTGCAGCGACGCATCCATCAGGCGGCCTTGCGCCTGTTTGCCGAGAAAGGCATCAGTCAGGTCAACATCAGCGACCTTGCCCAGGAAGCGGGCGTGGCGCGCGGCACCATCTACAACAACGTCGAGACGATGGACAAACTGTTCGAGCAGGTCGCCAGCCAGCTCAGCGCAGACATGCACCAGCGCGTCAAAAAGAGCATCGATAGCCTTGAAGACCCCGCGCAGCGCCTGGCCAACGGCATCCGCCTGTTTATCCGTCGCACCCATGAAGAGCCACACTGGGGCGCCTTCATGAGTCGCTTCGCGCTGAGCAACCTGGCTCTGCGGGAAATGTTCTCCAGCCAGGCCGTCCCGGACCTGATCCACGGCTTGGGCATCGGCCGCTACCAGTTTCGCCAGGAACAGATGGTCACGATCATTTCGTTTATTGCCAGCAGCGTCCTCGGTTCGATGTTCCTGGTGTTGGAAGGCCTGAAGACCTGGCGGGATGCCGGCACCGATACGGCCGAACTGATATTGCGGGCGTTGGGCGTGAGCATTGAAGACGCCCGTGTGCTGGCCACCGTGGAGTTGCCGCCGCTGCCGCCTTCCGGCTGATTCACGACTGAGTCCCGATGGGCCCGCCCCCTGTGTTTTCAGGGGCGACGGGCAGCTTTTGCCTGAAAAAAGCTTTGGAGAACAAGAATGAGCAATCGCCAGACCCTGACCCTTGCCACCCCGCAGCCGGCGCGCCACCCGCACCCGACGGTAAAGGCCCAGCGGCTTGCCTACCTGATTTTCCAGCGCCCGGATCTGGTCAAGGCGGAACGGTTCCTGCGCGATTTCGGCCTCACCGTCAGCCATCGGGCGACCGATACGCTGTATCTGCGCGGCACCGACAGTGCCGCTTATTGCTACCGCATCGAGAAGGCTGACGAAGCGCGCTTTGTCGGCTTCGCACTGGCCGTCGCGACACGGGAAGACCTGCTCAGGCTGGCGCGCCTGCCCGGTGCTTCAGGGGTTGAGGAGCAACCACAACCGGGCGGCGGCGAGCGGGTGCGCCTGCGTGATCCGTCGGGGTTCGTGGTGGAGGCCATCCACGGGCAAGTGCCGGTCAAGCCCTTGCAGCACCGGGCTCCCCTGCCCTTCAACGTGGCCGAACAACTCCCGCGCATCAACGCCACCCAACGCCCCCCGGCCAGCGCTCCGGAGATTCTCAAGCTGGGGCATGTGGTGCTGGAAGTGGCCGACTACCAGGCGACGTGCGCCTGGTACACGGAACATTTCGGATTGATTCCCAGCGATGTGCAGGTGCTGCCTGACGGCTCACCCGCGGTGACCTTCATGCGCCTGGACCTCGGCGATACCCCGGCGGACCATCACACCCTGGCCCTGGCGCAAGGCTTCATGCCCGCCTACAGCCACAGTGCCTATGAAGTGGTCGACGCGGACGCGGTCGGCATGGGTCAACGCATCCTGCGCGAGCGGGGCTGGGTGCACGCCTGGGGTATCGGCCGGCACATTCTCGGCAGCCAGATTTTCGACTACTGGCAAGATCCCTGGGGCGACAAACATGAGCACTACTGCGATGGCGATCTGTTCACCCAGGAGCAGCCAACCGAGTTGCACCGCATCAGTGCCCAGGCCATGGCGCAGTGGGGCGAGCGCATGCCCCGCAGCTTCACCAAGCCGAAGATGACCCTGCGCGCCATCCGCGCATTGATTCACAACCTCAGGCACAGCCCGGACCTGACCTTTCGCAAGCTGGTCACCCTGGCGCGCCTGTTCGGCTGAGGCCGTTGGCAACCATTTCAAACGCAGCACAACAACAATCTGATGCCATGCAGCATCAGCCGATCGACGCCTCGGGAGCCCCTGTCATGGCAGTGCATGTAATCCGCTTCGAATACCAGAATCGCGTGCAATGGGGCGTGATTCACGCCGCCAGGATCACCGTGATCGCCGGTGACTACGCCAGTACCGGCGAACTCATCAACAACACCAACGTCACCGAACTGGCCCGGATGAACCAGGGCGATCTGCCCCTGACCGCCGTCAAGCTGCTTTCGCCAGTCACCCGCGACCAACAGTTTGTCTGCCAGGGCGCCAACTACCGTCAGCACATGATCGAATCAGGCATGGACCCCGACGCCAAGCACTTCAACATGATCTTCACCAAAGCCACCAGTTGCATCGTCGCCGCCGACAGTGAACTGATCAAACCCCGCAACGTGCGCTTTCTCGATTATGAAATCGAGTTGGGCCTGGTGCTCAAACGCGCCATCACGGGCAAGGTCACCGTCACCGACCAGAACCTGCACGAATTCGTCGCCGGCGTGGTGGTGGTCAATGACTATTCGGCCCGCGATATCCAGATTCCGCAAATGCAGTTCTACAAGGGCAAAAGCTTCCGCACCTTCGGCCCGGTCGGGCCTTACCTGTGCCTGCTGGAAGCGCACGACATACATCACCTGAAAAACCTGCAACTGCGCCTCACGGTCAATGGACAGGTTCGACAAAACGACAGCACTGCCAACCTGGTGTACGGACCGGCGGAAACCCTCAGCGAGCTGTCCGGACTCCAGGACTTCAACGCCGGCGACCTGATTGCCACCGGCACCCCCGCCGGTTGCGCGCTCACCGTGCCTTCGCCCGCGAAACAGCGAATCGGCGCCCTGCTCCCGGAGGCCGTGAAGTGGAAACTGTTTCTGAAAGCCCAGGAAGGCCGCACGCAGTACCTCAAGGCCGGCGATGTCGTCGAGGCCAGCATTCGCAGCAGCGATGGCCAGATCGACCTGGGCACCCAGCGTAATCTCGTGGTGGAGCAAGCCTGATGGCGATGACCAACCTGGCCGATATACAGGCGCTGGAACGCACCCCACTCAATCGTCAGGGACTGGCAGCGAGTACCTATGAAGCCTTGGCGAGGTGTGCCAGGGATCGTCCCGATGCGCCCGCCTTGCGCTTCTTTCTCGATGCACGGCATTTCCAGCAGACCCACGACTGGAGCTACGCCGAGCTGTTCAACGACATTACCCGTGCCGCCAATGCGTTTCACGGGCTCGGACTGGGCCCCGATGACGTCATCGCCTTCATTCTGCCCAACTTGCCGGAAACCCATTTCATCATCTGGGGCGGCGAGGCGACAGGCATCGTCATGGCGGTCAATCCACTGCTGGAAGCCTCGCAGATGGGCGACCTGCTGCGCGCCGCCAAGGCCAGGGTCGTGGTCACCCTGGCACCGACGCCCGGCAGCGATCTGTGGCCCAGGCTCGCGGCGCAACTGGAGCAGCTACCCAGCGTCAGGCAAGTGATCTGGGTCAGCATGGCGCCCTATGTGGGCACTTTGAAAGGCCTGGCGTTGCGCTGGATGGCCCGCCGGGAAAAGGCCCGCTACCGCCACCTGGCGATCGCCGACCTGCGCGGCCTGATGAAGAAACAGCCACATCGGAGCTTGAACAGCGGCAGACAGATTCGCGCCGAAGATCCGTCTTCCTACTTCTGCACGGGTGGGACCACGGGTCTGCCGAAAATTGCCGTGCGCAGCCACGGCTCCGAAGTCTTCAATGCATGGGCCATGGCCCGCAATATGGAACCCCGGGAACCCGGCCTGGTGATTTTCTGCGGTTTGCCCCTGTTCCATGTCAACGGCCAACTGGTCACCGGCCTGATGCCTTGGACCCAAGGCGATCAAGTGGTTATCGGCACACCTCAAGGGTACCGTGGCGCCGGGGTTATCCCGGGCTTCTGGGCGATGGTCGAGCACTTCAGGATCAACTTTTTCTCCGGTGTTCCCACCGTGTATTCCGCGCTGTTGCAACAACCGGTGAAAGGACACGATCTCGGCAGCCTGCAAAGCGCCTTGTGTGGCGCGGCACCGATGCCGGTAGAGCTGTTCAAGGATTTCGAAACACAAATCGGCGTGCCGATCCTCGAAGGCTATGGCCTTACCGAGGGCGCCTGTGTGTCGTCGTGCAACCCCGCGGGCGGCGAACGGAAAATCGGCTCCATCGGCCTACGCCTGCCCTATCAGGACATGCGCGCAGTGATACTGGATGAACACGGTGGCTACCTGCGCGATGCGATGAGCGACGAAGTCGGGGTGATCGCCATTCATGGTCCCAACGTGTTTATCGGCTATCTGCAGGCCGAGCACAACCAGGGTTTGTGGATAGAGATTGACGGTCAGCGCTGGCTGAACACCGGCGACCTGGGACGCCAGGATGCCGATGGCTATTTCTGGCTGACCGGACGCAAGAAGGAACTGATCATCCGCGGCGGCCACAACATCGACCCGAAACAGATTGAAGAAGCATTGCAGGCACATCCGGCCGTCGCCCTGGTTGCAGCCGTCGGTTGCCCCGATGCCTATTCCGGCGAAGTTCCTGTCGCCTACGTCCAGCTCAAGCCTGGCCAGCGCTGCACGGCTGCGACCTTGCTGGCGTTTGCCGGACAGGCCATTTGCGAACGCTCGGCCGTGCCCAAGCGCATCGAGATCCTCGAGGCACTGCCGGTCACCCCGGTCGGCAAGATCTTCAAACCGGCCTTGCAGCAACTGGAGATCGCCAGGGTCGTACGCCAGGAGGCGAGCAGCGCCGGAGTGCAGGACGTCAGCGTGAACGTGCTGCAAGACCCGCGTCGCGGGCTGGTGGCACACATTGCCGCCGGCGCCCATCGCGAACGGCTGATGCCCCTGCTGGGACGCTACAGCTTTCAGATCGAATGGCTCGGCTAAGCCGGGCCCACCGCTGCCCGCCGACTCGAAGAGGCGATTACTGCCACCCGCAACCTGACCTTTGAGCACCACCCACTGAGCACCGAGAACCGGCCATGTCCCTGCCATGGCCTGCGAGACCTGCTGCGCCTTGAAAACCGTACAGGGACGCGTAACGCACCACAAAAACAACAAGAGGTAGTGAACGCAATGACTCGTAAACAACCCCCATGGCAACAGGCTCGCCTTCCCCTCGCGCTGGGTCTGGCAGCGTTGGCCAGCACACCGGCCTCGGCGATCGATTTCGACATCGGCGAGCTTCACGGACAATTCGACTCCAGCCTCTCGGTGGGCTCCAGTTGGTCCTTGAACAACCCGGAAAAGGAACTGCTCAGCAGCCACAGCGCCGACGACGGCCGGCTCAACTTCAAGAAGGGCGACGCCTTCAGCCGGGTGCTCAAGGGTGTGCACGACCTTGAACTCAAATACGGCGACAGCGGCGTGTTCGTGCGCGGCAAGTACTGGTATGACTTCGCCCTCAAGGACGAGCACCAGCGGTTCAAGGACATCGACGACCACGGTCGCGAGGAAGGTGCGAAGGCTTCCGGCGCCGAGTTTCTCGATGCCTTCATCTACCACAACTACCTGATCGGCGACCTGCCCGGCACCGTCCGCCTGGGCAAGCAAGTGGTGAGCTGGGGCGAAAGTACCTTTATCCAGGGCGGCATCAACAGCATCAACCCGGTAGACGTGACGGCCTTTCGCCGTCCCGGTTCGGAGATCAAGGAAGGCCTGATTCCGGTCAACATGTTCTACCTGTCGCAGAACCTCACCGACAACCTCTCGGCGGAAGGTTTCTACCAACTGCAATGGCAGAAAACCGCGATCGACAACTGCGGCACTTTCTTCTCCCAGACGGACGTGATCGCAGACGGCTGCAACGGCCTGCCGGTGGGACCGATACTCGACCAGAATGCGGCCGCGCGGGCGGGGCTTTCGCCCTTTGGCGTGCAACTGTCCAACGAAGGCGTCGTGATTCCCCGTGCCCGCGACCGCGATGCCCGTGACGGCGGTCAGTGGGGCGCGGCGTTGCGCTGGTTCGCGCCAGAGCTGAACAGCGAGTTTGCCGGCTACTTCATCAACTACCACAGCCGCCAACCCTACGTCAGCGCCATCAGCAGCGCCCATGCCGCCGACCTGGGGTTTGCCCCGCAACTGTGTGGCAACCTTGGCGTGCCGGCCGGCGCCTGCGGCGGCTTTCTCGCCAGTCCCACCGGCCAGAGCCTGGCGCAGGCCTACCGACTCGGCACCTCGCAGTACTACATCGACTACCCGGAAGACATCCGCCTCTACGGCCTGAGTTTCAGTACCAGCCTGCCCAGCGGCACGACCCTGGCCGGCGAGATCAGCTACCGGCCCAACATGCCGCTGCAGATCAGCCCGGTGGACCTGATCAGCGCCGGCATCGGTGTGCCAGCGCTGACGCCGGTACTGTCGTCCGGTGCGGCTTCATTGGGCAATGGCCAGGATGTCTCCGGCTATCGACGCAAGGAAGTCACCCAGGCCCAGATCACCGCCACGCATTTCTTCGACCAGGTCATGAATGCCGAGCGCCTGACCCTGATCGGTGAAGTGGGGCTCACCCATATCGGCGGCCTGGAAGGCAAAGGCGGATTGCGCTATGGCCGCAGCACCGCCTACGGACAAGGCCAGCTGTACCCGGACAACAGCCTCTGTACCCACACCACCAACGTGCAGACGCCCTCCAACTGCAACAACGACGGCTTCGCCACCAGCACTTCCTGGGGCTACCGCGTGCGCGCCATCTGGGACTACAACGGGGTGATTCCCGGCGTGGAACTGCACCCCAACGTTGCCTGGTCTCACGACGTCAAGGGCTACGGCCCCGAGCCCGGCTTCAATGAAGGCTCCAAGTCGCTGAGCCTGGGGCTCGACGCCAACTACCTCAATACCTACACCGCCAGCCTCTCCTACACCGATTTTTTCGGCGGCGCCTACAACGTGAATATTGACCGTGACTTCGTTGCCCTGAGCTTCGGCATGTCCTTCTAAGTGGAAGCAAAAACCATGAAAAACCTGATCCTGTTTGCCACCACCTGCACCCTGCTGGCAGCCACTACCCTGACCCAGGCGGCAGTGCCGGCGAGTGAGGCGGCGAAGCTGGGCAACAGCCTGACACCGGTCGGCGCGGAAAAAGCCGGCAACGCCGATGGCAGCATTCCGCCCTGGACCGGCGGCCTGCCCGAGAATGCCGGCAGTGCGAGCCCCACAGGCAACCTCAGCGACCCATTCGCTGGCGAGAAACCGCTGTTCACCATCACCCCGCAGAATGTCGCCCAGTACCAGGACAAGCTGACGCCGGGCCAACAGGCCTTGTTCAAGCGCTACCCGGACAGCTTCCATATGCGGGTTTTCCCCAGCCATCGCAGCGCCGCCCTGCCCGATAGCGTGAACCAGGCCATCGCCAGGAACGCACTGAAATCGATGCTGGTCTCCGGTGGCAACGGCCTGTCGGACTTTGAAATCGCCACGCCCTTTCCCATTCCCCAGAACGGGCTCGAGGTGATCTGGAACCACATCACCCGCTACCGCGGCGGCAGTGTCCGGCGTACTCACGTCCAGGCAACGCCGCTGGCCGACGGCACCTTCAACCCGGTGTATTTCAAGCAGCAATTCACCTATCGCGACCAGTTGAAAGACTTCGATCCGCAGAATCCGGGCAATGTGCTGTTCTACTACAAGCAATTGGTGACGGCCCCCGCCCGCCTGGCCGGAGACGTGGTGCTGGTCCACGAAACCCTCGACCAGGTCAAGGAACCCCGCATGGCCTGGATCTACAGTGCAGGTCAGCGCCGCGTGCGCCGGGCACCACAGATTGCCTACGATGGTCCGTACCCTGCTTCGGACGGACAACGGGTGGCAGACAACCTGGACATGTTCAACGGCGCGCCGGATCGCTATGACTGGAAGCTGCTCGGCAAAAAGGAAATCTACATCCCCTACAACAGCTTCCAGCTGGAATCACCCGCACTGAAATACACCGACGTGATCAAGCCGGGCCACATCAACTCCGATATTACCCGCTATGAACTGCACCGGGTGTGGGTGGTGGAAGCCAGCCTCAAGCCTGACCAGCGGCATATCTACGCCAAGCGCGTGCTGTACGTCGACGAGGACACCTGGCAGATCGCCCTGGCCGACCACTACGATGCCCGCAACACCTTGTGGCGCACGGCGGAAGGCTTCATGACCCCGCTGTACGACAAGAAGATTCCGTGGATGGGCGTCGAGGCCTTGTATGACCTGATCAACGGCCGCTACCTGGTCTCCGGGATGCGTAACGAAGAGAAGGACGGCATGGAAATCGGCTTCAAGAGCGTAGCGGCCGAATACACGCCGATAGCCTTGCGCAACGACGGTATTCGCTGAGGCGGCGTCGCTGCATTCGAGATTGAATCCGAGCGTCGGCCGCCAGCACGACTGGCGGCCTTTTCAATCAGGACAGAGCCCCGGCTGATCGAACAGCTTTTGTTCTGGCCACTGCCCTTCGGGCTTTCTGGTATCCCGGATCTTTCAATCCGGCACCAGCAAGGACTTGTTGAGCTCACCGATCTTTTCCAGCCGGGCACGCACGATATTACGGCTGATATTGAGCAGACGCCCGGTCTGTAGCTGGTTGCCGTGGCAGTAGCGATAGGCCGCCCGGAAGATGGTTTCTTCGATGTGCTCATACAAGTCGGGAATGTTCTGTTCGAACAATGCATTCAGCGCGCTTTCCAGGTCCACCGGGCCGCTGAGGGCGGGTGGCGCCTGATGGGCTTCATCCTGGCGAATACCCGAGGAGCGCATGTCCACCAGGTGCAGGTCCGCCGGTTGCACCAGCTGATTGCGGCATACCAGCAAGGCGTGGTGAATGGCGTTTTCCAGCTCGCGGATATTCCCCGGCCAGCTGTGCTCGAGCATTTTGCGCTCGGCTTCGATGCTCAGGCTGGCGCGGTTGTAGCCCAGGCGCTGGCAGTGTTCTTCCAGGAAAAATTCGGCCAGCGGCAGGATATCGCCCGGACGTTCGCGCAGTGGCGGCAGGCGGATGGTCGCGACGTGCAGGCGGTAGAACAGGTCCTCCCGGAAATGCCCGGCCACCACCGCGTCGGCCAGGTTGACGTTGGTAGCCGCCACCAGCCGTACATTGATCGGAATCGGCGTGCGCGACCCCAGGCGCACCACTTCACGCTCCTGCAGCACCCGCAGCAACTTCACTTGCATGTTCAGCGGCAGATCGCCGATTTCGTCCAGGAACAGCGTGCCGCCGTTAGCCGCCTCGAACCACCCGGCCTTGTGCGTGGTGGCGCCGGTGAACGCACCTTTTTCATGGCCGAACAATTCGCTTTCCACCAGGGTTTCGGCAAACGCACCGCAGTTCACCGCCACGAAAGGCTCGCGACCGCGACGGCTCAGATGGTGGATGTGCCGCGCCACCAGTTCCTTGCCCGTGCCCGTCTCGCCAATGATCAAGGTGTTGGCTTCACTGGGGGCCAGACGCTCGATACGCGCGAGCAATTCCTGGGAACGCGGGTCCTTGAAGACCAGCACGGTGGCACGCACCGACTTGGTCAATTCACGGGCGTTGGGATGGGTGATCAGCGACATGATGCATTCCTGGCAGTAAAAGCGCGTGCTCAATAGTGCATGAAGTTTTCTAGACCATTTAATTATTAATTAATATTTATATATTCCACTAAAGAATATACCAACACCCTCCGTGCTCGCTGCTGCTGGAGCAGCAATCGGCCAGCAATCGCGTGTCTGCACATCAGCAGCAGACCTCGCGAGACAGCCCCGGCCGAACTGCTACAGCCCAGGAGATACAAGGGCCATAGCGGTTTTCTCGGCTACTGGCATGCAATCTGCTCTCTGCCTTCCCATACCTCACCACAGGCAGGGAACCTCCCATGAAAAACTTCTGGCGCAACAGCATTGCCGCCCTGTTCGGCGTCCTGGCCAGCACCGCCGCACTCGCCGAACCGACCGCCCCGGCCTCGGTGAAGATCGCCATCGTCGCCTACACCCAGGGCGGCAAACCAGTGTTCGGTGGCATTGCCGGACGGGTGATCGAAGACGGTTGGCTGGAAGCGCAACTGCGTGAGCGCGGGGTCAAACTGGAATGGATCGCCCTGCCCCACGCCGGCGCCGGCCCGCAGATCAACGAAGGGTTCAGCAACAACAGCCTGGACTTTGCCGTACGGGGCGACCTGCCTTCGGTGATCGCCGGGGCCGGCGGCGTACCAGGCAAGCTGATCGTGCCCGGCGGCAGCGGCAACAACATCTACCTGGTGGTGCCCGAAGGTTCCGGTGCCACGCGCATCGAAGACCTCAAGGGCAAGCGCCTGGCCCTGCATCGGGGCCGTCCATGGGAGTTCGCGTTCAGCAATTTCCTCGCGAGCAAGGGCCTGAAACTCGACGACTTCAAGATCGCCAACCTCAACCCGCAGGTCGGCGCGGCAGCCGTGTCGGCCGGCAAGGTCGATGCGGCCGTGCTGCTCAGCGAAGCCTATGCCCTGGAAGACAAGGGCGTGGGCAAGATCATCTGGTCCACCAAGCAAGGCAGCAACGACTGGCGCCTGGTGTCCGACCTGTGGGGCACCGAAGCCTTTGTGCGGCAACACCCGGACATCACCCAGTTGCTCGCCACCGCCTGGGTCAAGGCCGCGTGGTGGATTTCGCAACCGCAGAACCAGGACGCCTACTACCAGCTCTCCTCCCGCGCCGGCACTGCCGAAAGCGTGCTGCGCCGCGATGACCAGAACGACCCGGTGGCCTGGAAAGACCGCTGGGCCCCCAAAAGCGATGCGCAACTCAAGGCCCACTACCAGGCCCTCACCGCCTACGCCCTGGCCAACCATCTGATTCGCGACACCTATGACATCGGCCCCTCGCTGGCCACCGGCTTTACCAACCAGGCCCTGATCGACCTGAAACTCACCGACTACTGGCCGGCCCTGCGCGGCCAGGTCAGCACCAATCCTTGATAGGGAAATTGCCAATGAAACTGCCGCACTCCTTCGTCTTCGGCCTCAGTGTCCTGGCCCTGTCCATGAGCGCCTTCGCCGCCGACGCCTACGCGCCCAAGCCCGATCCGCTGCAAGGCGACGGCCGCGTCTCGGCGTTCTACACCTGGGAAAAGGCGATTCCGGCCGCCCCCGGCAAACTGCTGCGCAGCGAGCCGCTGGACAAGACCCTGAGCCTGGCGAACGCCGCCAGCGCCCAACGGATTCTCTACACCTCCACCGATGGTATCGATGACAAGACGCCGATTGCGGTGTCCGGTGCGCTGTTCCTGCCCAGGGGCACGCCACCTGCCGGCGGCTGGCCCGTAGTGAGCTGGGGCCACGGCACCGTCGGCGTGGCGGACGTGTGCGCGCCGTCCTGGCAAGGTCGCTCGTACCGCGACGTGGCCTACCTCAATCGTTGGCTGGCGGAAGGTTTTGCCGTGGTCGCCACCGACTATCAAGGGTTGGGCGTGCCCGGCGGCCACCCTTTGCTCAACAGCCGCATGGCAGCCTACGGCATTCTCGACGCCGCCAGGGCGGTGGTCGCCGGGGTACCCGGACTGGCCGACAAGGTCTTGATCGTCGGCCAGTCCCAGGGGGGAGCCGGCGCCTTTGCCGCCGCGGCCTATGCCGCGACCTACGCCCCCGACCTGGGCGTCAGGGGCAGTATCGGTACCGGGGTGATCTACACCCTCGACTACGCGAAGAACCCCAGCGAGGAGGTGCGCAACAAAGTCGACCCGACCCTGGCCTACGGTTTCTACACCCTGCTCGCCGCCCAGCAATATGATCCGAGCATCAACCCCGCCGACTTCTACACCGACAAGGCCCTGCCGATATTCGAGCAGGCCCGTACCAGTTGCCTGTTCGCCCTGGAAGGCGACGTGGAAGGCCTCGGCCTGAGCATCGCCAACACCAAGAAAGACTACAAGGGCAAGCAACTGGCGCCGTGGCTCGCGCAAGTGTCATACCCGACCTTGAAAACCTCCAGGCCGATCTTCATCGGCACCGGCGCCGAAGACACCACCCCCGCCGCCGCGACCCAGGTCAAGCTGATGCAGGACGCCTGCAACGCCGGTTCCATCGTCGAAGGCCACCTGTACAAGGGCCTTGGCCACAGCGCCACGGTCAACGCTTCGCTCAAGGACTCGATCCCGTTTGCCCACAAGGTCATCAACGACCAACCGATCACCCCGATCTGCGCCCCGACCGCGCAATAAGCAGGAGGCTTGCATGAGCATCGAATTCTTCACCCGTCTGCCATTGCATGGCGAAACCCAGTTCCTGCCGGGCGATCCCCGCAATCGTGGCGACTGGCATCGCGGCGGCGCCAACAGCACCGGCGCGGTTTCCGGGTTCAGCGTGGGCGACCACTTCACCTACATCGACTACCTGGGCCAGATCGCCAAGGCGGCCGAGATCAACCACTTCGGCGGCGCGCTGATGGTCAACGCGCCCACCGGCGAAGAGCCCTGGACCGTCTGCTCGCTGCTGGCCCGCGAGACCCGCACCCTGCAGTTCGTCACGGCGTTCCAGCCCTACCACTACACCCCCTGGGTGGCGGTGCAGCAGGCGGCCACCTACCAGCGCGCCACCGGCAACCGCCTGGTGTGGAACATCATCAACGGCGGCTCGGATGCGATTCAACGCCAGGTCGGCGACTACAGCGACCACGATGAACGCTACGAGCGCGCCACCGAGTTCATGGACGTGGTCAAGGGCTATTGGCACAACGAGACCTTCCATTACGCAGGCAAATTCTACCAGGCCGACGGTGGTGGCCTGCGCGGGCCATTGAAAAAGGCCCGGTTGCCGTTGATCTGCACCGCGGGTTCGTCGATTGCCGCGCGGGAGTTTGCCGCCAAGCACGCCGACTTCTACCTGATGCGTGCCGAACACCCCGACGAGATCGCCGCGCTGATCGCCGACCTGCGCCAACGCGCGCTGAAATGGGGGCGTACCGATATTCGCTTCGGCCTGTCGATTGACGTGATCACCCGCGAGACCGAAGAGCTGGCGCGCACCGAAGCCAAGCGTTTCTTCGATGAAGGCATCGCCCGTGGCGCGGTCAAGGCCGTGGCGGCCCACGCCGGGCTGCGCACCGCGCGCAAGCTGAGCTACGAGCATGGGTTTGCGCAGAAGAGCGAAGACCAGGGCTTCGACGACTTCTTTATCCACCCGAATGTATGGACCGGTTTCGGCTATATCGGCATCCCGCCGGGCTGCGCGCTGGTGGGCAGCTACGAAAACGTGGTGGCGCGGATTCGCGAGTACAACAGCATCGGCATCGACCTGTTTTTCCTCGCCGGCTACCCGCACCTGGAAGAAGCCTATCGCCTGGGCGAGCACATCCTGCCGCACTTTCGCAGCGAACGGGCCGACCTGAGCCGCCCCCACGAGCCCGTGCGGGAGCTGCACTCGGCCAACGGCGGAGCCTGATGCCATGACTATACTGCTGAGCCGCCGGGACTTTCTCGGCTACAGCGTGACCGTCGGTGGCGGCCTGTTGCTAGCCGGTTGCGGCCCGAACGATACCCCGGCGGGAACTGCCACCAGCGACCAACCGCGTTATGGCGGCCGCCTGCGCCTGGGCATCCTCGATGGCAACCAGAGCGGCAACCTGGATGCGCATAAACCGGTGGGCAGCGGCATCGTTCGCGGCTTTGCGTTGTACAGCAAGTTGTGGGAATGGGACGAGCAGATGCAGCCGCGCCTGGCCCTGGCCGAGCTGGCCGAGCCGAATGCCGACGCGAGTGCCTGGACCCTGCGCCTGCGCCCGGGCCTGGAGTTCCACAACGGCAAGACCATCGACGCCGATGACCTGATCTTCTCGATCCGCCGCCTCACCGATCCGCAACTGGCCTCGCCCTACGCGGCCCTGTTGCACTGGGTGGATCGCGACAACCTGGTCAAGCTCGACAACCGTACCGTGCGCCTGAGCTTCCGCGACGGCCGCAGCTATATGCCGCTGGCGGAAACCTGGGTCAATTTCGGCGGCATCGTACCGGTGGACTACCATCCGGTCAGCAACCCGGTGGGTGCCGGTCCCTACAAGTTGAAGAGTTTCACCCCGGGCCAGCGCTCGCTGTTCACCCGCTTCGAGAACTACTACAAGGAGGGCAAGCCCTACGCCGATGAGCTGGAAATCATCGACTTCAAAGACCAGGTCTCGCGCCTCGCCGCATTGCGCTCCGGACAGATCGACATGGCCAATGTGCTGCCCACCGAGCAGTTGCCGATCCTGCAGAAGGACCCACGGCTCCAGGTGATCACATCGGTCACCGGTAACTGGCTGTCGTTCGACATGAACCTGGACAAGCCACCGTTCAATGACCCACGGGTGCGCGAGGCGTTCCGCCTGATGGCCGACCGCGACGAGCTGGTGCGCCGCGCCCTCAACGGCCAGGGCCGCGTGGCCAATGACTTGTATGCCCCCGGCGACCCGACCTTCAACCACGATCTCGGCCCGCGTCCCCATGACCCGGCGCGTGCCGCGCAACTGCTCAAGGACGCCGGCCAGGAGAATCTCGAGGTGGAGCTGATCACCACCCCGGGCCCGGGCTTGAGTTCAGCGCTGGTGTTGGCGGAACAGGCCAGGCGCATTGGCGTGACCCTCAAGGTCAGGCAGGTGGACCTGGCCACGTTCCAGGGCCCGCTGAAAAACGACTGGCCCCTGAGCACCGGCGGCAGCATTGGCGCACCGTTCCTGGCCAGCGCCATTCACACCGACGCACCGTTCGCGGTCTCGAACAAGACCCATTTCAACGACCCGCAATTCAGCGAACTGTTTCTCGCCGCCATGGCCCAGCCCGACCTGGAAAAACGCAAGGCCCTGGTGCACCAGGTCCAGCAGATCCAGTACGAACGCGGCGGCATGCTGATCTGGGGCTACGCCAACCTGCTCGACGGCGTTTCCACCCGCGTGGGTGGAGCCCAGGCCGAAGAATCGCTGTTCAGCACCTGGCGCTTCGAGAAGCTCTGGCTCAAAGACCCGGCCTGATTCCACCGTTTTATCCTCACTTTCCTGACAGGAGTCGCTTCTGCCATGCGCGCTATCGCCTTGCGTTTACCCCTGCTGCTGGTCACCAGCCTGCCGTTGCAGGCCTTTGCCGCCGATACCCAACTGCAAACCGTGACGGTGCAGGCAAGCAGCGGCGAGTCGGATGACGACGCCCTGCCCACGCGCCCGCCGACTTCGGTGTACGGCGGTACCGAGGTCAAGGTGCTCGACACTCCGCGGTCGGTGGTGCAGGTCAACGCCGAACAACTGGCCAACGGTTCGATCCACAGCGCCGACGATCTGGTCAAGTACGCCCCGGGCATCACCCGCGGTGGCGGCCAGAACGCCGGCATCGCGCCACAGTTTCGCGCCCAGGGCTCCGAGATATTCCAGGATGGCCAACGCGCCTATGGCGTGCGCCACCCGGCGAACTTCAACGCCTACGAGGGTGCCGATATCGTTGCCGGCCCGTCCTCGGTGACCTACGGCTCAGTGTCCGGCAGCGGCGGCTACGTCAACTACCTGAGCAAAAAGCCCAATTTCAACGAGTTCAAGACCAGGCTCAGTGGCGAACTGGGCTCGTGGGTCCCGGACGGCACCTCGCGCAGTTCCAACAAGTTCAGCATCGACAACACGGGCCCGCTGAGTGACAACCTGGCCTACCGGCTGAGCATCACCAAGCAGCGCCAGCAGGACTTCTACGACAACGTCGACAACAATTTCGACGCGTTCTACGGCGCCCTGGCCTGGCGCAACGACAATGTGCGGGTCGACTGGAACGCCAGCTACGACGACTACTACGACTACAACATCACCCACGGCTGGAACCGCGCCACCCAGGACCTGGTGGACCACGGCAAGTACTACGCCGGACGGGCCACGCCGATCATCCAGAACGGCAATACCCTGTGGTCGCCAGTGCTGGCCTCGGGCGCCGCCGATGCGCCGACCCTCGGCTGGGTGCAACGCCAGCGCAATGCCCAGGGCCAGTACGCGGTGGTCGACGGCAGCTTCCAGACCGCCTCGCCCAACACCCAGGCCAGCCCCGGCAGCCTGCGCGGCTGGGTGTATGACCCGACGCTGGCGGGCAACGGCGAAAAGTCGCTGTCGTCGCAGACCGGACAGCGCAAGGAAGATGAAAGCAGTTCGCGGCGCTTTACCACGCAATTGCACGTCGAAGTCGACCTGTCGCCGACCATCACCCTGGCCAACAGCACGTTCTACCAGCGCTCCAGGGACATCACCGATGCCGTGGGCGCGTTCCAGGTGCAATCGAAAGACAACATCTTCGACAACCGTTTCGAGTTCCACTCACGCAACCAGGCCCAACTGGGAGGCTGGACCCTGCGGGACGACAGCAACACCGGCCTGATCTACCGCCGCGAGTTCAATCAGTCGATTGCCGCCAACAACAGTTTCGGCTCGACCATCAATGCCTATGACCTGACCCAGAATCCCTCGGGCAAGAACCCCGGCGACCTGCTGGGCCTGGACGGGTCCAACCCCGCCGGCGGCAATGGGGCGTGGATCGGCCAACCGGGCGTGCCGCAATACTCCAATTACTACGGCTGGCTCAACCTGCCGCCGATGTATGCCGCCGGGCATGGCCTGTATGCCGAGTCGGTGGCGCCCTACACCGCTGAAAGCACCTGGACCACCAAGACCCTGTTCAGCCAGCACAACCTCAAGTACGGCGACTATTTCGGCCTGAACATCGGCGCCAGCCGCAGCTGGATCGAGGCCGAGATCGACAATCCGTTCGTGCTCGCCGGCGGCAATCGGCGCAAGGACAGTGACAACTACCGGCTGTTCGCCTTCCAGGTCAGCCCCTATGTGAAACCCAGCGAAAACACCACCCTGTATTACACCTTCGACCGCTCGCTGGCGGTCAATACCGGGTTCTTTTCCAACGGCCTGGGCTGGGGCAGCGGCAGTGGCGCCAACCAGCTCAACCCGCTGGCATTCCAGAGCCTCAGCGTGCTGCATGAAGTGGGGGTCAAGGTCGAGGCCGTGCCCAACCAGCTGTTCATGACCCTGGCGGCATTCAAGCAGGCCCGCGACCAGGCACCCGACAGCAATAACAACATTGCGCGCCTGCTGATCAAGGGCGTGGAAGCCACCGTGCGTTATCAACCCGATGACCACCTGCGCAGCGGCCTCAACCTGTCCAAGCTCAGTGCCTACAACGAATTCACTTCCCAGGCCGGGTTTGCCTCGGCGGGATTCATCCCCGACAACGGCACGGTATTTGGCGATAACAACAGCCTCAACCAGCGCCCGTCCGGGCGCTACGACGCGGTGCAGATTCCCGAGTACACCGCCAGCGGCTATGTCGACTACCGCTTCGATTCCGGCTTTGGCGCCGAGCTTTCAGGCTGGTGGACCAGCAACTGGTACCTGAACCTGAGCAAGACGGTAAAGATCCCCAATGAATACAACCTCGACCTCGCCCTGTACTACCGCCAGCCGCAGTGGAGCACCACGCTGCGGGTCCTGAACCTGACCAACGAGCTGAACTTCGTCAGCGGCCTGGCCGGCTCCACCAACACCTTTTTGCAACCCATGCCTGGCCGCACCTTGCTGGCCCAGGTCGATTATCAATTCTGATCCGCAGCAGGAGCGCTCCATGTCCATTGAATTTGTCGGCATGATTTTCCCTCGCCAGTGGTCGGAAACCCGTGGCGTTCGCAGCCCGGATTTCGACCTCGACTTTATCCGCCACCACGCCCGCGCCCACGAGCACGCCGGCTTCGACCGCGTGCTGATCGCCAGTGGCCCCGGCAGCGCCGACAGCCTGCAGATCGCCGCCTATGCGGCAGCCCACACCGAGCGGTTGGGCTTCATGATCGCCCATCGCCCGGGCCTTACTCCACCGACGGTGGCTGCGCGCTCTTTCGCCACGCTGGATCACACTACCGGTGGCGGACGCATCCGCCTGCACGCGATTACCGGCATCACCGCCGAGCCCCAGGAAGGCGACTTCCTGCTGGACAAGACCGAGCGCTACCGGCGCACCGATGAATACCTGGAAATCGTGCGACGCACCTGGACGGCCGAAGAACCGTTCGATTTCGAGGGCAAGTACTTCCACATCAAGGGCGCGTTTTCGCCGGTCAAGCCGTTGCAGCAGCCGCATATCCCGATCTCGTTTGGCGGTTCCTCGGATATCGCCTATCAGATCGCGGTCAGGCATGCGGATCTGTATGCATTGTGGGGCGAGCCGTTGAGTGGCGTGGCCGAGCAGATTGCCAAGCTCAAGGCGGCTGCCGCCGCGGCGGGTGTGCAAGCGCCACGGGTGAGCCTGTCGGTGCGCTTGATTCTCGGAGCCACCGAGGAGCTGGCCTGGCAGCGCGCCGAGCAGATCCTGCAACAGATCAAGGCCAACCCGCAGTTTGCGGCGGGCAGTCCGTGGCAGAAGCGGATCAAGGGCACCGGTTCGGAACGCCTGCTGGCTGCCGCGGCCCTGGGCGATCGGCATGACCGTGCGCTGTGGATGCCCACCGCCACCGCCGTGGGCGCTTACGGCGACACCACGGCCCTGGTCGGCACCCCGGAAACCGTGGCCCAGGCGCTGCTGGATTATGTGGACCTGGGCGTCACGACGTTCTTGAACCGGGGGTATGACCCACTGTATGACACCGTGGATTACGGACGCTGGATCATTCCGGCGGTGCGGGAGGAGGCGCGGCGGCGCCAGGCGCGAGTTGCCTAGCATCATCTGACGCCATCGCCGGCAAGCCGACTCCTACAGTGGCATGCGTGAACCGCAACTCATTTGCATGATGCTACCTCTGCAGGAGCCGGCTTGCCGGCGCTCACCGCACAACGCTGCGACTCACGCCAACGATGGCGAATGCTCCAACAGCGTGCGCGTGTACGCGGCCTGAGGCTGATCGAGCACCCTGTCCACCGCCCCCTGCTCCACCACCCTGCCCGCCTTCAGCACCAGCACGCGGTCGGCAATTGCCCGGACCACGCCCAGGTCGTGGGTGACGAACAGCAACGTCAACCCTTCGCGTTGCAACTGGCGCAACAGATCCAGGATCGATGCCTGCACCGAGACATCCAGGGCCGAGGTGATTTCATCGCAGATCAACAAGCCCGGCTCGCACAACAGCGCACGGGCGATGGCCACGCGCTGGCGTTCGCCACCCGACAGGCTGTGGGGATACAGATCGGCCAGCGACGCCGGCAGCGCCACACGCTCGAGCACGGCCTCGACCCGCTCCCGCGCTGCCGCGCCTTTCACCGCGAAGAAGTGCTCCAGCGGTGCACTCAGCGTCTGGTACACCGTTTGCCGTGGGTTCAACGCACGATACGGGTTCTGGAAGATGTACTGGATCTGGTGGCGCGCACTCGCATCACGCTGGCGGGCCCGCAGCGGCAAAGGGCGTCCGGCGTAGCTCAACTCGCCTTCGGCATTTTCCCCAAGACCGGCGACGGCGCGTGCCAGGCTGGTCTTGCCCGACCCGGACTCGCCCACCAGCGCCAGGCACTCGCCCGGGCGTACCTGCAACGCGATGTCGAACAACACCTGTCGGTCGTAGGCGACGTTCAAGCCATCGATGGACAGCAGGGGTGGCTCGGTCTGCGTGACCAGGGGCGCAATCGGCGTCAGGGCAATGGCCTGTAGTGGCTGGTCGTGGGGCGCGAAACACGCCACTTCATGGCCTGTGGCGATTGCATGCAATGGCGGTTCGACAGCTGAGCAACCCGAGGCGAACCGCTCACAACGCGGCCCGAAACCACACCCCCGCGGTCGCTGCCCCGGCGCTGGCGCATGCCCGGCAATCGCCTTCAGTTCCCGTCGCCCCGCGACGTCCGGAATCGCCGCCAGCAGCCCGCGGGTATAGGGATGGGAGGGTCGGTTGAACAGGACATCCCGTGTCGCGGTTTCAACGATACGCCCGGCATACATCACCATCACCCGGTCCACCAGGTCCTTGATCACCGCCAGGTCATGGGACACGTACACCGCCGCCACCCCCTGGCTTTTGCACAGGCGACGCAGGGTGGCGAGGATATGCGCCTGGGTGCTCACGTCGAGGGCGGTGGTCGGCTCGTCCAGCACGATCAGGCGCGGACGCAGCACAAAAGCCAGCGCCAGCATCACCCGCTGCTGCTGCCCGCCGGACAGCTGATGGGGAAAGCGTCGCAGGAACTCGCGGTCATGGGGCAAACCGACATCGCGCAAGGTTTCATCGATTCGCTGCCGTTGCGCCGCATACCCGCCTCGCAACGAGTGCACCGCCAGGGTCTCACGCAACAGGCTGCCGATGCGCAGCGCAGGGTTCAACGCCGTGGCCGGATCCTGGGCGACATAGCCGATCAGGCTGCCACGGGCGCGGCGCAAGGCTTCACCTTCGAGGCTCAACAGCGCCTCGCCCCCCACCCGCACCTGACCGCCGACAATCCGTGCACCGCGCCGGGCGTGGGCCAGCAGCGCCGTCGCGAGGGTGGTCTTGCCCGAGCCCGACTCTCCGACCAGGCCAAGGATCTCCCCGGCCCGCAGGTTGAACGAGATACCGGATAGCACGTCCACCTGCCCCGCCAACTCCACACGCAGGTCACGGACCTCCAGCACTCCGGTATCGATTTCAGTGATGGCGTTCATGGCTGCTTTTCTCCCATCCGTGCGCTGCTGCGGCCGATGCCTTCGGCGAGGATATTGGTGCCGTAGGCAAATACGCCGATCAGTACCGCCGGCGCCAATACGGCCCACGGCTGCACCAGCAGGCCGGCCTGGTTTTCATTGATCATCAGGCCCCAGTCCGCCGTGGGCGGCGCCACGCCGTAGCCGAGAAAACTCAGGCCGGAGAGCATTCCGACACCCCAGGTCAGCATGTTGCCGAAGTGCACCAGCAGCGGCGTGAGGATGTTCGGCAGGATCTCCTTGAACAGAATGCGTCGCCGCGAATACCCCATCATCTGCGCCGCCTCGACGAACTCCTGCCCCGCCACCGCTACCGCACTGGCCCGCGCCAGACGGATCACGCCGGGGATGAACGCGATGGAGACGGTCAACACGATCAGCCACGGCGCGCGCCCCAGCATGGAGACGATCAGCAGCACCAGGATCAGGTCGGGAAACGCCAGCGACACATCCGCCGACCAGGTGATCAACTGGTCCAGCCGGCGCCGCGACAACCCCGCCAGCAAGCCCAGCGTGCTGCCCACGGCCAGGGCGATGCTGGCCGCCGCCACCGACATCCACAGCACCGACAAGCCGCCGCTGAGCAGCCGTGACAGCACGTCATGCCCCAGGAAATCATGACCCAGCCATGCGCCGTTCGCGGGTGCGCCATAGACCGGGCCGACCATGTCCGTCGAGCCATGGGGCGCCAGCCACGGCCCCAACAGGGCAAAGGCAATCACCAGTACGGTAATCCAGCCGCCCTTGCGGGTTTGCGGTTCAGCCAACCATCGACGAGCACTCATGCATCACCTCGGGAGCGGCGCCACCACGGGGTGATACCCCGCCGGTTGCGTTGAATCATCGTGACCCGGCGCGCGGTACGCAATTTGGGTGTGAGCAGCACGGTGAGCAGGTCGGCCAGCAGGTTGATCAGCACCACCGCCAGGGTAGTCACCAGCACGATCGCCTGGATCATCGGCAGGTCGCGCATCTGGATCGCCGCGTGAAGGGCCGTGCCGATACCGGGGTAGCCGAAGATCACTTCGGCCAGTACCGCGCCGCCGATCAGCGTGCGCAAGGTCAGCGCCACGCCCTGGATTGCCGGCACCAACGCGTTGGGCAAGGTGTGGCCCCACACGATGCGTCGATGGGGAATGCCGCGCAGCCGCGCGGCAATCACATAATCGGACTCCAGAGCCTCGATCATCGCCGCGCGCACCATGCGCGTGAGGTAAGGCAATGCGCCGAGGCTCAGGGCCGATACCGGCAGTATCAGAAACTTGAGCTGACGCAGCAGCGCCTGGTCGGGATCGAGGATCGACACCGCGGGCAAGAAATCCATGTGCGGCATGGAAAACAGCAACACCAGGCCAATCGCCAGCAGGAATCCCGGGGTGGCCTTGAGAAAGATCAGCAACGACAGGCTCCAGCGATCCAGCCGACTGTCCCGGCGTAGCGCCAGCGCCACACCGAGTGCCAGCGCCGCCGGCACCACTACGGCGATCACCCCGGCCAACAGAGCCAGGGTATAGCCAAAACGCCCCCACAGGATGTGGCCGACCGGTGCGCCGGAATCCAGCGACACGCCAAGGTCGCCGCTCAACGCGGCGCCGAGCCAGCGCAGGTATTGCCACAGGATCGGCTGGTCCAGCCCCAGTTGGCGTTGCAGGGTCAGGATGCTTGCCAACGGCGCATCCGGGCCGAGGATCACCCGCGCCGGGTCCGAGGGCAGCGCCTGGGTGGCGATAAACACCACCAGGCTGATGACCCAGGCCGTGAGCAGGCCATAGCCCAGGCGCCCGATAAACCACGCCAGCCATGCCGGGGTGCGTGGGGAGTTGCACGAGGGCTCAGACATGGTTCAACCACAACTCGTCAAAACGCCAGGACGCGAAAGTGGTCTGCTCGGGCCCGAGGCCCCCCACCTTCACCGAGGCCGCGTCGAGCACATCGTTGAATCCCCAGATCAGCAGACCACCGCGCTCGTGCTGGATCTGCTGGGCCTCATGCACCAGGCCTTTGCGCAGTTCCAGGTCGGGTTGGGCCAGCGCCTGGCGGTACAAGCTGGCAAAGCGCGGATCATGGAAATTGCTGCGGTTGTAGATCGCCAGCGGCGCGTCGTTGTGCAGCGCCGAAGCGAGAAAGCCCCGTGCCGGTGTCGAGCCTGGCGACACTTGCCATTGCTCGCGTTGCGGACCATTGAATACGGCGCCATCGACCTGGCGGACACGCACCTCGACCCCGGCCTTTTTCGCCTGCTGGGCAAACACCAGCGCGGCGTTGACCCCGGGCCCGGGCGTGGTGGTCAGTTCCACCCGCAAATCCGTCTGCCCGGCCTGGCGCAGCAGCGAGCGCGCCTGCTCCAGGTCATGGGGACGTTGCGCAATCGCGTGGTTGTAGGTCGGATCGTGGGGCGAATACAGGTCGTTGGCGATGCGCCCGAAGCCGTTGAGGCCACGGTCCACCAGTTCCTGTCGATCCGCCAGCAGGCGAAACGCCTGGCGCACCCGCACGTCGTCGAACGGCGGCTTGGCCAGGTTCAGGTTGAAACCGGTAAACGAGGTGCTCGGCGACACACACAGCGACAGGCGCGAATCGGCCTTGAGCAAGGCGCTGTGCTCGGCCTGCACGCCGCTGGCAACGTCGATCTGCCCGGCGCGCAACGCGGCCACGCGGGACACCTGGTCCTTGAACTCGATGATTTCCAGTTCATCGGCATAGGGTTGGCCGGGCTTGTAGTAATTCTCAAAACGCGTGTACAGCGAGCGCTGGCCGGGTACGAAGCGCTTGAGCCTGTAGGGGCCGGCGCCCACCGGATTGCTGACCAGATCGTAGTCGGTGGGGACGATGCCACCAAAGCTGATCAGGGTTTCATCCAGCGGAAAAAAGCTCTGGCCCTGCTGGAAACGGATTTCGATGGTGCGCTCGTCCAGCTTGCGCAAGGCATTGCGGTCGATGGCGCCGACCAGGCCGGCAAAGGGTGAGGCCAGCTTGGGATCGGTCAGGCGCAACAACGAAAACAGCATGTCATCGGCGCCGATGCTCTTGCCATGATGGAATTCCAGGCCCGGCTTGAGGCGAATGGTCCAGGCGCTGGCGTCGGCATTCGGCTCGGCGAATTCGGCCAGGGCCAGGCGCGTGCTGACGTCGGTGTTCCATTCCCAGAACTTGCTGTACAGGGCCCAGCCACGAATGATCCCGCCGCCTACCGGTTTATGGGCATCGAGGTTGCCGGATTGGTCGCCATCGATAATGCCGACGCGCAGGCGCCCGCCACTGACGGGCTTGCCGGCCAGCACCGAAGCGCCCCGGGTGGCCGCGCCGCTATCGCAGCCACCGAGCAGCAGACCGCCGCCGATGGCCAGGCCGTGGCCGAGAAACGCCCGGCGGGAAAATCCGTCACTCATCATTCATGCCTCTTCGCGCTGCGTGGTCTTCTGCGTCACTCCCAGGCGCGGCACATCGAAGCCATGGTCCAGCTCCAGCAACGGGAACAACAGATCGGCCACGCGGTGGGCTTCATCGATCAGCGGGAAACCGGACAGGATAAAGGCCGAGGTGCCCTGGGCCTCGTACTCGCGAATGCGTTCGGCGACCTGTTCGGCGCTGCCCACCAGGTAGGTGCCGGCGGCGGGGCCGAGGATGTTGAAACCGAACAGGCTGGGGCCGAGCCAGACGTTGGGGTAGATCTCCAGCTCACGCGCGGTCGGCAGGCGCCCGGCGCGGATGGTCTCGACGTTGCGCTGGGTCTGCGGGTCGTCGCTGTGGAAGTCGTCGAAGCTCACGCCGGGTGGCAACTGGCGCTCGATGGCATTGCGCGCGGTTTGCAGCGAAGTGCGTTGCAGCAGTTTTTCGGCGTGGGCCCAGGCCTCTTCCTCGGTCTCGCGCACGATGATTTGCAGGCGGGTGCCGAAGGTCAGTTCACGACCGATCTTCGCCGCTTCGGCGGCGACCTTGCGGAACTTGTCCCCGAGCTTCGGTGGCGTATTGGCGAAACTCAGGTACACGTCGAGCAATTGCACCGAATGCTCCACGCCCGGCCCCGACGTACCGGCACCCCACAGTGGGATGTCGGGTTTCTGGCAAGGCGGATGCCACCCTCCCAGGGGATGGCCGGCCGCGCCCGGCGCACGTGGCGCGAGCTTGACGTACTGGCCGTCATAACCGCGGGTGTCGCCGGCATAGAACCCCTGGAACGCCCGCCAGTATTCCAGGCTGAACGCATAACGCTCGTCATGGGGATAGTGCACGCCCAGCGTCGCCAGGCCGGCATCGTTGCCGTTGACCACATTGAACAGCAGGCGACCGTTGGAGAACTGGTCAAAGGTCAGTGCCCATTTGGCCAGGACCGCCGGCGACAGCTCGCCCGGGTGCTGGGCCACGAGAAAGCGCAGGCGCTGGGTCGCGTCGATCAGCGAAGCCGCCACCGCCAGGCTTTCATTGGGGCTGGAGCCGAGCAGCGAACCGTAGTAACCCAGGCGATCGCTGGCGACGGCAAGCTGCTTGAGATGCTGGAAATCGGTTTTCCAGCGTCCTTCCGGTTCCCATGGATAGGGGCCGTCGGGCGTAGTGAGGTACCAGAGAATTTTCACAGCCATGAGAAACGTCCTTGAAGTAAGCCGATACCCCCGTGGGAGCCGGTTGACCGGCCCCCGCAGGCGGAACTAGTTGCGCCGGTCGATAGCCGGCACCAGGCCCAACTCCGTGGCTTGCTCGAACAGGCCGCTCATTTTCCACTGCTGGGTCAACACGCCCGGACCATAAGGGCGGGAACCACCGAGGGCATCCGCGAGCAATTGCAGCTGTGCGCCCTCCTCCAGCAACAGGATGAATTCCGCGGTGGCCCGCAGCCCTTGCTTGCCCCACACGGTGGAGCCGCCGTTGGCTTCGAGGATCGCCAGGTTGAAGGGGTTTTCGGCGATCTTGTCGAGGATGAAATCCACCTCCTGCTGGCGGCGGTCGATGTACACCGGCAGTTCCCGGGCCAGCTGGTAGCGTTGCACCGGTACGTAGTGGAACGGCAAGGTGCGGTGGGTCTGGGCCCAGGCGCCAAGGTATGGCGAATGCACGTGGGACACGGTGGTCACATCCGCGTGCTGCTGGAACAGCTTGGTGTAGCGTCCCAGGCCGCCCTTGCCCTTGCCGAGAATGACATTGCCGGCAAAGTCGGTGACGGTGGCTTGCAGCGGCTTGCGGTAATTCCACGGGCCGCCGTAGTTGACCGATACCAGTAGTTCCTGACCCGGCACCCGCTCGATAAAGCCGACGGTGCCATTGGCGGTGATGGTGTTGGTTTCGCGGAATACGGTGAAGGCTTCTTCGGCTTCCAGCAGCACCTTGTCGACAAAGGCCTGCAGTTCTTGGCTGATCGGTTGGGCGTGGACAATGGCAGTCATGGGAGTTCTCCAGGTTCAGGCGCGGCGCTTGGCCAGCAGTTCATGGGCAGCTTGCAGGGGACGCGGGTCGACCCAGTCGGCGATGGCAAAATCACGTTCCAGGAAGCCGTGCAGGTAGAGGAAATCCTTCTGTACACCAAGGAAGTCCAGGCGCTGGGCCGACAGGTCCGGCGCCAGGGTGGTATGGAAATCGCCGCGATAGGCCTCGGCCACGCCGGCACTGCCGGCACGGGTTTCTTCTTCGAGAATCGCGTTCAGGCCGTCGCGATTGTTCGCCGCCCAGTCGGCGGCGTTGAGGGTCTGCGCGAGAAAGCGCACCACCAGGTCGAAGTGGTTATCCAGCAGGCTCTGGTGGACGGTGATCGGCCGCGGCGTGCCGTTGTTGATGCGGTAGCGCGGCTCGGCGATCAGGTCCAGGTCAATGCCCACCACCAGCCCCAGGCGCCGTGCCGCGTCGGCCGCCGAGGCGCCCTTGACGTACACCGCGTCGACCTCGCCATGCACCAGGTAATCCAGGCCGGACCACAGGCGCTGCAAGCCCTGGCGCGGATCGGCCGCCAGCTCCTGGTCCTGCAACGCCACTTCCACCAGTTCCACATCATCAAAGCCCAGGCCGGCCAGGCTCAGCGCGCCCTTGTAGCCGTGCAGGCTCATGGCCCGAGCGATGCTGCCGGGACGGTTGTCGCCCCAGGCCGGCAAGGCCAGGCGCTTGCCTCGCAAGTCTTCGGGGCGGGTGATGCCGGAGTCCGGCCGGACCAGGATGGTCTGCCATTCCTCGATCCAGGTCAGGCCGATCAGGCGGCTCGGCGCACCGGCGGCGCGGGCGGCCAGGGCCGGCACATTACCGCCCTCGCGAAACAGCCCCGGCAGGTCGTGATCGTAATGATGACGACCCAGCTGGCGGGCCTCCTGCAGGGTGGACACCGGCAGGCCATCGGGGGCGAACTCCTCGGTCAACCACCCCAGTTTGTAGGCGATGCCGGAGGCGGTCGGCACCGGGCACCGGGTAAACCAGATCTGCTCAAGCTCAGGCGTGGGCAGGACAGCGGAAAGGGTCATGGTCAGCTCCATTGAATTGGGCAAGGCAGTCCATGGGGGTATTGCAGAGGCCGTGCCAATCGCCAGAAGCCCCGGTTTACAAGGGTTCCGAGCCAACACCTGGAAGACGGCTGCTGGCCTGCCAGCAGCACTGCTGCTCCTTCAGCAGTCCCCGGCAAGCACTGCTTCCCCAGCAGCACCCCGCTCACCGAGAGCCCTGTGCAGTGGGGGTTCTGGCGTTGGCGCAGAACTTGCTCAAGGCCCTTTTCACTGCCCTACGCAAACCAAGGACTGAACCATGACTACATTCGAACAGGCGCCCGTACGCCATCTGCCGAGCGAGACCGAGGCCATCGCGGCCGCCAGGGAAATCGCCGTGGAGATCGCCAGCATCGCCGCCGACAGCCAGCAGAACGGCCAGTTGCCCTGGCGCCAGGCTCAGCTGTTATCGGAAAGCGGCCTGACCGCCATCGGTGTGCCCAAGGCCTTCGGCGGGCTCGGCGCGTCGGTGCAGACCATCGTCGAAACCGTACGCCTGATCTCGGAGGCCGATGGCGGCGTCGGACAGTTGCTGCAGATCCATAACGTGATGCTGCGGGGGATTTTCAACGGTTATCCGGACGCGGTGCGTGATCGACTGGTCAGCGACGTACTGGCCGGCAAGCGTTTCGGCAACGCCCTGGCCGAGGTCGGGGGCAAGAACAAGTTCGCGCTGAAGACCCGCGTCGAACGTCGTGAAGACGGCGCCCTGGTACTCAATGGCAGCAAGTTCTACTCCACCGGTTCCTACCTCGCCGAATGGATCTCGCTCACGGCCGCCTCGGACGACGGCGGCGCGGGCGTGCTGCTCAATCGCAATACACCGGGCCTGACGCTGGTGGATGACTGGGAAGCCTTCGGCCAGAAAAACTCGGTCAGCGGCACAGTGATTTTCGACAATGTCGTCCTGGATGAAGACTTCGTTTCATGGCGCAAAGGCCCGATGAAACGCACCGGACTGACCTTCCCGCAGATTCTTCATGCGGCCATCGATACAGGTATCGCCGCCGGCGCGTTGTCGGCCGCGGTGGATTACCTCAAGCACAACGCGCGGCCATGGGTGGAAAGCGGGGTCGACCACGCCAATGAAGAGCCGCACATCATCAAGCAGATCGGCGAATACGCCGTGAGCCTGCGCGCTGCCGAATCGCTGTTGCGCGACGCGGCGCGGGTGTTCGATGCCCATGAGCAAGACCCCGACAACAAGGAACTGCAGGACGAGTTGATCCTCTCGGTGGCGACCGCCCGTGCGCATTCCGACAGCGCCTCGCTGAAGATCTCCAGCGATATTTTCTCGCTGCTGGGGGCCAGTTCATCGTTGAGCAAGTGGAACCTGGATCGCTTCTGGCGCAATGCCCGGGTGCATACCACCCACGATCCGATCCGCTGGCGCCTGCACCACGTGGGCAACTACTACCTCAACGGCGTGGACCCGGGCGAGTACACCGCGATTCTCAACGCCCGGGAAACCCAGGGTGCCACCCGCAAATAAGCAATACGGGCCGTGCGCGGCCCATTCCCCGTGTATGGCTGACGAGCTTTTCATGATCGAACAACACCCCCTTCTACGCAGCCTGGCGATCTACAGGGAAATGCCCTGGCGATTCACCCTGGTGGCGGCGCTGTACGTGGCCATCAACCTGGGGCTGGTCTGGCAACAATGGCTGATCGGCCATGCGGTGAACGACGTCAGCGCCGGACGCGCCGTCGTCCACCATCCTGACGGCAGCCTGGACGCCAGCCTCGGTTGGTACTGGCTCGGGCTGATGCTCGCCGTGGCGTTCGGCCGCGGCCTGCTGCAATACGTCGCCAGCGTGTTGTCGCTGGTGATCAGCCAGGAACTGCTGACGCGCCTGCGCGAACGCATCCTGTCCCAGGTGCAGAGCCTGCACCTGGGTTATCACTGGCAACACGGCATGGGCGAGATGATCACTCGCACCACCCGCGATGCCGACAAGGTGCGCGATGCGCTGATCACCTTCTGGCGTCAGCTGGTGGAAACGCCGCTGGTGGTGCTGGCCACCGTCGGCCTGCTGGGCTGGTACGACCCGCTGCTGGGCCTGGTGCCGCTGCTGCTCACGGTCACCGGACTGTGGATCTTCGTGCGCCAGACCGGGCGCTTGGTGAGCCTGGACCGGGCGGTCGGCAGCGCCTATGACCGGGTCAACCAGGACCTGAGCGAAGGGATTGGCGGCGTGCGGGTGATCAAGTCGTTCGGCCTGGAGCAACGGCGTATCCAGGGCTTCGCCGATCAGGTCGCGGTGTTCGCCGCATTGGCACGCCAGGCTCTGGCCTATTCCAGCTCGCGCATTCCACTGCCCCAGGCGGTGGTGGCGCTGGGGCATGTGTGGATTCTGGTGTACGGCGCCCACCTGGTGGCGGCCGGTCAACTCGGGATCGGCGAACTGGTGACCTCGCTGCTGATCGCCACCACCCTGGTATTCCGTATCGAAGGCATCGGCCGGGTGATGCAGACCTTCGCCGATGCCCGCGCCAGCGCCGAGCGTATCTGGCAATTGCTGGATGCACCGGTGGCGATCCGCGGCGGTGCCGCCAGCCTGCCCGCCAGCCCGTTGGGGCTCAAGCTGGAACAGGTCAGCGTCACCGCCCCCGGTGGGGGCCGCGACATCCTGCATGACTGTTCGCTGACCTTGCAGCCTGGAGAGATCGTCGCGCTGGTCGGCGCCACCGGCACCGGCAAGAGCTTGCTGGCCAGCCTGTTGCCACGCCTGAGCGATGTAACGGCCGGGCGCCTGTTGCTCGGCTCGGACAGCAGCGGCTGGCAGGACATCCGTGACCTGCAACTCGGCCCGCTGCGCCAGCGCGTGCATGTCGCGCCGCAGGAAAGTTTCCTGTTCGCCGGTAGCCTGGCGGCCAACCTGCGCCTTGCCGCCCCGGAGGCCAGCGACGAACAACTGCGCGAGGCCCTGCACCTCGCCGCCGCCGAAGACGTCCTGCAGCGCCTGCCCCAAGGCCTGGAAACGCCCCTTGGCGATCGCGGCGTGACCTTGTCCGGAGGCCAGCGCCAACGCCTGTGCCTGGCCCGCGCGTTGCTGGGCAAGCCGGACATCCTGTGCCTGGACGACGCCACCAGCGCCCTCGACGCCATCAGCGAACGCCAGGTACTGCACAACCTGCGGCAACTGCGCGGCACCACGGTGCTGGTGATCTCCAGCAAGCTCTCGACCATTCTGCTGGCCGACCGCGTGCTGATGCTGGCCGACGGCAGGATCATCGCGCAGGGCCGTCACGCCGACCTGCAATCAACCCATGCGCAATACCGCGACCTGCTGGGGATCGATCATGGCTAACCCGCTGCCAGGCAAAGCCTTGAGCGATATCGAAATCGAAGAAATGCTGGCGAAGAAGGCGTTGGATCGCAGCATGTTCAAGCGCTTGCTGCCACTGCTCAGGCCGATCCGTCGGCAGATTGGCGCGGTGATCGGCATCGAGATACTGCTGGTGATCAGCGTCTTTCTGCGGCCGTGGTTTGTGCGTGAACTGCTCGACCGTGGATTGATCCAACAGGCCGATCACTGGCTGCTGGACGAGCGCCTGGTGCTGTGGCTGGGCCTCGGCCTGGCGGCCAGCTGGCTGGTGCGTTTCCTGCTGGCCGGGGTCTCGCAATTTGTCGCCGGCGGCGCGGCGATCCGTGTGCTGAACGCGTTGCGGGTGCAGGTATTCGCCCATGTCCAGGGCCTGAGCGTCAGTTACTTCGACCAGACCCGCGCCGGGCGCATCATTTCCCGGGTCGACCGCGATGTCGACGCCCTCGAGCCGCTGGTGATCCAGGGCCCGCCAGAACTGCTGGGCGCCCTGCTGCGCTGTGGCCTGGCCTCGGTGATGCTGTGGCGCATCGACCCGCGGTTCTTCCTCAGCCTGGCGGCCACGGTGCCTTTACTGGTGCTCGCCACCTGGAGTTTCAAGCGCATCTCCCAGCGCAACTGGGCCAGGGTCGCGGAAAACCGCAGCCGCTTTACCGCGCACCTGGTGGAAAGCGTCAGTGGTGCGCGCCTGCTGCAACAGTGTGCCCACGAGGCACCGAACCTGCGGCGCTATCGCCAGTTGCTGGAGGATTTCAACCAGGCGCTGATTCGCGGCAGCTTGCGCTCATCGTGGTTCGCACCGTTTACCGCGCTGCTCAGTTCGGCGGGAATCGCGCTGTTGCTGCTGGTGGGCGCGTATGGCCTGGCGGCGGGCGAGGTCAGTGTCGGCCAGGTCGCGGAAAGCCTGTTCTATGTGTTTTTGTTCCTGGGACCGTTGCAGGAGCTGTCGGACCTGTTTGAGCGCTACGCCACGGGCTCGGCGTCGGCACAGCGGATTTTCCTGCTGCTCGATACCTCGCCGCAGATCGTCGACAGCAGCGGCCCCCGGCCCCTGGAACGGGCGCGTGGCGAAGTGCATTTTGACCAGGTGCTGTTCAGCTACGGGCAAGCCCCGGTCATCAACGGCCTGAACCTGCATATCCCGGCGGGTGAAGTGCTGGCGATCGTGGGCCCGTCCGGCCATGGCAAGAGCACCCTGGTGCAATTGCTAACGCGCTTCTACGAAGTGCAGACCGGTGCAATCCGTCTCGACGGCATCGACGTACGCGAGCTGACGCAACATACCCTGCGTCGCCATGTCGGCGTGGTGTTGCAGGACAACGTGCTGTTCAGCGGCAGCATTCTCGACAACCTGCGCCTCGCCGCCCCCGAAGCCGACGATGCCACCCTGATCGCCGCCGCCCGCGAACTGGGCGCCGATGAAGTGCTGGAGCGCCTGCCTCACCAGTACCACACGGAGGTTGGCCCGCTGGGCGCGCATCTGAGCCACGGCCAGCGGCAGTTGGTATGCCTGGTGCGCGCGTACCTGGCGGACCCGGCGGTGCTGGTGCTGGACGAGGCGACTTCGGCGGTGGACATTCATACCGAACGACGCATCCAGCGGGCGTTGCGCCGGCTGTGCGAGGGACGTACGGCGATCATCATCGCGCATCGGCTGGCGACGATCCGCGATGCCGACCGGATCGCGGTGGTACGCCATGGGCAGGTGGTGGAACTGGGCGCGCATCAGCAGTTGATGGACAAGGACGGACCGTATGCCGCGCTGTACCAGACCTACCTGCGCAGCGCGCGCAGCCACGAGCCGAGCGCCCTATCCCCGTAGGAGCCGGCTTGCCGGCGCCTGCAAGGGCCTGCTGCACGCTCAGCATCGACTGCTGGGCGGGTGCTGCTACAGCAGCACCCGTCTCCTTCCCGCATGCGCAAGCCCCCGTAGCCATTGGGCCCCGCCCCATGGCATGGGCGTTGCAACCACCCCTGCCATCAGGTCCACGCACCTTGCACGACTGAATCAGGAGCATCCATGAGCACTGAATTTTTCTGGCGCCTGCCGCTGGGCACCGACGGCCCGCAGCTGACCACCGACAAACACAACCGTGGCAACCCCGACTACCGCCCCGGTCATATCGCTCCGGGACGCTTGCCCAACGGCGAACCCGACGACTTCACCTACATCGACTACATCGCTCAGGTGGCCAAGGCCGCCGAGCTCGCCGGTTTTGAAGGCGCCCTGCTGCCCACCGGCCCCGAGCCATGGATTGCCGCCGCCGCGCTGGCCCGGGAAACCCGGCGCATCAAGTTCCTGATCGCCTTCCAGGCCACCTGGACCCTGCCCGCCTACGCCGCGCAGCAGGCGGCGATCCTGCAGAATCTCAGCCGTGGCCGCCTGGAGTGGAACATCATCACCGGCGGCAACCCCGCCAGCCAGCGCGCCAACGGCGACTTCCTCGAACATGACCTGCGCTACAAGCGCACCGGCGAGTTCCTCGACATCATCCAGGGCCTGTGGGAGAACGAAAAATTCTCCTACGCCGGCGATATCTACCAGCTGGAAAACGGCAGCCTGCCCGCCGGCCTGCAGCACGAGCGCAAGCCGGGGGTGTATTTCTCCGGGTTCTCCGATGCCGCGCTGGGCGTCGCCGCCAGGCACGCCGATGTCTACCTGAACTGGGCCGAGCCCATCGACAAGCTCAAGCCGCATATCGATCGCGTGCGCGAGCTTGCCGACAAACAGGGACGCAGCGTGCGGTTCGGCCTGCGGGTCGACCTGTTCGCCCGCGAGACCGAGGAGCTGGCCTGGAAAGACCTGCGCCGCCAGTTCGACAAGCTTGAAGGCAGGACCAGCGTCGTCGCCAAGGGTTTCACCAGCGGCTCCGATTCGGTGGGCGCCGCGCGGCAAACCGCCTACCACCAGAACGTCGACCGCTTCGACGACCTGATCATCGGCCCCAATCTCTGGGCCGGCTTTGCCAAGGCCAAGCCGGGCCCGACCGTCGGCCTGGTGGGCAGCCACGAAAACATCGCCGAGCGCCTGGTGGAATACCGCGACGCCGGTTTCTCGACCTTCATCCTCGCCGGCAACCCGCACCTCGAAGAAGCCCTGCGCATCGGCCAGGAAGTCCTGCCGCTGGTGCACCGACGCCCGGCCATCCAACCGTTGAAAGCCAGCGCCTGAACGCTGGGGAGAATCCTCGATGACACAACCTCTCGACACCCTCTGGTACACCCGCTGTCCCGTGCCCACCGGCCTGGGTATCGCCGTGCAGAAAGGCTGGCTGCAGGACACCGTCGGCGCCCTGGGCACCGAAGTGCAGTCGCTGCGCGAATCGAATGACAAGGCGGTGCGCGAGTCGCACTTCGATCATACCCTGCAGAATTCGGTCCGCCATGGCGGCAATATCCCGGCGATCTGGGCCCGCGCCCAGGGTCGCGAAACCCGGGTGATCGGCCTGTCCTGGGCGGACGAAGTGCAACTGATCCTGACCCGCCAGGACAGCGGCATCAAGACCGTCAAGGACCTCAAGGGCCGCACCTTCGGCCTGCCGGACTGGGCCGGTGCGCAGATCGATTTCACCCGCGCCCAGGCATTGCGCGGGCTGGAAAACGCGCTGTCGCTGGAAGGCCTGAAGGTCGGCGATGTGAAGCTCGGGAACTTCCGGTATGGCGGCACCTTCAGCGACAACGCCGTGCGCAACGTGGCCGGCACGCCGGTCAATGCACGCACGAGTGAACGCAACCTGGAACTGATCGGCCTGTTGCGCGGCGAGGTCGATGCGATCTTCCTCAAGGGCGCCAGCGCGGCGCAGCACGCCCATGATTTCGGCTTGCACACGGTGATCGACACCGGCTCCCATCCCGACCCGCTGATCCGCAGCAACAACGGCACTCCGCGCACCCTCGCGGTGGACCTGAACCTGCTGGAAAACCATTTCGACGTGGCCACCGGCATCCTCGACTCGGTACTGCGTGCCGAGCAGTGGGCCCACACCCACCCGGAAGACACCCGGCGCTACCTGGCCCGGGAAACCAACAGCAGCGAGTATTGGGTAACCGCGGCCTATGGCGACGATGCACACCTGCGCCTGCGTACCGAACTGGATGAACAGGCGATTGCCGCCCTGCAGGATTTCACCCATTTCCTGCACCGCTGGCGCTTTATCCCGCAAAGCTTCGATGTGCGTGAATGGATTGATGCACGACCGTTGAACGCGCTGCTCAACGGCAAAACCGCGCTGGCAGGCTGACCCGCCAGGCTTCATGGATCCGAACGAAGACCCTTATGAGCAAACCACTCGATACTCTCTGGTACACCCACAGCCCGGTCCCCACCGGGCTCGGCATTGCGGTGCAGTCCGGGCGACTCGCCGAAGCCTTCCTGCCCTATGGCACCAATATCCAATCGTTGCGCGAATCCACGGAGCGGGAAGTTCGCGAAGCCCACTATGATCATCACCTGCAGAACTCGGTACGCCACGGCGGCAATATCCCGGCGATCTGGGCCTATTCCAGCGGCGTCGAAACCCGCGTGCTGGGGCTGTCGTGGAGCGATGAAGTGCAACTGATCCTGACCACCGCCGAAAGCGGTGTGAAGAGCGTGCGCGACCTGAAGAACCGGCGCTTCGGCCTGCCGAAATGGGCCAACGTGCAAATCGATTTTACCCGCGCCCAGGCCCTGCGCGGCCTGGAAAACGCACTCAGGCTGGAAGGCTTGAACGTGGCCGATGTGGAACTGGTGGACTACCCCTACGGTGGCACCTACAGCGACAACCAGACCTCCTATGTCTATGGCCCCGAAGTCAGCCTGGGCGTCAGCCGTTTCAGTCGGCGCAACAACGAACTGATCGGCCTGCTGCGTGGCGATATCGACGCGATCTTTCTCAAGGGCGCGCACGCTGTCCACCTGGCCAACGAGTTCGGCCTTCATGTGGTGGTGGACACCGGCTCGCACCCGGACCCGCTGATCCGTTCCAACAACGGCACGCCGCGTACCCTCACCGTGGACATCAATCTGCTGCGGGAACATTTCGACGCCAGCGTGAAGATCGTCGATACCGTGCTGCGCACCGAGCAATGGGCCTGGGCCAACCCGGACGAGACCCGGCGCTTTCTCGCCAAGGAACTCAATACCAGCGAGTACTGGGTGACGGCGGCCTACGGCGAAGATGCGCACCGCCGCCTGCGCACCACCCTCGATTCGCGTTCGATTGAAGCCCTGCAGGATTTCACCGACTTCCTGCATCGCTGGGACTTCATTCCCCGGCGCTTTGACGTGCGCGACTGGATCGATTTCAGCGTGCTGGAAAAAGTCATCGGTTCCACTTCCCGCGTCGCCGTTTAACCCTGCCCACGACCTGCAGGAGCCCGGCTTGCCGGCGATAGCGTCTTCAAGAACGCCATCGCCGGCAAGCCGGGCTCCTGCAAGGGCCGGGTATATCAGCCCCTGAAGTGTTGCCAGGTCAACACTCCCCTTGCTGCTCCAGCAGCACCCTCCAAGCAACTTCTGCTGAATCTTCGACAGGTGATTTTCACAGCCTGCGGGCGCCGTGGATTTCTCGGTGAGACGCGCCCAAAATAAATAATTTATCTGTTTACTTTCATACACTTACATCACTGTATCGGTCTTGAAATTCTCTTGGCACGATCTCTGCTCTACCCCCTTCAAGGACACTTTTCCGGGGGAGACTGCAATGCATAAAATCAATCCGATCACCAGCGGCCTGTGGCTCGCTTTACTGCTCGCCGGGGGGGCCGCCAGCGAGCAGTTGCTGGCCGCCGACGCCGCTGAAAACGACACCAGCAAAACCGAGCCATCGCTCAAGACCGTGACCGTCACCGCACAGCACCGCGAGCAAACCCTTCAAGAGGTTCCGGTGGCGGTATCGGCGGTCCAGGGCACCCATATCGTGGAGGACGGCGTGCGCTCGATGGGCGATATCACGACCTTCATTCCCAACGCATCGGCCAAGAACCCCGACGGCGACGGCCGGCCGCGCTGGTATATCCGCGGACTGGGGACCGGCGACACCGGCGCGGCTACGGTGTACCCGGTGGGTATCTACGCCGATGACGTGTACCTGAATGCACCGATTGCCGGTGGCGGGCCGCTGTGGGACCTGGAGCGCATAGAAATCCTGCGCGGGCCGCAGGGCACGCTGTACGGCAAGAACACCACGGCAGGCGCGGTGAATATCATCTCGAAGAAACCGACCTTCGACACCGACGGTTTCGGCACCATCGGCTTTGGCAGCAAGAACGAACGCATACTCAGCGGTGCCCTCGGCGGCACCCTGGTGGATGAAAAACTCGCGGCACGGATCTCGCTGTATTCCGAAGAACGCGATGGCTTCCAGAAAAACCTGGTGGACGATCACACCTACGGCGACGTCAACAAAAAGGCCGTGCGCCTGCAATTCTTCGCCCAGCTCAACGATGACCTGGATGCGCTGTGGAAGATCCACAGCCGCGAGTTCAAGGGCGACGGCGCCAACGGCGCGTTGACCCTGGGCCGCTATTACAACGTGGGTTACCAGCGGCCGGCCGGACGCAATATCGCCCTGAACGTCGATGACGATTCCAAACTCAACCACGACGGCACCTCACTGACCCTCAACTGGCACCTGGGCGACTACACCCTGACGTCCATCAGCGCCTATGACTACATTCGCGGCCAGTCCAGCAGCGACGCCGACTACACGCCATACGAGGTCAACGGCACCGCCACCGCCGACAACAAATACACCCAGTACTCCCAGGAAATCCGCCTGGCCTCGCCCCAGCAGGAAACCCTGCGCTGGCTGGCCGGTGCGCACTATTTCCACGAGGATCTGGACAGCAGCGCCGGACGGTTCATCGCCCCCGGGCCGACACCCAACGGCACCGGCTCCAACCAGGTCAACGGCGCCACCGATTTTCGTGACCTGAGCTACGACCACAAGACCGACAGCTATGCGCTGTTCGGCAACCTGACCTACGACTTCACCGACAATTTCAGCGTCACCGGCGGCCTGCGCTGGACCCAGGAAAAGAAAGATATCGACCTCAGCCTTACCCAGCTGACCCGTGCCACCGCCAACGGCCCGCTGATTCCCCTGGCCGGCGTCGGCACCAACGGCAATCGCCAGGAAGACAAGACCTGGGAAGCCTGGACCTACGACCTGACCCCGGAATACCGCATCAACGACAATGTGCGAGTGTTCTTGCGCTACGCCCATGGCTTCCGTTCCGGCGGCTTCAACACCGGGCTGTCGACCAGCCTGTCGCAGTTGACCACGGTGGACCCGGAACAACTCGACGCCTACGAGTTCGGCGTGAAGTCCGAGTGGTTCAACCGTCGCCTCACGGCCAACGCGAACATCTTCTACTACGACTATTCGGATATTCAGGTGAACCTGCTCACGGTCAACAACGGCGTGCTGACCACCGCGCTGACCAACGGCGCCAAGGGCAAGGTCAAGGGCGCCGAACTGGAGCTGGAAGGCCAGCCCACCGACTACCTGCACCTGCGCGCGGCGGTTTCCTTCCTCGATACCGAATACACCGACTTCAAGAACACCAACCCCAACACCGGTGCGGTCACCGGTGACTACAGCGGCAACAGCTTCGTGCGTTCGCCGCGCAACGTGGTGTCCCTCGGCGGCGACTACACCATCCCGCTGGAAATCGGCGGCAAGCTGGTGGCCGGGGCCGATGTGAGCTTTCGCGACAAGGAGTACTTCCTGGCCGACCGCCAGAGCAGTGCCGACAAGGACCTGAGCCAGCCTCACTACACCTTGGCCAACAGCCGCCTGACCTGGTACAGCGCCGACGAAAAACTCAGCGTCACCGGCTTCGTCAACAACCTCACCGACCGCCGCTACCAGGTCCATGGCCGGCCGAACGGTGGCCTGGGCCAATACGTGATCACCTATGGCGACCCGCGCACCGTGGGCCTGAGCGTGACCAGCCGCTTCTGACCCCACCACAAACAACGCCACCTCACCTTGCAGGAGCCCGGCTTGCCGGCGACAGGGCCCTTGAGGCCGCTAAAAGCTTCGTGGGCAAGCCCGCTCCCACACAAGCCGGGCTCCTACAAGGTGGGTAATTTCCTGAAAGGACCTCTTTTATGTTCCGACGTACTCCGTTGGCCGGCGCCATCGCGCTGGTCATGGGCAGCCTTGCCGTGCCTGTATTTGCCGCGGATGACAACCAGCCCACCGCGAAAAACGATCACCTGGATACCGTGGTGGTGCTCGGCACACGCCGCAGCGACCTGACCGCCCTGCAAAGCGCGGCACCGGTGGATGTACTGTACGGCGAGCAGTTGCAGCAGACTGGTGCCACCGACCTGTCCGGCGCCCTGACCGCCTTGTCGCCATCGTTCAACTTCCCGCAGTCGCCCCAAGGTGCGTTTGCCGGCTCCATCGCCCAGGGGGCATCGCTGCGTGGCCTGGCCTCGGACCAGGTGCTGGTGCTGGTCAACGGCAAGCGCCGCCACAGCAGCGCCAACATCACCCGCCAGAGCTTGGTCAATGGTCGTGGCGCGGCAGCGGTGGACTTGAGCCTGATCCCGTTGAGCGCGATCCAGCGCGTGGAGATCCTGCGCGATGGTGCCGCCGCCCAATACGGCTCCGATGCGATTGCCGGGGTGATCAACATCGTGCTCAAGGAAAACGATGACGGCGGCAACCTGGGTTATCGTTACGGCGGCTACGACAAGGGCGACGGCATCCAGCGCAAGCTCAGCGGCTGGAAAGGTTTCACGCTGCCCAACGACGGTTTCCTTACCTTGAGTTTCGACGCCGGCAGCCAGGACCCCGCCAGTGACACCAACCCCGACAACCGGATCTTTTACCCCGGCGATACCAGCGTCAACACGCCTCGCGAGCAGAACAACCGCTACCGCACCTGGCGTTGGGGTTCGGGCAATATATCGGACCAGTACAATTTCGTGGCCAACAGCGAGATCGGGGTCGGCGAAGGCCTGACCGCCTACGGGTTCGCCACCTACTCCCACAAGAACACCGACGCCGAGGGCTTCTTCGACCCGCCCACGGCCTTGCGCAACAACTACGGCAGTACCGCGTTGCAACGCTATCCGGACGGCCGCCTGCCAATCACCCGCTACGGCCTGGAAGACTATGCCGTCACCGGCGGCCTGCGCTTCGAGAACGAACGACTGGGCAAGTTCGACCTGGCGCTGAACCACGGCGACAACACGCTCAAATCCACCGACCGCAATGCGATCAACCCCAGCTACGGCGTCGACAGCCCGTCGAAGATCTATACCGGCGAACGCGAAAACGACCAGACCAACCTGACCCTGGACTGGGTACGCGACTTCCCCACCGACCTGCTGTTCAAGCCACTGACCCTGTCGGCAGGCCTGGCCTGGCGCAAGGAGAACTACCAACTGAGCGCGGGCGAAGCCGCCGGCTGGCAGAACGGGCCGCTGTTCAATACCGTCGACCCGATTACCGGGCGGCGGATTCCCGGGTACTACTCAGGTATCACCCAGGTCGACGCGGCGTCGCTGGACCGCAAGGTGCTGGGCGCCTACATCGACGTCGAAGGCCAGATCACCGAGAAATTCCAGGCCGGCGTCGCGGTGCGTACCGAACACTATTCGGACTTTGGCGACACCACCAACGGCAAGCTGTCGCTGCGCTATGACTTCACCCCGCAGATCGCCGCGCGCGCCACGGCCAGCACCGGTTATCGCGCGCCATCGTTGGTACAGAGCGGCATGTCGTCGTTCAGTGTGCAGGTAGTGGAGCAACCGCCAGGCAGCGGCAACTACGTCGAGGTGCAGCAGCGTACGTTGCGCGCCAACAGCCCGGAAGCCCAGGCACTCGGCGGCAAGGCGCTCAAGCCCGAAGAGTCGACCAACTACTCCCTGGGCCTGGTGTGGCGCCCGGTGGACAATGCCTCGGTGACGGTGGACGCCTACCGGATCAACATCGACAACCGCATCACCCTCTCCGACCAGTTGCCCGCCAGCGTGGTCACGCCGATCTTCGCCGGCACGCCCTACGCCAACATCCAGAGCGCGGCGTTCTACACCAACGTCGCCGACACCCGCACCGACGGCATCGAGCTGACCGGCAATTACCAGTGGGACTTGCAGCAATGGGGCCGCCTGAACCTGAGCAGCGGCTTTGCCAAGACCAACACCACCATCACTGGCTTGCGCGATGTCGGAAGTATCAAGGGTTCGCAGATTGTCGGGCGCAACACCCAGGGGCTGATCGAAGACGGCACCCCGGACACCAAGCTGACCCTGAGCGCCAACTGGCTGTATGAAAACTGGGGCGTCAATATCGCCCAGCGCCGCTACGGCGAATGGAAAAGCCTCAACGCCACCAACCCCAACCTGGACCAGACCTTCAGCCCGCAATGGGTAACCGACGTGGATCTGTCCTACACCTTTCACAAGGGCGTGAAGGTCTCGGTGGGCGCGATCAACCTGTTCGACACCCATCCGGACAAGGCCGATGGCGCGCAGCTGTATGGCGTACCGAAGTACTCGATCACCAGCCCGGAAGGTGCCCAGGGCGCGTTCTACTACACCAGCATCAGCTACGACTTCTGAAGCGACTGCTGAATGGGTGCTGCTCCAGCAGCACCTGACCACCAATTCCCCGTGGGACCCCGGATTGCCGGTGATGGCGGCCGCTGCTTTATCGCCGGCAAGCCGGGCGCCGGCAAGGGTTGGCGTGGTCCCGGGGTCATGTGGCACATGTCTTGCGATAGCCCCGGGGTACTTCGCCGAATAAGACCTGCCATGCGCGCCCATCGATCGTTGACCGCCCTATCCTGGCTTATCTCGCCCCTGGCCCTGCTGGCTGTCTGGGCCCTGGTCGCCCACCTGGGGATCTTCCCGCGCAACCTGCTGGTACCGCCCGCCCAGGTGCTGCAGACCTTCGGGGAATTGCTCGCCAGCGGCGAACTGCCGGAGCACCTGGGCAACAGCCTGTCGCGCCTCGGCCTGGGTTTTGGCATCGGTTCGCTGTGCGGCCTGGCCTTCGGCGTGCTGATGGCCTTGTCGAAGAATGTCGAGGTGTATTGCGGGCCGCTGTTTCACACGTTGCGCCAGATCCCCAGCATCGCCCTGATCCCGATGTTTGTGCTGCTGTTCGGTATCGATGAAACCTTCAAGATCATCATCGTCGCCAAGACCGCGTTTTTCCCGGTGGCCCTGGCGGCCGGCGAGGGGGTGCGCGGCATCCCGCGCAGTTATTTCGAAGTGGCCGACGTCTACCGCCTGCGCTGGCCGACCTTTGTGCGCCTGGTAGCCCTGCCCGCCGCCGCGCCGCCGATCATCACCGGCTTTCGCATCAGCCTGACCCGTGCCTGGGTGGTGCTGGTGGCCACGGAGCTGCTGGCGGCCGACAGCGGCCTGGGCCAGATGATTGAAATGGCCCGGCAGATGCTGCGCATCGATGTCGTGATGGTGGGCGTGGTGGTCACCGGGGTGATTGGTTTTGCCCTCGACCATGCCTTTCGCCGCCTTGAACAGCACCTCTTCCGCTGGCAGACCCGCTAGGAGCCCTCATGTTGTCTCTACTGAAAAAAACCCGTGGAGGCTTGCTGCCCCTGCTGCTGATCCTGGCGTGGGAATACGCCTCGCGCCAGGACGCCGCCGGCGCCTATGCGTTTGTGCCGCTCTCGGCGATCGCTTCGGCGCTGCTCGAGATGCTGGGTAACGGCGAACTGCTGGTCAACCTCCTGGCGAGCCTGGCACGCACCAGCAGCGGCCTGCTACTGGGCATTCTGCTCGGTGTGACGCTGGGGGTGGCGATGGCGCTTTCCGCCGTCGCCAACCGCCTGATCGGGCCACTGTTCCACTCGATTCGCCAGGTACCGATGCTCGGCTGGATTCCCCTGATTGCCATGTGGTTCGGCAATGGCGAGTTTTCCAAAGTGCTGATCGTCACCCTCGCGGCGTTTTATCCGATGGTGCTCAACACCTACCAGGGCTTCAGTCATGTCGAGCGGCGCTACCGCGAAGTCGGCCAGGTGCTGGTGTTGACCCCGCTGCAGCAGTTCACCCGGGTGCTGTTGCCCGCGGCATTGCCGAGCATCGCCACCGGGGTGTTGCAGGCCCTGGCCTTTGCCTGGGTGACCGCCATCGGCAGTGAACTGTTCCTGTCCTCAGGGGCGGGCCTGGGCAACCTGATGATGAACGCCGAGGCCGGCTCGCGCATGGAAGTGATCGTGCTCAGCGTGCTGTGCATCGGCTTGCTCGGCTACCTGATGACCCTGTTGTTTACCCTTCTGAGTCGCCACCTGCTGCGCTGGCGCAACCTCCGTTGAAAGGCCCCGACATGAATGCAATCGCCCACCATGCCCTCCATCACCACCTGCAAACAGGCGCCCTGCAGATCCGCGGCCTGAACAAGGCCTATCGGATCGAAGGCCGCTCGCTGCCGGTATTGCAGGACATCCACCTCGACGTGCGCCCTGGCGAGTTCGTCAGCATCGTCGGCGCCAGCGGCTGCGGTAAATCCACCCTGTTGCGGCTGATTGTCGGGCTGGAAGCCGAGTACGAGGGCGATATCCTGCTGGACGGCAAACGCATCGCCGCCACCAGCCTGGAACGCGGTATCGTGTTTCAGGACCATCGACTGTTTCCGTGGATGACCGTCAGCCAGAACATCGCCCTGGCCCTGAAGAACCACCCGCTGCCCCAGGCCGAGAAGGATCGCCAGGTGGCCGAGCATATCGCCCTGGTCAACCTCTCGGGCTTTGAAAACGCCTACCCGCACCAGCTTTCCGGTGGCATGGCGCAACGTGCGGCCATTGCCCGGGCGCTGATCAACAAACCCAAGGTGTTGTTGCTCGACGAGCCGCTGGGCGCCCTCGATGCGCTGACCCGCGTGCACCTGCAACGTGAGTTGCAGCGCATCTGGGCACAGCAGCGCTGCACGGTGATCATGGTGACCCACGACATCGAGGAAGCGCTGTACCTGGGCGAGCGCGTGATCGTCATGGACGCGCATCCCGGGCGGATCAAGCACCAGATCGAAGTGGACCTGCCGCATCCTCGGGATCGCACATCAGCGGTGCTGCAAGGGTACAAGGAGCAATTGCTGGAAGAGTTGGTGGGGCATTGATCAACCGCCAGGTCCTCTGGGGTTATCCGGGCTGGCTGAGGCGCCTCCTTCTATCCCGACGCCAGATACCGAAACCCCACACCGGTCGCTCCCGGCCCAGCCATAAAAACTGGTAGAGCGATCTGCCAGTGGGATAACATTTGGCCATGAGCACTTCAAAGACCCGTGAATCCTCCAGCGTTCGCCAGGAAATCCTTGATGTCGGCCAGCGCATCATGGCCGCCAAAGGTTATTCTGCCGTGGGCCTGAACGAGATTCTGGCTACCGCCGGAGTCCCGAAAGGATCCTTCTATCATTACTTCAGCTCCAAGGACGCTTTTGGCGAGGCGATCCTGGAGAGCTATTTCCACGACTACCTGGCCGATCTCGACCAGACACTCAGCCAACCCGGCCTGACGATGGCACAGCGGTTGGTGAACTATTGGCGTGCATGGCAGGACACCCAGTCCTTCCTGGATTGCCAGGGCAAGTGCCTGGCGGTGAAGCTGGGTGTCGAAGTCGCCGATCTTTCGGAGCCCATGCGTGCCGTGCTCAAGCGCGGCACGTCGGGTATCACCAGTCGACTCGGAAAAGCCATCGAGGCCGGCGTCGCGGAAGGGTCGCTACGGATCAACGCCGAGCCGGATATCGTTGCACAAAGCCTCTATCAGCTATGGCTCGGCGCCAGTGTCATGGTGAAGATTGCCAGAACCACCCAGCCCTTCGACATGGCCATGACCACCACCCGCCAGATACTCAATCTGCGCTGACTGGCGAAGGCAACGCCGATCGCGTTGCCTCTTGGCCTTGGCGACTCCGGATACAGACGCCGGCGCCGTCGCTCAGTTTCCCCCCGTCTCAGCTCTCATATTGCTCCCATGCGCCCCCTGCCCATGGCAAAAAACCATGGGGGAAAAATTTCGCAAAGAACTAGACGACTGGTCTATTAGCGATTAACGTAGCCACACATTCACCGCAAAGGAATCATCAAGATGAAAGTTCTCATGGTCCTGACCTCGCACGACACCCTCGGCAACACCGGCCGTAAAACCGGTTTCTGGCTCGAGGAACTGGCGGCGCCCTACTACACCTTTCTCGCGGCCAACGCCGAAATCGTCCTGGCCTCGCCAAAAGGCGGCCAGCCACCACTGGATCCGAAGAGCAACGAGCCGTCCTTCCAGACCGACCTGACCCGCCGTTTCGAAGCCGACGCCCGGGCGACAGCCTTGCTCGCCAACACCGTACGCCTGGACAGCGTCTCGCCAGCGGATTTCGACGCGGTCTTCTATCCGGGCGGCCACGGCCCGCTCTGGGATCTGGCCGAAGATCCGATCTCGATCCGATTGATCGAGTCGTTCCTTGCCGCCGACAAGCCTGCGGCCCTCGTCTGCCACGCTCCCGGCGTCCTGCGCCACGTGAAGAAGCCTGACGGCACACCGCTGGTCGCGGGCAAGAATGTCACCGGATTCACCAATACCGAGGAAGAAGCCGTAGGCCTCACCCATGTAGTGCCCTTCCTGGTCGAGGACGTACTGAAGGCCAACGGCGGCCTGTACTCCAAAGGCGACGACTGGGCGTCCTACGTGGTCAGCGACGGCCTGCTGATCACCGGCCAGAACCCGGCGTCGTCCAGTGAGGCCGCGAAGGTCCTGGTGGACAAACTGAACCGGAACAACGCCTGAGCCGGTCCTTGGCGGAAGACAGCCAACCTCTCCCGCCGTTGTTGATCCCCTTGCCATCCTCAGTCACCACGCCATGGGCGTGGGGCTTGGGTGCATGCCGTCCGGTGCCGTGGGAAGAAATGAAGGAATTGCACCCCGCCGCCCTTTATGGCGGCGATGCCGGGCTTCCAGCCGGTATCCGGAGGGCAAGGCCTTCGAACACTCGGTGGAGGGTTTTATCACCGGCCAGGTGTTGTTCGTGGATGCCTGACGGCACCCTTGAAGGGTTTTCAGCGTAGACAAGCAGTATCACGGCAATAACCCGTTCTACTGCCGCGACCGACTGGCTGCTGCCGTGCGAGAAACCCGTCGCGTCAACGCCAGATATAAAAAATACACAAACAAAAACGCCACTCGATTGAGTGGCGTTTTTGTGTATTTGGAGCGGGAAACGAGACTCGAACTCGCGACCCCGACCTTGGCAAGGTCGTGCTCTACCAACTGAGCTATTCCCGCGTCTTGGTGGTGCGCATTCTATAGAATCCACGCACCACGTCAACCCCTTGATTCAAAATAGTTTTATTTCTTTTCAGGATTTTCCGCATTGATCTTCAGATGCGGCCAGGCGGCCCGCAGGTACTGCACCATCGACCACAGGGTCAGGCCAGCGGCAATCATCAACAGGCTATAGCCCACCAGGACCCAGAAGCTGAAGTCCGACGGGTTGGCCAGCAGGATCACCAGCGCCAGCATCTGCGCCGCGGTTTTCCATTTGCCCATGTTCGACACGGCGACCTGCGCCCGCTCGCCCAGCTCGGCCATCCACTCGCGCAGGGCCGAAACCACGATCTCCCGCCCGATGATCACCGCCGCCGGCAGGGTCAGCCAGAGGTTGCCGTGCTCCTGCACGAGCAGCACCAGCGCCACCGCGACCATCAGCTTGTCCGCCACCGGATCGAGGAACGCCCCGAATGGCGTGCTCTGCTCCAGGCGTCGGGCCAGGTAACCGTCCAGCCAATCGGTCGCCGCGGCAAAGGCGAACACCGAACTGGCCGCCATGTAGCTCCACTGGTACGGCAGGTAGAACAGCAAAATGAAGATCGGGATAAGTAAAACGCGTAGAACGGTGATCAGATTAGGGATATTCATCGGCACAACTGGCTACGAGGTGAAGGAACATTCTACTCGCTGTGCAGACTTGCATAAATCAACTCCGCGAGCTTTTTACTGATCCCCGGTGCTTTGGCGATCTCGTCGATGCTTGCACGGGACAGCTCCTGCAATCCACCAAAATGTTTCAACAGTTCGCGGCGGCGCTTCGGCCCGACACCCGCCACCCCTTCCAGGGTCGAGGTACGGCGGGTCTTGCCCCGTCGCGCGCGGTGCCCGGTAATGGCGAAACGGTGGGCCTCGTCGCGAATCTGCTGGATCAGGTGCAGTGCCGGCGAGTCGCCCTTGAGGGTGAACTCGTGGGCGGCATCGTTGAGGTACAGGGTCTCGAAACCGGCCTTGCGCGTGGCGCCCTTGGCCACGCCCAGCAGGATCAGGTCCGGCACGGCCAGCTCGTTGAGCACATCGCGGGCCATCGACAACTGCCCCTTGCCACCGTCCACCAGCAGGATATCCGGCAACTTGCCCTCGCCGTCCTTCAGCTTGCTGAAACGCCGGGTCAGCGCCTGGTGCATCGCCGCATAGTCGTCGCCGGCGGTCACGCCCTCGATATTGTAGCGCCGGTAGTCGGACTTGATCGGCCCTTCCGGACCGAACACCACGCAAGACGCCACGGTCGCCTCGCCGCTGGAGTGGCTGATGTCGTAACACTCCAGGCGCTGCGGCGGCTCGTCCAGGTTCAGCACCTCGGCCAGTGCCTCGAAACGCGCGGCGACGTGCTGACGATTGGCCAGGCGCGCGCCCAGGGCCTGCTCGGCATTGGTCACCGCCAGTTGCTGCCAGCGCGCACGGGTGCCGCGCACCCGGTGACTGATGCTCAGCTCACGGCCGCGCAGTTCCTCGATGGCGGCGATCAGGGTCGGGAAATCCTCATGGACCACGTTGACGATCAGTTCGCTGGGCAGGTCGCGCTCGGGGCTGCTGACGAAGTACTGCCCGAGAAATGCCGCCATGACCTCGGACACGTCTTCGTCGATCCCGACCTGCGGGAAGAAGTTCTTGCTGCCCAGGACCCGCCCGCCGCGCACGCTGATCAGGTGCACGCAGGCGCCGCCCGGGTTGACGAACGCGGCGATGACATCGACATCGCCGGTACCGCCTTCCATGCTCTGCTGGTCCTGTACCCGCCGCAGCAGCGAGATCTGGTCGCGCAACTCGGCCGCCCGCTCGAAATCCAGGGTACTGGCCGCCTGCTCCATGCCGGCATTGAGTTCGTCGGTCAGGGCGTTGCTGCGCCCCTCCAGGAACATCACCGAATGGCGCACGTCCTCGGCGTATTCCTGCGGCTCCACCAGCCCGACGCAAGGCGCCTTGCAGCGCTTGATCTGGTACTGCAGGCACGGGCGCGTGCGGTTCTTGTAGTAGCTGTCCTCGCACTGGCGCACGTGAAAGGTCTTTTGCAGCAGCGCCAGGCTTTCGCGAATCGCCCCGGCACTCGGATAGGGCCCGAAGTACTTGCCCTTGAGCTTCTTCGCCCCACGGTGAATGCTCAGGCGCGGGTAATCGCCGTCCGAGAGAAACACGTAGGGATAGGATTTGTCGTCGCGCAGCAGGATGTTGTACGGCGGCCGCCATTCCTTGATCAGCGTCTGCTCGAGCAGCAACGCCTCGGTTTCGTTGGCGGTGATGGTGGTTTCCACCTGGGCGATACGCCCCACCAGGGCCGCGGTCTTCGCCGTGAGGCCGGCCTTGCGGAAATAGCTGGCGAGGCGATTCTTCAGGTTCTTGGCCTTGCCCACGTAAAGCAGGCGCGCATCGCTGTCGAACATGCGATACACACCGGGACGGCCGCTGCAGGTGGAAAGAAAAGCGCTTGAATCGAACAGGTCAGTCATTGTCAGCCGGCATCGACCATGCCGTGGCGAACCGCCAGGAGCGTCAACTCGACATCACTGCTGACCGACAGCTTCTCGAAAATCCGATAACGGTAAGTGTTCACGGTTTTCGGCGACAGGCACAACTTGTCCGAGATGATCTGCACCTTCTGGCAACCGACGATCATCAGGGCAATCTGGATTTCCCGCTCGGACAGGGCATCGAACGGCGAATCGCTGGCCGGCTGGAAGGACTTGAGCGCCAACTGCTGGGCAATTTGCGGGCTGATGTAGCGTTGCCCGGCAAACACCAGGCGAATCGCCTGGACCATTTCCGCCAATCCTGCCCCTTTGGTCAGGTAACCGGCGGCACCGGCTTGCAGCAGGCGTGTCGGAAATGGGTCTTCCTCGCACACGGTGACCGCCACGACCTTGATGTCAGGGTGGCTGCGCAGCAATTTACGTGTGGCTTCAAGACCGCCGATGCCCGGCATCTTGACGTCCATCAACACTACATCTGGCTTGAGTTCCCGCGTTTTCAGCAGGGCTTCCTCGCCCGACTCCGCCTGGCCTACGACCTGCAGGCCATCGATGTCGGCGAGCATCCGAGTAATGCCTGTACGCACAAGATCATGGTCATCGACAACTAGCACCCTAATCAAGCAGACACCTCGCGAATATGGTCTTATCAGGTTATTGAACACCTTAGCAAAAAACCGGCGGCCTGACCTAGCTGCAAGCGTCACATAAGAGTGTCAATGCGCTATAAGCCTCTGCGGGGGTCGCAAACGCTTGCGATCAATAGAGGAATGACTCAGGAGTCGCCCGGTCCCTTGTGGCCCTTGGTGCCATAGGGGGCAATGGCTTCGGCCAGGGTCGTGGTCAACTGGCTGATCGCTTCCTGGTCTGCCTTGCGCAGCGTGCGGTAGCTGCCCAGGACTTTTTCTTCGTTGGAGTTGAGGTTGTCCACCAGCGTGGGAGTCCGGTTGCCGGTGAGAACATACAGCACATCGACGCCTCGCTCGGCCACGCGCGACAAATAGTCCGCCTTCGGCGCGCGATCACCGCTTTCATATTTACCCTGGGCGTTGGCCTCAACGCCTCCGATTTCACCAAAAGCCTTCTGCGACAATCCAAGTCGCTCCCTCTCTTGCCGCAATCGCGAACCAATTCCATTCATTTGGATGTAAGATTCCACTCTAAGCACCCCTAAGGGTGGTACACTCAACAAGATTTAAACAAAATTGAACGGTTTTGAACTATGCCCGGTATTCGCACCGCCGCACAAGCCAAGGCTTGGCTGGAACATCAAGGGAAATCGGTTCAGGAGTTTGCGCGCGAGCATGGCGTCGACCCGGCAACCACCTATCAAGTGCTCGCTGGGCGAAAAAAGGGACGGCGTGGGGAAGCCCATAAGGTCGCGGTCCTGCTGGGCATGAAAGACGGCATCATCCTGGAAGCCGGCAGCCAGGCCAGCGAGTAAACCGGCCTGCTCGAGCCAGTATGCGCCTCAAAACATCGAGGGGTAGGTTTAATCCGAAAACACTGTCAGCCGAATCAAGACCGCGCTTTCAAGGCTGTCGCGCTCATGCGAAAAAAGCATTCATCTTCCCCCACGATCTCCAGCCCCATACGCTGATAGAGCTGCCTTGCGGGATTGCTCTTGAAGACGGTCAGCCGCATCTCCGGGCGCCCCTCCCTGAAGGCGATATCACGGGCCTGGGCAATCAACCAGCTACCCAAACCCTGCCCTCGCCCCGCCTCGACCAGTTGCAGCTCCCGTATATAGAGGGCTCTCGGGTCCCGGCTGAAACTGACGAACCCCAGGACGTCCTCCCCTTCGCACAACAAGGCGTTCTGTCGCCCCGCCCATGCCACGTCAAAGGCCTCTTCCTGCCAGAGCAGATCGTACTCGCAGTAATACGTCATCATGTTGCGGCGTGTCAGCGACCGGGCAAACTCCAGGTCGACATCGGTCGCCGGTCGAAAACGCCAGTCCCGTTTCACCATCCCGAAACCTCCACCACCTCGCCACGCCAGTGACCGGCAACACGTCGCCCGATCACCAGCGCATCCCCCGTCCCGGCCGCGGCAACCACCTGTTGCCCGTCTTCCGCCCAGATCGCACTGCGCCCGGCCGACTCCCAGCCGCCAGTGACCCCGCCATGGTTGGCCATCAACACCGCCATGGCATGTTCACGGGCATACCCTTCCAGCAACGCGGTATCCGGTGCATAGCCATTGCCGGTGATCAAGACACCGGCTGCATACAGGTTAGCGCCAGATTGCGCGGCATGGCGGGCATGGCTGGCGTGGGAAAAGTCGGCACAGACTGACAGAGCGACGGTGTCGTCGCCGATGGACAGGGTGGCGCCACCCGTTCCTGGGGCAAAGGCCTGCTCTTCGCCATCATGCAGGTGCTGCTTGCTGTAGACCTGCTGGGAGCCATCGGCCTTGAAGGTCAGCGCGCCGATCAGCACCGGCCCGCCGGCGGACAGGCGAATCGGCATGCCGACCACGGTCACCAGGCGCAGCTCGCGCGCCAGGTCCCGCAAGGGTTGCAGGACAGCCGCGTCCGGCGCGATCGCCAGGGCACCGGCCAGGCTGCGCTCATAACCGGTGAGGGACAGTTCGGGAAAGACCAGCAACTCCACGCCCTGCTCCGCCGCCTGCTGCATGAAGCGCAGGTGCCGGCGGATATTGCCCGGCAGGTCGCCGGCGAGGGAAAAGGACTGGGCGGCGGCAACGGTCAGGGTGGTCATGGTCGGGCCTGATAATCGGATCAGAAAAGTCCGACAAGTGTGTCATAAAGGTTTACGGCATTTAACCCATAGCGACTGCACGACCCGGTCCATAGAAATTTCTGATTGAACAGGTTCCCACCCGTCGAGTAAGCTCGGTCACATTCCATCGGAGACACACCATGCATCCTGTTCATTCCACGCCTTGCCAGACTGTCAGCGCCCCGCGCTTGCCAGCGGCTGCGCGGATGAATGGCACCCGTGCATCCGCAGGTTTTTATTTTGGGTATTGGTTTAGCCACTGGCGCGCCTGATACCCAACCGGCGCCCACTACTCAAGGGGTCGCCTACCAGAGAATTCTCAACCCCCGGTCGGCCTCCCGACCGGGGGTTTTGTTTTTTCAGCGCACTGCTTTTTTCAACAGACTGCTCAACCAGACATTTTGAATCGAGGAATACCGACATGAACTACGCCACCTGCTACCGCTACGAACTCACCACCGCCTGGCGATTTAGCAACCTCCGCTCGGGACAGCTCGCCGCCTCCGAACGGTCACGCACAGGTGGCAAGCACACACTCGTAGCCAATCCGGCCGCTGATTGTCGAACACCCCAGTAGGGCCGCGCGCGGGAAGACCCGCCGCCTGCCCAGGAAGCCCGAACATGAATTCGTCACTCTCTGCACTGCCACTGTCCACCCTGTCGTCCGCCAACGAGCCGCTGACCCAGCGCTTGCCCAGCGCCCTGCAGCTCAAGCAACACCTGCCGCTCAATACAACGCTGGGCGACCAGGTCGCCAGCCACCGCCAGGCGGTGCGCGCCATCCTCGACGGTGAAGACCCGCGCCTGCTGGTGATCGTCGGTCCCTGTTCGATCCACGACCCGCAATCGGCCCTCGAATACGCCGGACACCTGGCCAACCTGGCGAACGACGTCAGCGACCAGATGCTCCTGGTGATGCGCGCCTACATCGAAAAACCGCGCACCACCGTCGGCTGGAAAGGCCTGGCCTACGACCCGCACCTGGATGGCAGCGACGATATGGCCGGCGGCCTGGCGCTGTCCCGCGAGCTGATGCGTGAAATGCTGCGCATGGGCCTGCCGATTGCCACCGAACTGCTGCAGCCCATGGCCGCCAGCTACTTCGACGACCTGCTGAGCTGGGTCGCGATCGGCGCCCGTACCACCGAATCGCAGATCCACCGGGAAATGGCCAGCGGCTTGCCGATGCCCGTGGGCTTCAAGAACGGCACCGATGGCGGTGTCGGCATCGCCGGTGATGCCATGCGCTCGGCTGCGCATCCGCACCGGCACTTCGGCGTCGACGGCCAGGGCCACCCGGCGATCATCCAGACCGCCGGCAACCGCGACACCCACCTGGTGCTGCGCGGCGGCCATCGCGGCCCGAACTACGACGCCCACAGCGTCGCCCAGGTCAGGGCAGGCCTGGAGAAGCAGGCCATTCCCGTACGGATGATGGTCGACTGCAGCCACGCCAACAGCGGCAAGGACCCGCTGCGCCAGCCGGCGGTGTTCGCCGATGTGCTGGAACAGCGCCTGCAGGGCGATCGCTCGCTGATCGGGATGATGCTGGAGAGTCACCTGTTCGAAGGCTGCCAGCCGTTGAGCGGCACCTTGAAATACGGCGTGTCGATCACCGACGGCTGCCTGGGCTGGGAGGCCACGGAGCAACTGCTGCGCGGCGCCGCCGAGCGCTTGCGCCAGCCGCATGCGGCCACGGCGGTGGTGGCCTGACCTGTGGGAGCGGGCTTGCCGGAACACCGGCCTCCCGCGAACAAAGGCACACCTGCTGACCTGTGGGAGCGGGCTTGCCCGCGAATAAAGGGCACACCAGTTGACCTGACACGCCGCGCCAAAGGAACTTTTGCCAGGAAAAAGCGGCCTGAATCCGGTAGGCTCAGCACTTTATTGAAAGGAGTATCTCCCCATGGCCAAAGCCACTGCCCGTCACATCCTGGTTGCCACTGAAGCCAAGTGCAATGAACTCAAGGCCCAGATCGAAGGCGGCGCCGATTTCGCAGAGGTCGCCAAGGCGAACTCGACCTGCCCTTCCAGCCGTCAAGGCGGTGACCTGGGCTCCTTCGGTCCTGGCCAGATGGTCAAGGAATTCGACACCGTGGTCTTCAGCGCCCCGGTCAACACCGTGCAAGGCCCGGTCAAGACCCAGTTCGGCTACCACCTGCTGGAAGTCACCAGCCGCCAGGACTGATCCGCCTGCGCGTTGCTGATATGAAACGGCCCACTTCTGCGTGGGCCGTTTCGTATCCGCCGCACAGACTTGGCTGGCCTGAAAGGCCCGTGTAGCGTACAACCCTGATACTTCGAACCGTCTTCAAGGCTGATGATGCGACTGGCTCTATCCCTGACATTTACCGTCCTGGCCCTGTTTACGGGGACACAGGCCTACGCCGCCCCCGCGCAACACGCACTGACGGTCTACGGCGAACCGGCCAAGTACCCGGCCGGCTTCAGCCACTTCGACTACGCCAATCCCAATGCCCCCAAGGGCGGCAGCCTGAAGCGCTCGGCCATCGAGATCGGCCAGTTCGACCATGTGCTGCCGTATATCGACAAAGGCATCGGCGTCTCCCAGGTCGACGGCTGGATCTACTCGCCGCTGGCGGTGCGTTCCCTCGACGAGCCCTATACCGTCTACGGCCTGGTCGCGGAAAAGATGCAGCGCTCCGATGACGGCCTGTCCCTGCGCTTCTTCCTCAATCCCAAGGCGCGCTTCGCCGATAACACACCGATCACCGCCGAAGACGTGCGCTATACCTTCAATCTGCTGATGAGCGAAGGCAGCCTGAGCTATCGCCTGCAGTTCGAAGGAATCAAGGACGTCGAGGTCGAATCGCCGACCCAGGTCCGCTTCGATTTCAAGAACACCGAGAACCGCTCCCTGCCCCTGGATATCGCGACCCTGCCGGTGCTCCCGGAGCACTGGTGGAAGACCCGCGACTTCGCCGATGGCGGCGGCTACGAAGCACCGCTGGGCAGTGGCCCGTACCGGGTCGGCAAGGTCGACTCCGGCCGCAGCATCACCTTTATCCGCAACGCCGACTGGTGGGGCAAGGACCTGCCGGTCAATCGCGGCCTGTACAACTTCGACCGCTTCAGCATCGAATACTTCGGCGACACCGATGTGGCCCGCCAGGTGCTGCGCGGCGGCGCCTACGACTACAACCGCGAATTCTCCGCCACCGCCTACTCCATCGGCTACGACAGCCCGGCCCTGAGCGACGGGCGCCTGCAAAAGGCCCACCTGGCCCAGGAATCGCCGCAACCGGCCCAGGGCTACGTGTTCAACCTGCAGAAGCCGCTGTTCCAGGATCGCCGCGTGCGCCAGGCCCTGGCCATGCTCTGGGACTTCGAGTGGAGCAACCGGCAGATGATGCGCAACATGTACCTGCGCCAGCAGAGCTTCTTCTCCAATACCCCGCTGGCGGCCCGTGAACTGCCCGACCAGGCCGAACTGGCGATCCTCGAACCGCTGCGCGGACAGATCCCCGACGAAGTCTTCACCCAGGTCTTCGAGGCACCGAAGACCGATGCCAGCGGCAACCTGCGGGACAAACAGTTGCAGGCCCTGGCGCTGCTGGAACAGGCCGGCTGGAAACCCGATGGCGACCAGTTGGTCAATGCCCAGGGCGAACCGCTGAGCTTCACCTTCCTCAATGCCCAGAACGGCATGGAACGCCTGCTCCTGCCCTACAAGCGCAACCTGGCACAAATCGGCATCCGCATGGATATCCGCCGCATCGATGCCTCGCAGTACGTCAACCGCCTCAAGGCCCGCGACTACGACATGATCGTCAGCGGCTATCCGGTCAGCACCTCGCCCGGTATCGAGCTGTACAACTTCTTCGGCTCCTCGGCGGCCAACGATCCCGGCTCGAACAACTTCATGGCCCTGCAGAACCCCGCCGTGGACAGCCTGATCACCGGCCTGATCAAGTCCGACACGCAAAAGCAGATGCTCAGCTACGCCCATGCCCTGGACCGGGTGCTGCAATGGAACTACTACTGGATTCCCAACTATTACCCGCCGGGCATCTCGACGGTCTGGTGGAACCGCTTCGGCATTCCAGCGGTGCAGGCCAGCAATGACGCCGCCGTCGAAACCTGGTGGGAAGTCAGCCCGACACCGCTGACCAACGAGCAGATGACCGCCGAGCTGATCAAGCGCGGCCAGAGCGGAGGACGCCACTGATGCCGGCTTATATCCTGCGGCGCCTGCTGCTGATCATTCCGACGCTGTTGATGATCCTGCTGGTCAATTTCGTGATCGTCCAGGCCGCGCCCGGCGGCCCGGTGGAACAGGCCATCGCCCGCCTGCAGGGGCTGGGCGGCGGTGCTGGCGGCGCCATCGGGGGCGGCGGTGACGCCCCGCACGGTTCGTCCAGGGCCAGTCGCGGCCTCGACCCGAAACTGATCGCCGATATCGAACGCCAGTACGGCTTCGACAAGCCGGCGCCGCAGCGTTTCTGGCTGATGCTCAAGAGCTACGCCAGCCTGGATTTCGGCAAGAGCTTCTTCCGCGGCGCCCAGGTCACCGACCTGATCCTGGAAAAGATGCCGGTAACCATTTCCCTCGGCCTCTGGGCGACGCTGATCACCTACCTGGTGTCGATCCCCCTGGGCATCCGCAAGGCCATCAGCCACGGCAGTCGCTTCGATATCTGGAGCAGCACGGCGATTGTCCTCGGCTACGCCATGCCGGCCTTCCTGTTCGCCATGCTGCTGATCGTGACCTTTGCCGGCGGCACTTCACTGAACTGGTTTCCGGTGCGCGGCCTGGTCTCGGACAACTTCGACCAGCTGTCGACCCTGGGCAAGATCGCCGACTACTTCTGGCACCTGGTGCTGCCGGTCAGCTCGCTGGTGATCGGCGGTTTCGCCACCCTGACCATCCTGACCAAGAACTCCTTCCTCAACGAGATCACCCGCCAGTACGTGGTCACCGCCCGGGCCAAGGGCCTGAGCGAACGGCGCGTGCTCTACGGCCACGTGTTCCGCAACGCCATGCTGCTGGTGGTTTCGGGGATTCCCCAGGCCTTTATCAGCGTGTTCTTCGCCGGTTCCCTGCTGATCGAGGTGATCTTCTCCCTCGACGGTCTCGGCCGCATGAGCTACGAAGCGGCGGTGTCACGGGACTACCCGGTGGTGTTCGGTTCGCTGTTCATCTTCACCCTGTTCGGCCTGCTGATAAAACTGGTCGGTGACCTCTGCTACACCCTGGTCGACCCGCGTATCGACTTCGCCGCGAGGAACGCCTGATGCTCAGACTTTCTCCCGTGAGCCGGCGTCGCTTCGACCGCTTCAAGGCCAATCGCCGTGGCTGGTGGTCGCTGTGGCTGTTCGCCGCACTGTTCGTCCTGAGCCTGGGCGGCGAACTGATCGCCAACGACAAGCCCCTGGTACTCAACTACCAGGGCTCGCTGTACTTCCCGGTGTTCAAGCGCTACACCGAACAGGAGTTCGGCGGCCAGTTGCCGTTCCAGGCCGACTACCGCAGCGACTACGTGCGCCAGCTGATAACCAGGGACGGCGGCTGGATGCTGTTCCCACCGATTCCGTTCAGTGCCGACACCCCCAACTACGACCTCAACAAGCCGGCCCCCAGCCCACCGACCGCGGTGAACTGGCTGGGCACCGACGACCAGGCCCGCGACGTGCTGGCGCGGGTGATCTTCGGTGCGCGGGTGTCGATCCTGTTCGCCCTGGCCCTGACCGCCATCAGCGCATTGATCGGTATCGCCGCCGGCGCGCTGCAGGGCTACTACGGTGGCTGGGTCGACCTGCTCGGCCAGCGCGTACTGGAAGTCTGGTCCGGGTTGCCGGTGCTCTACCTGCTGATCATCCTGTCGGGATTTGTCGAGCCGAATTTCTGGTGGCTGCTGGGGATCATGGCGCTGTTCTCCTGGCTGGCCCTGGTCGACGTGGTGCGCGCCGAGTTCCTCCGTGGCCGCAACCTGGAGTACGTCAAGGCTGCCCGCGCCCTGGGCCTGAGCGACCGCAAGATCATCCTGCGGCATATCCTGCCCAACGCCATGAACGCGACCCTGAGCTACCTGCCGTTCATTCTCACCGGCGCCATCTCGACCCTCACGGCCCTGGACTTCCTCGGTTTCGGCATGCCCGCCGGCAGTGCTTCGCTGGGCGAACTGATCGGCCAGGGCAAACAGAACCTGCAAGCCCCGTGGCTGGGATTCACCGCCTTTTTCACCCTGGCGCTGATCCTTTCGCTGCTGGTCTTTATCGGCGAGGCGTTGCGCGATGCCTTCGACCCCCGTTCATGAACCAGGCCCCCACGATGACCGAGAACCTGATTGAAATCCGCCAACTGACCGTTGCCTTCGGCGACCAGGTCGTGGTGCGCGACCTGTGCCTGGATATCCGCGCCGGCGAATGCCTGGCGCTGGTCGGCGAGTCCGGTTCGGGCAAATCGGTGACGGCCCATTCGATCCTGCAACTGCTGCCGCAAACCGGCTGCCGTTCCAGCGGCAGCGTGTCTTACCGTGGCCAGCAACTGCTCGGCGCCGACACCGCGACCCTGCGCAAGATCCGCGGCGACCGCATCGCCATGATCTTCCAGGAGCCGATGACGTCCCTCAATCCGCTGCACAGCATCGAAAAGCAGATCGGCGAAACCCTGCTGCTGCACAAGGGGCTCGGCGGCAAGGCGGCCCAGGCACGAATCCTCGAACTGCTGGAACTGGTGGGTATCCAGAAGCCCCGCGAGCGGCTCAAGGCCTACCCCCACCAGTTGTCCGGCGGCCAGCGCCAGCGGGTGATGATCGCCATGGCCCTGGCTTGCGAACCGGAACTGCTGATCGCCGACGAACCGACCACCGCCCTCGACGTGACCGTGCAGCGCAAGATCCTGCTGCTGCTCAAGTCCCTGCAACAGCGCCTGGGCATGTCCCTGCTGCTGATCAGCCACGACCTCAACCTGGTGCGCAGCATTGCCCAGCGGGTCTGCGTGATGAAGGCCGGGGAAATCGTCGAACAGGCCGACTGCGAAACCCTGTTCAACCAGCCACAACACCCCTACAGCCGCCTGCTGCTGGATGCCGAGCCGGCCGGCGAGGCGCTGCCGCTGGACGATCACGAAAGCGTGCTGGAGGTCGACGACCTGCGGGTGCGCTTCCAGATCGGCGGCGGGCTGTTTCGCCGCAAGGAATACCTGCAGGCCGTCGACGGCATCAGCCTCGACGTGCAACGCGGCAAGACCCTGGGCATCGTCGGCGAATCCGGCTCGGGCAAGTCCACCCTTGGCCAGGCGATCCTGCGCCTGCTCGACTCCCAGGGCAGCATCCGCTTCCAGGGCCAGGCCCTCGACGGCCTGAACCAGAAGCAACTGCGGCCCTGGCGCAAGCAGATGCAGGTGGTCTTCCAGGATCCGTTCGGCAGTCTCAGCCCGCGCATGTCGGTGGCACAGATCATCAGCGAAGGCATCGAGGTGCACTGCGCCAGTACCGCCGCCGAGTGCGATGCCCAGGTGATCCGGGCCTTGCAGGAAGTCGGCCTCGACCCGCAAAGCCGCCACCGCTACCCCCATGAGTTCTCCGGCGGCCAGCGCCAGCGCATCGCCATTGCCCGGGCCCTGGTGCTGAAACCGGCGCTTATCCTGCTCGACGAACCGACGTCGGCCCTCGACCGCACGGTGCAGAAACAGGTGGTCGCCCTGCTCCGCGATCTCCAGGAAAAACATGGCCTGACCTACCTGTTCATCAGCCATGACCTGTCGGTGGTGCGCGCCCTGGCCCACGACCTGATCGTGATCAAGGACGGCCAGGTGGTCGAGCGCGGCAGTACCTGCAAAGTCTTCGACGACCCGCAGCATCCGTACACCCGCGAACTGCTGGCGGCGACCCTGCCGGTCGGCGCCCCTGCGTGCAACCCCTGAGCGAAACGCCCATGAACGACCGCGAAAGCCTCAAGGACTACCAACGGGTCCGCCTGCTGGCGATTCGCTCGCTGTTCGAGATCATCGAACAGTCCAGCGAAGGCACCGTGATCGTCGACCGCGATGCGCGGATCGTCTGGATGAACGAGCGTTACGCCCGGCGTTTCGGCCTCGCCAGCGCCGAACAGGCCATCGGCCAGCCCTGCGAAAGCGTGATCCCCGGCAGCCTGTTGCGCGAAGTGGTGCGGACCGGGCGACCGATCCTGCTGGACCTGCAGGACATGCCCAAGGAACCGCTGGTAGTGATGCGCCTGCCGATCCATGACGACGCCGGCACGGTGATCGGCGCCATCGGCTTCGCCCTGTTCGGCGAGCTGCACAGCCTGTCGCCGCTGCTCAAGCGCTACCAGAGCATGCAGGCCGAACTGGCCTCGACCCGCTCGCTGCTGCGGGCGCGGCAGACCAAATACAACTTCGCTCATTTTATCGGCACCAGCGCCGCGAGCCTGGAGGTCAAGCGCCGCGCCCGACGCAGCGCCAGCACCGAATCGCCGATCCTGCTGCTGGGGGAAACCGGCACCGGCAAGGAACTGCTGGCCCATGCCATCCACAGCGCCTCGCCACGGGCGCACAAGGCCTTTGTCAGCATCAACAGCGCGGCGATTCCGGAAACCCTGCTCGAAGCGGAGTTCTTCGGCACCGCGCCCGGCGCCTTTACCGGCGCGGATCGCAAGGGCCGTCCCGGCAAGTTGCAGATCGCCCAGGGCGGCACCCTGTTCCTCGACGAGATCGGCGATATGCCCTTGCCGCTGCAAAGCAAGCTTCTGCGGGTGTTGCAGGAGAAAGAATTCGAGCCGGTGGGTTCCAACGAAGTCCTGCGCAGCGACGTGCGGGTGATCGCCGCGACCTCCACCGACCTGGAAGCGGCGATCCGGCGCGGCGAGTTCCGTGCCGACCTGTATTACCGCCTCAATGTCCTGCCGATCCAGGTGCCGCCGCTGCGCGAGCGCCTGGACGACCTGCCGGCGCTGAGCGAAGCGATCCTCGAGGAACTGCGCAGCCACCACGAACTGGCCGCCGAAGCCCTCGACCTGCTCGGGCAGCATGCCTGGCCGGGCAATATCCGTGAACTGCGCAATGTGCTGGAACGCGCGGCATTGCTCAGCGATACCCAGGTCCTCGACGCTGCCGACATTCGGGGCGCCATCGGCACCTTCAGCCCGCTGCAACGCCCGCACGTCCAGGTCACGGCCCCCGTGGGCAATGAAACCTTCAGCGCCGCCCGGGAGCGATTCGACCGGCAACTGATTGAAACCACCCTGGCGCAATGTGCCGGAAAGGTCGGCGACGCGGCACGCCGGCTGGGCCTGGGCCGATCGACCCTGTACAAGAAGATGCTGGCCCTGGGCATCCCTGAGTCTCAATAAAGAGACACTCGTCCCCAAAACGAGACACCTCCTCCCCTGTGGGAGCGGGCTTGCCCGCGAAAGCGCCCCCAAGCCCGCTAAAAGCTTCGTGGGCAAGCCCACTCCTACACAGGCCCGCTTCCTGATCGGGCACTTTCAGGATAGATTTCCGAGAAGAAAAGTCTCCATTCAGAGACAATCACAAGAAAGCCTTCTATAAAAAACAAAAATAGCCTTTGATTTCAATACGTTAGCCTTATGGCACGAAACTCGCTAATCCCACTGGAGATTCAGACCTAACCTACAAAAATAACAATTGGAGACACACCATGAGTGTGATCATCGCCCTCGCGGCCCTGGCGCTGCTGATGCTGGCCGCCTACCGTGGCTACAGCGTCATCCTGTTCGCTCCCATCGCCGCCCTCGGCGCCGTCCTGCTGACCGATCCTTCCGCCGTCGCCCCCGCCTTCACCGGGGTGTTCATGGAAAAAATGGTCGGTTTCATCAAGCTGTACTTCCCGGTCTTCCTGCTTGGCGCGGTGTTCGGCAAGCTGATCGAACTGTCCGGGTTCTCCCGTTCCATCGTCGCCGCCGCCATCCGCCTGCTCGGCACCCGCCAGGCGATGCTGGTGATCGTGCTGGTCTGCGCCCTGCTGACCTACGGCGGCGTCTCGCTGTTCGTGGTGGTGTTCGCGGTCTATCCGTTCGCCGCCGAGATGTTCCGCCAGAGCAATATCCCCAAGCGCCTGATCCCGGCGACCATCGCCCTCGGGGCGTTCTCGTTCACCATGGACGCCCTGCCCGGCACGCCGCAGATCCAGAACATCATCCCCAGTACCTTCTTCAACACCACCGCGTGGGCGGCGCCCTGGCTGGGAGTGATCGGTACGGTGTTCGTGTTCTGCGCCGGCATGCTGTTCCTGCAACGCCAGCGCAACAAGGCCCAGCGCGCCGGTGAAGGCTACGGCACCGAGCTGCGCAACGAACCGGAAACGGCCGAGGATATCCGCCTGCCCAACCCCTGGATCGCCCTCTCGCCACTGCTGCTGGTGGGCATCATGAACCTGCTGTTCACCCACTGGATTCCCCTCTGGTACGGCAAGACCCACAGCCTCAGCCTGCCGGGCATGGCCGCGCCGGTGCAGACCGAGATCGCCAAGCTCACCGCCATCTGGGCCGTCCAGGCGGCACTGCTGGTGGGCATCATCATGGTCCTGGCGTTCGGTTTCCGGGCGATTCGCGGCAAGCTGGCCGAAGGCAGCAAGAGCGCGGTCGGCGGCGCCCTGCTGGCGGCGATGAACACCGCATCGGAATACGGCTTCGGTGCGGTCATCGCCTCGCTGCCGGGCTTCCTGGTGCTGGCCGACTGGCTCAAGAGCATCCCCAATCCGCTGGTCAACGAAGCCATTACCGTGACCCTGCTGGCGGGGATCACCGGCTCGGCCTCCGGCGGCATGAGCATCGCCCTGGCGGCCATGGCCGACAGCTTCATCAGTGCCGCCCACGCCGCCAATATCCCCCTCGAAGTGCTGCACCGGGTCGCGGCCATGGCCAGCGGCGGCATGGACACCCTGCCCCACAACGGCGCGGTGATCACCCTGCTGGCGGTGACCGGGCTGACCCACCGCGAAGCCTACAAGGATATTTTCTGCATTACGCTGATCAAGACCCTGGCGGTCTTCGTGGTGATCGCCACGTTCTACGCCACCGGCATTGTCTGAGGAAACGACTATGAGTCTCAAAGGAAAAACCGCACTGGTCACCGGCTCCACCAGCGGCATCGGCCTGGGCATTGCCCTGAGCCTGGCCAAGGCCGGCGCCGACCTGGTCCTCAACGGCTTCGGCGATGCCAGCGCGGTGATTGCCGAGGTGCGACAGTTCGGTGGCCGGGTCGGCCATCACCCGGCGGATGTCAGCGACCCGGCGCAGATCGCCGATATGCTCGCCTATGCCGAACGGGAGTTCGGCGGCGTCGACATCCTGGTCAACAACGCTGGTATCCAGCATGTGGCGGCGGTGGAGGATTTCCCGGTGGAGCGCTGGGATTCGATCATCGCCATCAACCTGTCCTCGGTGTTCCACAGCACCCGCCTGGCCCTGCCGGGCATGCGCGCCCGCGGCTGGGGGCGGATCGTCAATATCGCCTCGGTGCATGGCCAGGTCGGCTCCGTGGGCAAGGCCGCCTATGTCGCGGCCAAGCACGGGGTGATCGGCCTGACCAAGGTGGTCGGCCTGGAAACCGCCACCAGCAATGTCACCTGCAACGCCATCTGCCCGGGCTGGGTGCTGACGCCGCTGGTGCAGAAGCAGATCGACGACCGCGCCGCCAGCGGCATCGATCCACAACAGGCGCAACATGACCTGCTGGCCGAGAAACAACCGTCGCTGGAGTTCGTCACGCCCCCGCAACTGGGCGAACTGGTACTGTTCCTCTGCAGCGAGGCCGGCAGCCAGGTGCGCGGCGCGGCGTGGAATATCGATGGCGGCTGGTTGGCGCAATAGTTGAATGCCTGGTATCTCGAAAACACCACCCTACCCGTGGGAGCCGGCTTGCCGGCGATGAGGCCAGTGAATCCGGCGTTGCATTCAAGGATGCCATCGCTGGCAAGCCAGCTCCCACGGTGAGGGTGTACAACGCAAAGATCGGTGAGAAAAACAACAAAGGAAAAACCATGGCCGAAGTCCTCTGGCGCCCAAGTGCAGAGCGCATCAGCAAGACCCGGATCGAAGCCTTCCGGCGCTTCGTCAATCACCGTCACGATCTGCAGATCGCCGACTACCCGGCCCTGCACCGTTTCAGCATCGAGCGCCGGCCAGCCTTCTGGCAGGCCATCGTCGACTTCTTCGATGTCGAGTTCCAGGCGCCGGCCGAGGCGGTCCTGAGCGAAGGCGGGCAGATGCCCAGCGCCCAGTGGTTCCCGGGCGCGACCCTGAACTTCGCCGAACACCTGTTGCGTCGCCGCGACAACCATCTCGCCGTGGTCGCGGTCAGCGAAGACGGTCGCCGGGAAACCCTCAGCCATGCCGAGCTGGCCGCCCATGTCGCCGGTCTGCAACAGCGCCTGCGGGCCGCCGGCGTCGGTGTCGGCGACCGGGTCGCGGCCTGCATGCCGAATACCTGGCAAACCCTGGTGGCCATGCTCGCCACCACCAGCCTCGGGGCGATCTGGTCCTGCTCCTCGCCGGACTTCGGCACCCAGGGCGTGATCGACCGCTTCGGCCAGATCGAGCCCAAGGTCCTGATCGCCTGCGCCGGCTACCGCTATGCCGGCAAGGAACTTGACCAGAGCGCCAAGCTCAATGAAATCCTCGCACGCCTGCCATCGTTGCAGCAGTTGCTGATCGTGCCCTATGCCCGTGCGCAGACACGCGCCGAAGAATTCACCACCGGCGCCAGGGTGAGCCTGTGGAACGACTTCTACCGACCCGGCGGCGAACCGTATTTCGTCCCGGTGCCCTTTGCCCACCCGCTGTACATTCTCTACTCCAGCGGCACCACCGGGGTGCCGAAATGCATCATCCACAGCACCGGCGGCGTGCTGCTGCAACATCTCAAGGAACATGGCCTGCACGTTGACCTGGGCCGCGACGACTGCCTGTTCTACTACACCACCTGCGGCTGGATGATGTGGAACTGGCTGGTCTCGGGGTTGGCGGTCGGCGCCACGCTGGTGCTGTATGACGGCTCGCCGTTCCACCCGGGCCCGCAACGCCTGCTCGACCTGATCGACAGTGAAGGCATCAGCGTCTTCGGCACCAGTCCCAAGTACCTGGCCGCCCTGGAGGAAGCGGGACTCAACCCGCGACACAGCCATCAGCTGACCCGCCTGAAGACCCTGCTCTCGACCGGCTCGCCGTTGTCACCCCACAGCTACGACTACGTCTACCGCGAAATCAAGAGCGAGCTGTGCCTGTCGTCGATGTCCGGCGGCACCGATATCGTCTCGTGTTTTGTCAGCGGCAACCCGGTGCTGCCGGTCACCCGTGGCGAAATGCAGTGCAAGAGCCTGGGCATGGCCGTCGAGGTCTGGGACGACAACGGCCGGCCATTGCGCGGTGAAAAAGGCGAACTGGTCTGCACCCGGCACTTCCCGGCGATGCCGGTCGGCCTGTGGAACGACCCACAGCAGGAAAAACTCAAGGCCTCCTACTTCAGCCAGTTTCCCGGGGTCTGGGCCCAGGGAGACTACGCCGAGGAACTCGACAGCGGCAGCCTGATGATCCACGGGCGCTCCGATGCGGTGCTCAATCCCGGCGGCGTGCGCATCGGCACGGCGGAAATCTACCGGCAGGTGGAAAAGGTCGAATCGGTGCTGGAAAGCCTCGCCATCGGCCAGCAATGGCAGAGTGATGTGCGAGTAGTGCTGTTCGTGCGCCTGCACGAGGGCGTGCAACTGGACGAGGCGCTGGAACAGCAGATCCGCCAGGTGATCCGCGCCAACACCACACCGCGTCATGTGCCGGCGAAGATCCTCGCGGTGACGGATATTCCCAGGACCCTCAGCGGCAAGATCGTCGAACTGGCGGTGCGCAACGTGGTGCACGGACTGCCGGTGAAAAATACCGACGCCCTGGCCAATCCCGAAGCGCTGGAACAGTTCCGCGATCGCCCGGAATTGCGCGGTTGACGCAAAGGGATCAGCCCAGGTAACGCATTACCACCGCCTGGAAACTGCCGAACAGGGAATGACCGGCCACCAGGATCCGTCGGTCACCCTGCAGGGCAATTGCCGTGACCGTGTCCAGGCTCTTGCCCAGGCGGGTACGCACCCAGCCCTTGCCGGCGGCGAAGTCGCGGTCGAGTTGCCCGTCCGGCAGGTAGCGCGCCAGCACCAGGTCCGAGCCGAATCCCGCCACCGTCGAACCGGCGGCGAGCAGGGTGCCGTCGGACTGCACCGCGAGCGCTGCCCATTGGCTGGCGGGGGCATCGATGTCCAGCAGCACCGCCTCGCCGCCGTTGAAACGCCGATCGAGGCCGCCATTGGCGGTAAAGCCCTGCAATGCGCAGCTCAGCGGATCGAAACGATTGCCCACGCACACCAGTTGCCCCTGGGTGCCACGGGCCAGTTGCGTGACCATCGAACTGGCGCCGGCAAAGCGCACGGACAAGTAACCCTCGTCACCAAAGGCCGGGTCCAGACGGCCGTCCGGGAGATAACGGGCAATCAGCCCGCTGGGCGGAAAATCGATCGAGCCGCCCACCAGGATCTTGCCGTCCGGCTGGACCTGCACACAGCTGAGCCAGGTGTTCACCAGCAGACGCCGTACCACCACGAAACCATGGCCGTTGAAGCCGGGGTCGAGGGCCCCGTCCGGTTCCAGCCGTACCAGCAGGCCGACATGATCGGCGCAGGCATAGCTGTGATTGAGGGTCAGCAGGATCTTGCCGTCCGGCTGGACACTGCCGGAACAACTCTCCACCCCCGGCAGGCCCGGTGGCAACCAGCCGTCGCGGGGCCCTTCGGAGAGATTGCCGGACAGACGCAAGACCTGGATGCCCTGGTCGCCGAACTGCGGATCGAGGCGTCCGTCGGCGAGAAACCGGGCCACGGCCGGCAAGGTCCGGTGGGCATCCAGATAGTGCAGGCCAAAGACCAGAATTCGCCCGTCATGCAACCGGCGCAGGCTGATACCGGCCGACTCGCCCACGGCTTCGAAACGGCCGACCAGACTGCCGTCCTCGCCGAACGCGCCGTCCATCGAGCCGTCGCTGTTGAGACGCGCCAGGCCAAAGAACGCGCCTTCGGCGAAGTCCACCTTGGCCACCACGAGGATCTTGCCATCGGGACAGAACACCACGTCATTGGCCTGGCTCGACAGGCTGCCGGGAAACCGCACCAATGCCTTGCCCGAGCAACCGAATCCCGGATCGAGCTCACCCGCCGGGCTGACCCGATAACCTCGTAACGCTTGCAGCAGCATCGGCGAATTCCTCCATGAAAGGGGCGTCGCCTGCGACCGTAGTGCCCGCGCGACCTGCCCGCTATTCAATCCATCGAGGTTGCATCGAACAACTGTCAGAAATAACAGGTTTTGCGTTTTACCGTGCCATTTCACTGACTTTACAGACCTTCTTCATCCCGCCAGGCGATTCCCGTCATTTGCAGGGCGTCCTCGCCGTCAAGCGGCGGCCCGTTGTGCCCGGCGTGGCGACAAGGCCACCGCACGCACCGAGGCCCCGGCCTCCAGCCCGAGCGCCCGCGCCGCCGCAGCGTCGACGATCAGCGTGCCGGCGGCGACCCTTGCCGGCGCCGTACCGATCCGGCAATCGCTGAACCGGCGGTTGTGGATCAGCCAGGGCTCGGCCTGCTCCCCTGGTGTGCCGATACTCAGCACCAGGACCTGGCTGTCGCGGACCGCACGGATCTCATCGGTGGCACACTCGATCAGCGGCCCGCCGTCGAAGATGTCGATATAGTCCTTGAAGCCGAAACCCTCGGCCTTGAGCATGCCCAGTGCCGGTTCGGTATTGGGGTGCACCCGGCCGATCACCGCCCGCGCGGCTTCCGGCAGCAGGCAGGTGGGCAGCGGGAACTTGGGCATCAGCTCGGCGATAAAGGTCTTGTTGCCCTGGCCAGTCAGGTAGTCGGCGTCGGCGAAATCCATCTTGAAGAAATGCCGTCCCAGGCCTTCCCAGAACGGCGAGACGCCCTGCTCGTCCGAATAACCGCGCATCTCGGCGATCACCTTGTCGCCGAAGTGCCCACGGAACTCGGCCAGGAACAGGAAGCGTGCCTTGGACAGCAGACGCCCGTTCAAGCCGTTGCGATGCCCGGCACCGAGAAACAACGAGCAGAGCTCGGAGTGACCGGTCATGTCGTTGCCCAGGAACAGCGTCGGCAGGTGCCGGTTGATCGACAGGCTTTTCGAGGCCGCGACAAACAATCCGAGCCGATAGTTGTACCAGGGTTCGCGCAACCCCACCGCACCGGCCACGGCACAGATCCCGACCACCTCGCCCTGGGCGGTTTCGAGCACGAACAGGTAATCGGCATCGGCGCGCTGGGCCTCGCCGGCGAAGGTTTTTTCCGCCCACTCCAGGCGATGTCGCAGGCGTACCGGATCGGCGGGCAACGTGGTCAGGCCGGCACCGGCACTCCTGGCCAGGGACAACAGGGCCGGTAGGTCGGACAGGCGGGCGGGACGAACGATCATCGGGCACACTCCACGGCGAATTGACGCTTGGGCAGGAACACCTCGGCCAGCATGCAACGGGCACTGCCGCCGCCGATGCGCTCGATGGTGTCGATATTCACGGGCAAGGGCGTGGCATGGCGTTCGATCTGCCGGCGCTGGCCGGCATCCAGCGAACCCCAGGCCGTGCGCGACATCACCAGCAGCGGCTCGCCCCGGCGGTTGTGCACTTCGAGCATATTGCCGGCGAAGGACTCCAACTGTTGCCAGTCCAGCACCAGGAGTTCCTTGCCACTGGTTTCCAGGCACTGGCGCAGGCCTTCACGTTCGGCCGGGTCATCGAGTGCCCGCAGGCAGACCACCGCCAGGCGCCGGCCGACGCTCATCATCACGTTGGTGTGGTAGATCGGCACGCCGCCACGATCCACCGCGTGAAAACCGCAGAGCTGGTAGCCGAGGTGGTCGACCACCTGCCGCAAGGCCCGGGCATGGGTCCGGGTCGAGTAGCCGGCGTAACAGATCCGCTGCTCGCGATCGAAGACCATGCTGCCGGTGCCTTCGAGGTACAGGCCCTGGCGCTCCAGATCGGAAAAGTCCACGAGACGCTCGACCTGGCGATGCTCGCGCAGCCAGTCGAGCACGCCCTTGTGGCGCTCCAATCGGCGGTTCTCACCCTGCATCGGATAGACCACCAGGGTGCCGTCGGGATGACTGCTCCAGCAGTTGTTGGGGAAGATCGAATCCGGGGTATGGGGCAACGCCCGGTCGTTGTGTACCAGCACCTCGACATCCTGTGCCCGCAGCGCCGCGACATAAGCGTCGAACTCCTCGAGTGCCAGGCGCTGGACGTTTTCATCGGCCCGCGCCTGATGCTGGAAACGGTTGTTGGCGGCGGTGTCGGGATTGAAGGCAAAGCTCGCCGGGCGAATCATCAAAACAGTATGGGTGGTTTGCATGGGCGCAGGATCAATGAGGGATCGAGGTGCCCATTGTCTGTCCGGTCGAGGGGAAAACCCGGCTGAGTAAGCCAGTGGCGGGTGCTGGAAATGGCTGAAAGGTTTGCCGCGACCAGCAGAATCGGCGAGTTCAGCAACAGCCTGTGGTCCAGGGCAGCAGCGCGGGCGGTGGCGAGCGGGCAGGCCCGCTCCCTGGCGCAGCGGTTATTCCATGGACGCCTTGACCGTCGCCAGCTCGGGATGGCTGACCAGCTTGTCGATATGCAGTTCCGGATCCTCGAGCCAGGTCTCGGTCAGTACCCGGTAGTGCTCCATGTCCCGGCAGCGCATGCGCAGGCTGTAGTCGAACGCTCCACTGAGCAGGCGGCACTCGAGCACGTGCGGGCAGGCCCGGGTCTTGGCTTCGAAAGCCTTCTGCGCCGCTCGCCCGCTCTGGTTCGACAGCGCCACGAGAACCAGCAGCGACAGCCCTGGCGAGAGCTTACTCTCGTCGAGAATCGCCCCGTAGCCGCGAATCACCCCCAACTGCTCCAGCTTGCGCACCCGCTCCAGGCAGGGCCTGGGGGTCAGGTGCACGCGCTCGGAGAGTTTCTGATAGGTAATGCGCCCGTCGTGGCGCAGCACCTCGATAATTGCCTGGTCGATGCGATCCAGCACGATCGACAGGTCACGAATATCCGCCATGAATGGCTTGCCTCACTTCAAACGACCAGAAAGAAACGGTTGCGCAGGCTCGGGGATCTCGGCGACCCAGATCCATCTCATGCGCCACCCCTGGCATTGTACGGCGTTCCTCGGGCAGTGCCTAAATCACTTTCAGCCGCTGGCCTGCCGGCACGGGGGAACGCCAGCCTGCCGATTCACGGGCGGTGATGGTTGTCGTTGCGGGGCGCGAGGGGCTGGGCAACAGATTCTGTGGTTTGAGGATTGGGGTCGGGGGCGTCGGTAGATGGGCGTGGCCGATCGCCTCTTCGCGGGCAAGCCCGCTCCCACAGGGGGGACGTCGCTCACAACATGAGTGAGCGACACAGATTTTGTGGGAGCGGGCTTGCCCGCGAAGGGGCCGGCACTGACGCCCTCGGCTCAGGCGTCTTCGAGGATCAGGTCGGCCCCCTTTTCCGCCACCATCAGCACCGCCGCATGGGTATTGCCCGAGGTCACGTTCGGAAAGATCGACGCGTCGACGATGCGCAATGCCTTCATCCCGTGCACCTTCAGGAGCTTGTCGACCACCGATACCTGCGGGTCCGAGCCCATCGCGCAGGAACCGCACAGGTGATAGATCGAACCGCTGTTCTCGCGGAAATACTCGAGCATGCCCGCGTCGTCATTGACCGCCTTGCCGGGCAACACTTCCTCCACGGTAATCGCCCGGATCGCCGGGGCCTGCATGATCTTGCGGATCAGCCGGCTGCCCTGCAGCACTTCGTCGATATCCTTCTCGGTGCTCAGGTAGTTCGGATCGATCAGCGCCGCGTCCGCCGGGTTCTTCGAGGCGATGCGGATGCTGCCGCGGCTGGTCGGCCGGCACGGGTTGAAGCACAGCAGGAAACCCGAATAGGGTTCCGGCTTGAGGCTGGCCTTGTTGTTCTTCGGAATCTGGTACGACAAGGGGTTGAAGTACATCTGCAGGTTGGGATGCGCCTGCTCTTCATTGCCGCGGAAAAAGCCGCCGGCCTGGTTGACGCTCATCGACAGCGCGCCCTTGCGGGTCAGCAGGTACTGCAGGCCCAGCTTCAACTGCCCGAACAGCGAGCTCAGTTCGTCGTTGAGGGTCGGGATATTGGCCTTGTAGTAGTAGCTGACGCACAGGTGATCCTGCAGGTTCTGCCCCACCGCCGGCAGGTGCTTGACCACCGGTATCTGGTGGCTACTGAGCAACTTCTGCTCGCCCACTCCGGACAGTTGCAGGATCTTCGGCGTGTCCACCGCACCCGCGCAGAGGATCACTTCCTTGCTGGCCTTGAAGGTCCGCGCCACACCGTGCTGGGTGATGGCGATGCCGGTGGCCCGCAGGTCATCGTCGAACAGTACCCGTTCCACCAGGGCATGGTGCTCGATGCTCAGGTTCGGTCGCCCCAGCGCCGGATGCAGGTGCTCGAAACTGCTGGAGCTGCGCTGGCCGTTGCGGGTGTTGACGTCATACACGCCGGCCCCTTCGAACTTCGGCCCGTTGAAATCGTCGCTGCGCTGATAGCCCAGCTCGTCGCAACCCTTGAGGAACACATCGCAGATCGGGTGCGTGTGCCCCTGCATCGGCGTGATGCTGATCGGGCCGCTGCCACCGTGGTACTCGGTATCGCCCAGCGGGTGGTTCTCCAGCTTGCGGAAATACGGCAGCACGTCCTTGAACGACCAGCCGTCATTGCCGTTGGCCGCCCAGTCGTCGAAGTCATGGGCCTGGCCACGGACATAGACCATGGCGTTGATCGAACCCGAACCGCCCTGCACCTTGCCCCGTGGCGCGTAGATGCGGCGATCGCCCAACTGCTTCTGTGGCTGGCTGTAGTACATCCAGTTGAAGGTCGGGTTGTAATACATTTTGGCGAAGCCCACCGGGATCTTGAACCACAGTGAACTGTCCTTGCCACCGGCTTCCAGCAGCAGCACCGAGAACTTCCCGGAGGCCGAGAGCCGGTTGGCGAGAATGCAGCCGGCGGCGCCGGCGCCAGCGATGATGTAGTCGTATGTCATGCACGGTTACCGCGTCAGTCGTTGAAGGCACTCTTGGGGTGCCATGCCCCGCCCTCGCCGAGGGCGGGAAAGTGGTTCAGCCCCTGGCGGGCGAGGTGTCTTTCACGTCCGCCGGCGTGGGCGCCATTTGCAGGTGCAGGCGCTCGCCGGTGTAGGGCGTGTGCTTGCGGACCACGTCCATGTTCAGTTCGACGCCCAACCCCGGCTCGGTGGACGGAATGATGTAGCCGTCCTCCCACTGCAGCGGCCTGGTCAGCACTTCGGCATGGAAACCGCCCCAGGTCATGATGCTTTCCTGGATCAGGAAGTTCGGTGTGCAGGTCGCCAGCTGGAAGCTCGCCGCCGCGCCGATCGGGCCGTTGTAGAGGTGCGGGGCGATCTGCGCGTAGTAGGCCTCGGCCATGCTGGCGATCTTCTTGGCTTCCAGCAGCCCGCCGCAGCGGGCCACGTTCATCTGCAGGATCGACGCCCCGCCGGCCTGCAACAGCTTGAAGAACTCGTACTTGGTGGTCAGCCGCTCGCCGGTGGCGATCGGGATGCTGGTCTTGGCCGCCACTTGCGCCATGGCCTCCTCCTGGCCAGGCGGCACCGGTTCCTCGAACCACAGCGGGTCGTACTTCTCCAGGCGTTTGGCCAGGCGAATCGCCGAGGACGGCACCATCTGCCCGTGGGTGCCGAACAGCAGGTCGCACTTGTTGCCCACCGCTTCGCGGATCTTGCGGCAGAAGGTTTCGCAACGCTCCAGCACTTCCAGGGAAACCTGGTGGCCGGAATAGGCGGTATAGGGACCGGCCGGGTCGAACTTCACCGCGGTGAAGCCCTTGTTCATGTTCTCGATGGCGCACTCGGCCGCCAGGTCCGGATCGTCGTAGTCGTACTCGCCCTTGCTGTTGACCGGATAAAGGTAGGTGTAGGAACGCAGGCGTTCGTGGACCTTGCCGCCCAGCAGTTCATAGACCGGCTTGTTCGCCGCCTTGCCGATGATGTCCCAGCAGGCCATCTCCAGGCCGCTGACCACGCCCATCATGGTCAGGTCCGGACGCTGGGTGAAACCGCTGGAGTAGGCCTGGCGGAAGAAGCGTTCGATATGGTGCGGGTCCTGGTCGAGCAGGTAGCGCTCGAACACGTCCTCGATGATCGGCAGCATGGCCTTGGGGCCGAAGGTCGCGGCGTAGATCTCGCCCACGCCTTCGATGCCGCAGTCGGTCCTGAGTTTGACGAACAGCCAGTACATGCCGCCGATATGCGGTGGCGGTACGGCGACGATATGGGTTTCAAGGGCGACGATTTTCATCTCAGGCACCTGTCTGGTTATGAGTTTTGCGATTGATGCGGGCGCGCAGGGTCAGGGCCGCGAGCGTGCCGAGCAGGCCGATAAAGGCGATGTAGCCGAAATAGAGGTTGTAACCGACCGCACCCGGATAGGTTTCGGTGAGGTAGCCGTTGATCAGCGGGATAAAGGTGTCGGGCAGGTAACCCACCACCGAGACGATACCGATGGCCAGGCCGGTGATGCGCAGCGGGATGTTGCAACTGTCGAGGATCGCCCAGTACAGGCCGCGAATGGCGTAGGTCATCAGGCCGATGAAGATCACCGTGCCGATCAGCAGGCCCAGGCTGCCCAGGGCCGGGAAGACGATCAGGCCGACCATCGCCAGGGTGACCAGCGCCAGCGCGACGATCAGCACCGAGATATTGGAGAATTTGTCCCCCAGCCAGCCGCCGCCGATACCGCCGATGGGGCGCATCCACAGCTTGATGGTGGTGATGGTGCCGGCCATGACCGCAGTCATGCCGCCGCCCTGCAGATAGTCGGAGAAGCTGTAGGTGGCCCAGAACATGTGATAGCCGCAAAACACGATGGCGGTCACCAGCCACAGCTCGGGGATCTTCACCAGGGTCAGCAGGTCGCCGAGCAGGTTGTGGGGCTGGCTGTCCGTTTCGGCGGTTTTCGCCTCGAGGGACTTGGGGTCCTTGAGCAGCACCAGCACACAACCGATGGCGATGCAGGTGAAGGAATACAGGTACACCACATGCTTGAAGCCTTCGCCCGTCGACTCGCCGCGCGTCTCGGTGGCGTAGGCGAACAGCCCCAGGGCGACGGTCGCCAGCAAGGCTTCCACCAAGCCGCGTCCGCCGTCGAGGATACCGAAGAAACGGCCCTGCTCGGTGTGATGGGCGATCATCTTCACCCGCTTGAGCACCGAGGCCCAGAACGTCAGGCCGGTGGTCAGGCCCCAGCAGCCGAAAATGATCATCAGGCCGGTCAGCGACGGCACGCTGGAATACCACAGGCCCAGGGCACCGGTAGCGACCAGGGAGAAGAAGATCAGGAAGCGCGGTGGCAGGCGGTCCGCCAGCCAGCCGCTGGGCAGGTAGCTGAGCAGGAAAATCGTGCCGAGCATCGAGTACAGATAGCCCAGTTCGCTGTGATTGATATGAAACACTTCGAGCATGGTGGTCTGGTAGACCTGGCGCAGGTAGAGGATCGGGTAGATCGCTCCGGCGGCCAGCACCAGCAACATCAATTGGAAATAACGGCTGCCCTTGTCGCTTTTCGCGGACGCGGCGCCAGCCTGAACAGCTGCGGGCTTGGACATGAAGAAGACCTCGGGCCACCCGGCATGCTCCGGGCGCCCCTCTCTATCGATTGTTGTTATTGGAATAGCGTGTCGCGGTATCGCCGATCAGTACTTCATGACCACCAGGCGGGTCTGGGTGAACTCGAGCATGCCGTGCTTGCCGTCATCGCCGCCCAGGCCCGAGCGTTTCCAGCCGGCGTGGAACCCCTGGTAGGGATCGGCCGGGGTCCGGTTGACATACAGCTCGCCGGATTCGATGGCGTTCGCCACTTTCATCGCCGTGCGATAGTTCTCGGTATAGAGCACCGACGACAGGCCGAACTGGTGATCGTTGGCCATGGCCAGCGCTTCGTCGATATCGCCGTACTTGAGCACCGGCAGGACCGGGCCGAAGATTTCCTCCTGAACGATCTCCATGTCCTGGCGGCAGCCGCTGAGCAGGGTCGGCGGATAGAAATGCCCCGCGCCCGGAGGAATCACCCCGCCGGTTTCCAGCACCGCGCCATCGGCCACGGCCCGTTCGACCATGGCGTGGATGGTGTTCCGCGAGGCGGCATTGACCAGCGGCCCCATCAGGCTGGCATCCGTGGCCCGGTCGCCGAACTTCACCGCGCTGATCTTCTCTTTCAGCAGCGCCAGGAAACGGTCATGCACGCTCTCCTGAACATAGACCCGTTCCACCGCCGTGCACAGTTGCCCGCAGTGCGTGGTCTTGGACGCGACGATGGCGCTGGCGGCCTGCTCCAGGTCGGCATCGGCCTCGATGATCGCCGGAGTCTTGCCGCCCAGTTCCAGGGACGGCTTGGCGATATTGGCCTTGCAGTAGTCGAGCACAATGCGCCCGGCGTTGACGCTGCCGGTCAGGGTGATCAGGCCCACGGCCTTGTGGGTGCAGACGCTGGCGGCAGTGCCGTGGTCCATGGTGAGGATATTCACCACGCCGGCGGGCATTCCCGACTGCTCGACGGCACGGGCGATTTCGAACGCGGAGATCGGCGTGTTGTTGCTCGGCCGTACCACCACGGTGTTGCCGGCGATCAGCGCCGGGGCGATCTTGCGCAGCAGGGTATAGACCGGGTAGTTGAACGGAATCAGTGCCGCGACGACGCCAATCGGCTCACGTTGCAGGAACAGGTTTTCGTCCGGGGTATCGCTGGGAATGATCTCACCTTCGATACGACGGGCCCATTCGGCGTGGTAGCGGGTGATCTGCGCCGCGTAGCGGGCTTCATTGCTGGCATCGGCCAGGCTTTTCCCGGACTCGGCCGCCAGGGCCTGGCCGATGATCCCGGCGCGGGCTTCCAGGGCATCGGCCAAGGCCCGCAGGTGCTCGGCACGCTGGATACTGGTGAGCTTGCCCCAGGTCTTCTGGGCGATGGCGGCGGCGTCGACGGCCTGGATCGCTTGCGCGGGGGTGGCGGCAGGCACGTGACCGACCAGGGTTTCGGTCGCCGGGTTGTACACCGCGATCGAGGCGGTGCCGGCGGAATCGACAAACTGGCCGTTAACAAAATTGCGCTGGGTGGGCATGTACTGGTTCTCGTACTTTTCTTATCGGAGATGCCAGCAGTCTTGTCATCCGGCGCGGGATGAACAAACGATTAATTCAGGTGCAGAACATTCGAAAAATGCAGGTTACCGCCAGACGTGTAGGAGCTGGCTTGCCGGCGATGAACGATCACGCGGTGCAGCGGAGGCAGCGCGGCGCCCGCATCGCCGGCAAGCCGGCTCCCACAAGGGTCGTGTCACGCCCTCAGATAACGGGCATCTGCGCCGCCGTCGACGGTTCCAGCTGTCGCCGCGCCAGTTCCAGCTCCTCCTGCAGCCACTGGTTGAACAGCTGTACCTGGGGGATCTGCGTCTGTTCCGGACGCGTCACCAGCCAGTAGGACTGGTGCCCGTCGACATGCACGTTGAGCACCTGGGTCAACTGCCCGCAGGCCAGTTCGCCGGTGACCATGTGCCAGTCGGCGATGGTGATGCCCAGGCCGTCGATCGCCGCATGGATCGCCAGGTCCAGCAGGTCGAACTCGTAGCCGCTGAGGGTATCGACGCCGCTGATCCGCGCCGCGTCCAGCCAGTGTTTCCAGGTCAGGTAGCGCTGGTCCTCCTTGGCCAGCACATGCAGCAGGGTCAGGCGATTGAGATCGATCTCCTGCCCGCCCATTTCCCGCGCATACAGGCTCGGCGAGCACACCGCGATATGCCGCTCGTGCATCAGCAGCGAGCTGTCCAGGCCATCCCATTCGCCGTCGCCGAAACGAATCGCGCAATCGAGGGTGCTGGTCTCGGCCAGGCTGTCCTGCAGGCGGGTGGTGATGCTCAGTTCCAGCCCCGGATGCTGCTGGCGCAGCCGCCCCAGGCGCGGCAGCAACCAGCGACTGGTGAAGGTCGGCGGCGCATTGATGCGCAGGCGGTTGGCGTGGTTCTTCTCCTGGATGCCGCGCACGGTCATCTCGATCTTGTCGAAGGACTGGTGCAAGGCGCGCAGCAGCACCCGACCGGCACTGGTCAGCTCCAGGTGGTGATGGCGCCGCTCCAGCAGGCTCTCGCCCAGTTGTTCCTCGAGCTGGCGGACCTGGCGGCTAACGGCACTCTGGGTAACGTTCAGCAGTTCGGCGGCACGGGTGAAACTGCCGGTGCTACCGGCCACCTCGAAGGCTTTGAGCGCATTGAGCGCGGGCATTTTGCGTTTCAAGAAAAGACACTCACGATGGGCCGGACTGCCATAAGCATGGCACGGGGCCAGGACGAGTAACATTCCTTTTTCGTCGATCGTCCTACAAAAATACCGAATCTCTCGCGCACAAGACTCCAGCCCGCTCGCCACAAGGCCACATCCGGCTGCGGATCATCCGCGTGTCGGTTTCGACTGCAATCACGTCGCCCCGGGATAAATAGCAGGAGTATTTCGCACAGCGCCCATGAGTATTCAGCACTGGCTGTTTTCAACTTGTAAAAGGTACGCTGACCGGTAACTCGATACATAACAAGCGCACGCACTTGCACAGGGCGAGACTCGAACTTTCGCCCCATCCTGTTGCAATAACCCGATAATCAAACTCTTCTCGGATGCCATGATGACAACCCATAAAAATACTCCGACAAGATCCCTCGCCCTGCTCGCCTTTATATTTACCGCCTGTAATGCCACCACCCATGGTTTCAGTATCTTTCTCTATTCGGCGTTATTACCGGAAATTCGCCAGCACTTCGCCCTGAACTACAGCCAGGCCGCGGCCATCGCCGCCCTGCTGCAACTTTTCTATATGGGCGCCTCGATTGCCAGCGGCCTGGCAGCCGCCTGGATCAGCCCGCGCAACATGGTGCGCCTGACCATGCTGCTCAGCCCCCTGCTGCTGGCACTGGCCGTGGCGACGCCGCGGGTGCTGCCCTTCGCCCTGTGCCTGGCACTGGTGTCGGCCTGCGCGGTGTCCAACTGGAATGCCATTGCCGCCCTGGCCGGCGAGCTGATCCCCGCCAGCCACCGCAGTCGGATCCTGGGCCTGGCCTCCTCCGGCGCGGCCTTTGCGATCTGCCTCAACGGGCTGCTGATCGCCCTGCTCCAGGGGATTTCCCTGCAACATTTCTGGCTGATCTGCGCCGGCCTGACGCTGTCGGTCACGGCCCTCACCTGCTGGGCCCTGGCTTCCACGCCCCCACCCGCGACGTCTCGCGCCATTGCCACGCCGTCGTTCAGGCAGGTATTGCGACAGTGGCTGCGGCTGTGCCTGGAACAACCGGTCGCGGTGCATATCCTGCTGCTCAGCACCTTTATCGGCAGCACCAGCGGGCCGTTCCTGAACTTTCTCTCGGCTTTTGTCAGCGAACGCCTGGGCGCCGGCCCACAGACCACCGGTTCGCTCTGGACCCTGATCGGCGCTTGCGGGGCGCTGGGCGGGCTGCTGCTGGGCGCCCTCGCCGACCGCTGGGGAGTCTTGCGGGTCATGGCCTTCAGCATCGGCGCCTTCGGCCTGGCCATGCTCGCGCTGCTGCTGTACCCGATGCTGGCCCTGGCCTGGCTGGCCGCCGGCCTGTTCGCGCTGTTCTACTTCCCGGTCTGGGGCCTGATGGCCGCCTACCTCAGCGCCCGCCTGACACCGGTGCAAAGCCTGCAGGTGGTCAGCCTGAGCATGGTCGGTTATGGCCTGGGCAGCGCCAGCGCCAATGCCATCAACGGCCTGCTGTTGCAGGCCAGCGGCTCGTTCGCCGCGATCCATGCCTGGATCGCCGCCTGGACGCTTGCCAGCCTGCTGTTGCTATACGCCATGGCTCGCCATCAGCGACGCGGCGCGCCCCTCGCCGAAGCGCTCTGAACGTCCCAACTGGCGACAGAGGATCGCCACCAGGGCGTCCAGTTCCGGGTCCTGGCGATCCGCCGCCCGCCAGAGCATCAAGCGCGCCGGTTCGATGGGCGGAAAACCATCCCGCTCATCCAGCACCCGCCAACCTGGCGGAACCAGCCGCCGCGCCGTCACCCCGACCATCCCGCCACCGTCGATGGCGACGCCGATGCCCCGCGGACTCTGGCTGGTGTAGACCACATGCCAGGGCCGCCCGGCTTCGGCCAGGGCGTCGATGGCATTGGCCCGAAAGGCACACCCCTCGGCATAGACCGCCAGCGGCACCGACTCGTCGCGACCCGGCACCCAGCCCTCGCGGGTCACCCATGCCAGCGGCTCGTCACAGAGGAACTCCCCCGGTTGCAGGTGCGCATGCTGCACACCCAGCACCAGGTCCAACTCGCCACGTTGCAGACGGGCAACCAGGGCCACGGACATTTCGCAGCAGATATCCGGGCGGATCTTCGGGAAGTGCTCGCGAAAATCCCGCAACACCCCAGCCAGGCAGTACTGCGCATAGTCCTCCGGCAGGCCGACATGAATGCAGCCGCCCTCGCCCGGCAGATGCGCGGCATTGATTGCCTCGTTGTGCAGTTTGAGGATGCGCCGCGCATAAATCAGGAAGGTCTCGCCGCTGGGGGTCAGGCTGACGCTGCGACTGGTGCGATAGACCAGCGGCGTGCCCACCACTTCCTCCAGGCGCTGCAGGCTCTGGCTGACCGTCGACTGGGTCTTGTGCAGGCGTTCGGCCGCCGCTGAAAAGCCCTTGCACTCGATAATCGCGACAAAGACCTTGAGCAGGGTTCCGTCCAGATGACCTGACATAACTATCGCGCCTGCCGATGGATTCGATCGGAACTGATCATTTCTATTACTCCCGTATTTAAGCAACTATCAATTCAACGCCGGAACAACCTGGAACTTGCGATGGCGAGCGATTCTTTACTTGATCAGTCTTCACTTAATAAACGGAGCGCGACATGAGCCTTCAACTTGCCGATGCCGAAGTCGGTGATATCAGCGATATCGTCAACACCGAGCTGTATCCCATACATGATTCGGGCCATGTTCAATTACAGGCCCTGATCGAACATGCCCGGGCCGAGTTGGCCATCGACGGTTGCTGCCTGCTGAAGAACTTCCTGCGTCCCGAAGTGCTGGAACAGGCCCGCAGCGAGGGCCAGGCGCTGTCGGACAAGACTTTTTATTCAGTGCGCAAGGTCAATGCCTACTTCACCGAGGACGACCCGTCGCTGCCTGAAGATGATCCGCGCCGCACCTTCATGGAGCGCACCAGCGGTTTCGTGACCCGCGACATGATCGCCCCTGACGCGATCATCCACCGGCTCTACGTATCGCCGATGATGAAACGGTTCATCGGTGCCTGTCTCGACGAACCGGAGATTTTCGAATACGCCGACCCGTTCGCCGGCCTGGTGATCAACGTCATGCCGAACGGCACCGAACAGCCCTGGCACTTCGACACCAACGAATTCATCGTCAGCATGATGACCCAGAAACCCGAGGCCGGCGGCCTGTTCGAGTACGCGCCGATGATCCGCTCGCGTTCGGCGGAAAACCTCGGGGCCGTGGGCAAGGTGGTACGTGGCGAGGACCGCAGCCGGGTGCAGGAACTCGAACTCAATCCCGGCGACCTGCAGATCTTCAAGGGACGCTTTTCGGTCCACCGCGTGACCCGCGTCGAAGGCGCCATCGAGCGCAACACGGCGATCTTCGCCTACTCGGAAAAGCCCGGGATCATAGGCCGCGCCCAGCGCACCAAGCAACTCTATGGACGCCTGTCCGAAGCCCACCTGCAAGCCGAACGCAACCTGGTGCGCAGCGACCAGTTGCTCGACTGAATACACGCAACCCTTGTAGGCGCTGGCTTGCCAGCGATGAGGCCAGTGGGTCTTGCATCGCCTGATCGGACGCCATCGCCAGCAAGCCGGCTCCTACAGATCCTGCACGCCCAACCCATACGACTGCCCATAAGAACGTCACCCATCACCGACCGGTATCAGCGAGGAACACCCCATGAGTCTTTCCGGCCCCAACCGCAACCCCGCCGACTGCGAACCCACCGCGGCGGAGATCCAGCAAATCCAGCTGGACCGCCTGCAGCGAGTGCGCAACGAACTGAAGAAACGCGACTACGCCGCCTGCGTGCTGTTCGACCCGACCCACATGCGCTACGCCACCGGCTCGCGCAACATGCAGGTGTACTCGGCGCGCAACCCGGCGCGCTATGCCTTCATCCCGGCGGAAGGTCCGGTGGTGGTGTTCGAGTTCGGCGGCTGCCTGCACCTGGCGCAGCAACTCAATACCGTCGACGAAGTACGCCCGGCCAAGGCCATCTCCTATTACTTCTGCGACAGCTTCCTGGGCAATGTCACCGCGGACTGGGCCGCTGAAATCGACGACCTGGTGAAAAAATGCGGCGGCGGCAAGCGCATCGCCATCGAAAGTGCCACCTCCGCGGCGGCCTTCGAGCTGCAACGCCTCGGCTACCAGGTGTTCGATGCCCAGGAGCCGCTGGAACGAGCCCGCTGCATCAAGGTGCCGAACGAGCTGAAGATGATCCGTGCCAGCCTGCGGGCGACCGAGGCCGGGGTGCGGTTGATGGAAAGCAAGCTGCGTCCCGGCATCAGCGAGAATGAACTCTGGTCGCACCTGCACCAGCATGTGATCGCCACCGACGGCGACTATGTGGAAACCCGCCTGCTGTCCTCCGGCCCGCGCACCAATCCCTGGTTCCAGGAGTGCAGTACCCGGCCCATCGAAGCCGGTGACCTGGTGGCCCTGGACACCGATGTGGTAGGCCGCTTCGGCTACTACGCCGACTTCTCGCGAACCTTTCTCTGCGGCGACCAGGCGGCGACACCCAGGCAACGGGAACTGTACAAGCTGGCCTACGAACAGGTGCAGACCAATATGGAAATGCTCAAGGCCGGACGCAGTTTCAAGGAGTACGCCGAACGGGCCTGGAAGATCCCCGAAAACTACAAGGCCAACCGTTATTTCGCCCTGGTGCACGGGGTTGGCATGACCGGTGAATACCCTTACGTGGTGCATCGCGAGGACATCGATTCGCTGGGCTACGACGGCGTGTTCGAGGCCGGCATGACCATCTGCGTGGAAAGCTACATCGGTCACGATGCCGGTGGCGAAGGGGTCAAGCTCGAGGAGCAGATCTACATCCACGAGAACGGTATCGAGCTGCTCTCGGACTATCCGTTCGATCCGCGCCTGATGTCGGCTTGAACCCTTGGTGATACCGCCATACCCCTGTAGGAGCCGGCTTGCCGGCGATGCGGACACCGCGGAGTATCAATTGCACCGCGTTATCGTTCATCGCCAGCAAGCCGGCTCCTACAGAGTGACCGGGTTGGCCCTGGGCCCACCTGGATAATCGATCGGGAGCGTGTCTGGACCGGGGAGCAATCAGTAATATGCGTTTTAGGAATCATCCTGCGCTGAATTTATCGTTTGTTCATCCCGGGCCAGATGACAAAACTGCGGGCATCTCAAATAAAAACAACATGAGAGCCGCGCCATGTCCTACCTCACGTCCTGCCTCCTGATTCCTTTGCGCTTTGTTCTGCTGCCGTCGTTTTGTCTGTCCGGTCACGGATCCGATCCTGACCGCCAGCGCTGACCGCCCCGCCATTCCCGCAGTCAGCCCTACACGCACCAACGCCCAAGTATTCGGAGAGGCTCATGAAAGATTTGCAGACCCTGGACGGCTCCGCGCCGCATCCAGCCGTGGAAGACCTGTGCACCCAAGCCAAGGGCGGCCAGATCAGCCGCCGGCAATTTCTCCACACCGCGACCCTGCTGGGTATCACCGCCGCCAGCGCCGGCAGTTTCCTCGGCCCGGTACTCTTCGGCGAGTCGGCCCAGGCCGCCGAAACCCCGGCACCACGCCAGGGTGGCAGCCTGCGCTTCGCCTGTGCCATCCAGGAAATCCAGGACCCGATGCTGATCACCTGGATCGAAGCCTCGAACCTGATGCGCAACAGCCTGGAATACCTGACCTGGGTCGATGCCGAAAACATCACCCATCCGTACCTGGCCGAAAGCTGGAAACCTTCGGACGATCTCAGGGAATGGACCTTCAACCTGCGCCAGGACGTGAAGTGGAGCAACGGCGACGACTTCAACAGCGACGACGTCGAGCACAACTTCAAGCGCTGGACCGCCGCCGACTCCAAGTCGGTCAACCGCACCGCCTTCCAGGACATCAGTGCCTTCGAAAAACTCGGTCCCCACCAGTTCAAGCTGGTGCTCAAGCGGCCGATCCTGGCGATCCCGGAAATGCTCAACGCCTTCACCTGTTCCATCGTCCACCGCAGCTTCAAGGCGGGTGACGACTGGTCGAAGAACCCGCTGGGCACCGGTCCGTTCAAGCTCGCCTCGTTCGCCGTGAACAAGCAGGCGACCTTTGCCAGGCGCACCGACTACTGGGGCAAGCCGGCCTACCTCGACGAGCTGCGCTATGTCGACATGGGCACCGATGTCTCGACCCAGCTCGCCGCCCTCCAGGCCGGCCAGGTCGACGTCCTGTACCGCGTCACCGTCGCCGAGCTGGACCTGGCCAAGCGCCTGCCGAATGCCCGACTGCTGACCTGCAAGTCGGCGCAGACCGTGGTGATGCGCATGGCCGTGGACCAGAAGCCGTTCGACGACCTGCGCATCCGCAAGGCCGTGGCCCTCTGCGCCGACAACGCGCAGATGCTCAAGATCGCTTATCGCGGCATGGGCACCCTGGGCGAGGACCATCACGTCGCCCCGTCCCACCCGGAATACTTCCCGCTGCCCAAGCGCGCCCGTGACGTGGCCAAGGCCAAGGCGTTGCTGGCCGAGGCCGGGCACCCCAACGGCATCGACATCGACCTGATCGTCGGCAACACCCAGGGCCGCTACGAGCAGGACACCGCGCAGATCCTCCAGCAGAACTGCCTGGAAGCCGGCATCCGCATCAACCTCAAGGTGATTCCCGCCACCCAGTACTGGCCGATCTGGGACAAGGCCGCCTTCAGCCTCACCTACTGGGCGCACCGCCCACTGGGCGTGATGTCCCTCGAACTGGCCTACCGCAGCGGCGCGGCGTGGAACGAAAGCCATTACGCCGACCCGGCCTTCGACGCGGCGCTGGACCAGGCCATGGGCATCGTCGATCCGAAACAGCGGGCGGTGGCGATGCAGAGCGTGGAGCAGATCCTCCAGGACGCCTGCGTCATCGTCCAGCCGTTCTGGGCCGACAAGTTCACCGCGACCTCGCAGAAGGTCCAGGGCTTCCTGGTGCATCCGTCGGACTTCTATCCGATGAACGAGACCTGGCTCAGCGCCTGATCCGACCTTTGAACAATGAGCTCGCCCACCGCGGTGCGGCGAGCCGCTCACTTCATTAGCCGGAGCATGCAAACATGGCTGATTTCCTGTGGCGCAAGCTACTGGCCCTGGCAGCAACCCTGCTGTCGGTGTCACTGATTGTCTTTTTCGCGCTGGAGCTGAATATCGAGGACGTCGCCATCAACGTCCTCGGCCCCTACTCCGCCGCCGACCAACGAGCCGCCTGGCTCACCGAACATGGTTATGACCAGCCGTTCCTGTGGCGCTACCTGGTCTGGCTGAAGGACTTCGTCACCGGTCACTGGGGCACCTCGGTGCACTTTCGCGCGCCCGTGGTCGACCTGTTGCTGCCCAACCTCGGCCAGACCCTGATGCTTGCCGGACTGGCGCTGCTGATCATGGTCCCGGTGGCGTTGACGCTCGGCGTGCTGGCGGGGATTCGCCAGGGTTCGGCGATGGACCGGCTGGTGTCGTTCCTGTCGATCGTCACCACCTCGATCCCGGACTTCGCCAGCGCGGTGTTCGTCTCGGCGATCTTTGTGTTCTGGCTCAACTGGCTGCCGGGCGTGAGTAGCATGGAAGATGGCTTCAGCGCCCTGCAACTGGCGATGCCGCTGATGGTGCTGTGCCTGTTCGGGGTCGGCTACCTGGCGCGGATCACCCGCGCCTCGATGGTCGAGGTAATGCAGGCGCCATATATCCGCACCGCCCGGCTCAAGGGCGCGTCGACCCGGCGCATCGTCCTGCGCCATGCCCTGCGCAATGTTCTGATCGCGCCCATCACGGTGATCATGCTGTACATCCCGTGGCTGCTGTCGAACGTCATCGTGGTCGAGGTGTTCTTCGCCTACAAGGGCTTCGGCTCGCTGCTCTACACCGCGTCGCTGAACCACGACGTCTACCTGATCGAAGCCTGCGCGATGATCAGCGCGCTGGTGGTCGGCGCGACCAAGATCTTCTCGGACCTGGCCTACACCTGGCTCAACCCGCGCATCACCTTGCGCAGCCTTGGCGGGAGTGCCCAATGAACCTGTTGAATGCTTTCAAGAGCCCGCTCGCGGCCCTCGGCCTGTTCCTGGTCGGCGGCTGGGTGCTGCTGGCGATCTTCGCGCCCTGGCTGGCGCCCCATGATCCGCTGGAGAGCTTTACCCCGCTGCTGACGCCGTTCAGCGACGACACCGGCGGCCAGACCTTCCTGCTCGGCACCGATGTGCTGGGCCGGGATATCCTCTCGCGGCTGATCTGGGGCACCCGCACGGTGCTGCTGTGGTCGACCCTGGCGACGCTCACCGCGTTCGCCGTCGGGATCGCCATGGGCCTGTGCGCCGGCTACTTCAACGGCTGGGTCGACGCGGTGCTGTCCTATGTCGCCGACACCGTGCTGTCGTTCCCGGTGCTGGTGCTGTACATCGTGATCATCATCGCCCTCGGCGCCTCGGCGCTGAACATCCTCATCGCGGTGACCTTCACCAGCGCCCCGGCGATCTTCCGGATCATGCGCGCCCTGACCATCGACCTGCGCTCGCGGGACTACGTGCTCAGCGCCATCACCCAGGGCGAAGGCGCGCTGCGGATCATGACCGTGGAGATCCTGCCCAACTGCGGCGGCCCGCTGATCGTCGATTTCTGCCTGCGCATCGGCTACACCGCGATCATGATCGGCGCCCTCGGTTTCCTCGGTCTCGGCCTGCCGCCGCCGACCCCGGATTGGGGCGGCATGATCAACGAAGGCCGCAGCATGGCCATCGCATTCCCCCACCTGGTGATCTTCCCGTGCATTGCCATCTCCACCCTGATGCTGGGCCTGAGCCTGCTGGCGGACGGCCTGGACGAACACGCCCAGAAAGGCACAAGGAGTTGAGCATGAGCAATCCCCCCGTACTGCGTATCGAAGGCCTGTCCATCGAGTTGCCCCCCGGCGCCGACCGCAGCCATGCGGTGCAGCAGATCGACCTGGAAGTGCGCAAGGGTGAAATCCTCTGCGTGATCGGCGAGTCCGGCTCGGGCAAGTCGGTGCTCTCCGGTGCGATCATGGGCGACTACGCCAAGGGTCTGCGCCACAGCGAGGGCCGTATCGATTTCCTCGGCGACGATATCTGCCGCATGGACGAAGCACGCCTGCGCACCCTGCGCGGCAACCGTATCGCGATGATTTTCCAGGAGCCCATGGCGGCGCTCAATCCGGCAATCCGCATCGGCGACCAGGTGCAGGAGATCTTCGAGATCCATGCCCCGCACATGCCGTTGCCAGAACGCCGCGAGCGCATGCTCGCGCTGCTCGAATCGACCCACCTGCCGGAACCGCCGCGCATCGCCGACAGCTATCCCCATCAGCTCTCCGGCGGCCAGTGCCAGCGGGTGGTGATCGCCATGGCGCTGGCGATGAACCCCGACCTGTTGATCGCCGACGAGCCGACCACAGCCCTCGACGTGACCACCCAGGCCCAGGTGCTGAAGCTGATCCGCGAGCTGCGCGGACGTGGCCAGCATGGCATCCTGTTCATCACCCACGACTTCGGCGTGGTGGCGGAAATCGCCGACCGCATTGCCGTGATGGAAGGTGGCCGGCTGGTGGAGATCGGTGAGCGCGAGCAGGTTCTGCAGGCGCCCCGCCACCCTTACACACGCAAGCTGATCGCCGCGGTCCCGGCGCTCGATCCGGAATTGCACGTGCCCTGCGCCGACGGTGAAATGGCCTTGCGCATCGAACACCTGAACAAGACCTACAACGTCGACGGACGTCGCGTCCAGGCCCTCAAGGATGTCTCGCTGCAACTGCCCCGGGGCAAGACCCTGGCCATCGTCGGCGAGTCCGGCTCGGGCAAGAGCACCCTGGTCAAGGCCGCCATCCGCCTGGTGGACAGCGACAGCGGGCATGTCTGGCTCGGTGACAGCGACTTCCTCGCGCTCAAGGGCGCGGCGCTGACACGAGGCCGGCGACAGATCCAGATGATCTTCCAGGATCCCTACGGCTCGCTCAACCCGCGCCACCGGGTCGGCGACATCATTGCCCGCGCGGCCCAGTTGCGCGGCCTCTCGGCCAGGGATGCCTGGACCGAGGCCGGCGACCTGCTGGAGCAGGTCGGGCTCAAGCGCGATGCCCTCAAACGCAAGCCCCGGCAGTTCTCCGGCGGCCAGCGCCAGCGCATCGGCATTGCCCGTGCCCTGGCCATGCGCCCGCAGGTACTGATCGCCGATGAAAGCGTCTCGGCCCTCGACGTCTCGGTGCAGAAACAGGTGCTGGAGTTACTCGCCGAACTGCAGCAGCGACTGAACCTGAGCATCCTGTTCATCACCCATGACCTGCGCGTGGCGGCGCAGATCAGCGACCACATCGCGGTGATGCGCCAGGGCGAGGTCGTCGAGTACGGCACTGCCGAGCAAGTGTTGTTGCAGCCTCGGCATGCCTACACCCAGACCCTGCTCGCGGCCGCCCCCGGAGCGTCGGTGCGACCGCCGCCGCTGGCCGGGCCGGCGCCCGGGCTGAGCGTCGTCAACCACTAGGAAAAAGGCTTTCCACCCCTTTCATCCAGACCGCGGTCCTCGCCGCGGCCGGGATGGCTGTTGCCAACGATAAACCAAAAAAACCTAGATCCACGGAGCAAACATGCACATCACTTCGAAACGGGCCTTGCGCTCGCTCACCCTGATACCGCTGTTGGGCACCCTCGCCGCCCCGGCGTTCGCGGTGCAGGTCACCGACAACCTGGACCTCGGCGGCGCGATCCGCGCCCGCTGGGACTACGACCCGGATCGCGATATCCAGACCTTCAACTTCGACACGGCGTTCCTCACCGCCAAGTACAATTCCGATACCTGGATCGCCGCGGCGAAGTACCGTTTCTACGGCAAGTACTACCCCTACAAGTACACCGATCGGATCGGTGCGGTGCAGTTCGCCGAAACGGCCTGGGTCGGCTACAAGTTCAACCCGGACCAGCAGGTCCAGGTCGGCCTGAACCAGGTGCCGTTCGGCCTGCAACCCTACTTCGGCAGCACCTTCTACGAGACCCTGGGCAACGTGGTCGGCCTGGAAGACGTCGAGCAGGTGGGCGCCAAGTACATCCAGCAATACGGTGACTGGAACATCCAGGCCGGCTACTACCTGCGCCCGGCGCTGCAGGGGCGCGGTACCAGCAACGGCGAAACCTACTCCACCGTGGTCTCCAAGGCTGACGGCTATGTGGCCGATGGCAGCGACAACCAGGAGCACAATACCGTCGTGCTGCGGGTGGCCAAGTCACTGCAACTGGGTGACTGGAAATCCGAAGTGGGCCTCTCCGGCCTGACCTCGACCCTGGAAAACCGCGACACCAACGAAGATGGCCGGCGCAATGCCGTGGCCGTGCACTACATCGGCAAGAACGGGCCGTGGGGCGTGCAACTGCAGGCCGCCCGCCAGCAGATGTCGCCACGCAATCCCGGCACCAACGAGGTGGTGACCTTCGGCGGCTACGACGGCACGTTCAACGTCGCCAGTCGCGGCAACCTCTACGTCGCCGACCTGAGCTACGACGTCGATGGCAAGTACCTGTTCGACCAGATCAGCGGCATCAAGCTGTACGCCAACTACAGCGCCTTCGACAAATCCAACGAGGACTTCAAGACGTCACAGCGGCTGATCCTCGGTACTTCGTTCTCGGTGAGCAAACTGTGGATCGCCACCGAATGGCTGATCGGCAAGAACGACCCGTACATCGGCGGCAGCAGCTACACCCAGAGCCTGGGTGCCGGCGGCAGCAACCAGCTGGAAAACCAGCTGTACATGAACATCGGCTACTACTTCTGACGCCGTCACCTGTGGGAGGGGGCTTGCCCCCGAAGCTTCTCGCGGCTTCCAGGGCCTCCTGGCGGGCAAGCCTGCCTATAGGGGATGGCTACTGAGCTGCACGTGTTCCCGTTCGTTGCGCGTCTTTGCGTGGGTTCGGCCTGGTCCGCCGGCCCACGTTTTTTTCTCCCTCCCCCGGCGATTATTTCGCCCGCGCGCTCATGCGGCGCTTGCATCGGCTCGCCGCTGATAGTCAGATATCCCCTACAGAAAAACCGCTTCACGAAAACAACAATAAGCCGACTCCAGACCTGTTCCAGACAGGCGCACGAGGGTCGGTCCGGAGTATGACTTTCATGCGTCAACTGCCCTCGCTGAACATGCTGCGCGTGTTCGAGGAAGTCGCCCGTCATCGCAGCTTCAGCCAGGCCGCCGCTTCGCTGAACGTGACCCAGGGCGCCGTCAGCCGCCAGATCAAGCAACTGGAGGATTACCTCGGCGTGGCGCTGTTCGTGCGCGGGCCCCGGGGCCTGTCGCTGACCGAAGCGGGCAGCGCCCTGTCGCCACACCTGGGGGATGCCTTCGACCATATCGAACGTGCGTTGGAAGCAGTGCGGGTGCCGAACCTGCGCCAGCGCCTGCGCATCCTCGCTCCGCCGACCTGGGCCACGCGCTGGCTCTCCGCGCATTTGCGGGCGTTCTGCCAGCGCTATCCGGATATCAGCCTGAGCGTGACCAACCAGGCTGACCGCGACAGCCAGGCCGAGGTCGACTGCCATATCCGTTTCGGCCTGGAGGCCGCGCCCCATTGCAGCAGTCAGTTGCTGGTGATGGAACGGCACATCGCGGTGGCCAGCCCGGAGCTGTTCGAGGACGGCCAGGCGCCGGACCTGCGACGCTTGGCGTTGCTGCATATCCTGCACGACGGCAAGCGGCTCAAGGTCTGGGAGAACTGGCTGGCGGCCATGGGCCGTGACGATGTCGATGCGCGGCAGGGGCTGGAATTCAGCACCCTGGACCAGGTGATCAATACCGCGCTGGCCGGCGGCGGGCTGGCGGTGATCGACCGGCAGATGATCGAGAAGGAACTGGCCAATGGCAGCCTGCTGCCGATCACCCCTGTGGAGGTGATCGGACCTTATGGCTACTGGCTGGATGTGGCGAATGACAAGCAGGGCTTATCCAAGGTGCGGCTGTTCACCGAGTGGCTGAGCCTGGTGAGCAATCCCTGACTCAAGGCTTTGCCCCGGTGGAATGCAAAACGGTAGGAGCCGGCTTGCTGGCGATGAGGCCGTGAACCCTGCATCGCCTGGTCGAGCGCTATCGCCGGCAAGCCGGCTCCCACAAGTGGTGCTGTGCTTTCCGTATCGGGGCTCGCCTGCCCTGAAGGTCAGAGACCGCCCATCAGCAGGTATTTGATCTCCAGGTAGTCGTCCAGGCCGTAGCGCGAGCCTTCACGTCCCAGGCCCGATTCCTTGATGCCGCCAAACGGCGCGACTTCGGTGGAGATGATCCCTTCGTTGATCCCCACCATCCCGGCTTCCAGTCCTTCGGACATGCGCCAGACCCGGCCGATATCGCGGCTGTAGAAATAGGCCGAGAGTCCGAACGGCGTGTCGTTGGCGCGGCGCAGCACTTCATCCTCGTCCTTGAAGCGGAAGCACGCGGCCACCGGGCCGAAGGTTTCTTCCCGGGCGATCAGCATGCCGTCGCTGGCCTCGGTGAGGATGGTCGGCTCGAAGAAGGTTCCGCCCAGGGCGTGGCGACGACCGCCGCACAACAGCCTGGCGCCCTTCTCCAGCGCATCGCCGACATGCTGCTCGACCTTGTCCAGCGCAGCGTTGTTGATCAGCGGGCCCTGCTCGGTCTCGCCGTCCAGGGCACTGCCGACGCGCATGGCCTTGACCGCTTCGGCCAGCTTGACGGTGAAGGCGTCATACACGCCGTCCTGGATAAAGAAGCGGTTGACGCAGACACAGGTCTGCCCGGTGTTGCGGAATTTCGAGGCCATCGCGCCCTTTACCGCGGCGTCCAGGTCGGCGTCGTCGAAGACGATGAAGGGGGCGTTGCCGCCCAGCTCCAGCGAAACCTTTTTCAAGGTGTCGGCGGCCTGGCGCATCAGCAGCTTGCCGGTGCGGGTCGAACCGGTGAACGACAGCTTGCGCACCACCGATGACGCCTGCAGCGCACCGCCGATGGCGACCGCATCGCCGGAAACGATGTTGAACACGCCCGCCGGAATCCCCGCCTGCTCGGCCAGTACCGCCAGGGCGAAGGCCGACAGCGGCGTCTCTTCCGAAGGCTTGAGGATCATCGTGCAACCGGCGGCCAGGGCCGGGCCGACCTTGCGGGTGACCATCGCCAGGGGGAAGTTCCACGGCGTGATGGCCGCCACCACGCCAATGGCTTCCTTGGTGACGATGATCCGCGCGTCGGCCTTGTGGCTGGGAATCACATCGCCGTAGGCGCGTTTGGCTTCCTCGCCGAACCACTCGAGGAAACTCGCGGCATAGACCACTTCGCCCATGGCTTCGGCCAGCGGCTTGCCCTGTTCGCGGCTGAGCAGAGTGGCGAGCTCGCGCTGGTTGCCCAGCATCAACTCGCTCCAGCGCTTGAGGCGCACGCTGCGCTCCTTGGCGGTCAGCTTGCGCCAGGCCGGCAAGGCGCGCTCGGCGGCGGCGATGGCGAGGTCGGTTTCCTCGGCCCCGGCACGCTGCACCTGGGCGATCAGTTCGCCATTGGCCGGGTTGAGCACCGGGTAGCCCGGGCCGCCGCTGGACCATTGGCCATCGATGTAGTTGCCGGTACGGATCAGCTCGCTCATGCCACGGCCTCGGTCAGGGTGAAGGCTTCCTGGGCCGGACGGGCCGAGCGCAGGATACGTTTGCCGGCGGTGTAGTCGTTGATCACATCGCACGGGGTGTAGTTGCGTTCCAGCTCATACAGCTCGTCGGCATCCAGCCGGGTGTCCAGGGCCGCCAGGGCACTGTCGAACTGTTCGGTGGTGTCGGCGCCCACCAGCATGCAATCCACGCCGGGGTGACTGGCGACCCAGGCCTGGGCGATCTGCGCGTTGGAAACCCCGCGACGGCGGGCCACGCGCTGCACCGAATGAGCGATCTCGAACGAGGCTTCGTCGCTGTACATCTGCTGGGTGAAGAAGTCGGTCTGGTTGCGGGTCGACTGTGCATCACCGGTCAACAGGCCGCGGGCCAGCGGGCTGAACACCGACACGCCGAGGCCCTGGTCGCGGCAGAACGGAATCATCTCGCGCTCTTCTTCACGGTAGGCGCAGTTCAGTTGCAGTTGCATGTTGATCGGCTTGACCCAGCCATTGCGTTCGCAGGCCATGAGGATCTTCGCCAGTTGCCCGGTGAGCATGGTCGAGACGCCGATATAGCGCGCCTTGCCGGAACACACGATATCGTTCATGGCGCTCATGGTTTCCTCGACCGGGGTGTTGACGTCGAAGTAATGCAGCATGAAGACGTCGACATAGTCCATGTCCAGGCGCTTGAGCGAGGCGTCGATGCTGTCCATGATGTGCTTGCGCGAATGGCCGCTGGCGTTGATGCCACTGCGGGTGCCGTAGCCGACCTTGGTGGTCACCACGATGTCTTCGCGACGGGTCAGGCGCTTGAGGATGCGCCCGACCACTTCCTCGCCGACACCGGCCGAGTAGAAGTCGGCCAGGTCGATGAAGTTCACCCCGTTGTCCAGCGCATGCTTGACGATCGGCTCGCTTTTCTTCTCGTCGAAGATCCACGGTTTCCAGTCCGGCGTCCCCATGTTCATGGTGCCGAGGCAGAGCTTGGAGACTTGCAGGCCGGAGTTGCCCAGACGAATGTATTGCATGGCGCGGACCTCAGGCTTTCGGGGTGTAGAAAGGGTTGGCGACGTGGTTGACCACATCGGCGAGCTGGGAACGTACCGGCAGGCCGTTCAGCGCGGCGCGGATCGCGGTGCGGCAGGCGTTGTAGTTGTTCAGGTAGACCGCGTCGAGGTCATCGCAGGACGGGTTGACCCAGTTGGCGGTGACGATCGCCCATTCGTCCTCGGCTTCGGCCGGCAGGGTGCCGTCGAGCAGCGCCTCGAGCACGGCCTTGGCGATCCCGGCCTGGGATGCGCCCCAGGTGGCGTTGCCGTGGAAGTCGCTGCCGATGGCGGCCTTGTTGACATAGAGGGTCATCGGCTTGACCGGGATATTCGGCTGGGCGATCACCATGAACGGGCAGTGGCCCTGGCTCGGCGATGCCAGGCTGTTGGCGAACGCCTGGCCGGCCGGACCGTTGCGCGGGCCGATCAGGATATTGATATGGGCGGCGTTCACGCCGGGGCCTTCGAAACCCTCACCGATGTACAGGTCTTGTTCTTTGATGGTCATGTGCAAACGCTCTTTGTTGTTTTGAGTGAGCTGGTGTTTGCGCTTTTTTATCACCGGGATTCGAGGGGGCTGTAACCATTAAAAGTCATGGAGGCATGAGGTTTTGTCATGGCCCTGGCCTTCATCTGGCTGATCGCCATGTTCAGCAGCAGCTTCCTCGCCGGCCTGGGCGGGCTGATCGGCGGCACGCTGGTGTGGTGCATCATTTCCGGCTTCTGGTTCGTCCAGTCGGCGACCTATGAAGAGCTGCGCAAGCTGAACGCGAAAAGCAACTGACACCCAGTCAGGCGTAGTACCCGCGGCCTCTTCGGAGGCCGCGTTCGTTTCACTGTCGTGATCACACAAACTCAGGTGTTCTGCTCATCAATCCACTTGGTGACCTTGGGCGGCTGGTAGGCATGGATCGCCGCCAGCAGTGCCGGCACATCCGGGGCGGTGATCAGCATGTCGCGGTGCACCGGCTTGACGAACTGCTCCTCGACGATGTGATCGAGAAAGCCCGCCAGCCCGCTGTAGAAACCTTCGATATCCAGCAGAGCACAAGGCTTGTCGTGATACCCCAGCTGTGCCCAGGTCCAGACTTCGAACAGTTCTTCCAGGGTGCCGAGGCCGCCCGGCAACGCGATGAAGCCGTCGGACAGCTCGGCCATCAGTGCCTTGCGCTCGTGCATCGAACCGACGATATGTAGCTGGCTCAAGCCTTCGTGGGCGATTTCCTTGTCGGCCAGGGCATGGGGAATCACGCCGATGACCTCGCCGCCCCGGGCCAGCGCCGCATCCGCCGCCGCCCCCATCAGGCCGACCGCGGCGCCACCGTAGACTAGGCCGATGCCGGCAGCCGCCAGCGCGTCGCCCAACTGTCGCGCGGCCTCGATATAGCCGGGCCGACGCCCCGCGCTGGAACCGGAAAAGATGCACAACCGCATGCTCGTTACCTCTGGAAAACTGAAACCGTGAAAGGAATACCCGCGCCCGCGCCACATACGCTACGATGCGTAGCGAATCCTAGCACTCTCCCGGGAAGCTTTGAAGATGAAATCCGGATTGACTGACACCCCCCTAGCCAGTGAACCCGCCCCACCCGTCGCCGGCCGTCCGCGCAGCAGCGACGCCACCGAAGCCGTGCGCAAGGCGGCGTTGGCGCTGGCCCACGAGGGCGGTATCGCCCAGGCCACCATCGAGCGGATCGCGCAGCGCAGCGGCGTGGCCAAGACCACCATCTATCGACGCTGGCCGAGCGCCGGCGCGGTTCTGATGGACGCCTTCCTGGCGGAGATCTCGCCCTTTATCGCCTATGTCGAGGAGCCGACGATCAGCGCCACTTTTCGCCGTGCCGTGGTGGAACTGATCCAGGCACTTGAAGGTTCGCGCGGTCGACTGCTGCGCCACCTCCTGGCGGCCGCGCAACTGGATGAGCAGTTGCGGCGGGCGTTCTGGGAAAACTGGATCGAGCCCCGCCGCGTCCAGGGCCAGGCCCTGTTGATCCGTGCCCGGGAACGCGGCGAGCTGGAGCCGGGGATCAACCTGGAGGTGCTGATGGATATGCTGTTCGGCGCGGTGTACTACCGTCTGATGATTCCGTACGCAGCCCTGGACGCCGCGTTTGCCGACCAACTGATCGAACAGATCTTTGCCAATACCGCCCGTCGTTGTTCACCGACAAGCGTCGAAATCGACCTACCCTGAACACCTGGTCCACCCAAACGGTCATACTCCTCGGCAAGCTGTGTCCTGATACCATCCGCTCAGCTATTTCCTGCATGGGGTCATTATGGAAGTTTCCGGAAGCCGGACGTTCGAGGAACTGGTCGAACGAGAAGCGCATTATCGAACCATGTTCGAAGCTGTCGACACGGGCTTCTGCACCATCGAAATGAAATTCGACGCCGCCGGCAAGGCGGTGGACTACCGCTTTATCGACATGAATCCGGCGTTCGAGCGCGAGACCGGGCTGATCGGCGTCCAGGGCCGCTGGATTCGAGACCTGGTCCCCGGCCATGAACAGCACTGGTTCGATATCTACGGCGAGGTCGCCCTGACCGGTGTGCCGCAGCGCTTCGAGAACCAGGCCCAGGGGCTGGGACGCTGGTACGCCGTGCACGCGGTCCGCGTCGGTAACCTTGGCGAACACAAGGTCGCGGTGTTCTTCAACGACATTACCGAACGACGCCAGGCGGAAATCGCGCTCAAGCAATTGAACACCTCGCTGGAACAGGAGGTCGCCTCGCGTACCGATGATCGCAACCAGCTCTGGACCCTGTCCTCCGACATCATGCTGCGCTGCAGCTTCGAGGGCCGGATCATCGCCATCAACCCCGCCTGGACCGACACCCTGGGCTGGATCGAAACCGAGCTGCTCGGCAGCTCGCTGTACGACCTGATCCATCCGGATGACCTGGAGCGCACCCTCGAAGGTGTCCGCCAGTCCGCCTCGGGGCACAACCTGCTGCGTTTCGAAAACCGCTTCCGCTGCAAGGACGGCGGATATCGCTGGATCAACTGGTCCTCCAGCCCGTCCGACCAGGTCATCAATGCCGTGGGCCGCGACTGCACCCTCGACAAGGAACAGGCCCTCGCCCTGGCCAAGGCCGAGGCGCAACTGCGCCAGAGCCAGAAGATGGAGGCCGTGGGGCAACTGACCGGCGGCCTGGCCCATGACTTCAACAACCTGCTGACCGGTATCAGCGGCAGCCTGGAAATGCTCCAGACCCGGATCGACCAGGGCCGGGTGAACAACCTCGAACGCTACATCAATGCCGCACTGATCGCCGCGCGCCGGGCCACGGCCCTGACCCATCGGCTGCTGGCCTTTTCCCGACGGCAGACCCTCGACTCCCGGGCCACCAACATCAACCATCTGGTGAATGAGATGGAGGATCTGGTACGACGCACCGTCGGTCCGTCGATACAGCTGGAAACGACGTTGTCCGATCGCCTGTGGACCACCCTGGTGGACCAGAACCAGCTGGAAAACTCCCTGCTCAACCTGTGCATCAACGCCCGCGACGCCATGCCCGACGGCGGCCGCCTGGTGATCGAAACTGCGAACATCACACTCACGTCGGCATCGGCCCTGGCCCTGGAACTGCCGCCCGGCGGCTACGTCTACCTGAGTGTCGCGGACAGCGGCAGCGGAATGTCGGCGGATGTCCTGGGCAAGGCCTTCGACCCGTTCTTCACCACCAAGCCCCTGGGTTCTGGAACCGGCCTGGGACTGTCGATGGTCTACGGTTTTGCCCTGCAGTCCGGCGGCCAGGTACGGATCAACTCGCAACCCGGCAGCGGGACCCAGGTACGCCTCTACCTGCCGCGTCACTTTGCCGAGGCCGATGCGTCCCAGGCGCCCGATTCACCGCCGCCGGCCTTGCAGGCCATTGCAGGTGAAACGGTGCTGGTGGTCGACGATGAACCGCAGGTACGCATGCTCGAAGTCGAATTGCTGGAGGAGCGAGGCTACAAGGTGCTGGAAGCCAGTGACGGGGTGGAGGGATTGAAGATCCTCCAGTCGCCGATCCGCATCGACCTGCTGGTCAGCGATGTCGGCCTGCCGGGCGGCATGAATGGCCGCCAGCTGGCGGAACTGGCCCGGCGCACGCGCCCCGGGCTCAAGGTGCTGTTCGTCACCGGCTATGCCGAAAGCACGGTGATCGGCGACGGTGACCTGGCGCCCGGCATGCAGGTGATGGCCAAGCCGTTTGCTCTCGACGACCTGGCCGGGCGTGTACGGCAACTGATCAGCAACCCCTGATCGGTTGCCACGCCTCACCACACCGCGATATGCGAGTCCGCCCGGGGCTCGGTGCCGCCACACAGCACACCGCTGACCGGATCGCGCAGGATGATCTGGCCACGACCGTAGTCGGTCAGGTCGCAGGCGATTTCCACCTGATGCCCGCGTCGCGCCAGGCTCCTGGCGAGGTCCTGGGAAGCGCCCTGCTCGATCCCCACCTTCATGTCCCCCAACCATTGCCAGCGCGGCGCGTCGAGGGCGGACTGCGGATTGAGGCCGAAATCCACCAGGTTCATCACCATCTGCACATGCCCCTGGGGCTGCATATAGCCACCCATTACGCCAAACGGTCCCAGCGGTTCGCGCCCCTGGCTGAGAAAGCCCGGGATGATGGTGTGGAAGGTTTTCTTGCCCGGCGCCAGGCAATTCGCATGCGTGGGGTCGAGGCTGAATTCCTGCCCGCGATTCTGCAAGGTGATGCCGCTGTCGGGCAGGACCACGCCGGAACCGAAGCCGTGGTAGTTGCTCTGGATAAACGACACCATGTTGCCTTCGGCGTCGGCGGTCGCCAGGTATACCGTGCCGCTGGCATGGGGGTCGCCCGGCCTGGGCGGCTGCGCCTGTTCACCGATCTGCCCGCGACGCCGGCGACTGTAGTCGTCGCTGAGCAGGTCGGCCACGGCCACCCGCATATGCAGGGGGTCGGTGACGTAGTGCAGGCCGTCGCTGTAAGCCAGCTTCATCGCCTCCAGCTGGCGATGCCAGGTCTGCTGGCTGTCGCGATGGTCGAAGTCGAAACCTTCGAGGATCTTCAACGCCATCAGGGCGACCAGGCCCTGTCCGCTCGGCGGGATTTCCCAGACGTCGTAACCGCGGTAATTGATATGGATCGGCTCGACCCACTGGGCACGATAGCTCTCCAGGTCAGTGGCCCGCAGATAGCCACCGGTGGCACGGGAGTGGGCATCCAGGCGCTGTGCCAGTGCCCCGCGATAGAGGCTTTCGCAGGCCGTGGCGGCCAGTTCTTCGAGCGTCGCGGCCTGGGCCGGATTGCGGAAGATTTCTCCGGCGCAGGGCGCCCGCCCGTCGATCAGGAAGGTCTCGAACCAGGGCTCCAGGACGGCGTCCCGATGCGGGGCGAACTCATCCAGCGCGATCTGCCACTGATGGGCAACCACCGGCGACAGCGGGAAGCCCTCCCGTGCCAGATCGATCGCCGGTTGCAGCAGTTCGGCGAACGGCAGCTTGCCGAAGCGCCGCGACAGTTCGGCCCAGGCCGAAGGACAACCCGGCACGGTCACCGGAGTCCAGCCATACAGCGGCATCTGCCCATGACCGGCGCCCCGCACCGCCTCGATGCTCAGGGCTGCCGGAGCCTGGCCGTTGCCGTTCAGGCCATGCAACCGGCCCTGGCTCCAGACCAGCGCAAAGGCATCGCCGCCGAGGCCGCAACCGGTCGGCTCGACCACCGTCAACGCCGCCGCCGTGGCGATGGCGGCATCGATGGCGTTGCCGCCCCGCTGCATGATCGCGATGCCGGCCTGGGCGGCCAGCGGTTGCGAGGCGGCGACCATGCCGCGACGGGCGAACACGCTCTGGCGGCGGGAAGGATAAGGGTACTCGTGGGCAGAAAATTTCAGCATGTCAAACGCTCTCGGAACGGGCCTTCACAGGTTTATTGACCGGACTTGATGCGACTCCATTCACGGGTGATCACCCGCTGGATCTTCTCCGGCAGATCGGCCGATACAAAGGCATGGTTGATGACGTCATCGCCAGGATAGATGCCCGGGTCGCCGCTGACCTTCGGGTCCATCAGCGCCGTGGCGTCCTTGTTCGGGTTGGCATAACCGACATAGTTGCTGACCGGGGCGATCACTTCCGGACGCAGCAGGTAGTCGATCAACTGGTTGGCCCCGGCGGCGTTTCCGGCGTCCTTGGGAATGGCGAGCATGTCGAACCACAGGTTCACGCCCTCTTTCGGAATCAGGTAGCGGATATCGACGTTCTTCCCGGCTTCATGGGCCCGACTGCGCGCCTGCGCCACATCCCCCGAGTAACCGATGGCCACGCAGATATCGCCGTTGGCCAGGTCGGCGGTGTATTTCGACGAATTGAAATAGGTGACCGACGGCCGCAGGCTCATCAGCAGGGCCGAGGCTTTCTTGTAGTCCTCGGGTTTCAGGCTGTTGGGATCCAGCCCGAGGTAGAGCAAGGCCTGCGGAATGATCTTCACCGGCGCATCGAGGAAGGCCACGCCACAGCTTTTCAGCTTCTCCAGGTTCTTCGGATCGAAGACCATCGACCAGGAATCCAGCACCACGTCCTTGCCCAGCACCGCGCGCACTTTTTCCTCGTTGTAGCCGATGCCGACCGTGCCCCACATGTACGGCACCGCATAGCGATTGCCCGGATCGGCGGCCTCCAGGCGCTTCATCAGTCGTGGGTCGAGGTGGTTCCAGTTACCGAGCAGGGAACGCTGCAACGGCTGATAGGCGCCGGCACGGATCTGCTTGGAGAGGAACTGGCTGGACGGCACCACCAGGTCATAGCCCGAATGCCCGGACAGCAGCTTGGCCTCGAGCATTTCGTTGGTGTCGAAGATGTCGTACTGGACCTTGATGCCGCTGTCCTGCTCGAAATTCTTCAGGGTGTCCGGGCCGATATAGTCGGACCAGTTGTACATCTTCACCACCTTGTCGGCGGCCTGGGCCAGCGGCAGGACAGCAACGGCACACAGCGCCGCGAGCAGTTTCACAGAGCGCATGACGAAGCTCCTGCAACACGGAAGGAAAGGCAGATGCGGACAACGGGCTGATTCATGACGAGACTCCGGTTCGGTTAAGTAACTGGGCAGTGCTGAACGTCACAACAACGGCAAGGCGGGCTGGCTGCCCGCTTCTATTTCCCCGACGCCAGGAACTGGGTCAGTTCGGGAATGGTTCCTTCGATATGCTCGCGCAGGACCCGCTCGGCATGATCGGCATCCCGCGAGCGGATGGCGTCGAGGATCTGCGCATGGTCTTCGCGGGCGCTCAGCGGCTGGTCGAGTTGCTGCAACCACAGGCGCATGTGCGGCTCGATCACCGAATAGAGCGCGGATATCTGGCGCATCAACCGCGGGCGCTCACTGAGGCTGCACAGGTACTCGTGGAAAGCCCGGTGGCGACCGACCCAGACGGCGCTGTCCTCGCGGTCGGCGTCCATGTCGTCGAGCAGGCGTTCGAGGTGCGTCAGGTGTCGCTCGGTGATCTTCGGCACCGCGACACGGATCGCCAGCCCTTCGAGGACGCTGCGCATTTCGAAGACTTCGTGCATTTCCTCGATATTCAGGCCGCTGACCACCGCCCCGCGATTGGGCCGCAGATTCACCAGGCCCTCGGCCGCCAGGCGACGAAAGGCTTCGCGCACCGGCATGCGGCTCATGCCGATTTCACCAGCGATGTCGTCGGCGATCAGCCGGTCGCCCATGCGGTAGCGCCCGCTGCAGATGGCACCGAGAAGAAAGTTGTAGGCCTCCTCCTCCGCGGTCATCGGTTGACGCTCGCTGTAAGCCGGTATGAATCCCATGGAAAGCACCTTCTGAATTTTTGTATCCAATTATCCATGGATACTAAAAAGCATTTTTGATGCCAGCTATCGGCAAAAGGGGCGAGAGGGTGGAGCCAGAGCGGTTTTCACTGGAAACACAGGCGGCTGGCACCGGCGGGACACCAGGCGCCAGCGAGTCATCGGGAAACACCGTGGGGCAAAAATGCCCACACCGCGCACGCCTTCGACCACCTGGGCAAAGAGCGGCGTCCGGGATTGATAACGTCGGTGTTTTCAGGGAAGGGTTTTATTCGACATCGATAGGCGGCACCGGCCCCGGCAGAGTCCGCAAGAGACTGTTCGACAACTCGGTGAACAAATTCCGGGCAAAAAAAAAGCCCAAGCGGCTGATGGACGCTTGGGGCTTAAAAATGCATAAACCGTGGTAGGTGAACGCGACGCCATATTAACTGATCAGCGAAACTTGTAACAAGATATTTGGCGAATGAATTCACATAAAATTCATCCTAACCCCTTCAATAACCACAGGTTTTTTCTGGATATCCGGCAACTCAAAGACAATGCCGGCACTGTTTTGGTTCATTCAACCGCCTCGACACTTCAATTGCACCAAAGCAGTTCACCCCTGATGAGGGGAATAAATAAAAAAGGCCGTGGGAAACGGCCAAGGAGCATTCAGAGATAAAGCCACACAATAATTCTGGAAATAGAGCATCCGATGAGCGGCCTATGTACAGATAACAACCCGGCCATGGGGTTTATTCGGTGACGTTGCCGCTTTTCCGAAACAGGAAAGTTCCATGGGCGAGAAAAAATATAAACCGGCGCAGCCCCTCGACAGCGTTTGCGTCGCCGCCCGCGCCCGGCGACAATTGGCGCTCCATTTATTTCGAGGTTCGCAACATGCGTAAAGCACTTACCGTCCTGGCGCTCAGCGCCCTGTTTGCCCAAGGCGCAATGGCTGCCGGCGGTACCCAGGCGGCGGTCGGCGGTGGTTTGGGTGGCGTCCTGGGCAACGTGGTCGGTCAGCAGATGGGCGGCAGCACCGGCGCGGCCATTGGTGCAGGCCTGGGCGGCGCGGCCGGCGGTGCCGTGGCGGCCAAGAAAGGCAAGAAGACCAAGGCGGCCCTCGGTGGCGGCCTGGGCGCGGCAGGCGGTTCGCTGCTGGGCAACAAGCTCGGCGGCAGCACCGGCGCGGCGATTGGCGCGGGCCTGGGTGGCGCGGCCGGCGGCGCACTGGGTGGCCGCAAGTAACACTCCGCTTCCCCACGAAAAACCCGACACAGGCTGTCGGGTTTTTTTATGCGTTTTCTACCGCCCGGCCCTTGGATCAGCTCACTTACCGCGGTTGCAGCCAACGGCTGAACAGACGCGTCACCCGCGGCATGAAGACATAGACCACCAGCAGGACGATGCTCAGGGTGATCAGTACATTGGCCTGCACGTAACCGCCCAGCCAGGGCAACAGCCCGAACACCGGCTTCCATACCTGTGGCACCAGGAACGTCAGCGGCAGGATCACCAGGAAGGTCACGCAGGCCTGCTTCCAGCGCGGTGGCGGTGCCGGCATGTCCGCTTGCGCCGGCGTGAACCAGAACTCACGGTCTTCGTTGATTTCCGTCTGGTCGCCGTCGGCCAGCAGCGAGCGGGCCTGGTCGACCAGTTCGCGACGGTCATCGGAATCCAGCCAGACCTGCAACTGCTCGGTGCTGGCAAACCGCAGCACACTGGTGAACTGCGCCAGTCCGCCGCTGTGCCCGCGCATCACGTCGATGCCCAGGTGCCCGGGATAACTGCGTGCCTTGGCGATGATCTGGCGCAGCCAGGCTTCGTACGCCTGGTCCCCGCCCTGCCTGATGCGGTGCCGCACCAGCAATGTGACCACGCCGTCGGACAATTCGATATTCATGAGTGATTCCACCTGCCTGTACAAAGCCCGAGGGGCGGATGTGCCCGGCACACCCGCCCCGCTCCCTTACTTGACCTGACGCTGCGGGGCCTTGTGCACCATGGTGTAGGCGTAATCCACGCCCATGCCATAGGCGCCGCTGTGTTCGCGTACCAGGTCCATGACCGCGTCGTAGGTTTCCTTGTGCGCCCAATCGCGCTGGAACTCGAGCAATACCTGCTGCCAGGTCACCGGCACCGCGCCGGCCTGGATCATCCGTTGCACGGACATATCGTGGGCTTCCTTGGTGGTGCCGCCCGAGGCGTCGGTGACGATATACACCTCGTAGCCTTCGGCCAGTGCCTCGAGGGCCGGGAAGTTCAGGCAGACCTCGGTCCACAGCGCGGCCATGATCAGCTTCTTGCGCCCGGTGGCCTTGACCGCCTCGACGAATTTCCTGTCTTCCCAGGAGTTCATCGAAGTGCGTTCGATGGGCTGCTGGTCGGGGAACAGCGACAGCAGTTCAGGCCAGATGTAACCGCTGAAACTTTCGGTTTCGACCGAAGTCAGGAGCGTCGGCACGTTGAAGATCTTCGCCGACTTGGCCAGGCCCACGGTGTTGTTCTTCAGGGTCTGGCGGTCGATCGACTGCACACCGAAGGACATCTGCGGCTGGTGGTCGATGAGGATCAGGGCGGAGTTGGTCGGGTTGAGCAGTTCACGAATGGACATGACGAGTTCCTTTTGGCTGAGAGGGTCCGGGTAATCTGTCAGCTCGGCGCGTGCTCCGCTTGGAGGTATGTGCTGCCGGCTTGGAACGAACTTTAGGGCCTGGATAAAATCGGGACAATTCCCTAAAATCGAGAATCATTGATTCTATTAAAGGGACAATCATGGATCGCATCGAATGCATGCGGGCGTTTGTCGCCACGGTCGGGGCAAATGGCTTCGCGGCGGCGGCACGGGCAATGGACGTACCACGCTCGAAAGTCAGCAAGCAGATCCAGGCCCTGGAAGAAGCCATTGGCGTGCAACTGCTGCTGCGCACCACCCGCAGCCTGCACCTGACCGAAGCCGGTGCCGAGTACTTCGAAGCGGCCCGCGAACTGCTGGCCTCGCTGGATGAAGCCGAGCAGCGTGCCCGTGACGGCATCGGCGAGTTGCGCGGGGTGTTGCGGGTCAACGCGCCGATGTCTTTCGGGCTGCGCCGGCTGGGGCCCCTGATTCCGGTGTTTCACCAGTTGCATCCGAACGTGGAACTGCAATTGGTGCTCAGCGACCAGCAGGTGGACCCGGTCAAGGGTGGCTTCGACGTGACCATCCGTATCGCCAGCCTGCCGGACTCGTCCATGGTCGCCAAGCTGCTGGCCCCGGCCCCGCGCATCATGGTCGCCTCCCCCGGCTACCTGGAACGGGCCGGCACTCCCGCCACGCCCCGTGAGCTGAGCGCCCACCAGTGCCTGAACTATGGCTACCTGCAAAGTGGCGTCAGCCTGCAACTGAGCAATGGCAAGGACACCCAGCGGGTCACGGTCACCGGCCCGCTGCACGCGAACAACGGCGACCTGCTGGCCCAGGCCGCCGAAGCCGGCATGGGCATCGCCCTGTTGCCTGACTTCATCGTCGAAGACGCCCTGGCCGCGGGGCGCCTGGTGCCGGTGCTGTGCGAGTGGCAGGCACCGCCGATCAGCATCAATGCCGTATACGCCTCGGCGCGCCGGGTGCCGCAGAAGACCCGGGCGTTCATCGATTTCCTGGTACAGGCGCTGGCAGTGAAAGAACGCGCTGCCGGATCCGTCGCCTGAAAACGCGACGGGAAGGGTCCAGCCGGCTCACGCCTGCAACAGCAGGTGGCCGAAGTCACAGCACTGGTGCGCCAGGCGTGCCACTTCGACGCTCAGGCCCTGCAGGCGGTCCGCCCGATGCACGGCGGCATAGCGGATCTGCGGCAACTCCGGATAAGTCTCGATCACCCGCAGGCGCCCTCGGGCAATCATCGGCGCGAGACACTGCCGGGGCAGGTAGCTGATGCCCACGCCGGAGATGGTCAGGCCGATCTGGGCCACCAGGTAGTTGCTGATCAGCGTGCGGTTGAGGCGCACATCGTGCTGGGCCAGCCAGCGCTCGTAGACCAGGCCGGTCCCCGAACTGCCGCCCTGGGTCAGCACGGTGTACCCGGACAACGCCTGGAGGTCCATCGGCGCGGATTCGCGATACAGGTCCGGCGCGCACATCCAGGCGTTTTCCACGCTCTTGAGCGGCGTGGCGATGAAACGCGCGTCGTCGAAGACATCGGGCACGATGATCAGGTCGAGCTGGTCGTTCTCCAGTTTCTTGAACAACTCCGAACTCAGCTCGACCGAAGGTTCCAGCAGGACCTTGGGGTAGGCTTCGCGAATCTGCTCCACCAGGGCTGGCAACCAGGTCAGGGCCGTCAGTTCGGTCACACCGAGGCGAAAACGCCGGACCAGCACCTCCCGCGAACTGATGCGCTCCAGCAGGTAATCGCGCTGGCGGAGCATTTCGGCCGCGTGTTCGAAGAGTTCGGTGCCCTTCTCCGTCAAGCGCGCGCTGCGCCTGGAGCGGTCGAAAATCGGCACGTCAAAGGCGTCCTCCAGTTCCTGGACACGCTTGGAAATCGCCGACTGGGACATGTTCAGCTTCAGCGAGGCCGATTCGAAACTGCCCAGTTCGACGATCCAGTAGATGGCTTCCAGTTGCTTGAAGGTAATCATGGCGGGGCCTCGGGTGAAAAAAGGTGTTCCATTGCTTGCCTGGCCCATCGATTCAGGTGGCGTGGGACTAATCTAGAGGGCAAACAACCTGAATATTAGCGATTTATTTTCCATCTTACTGATCACTCTTATCGATGATTAGCGCCGCCTGCGCCAGGCAGGCCGCCACCGCCCTGGCCAGGCGGTAATCTTCAGCTGTATATTCATACAGATAAAGATTGCCCGATGCGTCAACTCTGCGCATTCTGTAGCCCTTGCCAGGCCCTGAATGAAACAAGGTGGTTATGCGGTTGTTCCTCTGCGAGAAGCCCTCCCAGGCCAAAGACATTGCCGCCGTGCTCGGTGCCACGCGCCGTGGCGACGGCTGCTGGGTGGGCCCGAATGCCACCGTCACCTGGTGCATCGGCCACCTGCTGGAAACCGCCCCGCCGGATGCCTACGATGCCCGCTACAAACGCTGGGTGCTGGCCGACCTGCCTATCGTTCCGGAAAAATGGAAGATGCAGGTCAAGCCCAAGACCGCCAGCCAGTACAAGGCGGTCAAGCGCCTGCTGGGCGAGGCCCGGGAACTGGTGATCGCCACCGACGCCGACCGCGAAGGCGAAATGATCGCCAGGGAGCTGGTGGAACATTGCCGCTATCGCGGGCCGATCCAGCGCCTGTGGTTGTCGGCGCTGGACGATGCCTCGATCCGCAAGGCGCTGGCGGCCCTCAAGCCGGGTGGCGAAACCTTCACGCTCTATCACTCGGCCCTGGGCCGCTCGCGGGCCGACTGGCTGATCGGGATGAACATGAGCCGCCTGTTCACCCTGCTCGGGCGCCAGTCCGGCTATCAGGGCGTGCTGCCGGTGGGCCGGGTGCAGACGCCGACCTTGCGCCTGGTGGTGGACCGTGACCGCAGCATCGCCGACTTCGTACCGGTGCCCTACTGGGCCATCGATGTGCACCTGCTGCATGACGGCCAGCCCTTTGTCGCCCAGTGGCGTGCGCCCCAGGATGCCTGCGACGAGCAGGACCGCTGCCTCAACCAGGCCCTGGCGCAACAGGCGGCAAGCGCCATGGGCGCAGCCTCCAGCGCCACGGTGGTCAAGCTCAGGACCGAACGGATTCGCGAGCCGGCCCCCCTGCCCTTCGATCTCGGCACCCTGCAGGAAGTGTGTTCGAAAAGGCTCGGGCTGGGCGCCCAGGAAACCCTGGATATCGCGCAGGCGCTGTACGAAACCCACAAGGTCATTACCTACCCGCGCAGCGATTGCGGTTTTCTACCACTGAGCCAGCACGCTGATGCCGGACGGGTCCTGGCGGCACTCGAACGGGCCGATCCGAGCCTGGAAAAACTGGCGCCGTATCTCGATCCGACACGACGCTCACGGGCCTGGAACGATGCCAAGGTCACCGCCCACCACGGCATTATCCCGACAGGCAGCGGGGCCGGCCTCGACCGGTTGCAAGGCAAGCCACGGGCGGTCTATAGCCTGATTCGTGCCCGTTACCTGGCGCAGTTCCTGCCCAACCACGAATACGACCGGACCCAGGCCGATTTCGATTGCGCGGCACAGGCGTTGCGAGCGGTGGGCAAACGGATTGTCGAGCCCGGCTGGAAACGGGCGCTGCCCGAGGCCCTGGCGCCTGCCAAGGGACGCGAGGCCCCGGAGCCACAGGCCCTGCCGGCATTGCGTGAAGGCAGCGAATGCGTGGTCAACCGGGTCGAACTCAAGGACCTGTGGACCCAGCCACCGAAACCCTTTACCGAAGGCGACCTGATCAAGGCAATGAAAAACGTCGCCCGGTATGTGGAAGACCCGCGCCTCAAGCAGAAGCTCAAGGACACCACCGGCATCGGCACCGAAGCCACCCGCGCCGGCATCATCCAGGGCTTGCTGGATCGACAGTACCTGGTCAAGCACGGCAAAAGCCTGTCAGCGACCCCGGCGGCCTTCAGCCTGATCGACGCGGTGCCCCGGGCGATTGCCGACCCAGGCACCACGGCAATCTGGGAACAGGCGCTGGACATGGTGCAGAGCGGCGAGATGAGCCTGGAAGAATTTGTCGCCAAGCAGGCGGCATGGATGAGCAAGCAGGTGGGGCGATGCGTCGAGCTGAAACTGCAGATCACCATGCCCGCCGGGATGGCCGGAAAAGGGGCAGCGCCCTGGAAGAAGAAACGCAAGGCGACGACAGCCAGGACAGCCCGGAGCCGACGCCCGAAAAAACCGGCAACGGCTTCCTGACTGATCACCCGCCGACCGGCGTCCGGCCATCTTGCAAGACGGCGTGGAAACACAAGGCCTCCGTTACCGTCCCCGGGCCCCCATGGAAGTCAGCGCCGGGCCTGGCTGCCGTACACCGCGAAGGAGAATGCCAGGTACGCCGCCAGGGTCGACGTCATGTCGCCCACGTCGGTGGTCGGGTTGACCTCGGTAATGGCCATCGCCGCACAGTGCGGGGCGAGCAGCTCGACCATCTCCAGCGCTTCGGCCGAACTGATGCCACCCGGTTCGTGGGCTCCGGCGCCCGGCGCAAAGGCCGGGTCGATGGCATCGATATCGAACGACAGGAACAGGTGGTCGGCGCCCTTGACCCGCTCGAGAATACGCTCGACCGTGGCTTGCGGGCCGAGCCGCAGCACTTCGCGCGCGCTGAGATGGATCAGGTCGTTGTCATGCTTGAAGCGGCCCGAGGCCGGGAAGTTGAAGTGCCGTTCGCAGACCTGGATACAGTCCGCCGCCTGGATCTGCTCCAGTTCCAGCGCCCGTCGCATACCACTCGACTGGCTGAAGCGCCCCTGCTTGACGCTGTCGTCCATCAGGTCCAGGTGGGCATCGAAATGAATCACGCCGATGCGCCCCTCCAGGGCCTGGCAGACCCCCTGGGCCACGGGAAACAGCAGGCTGTCGTCACCGCCGATGACCACCGGCACCCGGCCGGCCTGGATCGATTGGCGGACCGCCTCGCTGGTAGCCAGAAAGGTTTTCTGGGTGTCATGGGGCACTACCGCGACGTCGCCGCGATCCACCAGCAGGTGTTCGCCGACCTCCATGAAACTGTCGGTCTCCAGGCAGTAGACCTTACCATCCTGGATGCGCATGTTGATCCACTTGGCGCTTTCCCGCACCCGTGCCGGGGCGAAGCGCGAGCCCGGCCAGCCGAGTGTGGACTCGCCGTCGAAGGGAACGCCCAGAAGATCGAATTGACGCTTGTCGCGGGTAGTCATGGCAGATGCCTCCTGATGATTTGGACAAAAATGCGGGGATCGACGGATCAGCCCCGACGTGGCTGCAGATAGCTCGCCCAGCGCTGTTGCGCGAAACGGAAAGCCAGCACCAGCACCATCGTCAGGACCAGGTACAGTCCTCCCGCAGTGACATAGGGTTCGAACTGGATGTAGTGATTGAGGGTGATGTTGCGTGCCACGCCGGTGATTTCCATCAGGGTCACCGTGCTGGCCAGGGAGGTCGCATGCAGCATCATGATGGTCTCGTTGCCGTACAGCGACAGGGTCCGGGTCAGCATCGCCGGCAACATGATTCGCCGCAGCAGCGTCCAGGGCGTCATGCCGTAGGCCCGCGCCGCCTCGACCTCGCCGGGCGGCAGATGACGCAGCCCGCCGGCGAAGATTTCCGTGGTGTAGGCCGTGGTGTTGAGGATAAAGGCCAGCAACACGCAGAACAGCGGGTTGGACAGCCAGGTCCACAGCACACTGCCACGCAGCAGGTCGAACTGGGCCAGGCCGTAGTAGATCAGGAACAACTGGATCAGCAGCGGCGTCCCGCGAAACACCAGGGTGTAGGCCGCCACGCCGTGGCGCAGCAGCGGGTTGGCCGCATTGCGGGCCACCGCCAGTCCCAGGGCGAGGAAGAAGCTGACTCCCAGCGCGACCACGGTCAGCAGCAAGGTCAGTTGCAGGCCCTGGGCGTAGAGGTCCAGGTTGTCGTAGATCACATCCCAATTCATCGCGCCAACTCCCGAACACCCTGCGAGTAACGTTTGCCCAGCCAGCCGACGAGGATCAGCGACAGCACCGCGATCAACAGGTAGAAGCCCCCCGCCAGCAGATAGAAAGTGAAGGGTTTGCCGGTGGCCTCGGCGGCTCCCTTGGCCCGGAACATGATGTCCTGCAGGCCGATCAGCGACACCAGCGCCGTGGCCTTGACCAGCACCAGCCAGTTATTGGTGAAACCGGGCAAGGCCAGACGCACCATCTGCGGCAGGATGATGCTGCGCAGGGTCTTCACCCGCCCCAGGCCATAGGCCTGGGCCGCCTCCAACTGCCCGTGGGGAATCCCTTCCAGCGCCCCACGAAAGGTCTCGGTCATGTAGGCGCCGAAAATCACCCCCAGGGTCAGCGAGCCGGACAGGAACGGGCTCGGATCCACGGAGTACCTGCCGCCCGCCGCACCGATCCATTGGTTGAGCAGGGCCGGCAGGCTGTAGAACATCAACAGCATGAGCACCAGGTCGGGAATCCCCCGCACCAGGGTGGTGTAGATCTCCGCCAGCACCCGTAGCAGGCGGTGCTCCGAACGCTTGCACAGCGCCCCGGCCAGGCCCAGCACCACCGCCAGGGCCAGCGACACCAGGGCCAGCTGGAAGGTGATCCAGCCGGCGCTCAGGACACTGCCGATGTAGTCGGTCAACATGGGCGTTACTGCGCGTCGAAGTATTTGCGGTTGAGGGCGTCGAGCTTGCCGCTGTCACGCACTTCGCCCAGACCTTCGTTGATCTGCTTGAGCAAGGCCTCGTTGTTCTTGTTGATGGCAATCGCCACGCCTTCGCCGAACTCGGGGGCGTCCTTGCCGGTGAACAGCGGGCCGACCAGTTCGAAGTCCTTGCCGTTGTCGCCCTTGAGGAAGCTGTGGGTGATCTGGGCCTGGTAGCTCATGTGCACATCGGCGCGCCCGCTGCTCAGTTCGAGATAAGGCGCACTGCCGCTGTCGTAGCGCTTGATGGTGCTCTGGGTGTAGTTCTTGGTGACATAGGCGTCCATCGGCGTGCCGGTCTGGACCGCGATCACCTTGCCCTTGAGACCTTCGGGCGAGATGGTCAGGTTGGCCCCCTTGTGCGCGACGAAACGGAACACCGGATGATCGTAGACATCGCTGAAGGCAAGGATCTTGCGCCGGGCCTGGGTAACGGTGAGTTGCGAGATCAGCGCGTCGTACTTGTTACTGATCAGGCCGGGAATCATGCCGTCCCAGGCCGCGTTGATGATCTTGCAATCGAGCTTGGCCGCATCGCAGACAGCCTGGGCCAGTTCGACATCGTAGCCGACCAGTTTGCCGGAGCCGTCCACCGATTCGAAAGGCGGGAACGTCGCGTCGGTGGCAATGGTGATCGGCTCCGCCAGGGCGCCACCGGCGACTACCATCGAGAGGGAAGCGAACAACAGCGTGGATAAACGGTTCATGAGTGCGTCCTATGGGTGGGTCGTAGGTTCGGCAGTGTTGAACAGCGGCATTTCAGCGCTGTTGAAACAGCGTCTTTTCAGGGTTAAAGGCTAACGCCGGGGCCTCGGATCTATCCGTCGTAAACGTCGGCAGTCGCACGGGATACGGCTGTTTTCCCGAGCGGACCGCAGCGGCTTCGGCTGGGTATTCATAGCCTGCGGATCAGGGCAGAAAAGCACTGGCGGGGACGACGGACTGCTTCACGCTGGCCAGGGTCGGATGACTGACCAGACGGTCTATATGCAGCTCGACATCGTTGAACCATTGCTCCGTCAGCACCCGGTAATGCTCCAGGTCGCGACAATGCATGCGCAGGCAGTAGTCGAAGGCCCCACTGACCAGCTGGCACTCGATCACCTCGCGGCTTTCCCGCATCTTCGCCTCGAAAGCGCGCTGCGCGGTCCGGCCGTTCTGGTTGGAGAGCGCCACCATGACCAGCAGCGAAACACCGGGCGACAGCCGCGGCAGGTCGATCATCGCGCCGTAGCCGCGGATCACCCCGAGCTTCTCCAGCTTGCGCACCCGTTCGAGGCACGGCCGCGGCGTCAGGTGCACCCGTTCGGAGAGTTCCTGATAGGTGATCCGGCCTTCGTCGCGCAGGATGTCGAGAATCGCGGCGTCGATACGATCCAGGACCGGGGGGGCTTCGTTCATCACTCGGGACATGGCAGCCTCCTACTTCAGGCGACCGGAAAGAAATTGCTGCAGGCGTTCGCTGCGAGGCTGCTCGAACAACTGCGCCGGCGTACCCTGCTCTTCGATCCGCCCCTGGTGCAGGAACAACGCCTGGGTCGACAGGTGACGGGCAAACCCCATCTCGTGGGTCACCACCACCATGGTCCGGCCCTCCTCGGCCAGGGTCTGCATGACCTTGAGCACTTCACCGACCCGCTCGGGATCGAGGGCCGAAGTCGGCTCGTCGAACAGCATCACTTCAGGCTCCATGCACAGGGCCCGGGCAATCGCCACCCGCTGCTGCTGGCCGCCGGAAAGGTGTGCGGGGTACTGGCCATGACAAGCGGGCGCCAGGCCGACCTTGTGCAGATAGGCTTCACCGCGTTCGCGGGCCTCGGCCTTGCTCAGTCCGTGCACGTACATCGGTGCCTCCATGACGTTTTCCAGCACGGTCATGTGCGACCACAGGCAGAAATTCTGGAACACCATCGCCAGGCGTCCGCGCATGCGCTGCAACTGCATCGGGTCCCGGGCCCGCAAGGCGCCACTGCGCCGATCGCGACGGGTATCGAGCAGCTCGCCGTTGACCTGGATGGTCCCGGCACTGGGCTGCTCCAGCAGATTGATGCAACGCAGGAAGGTGCTCTTGCCCGAACCACTGGAGCCGATGATGCTCACTACGTCGCCGGAACGGGCGGAAAGGCTGACGCCCTTGATCACCTGGTGGTCGCCGTAGCTTTTATGCAGGTCGGTCACTGCCAGCTTGTACATCGATTCGCTCCTCATGCCTGTGGGAAAGAAAGATCAGCGGGGTCAGGCCGGCGGCGGCACGATGACCCACAACGCCGTGCACACTTCATCCTTCGACGGGTTGACCCAGGTGTGCGGATCGCTGGGGGCGAAGGTCAGGGTGTCGCCGGCTCGCAGCAGGTAGGTTTCCTCGGCGACACGCATCTCCAGGCAGCCGCTCTGGACATGCACCAGGTCGGCGGCAGCCTTGATCGAATAGGGTTCGGTACCGGAACCGCCGCCCGGCTCGATCACCGAATAGAGCGCCATCATGTGTTCGTTGCCGGCTCCACAGATCAGGTACTCGCGCATGCCCTCGCCACCCAGGCTGATCGGCGCGCCCTGCCCGGCCGCGACAAAGCGGGTGGACGGCGGCTCGAACAGTTCGCCCGGCTTGATGCCGATGGCTTCGCAGATACGCAACAAGGTCGCCACCGAAGCCTGCACCGTGTCGCGCTCGAAACGACTGATAAAGGATTTGCTGACACCGACCTTTTGCGCCACCTCATCGATCAGCATGCCCTTGGCCTGGCGCAGTGCCCGCAGGCGACTGCCGACGTTGAACGGGTCGGTGCTGCCCGACGAGCCGCTGACGGTTTCGTCCTCCGGCATTTCGATTTTCTTGCTAGGCATTGGACGGTCCTTGAGTTTCCAATTAGACAACTTGAATTGAACATAGCAAGCATCGAGCCAACCTATTAAAAACCCAATAAAACCTGGAAAAATGAAGACATCCATCCTTAAAGCTCGCCATTTCAAGGTATCCAGATGCAAATGGAACAACCTACCCCAACAATTAGTTTCCTATTTGGAAACCTCGACATAGACAGATCGAGCCTCATGACAGGGAGAAAAAAGCAGGCAGACCGGGCACTTTTGGGGCACCGCGAACTGTCATGGTGCGCACCTGCCCTCAAGACAGAAAACAGGCAAAGACAGGAAACGGGCGATGCCCATCACTGTTACAGGCAGTGACCCTTGCCCTCAGGAAAAGCAGGAAGACGTTTCGATTAGACTCAGGGATGGGAGTCGCTTCTCAGAACGGAACAGGCGGCGCAGCTATCATGTCGAGCCGCCGATCCGGGCACCTCGATGGGCACCCGGAACCGTTGCAGTCGGCAAGGCGACCTCCAGAACTCTTGGCCATGCTGGCGGGACGCGCCCTGAGCATTCAGGCAGCGTATCCAGGGATGTGTTTTCCCGCCGCTCAAAGGAACGAACTATGACCCGTAATATGATCGGCAGCGTGATTGGCGGTGCAGCGGCACTGGGCCTTATCGTGGTGTTTTTCGGCAGCTGGTACACCGTGGATGAAACAGAGCGTGGCGTACTGCTGAGAAATGGTGCGCTGGTCGGCGTAGTGGACCCCGGCCTGTCGTTCAAGACGCCCTTTATCGAGACGGTCAAACTGATCAGCACCCAGAGCCAGGTATCGGCCTACGAGAACCTCCAGGCCTACAGCAAGGACCAGCAATCGGCCCAGCTCAAGGTTTCAGTTTCCTGGCACGTTGCTCCTTCCGATGTCGCCAAGGTATACACCCAGTTCAAGGACATCGACGGCGTGCGCGACCGACTGATCAGCCGCCAGGTGCCCACCCAGGTCGAGAACGTCTTCGGTCAGTTCAACGCGGTTGCCGCGGTGCAGAACCGCGTCCAGCTGGTCAACGACATTTCCGCCGCCATCAAGAAAGCCGTGGCGGGTCCCGTAATGATCGACAGCGTGCAAGTCGAGAACATCGACTTCAGCGACGCCTATGAAAAAGCCATCGAAGCGCGCATGGCCGCCGAAGTCCAGGTCAAGACCCGCGAACAGCAACTGGCGACCGAACAGGTCCAGGCGCAGATCCGCGTGACCCAGGCCCAGGCCGAAGCCGACGCGCAACTGGCCCAGGCCAAGGCCGATGCCCAGGCCACAGAACTGCGCGGCCGCGCCGAAGCCGAAGCGATCAAGGCCCGCGCCCAGGCCCTGGCGAGCAACCAGAACCTGGTGGAATTGACCAAGGCCGAGCGCTGGAACGGCGTGTTGCCGACGACGGTACTGCCAGACGGCGCGGTGCCGTTTATCGATGCCCGACAGAATCGTCAGGCTGAGTAACGGAGTCAGTGCGGGGCGCCGGATATTCGGGAGAATCCTGGCACCCTCAAGCTCATTGCGAGCAGCAGACCCCCCTCCCCAGTCAACCTCCGGACTTTTCCTCGATTTGCCTGCCGAGATGACGGACCTCCGCCCGGAGGGCCTGGAGTTCGGTTGTCGCCTGATTGAGTAACTCGCGATCCGATAACCGGGAGCGAACATCGGAAGCTGCTTTCTTGCGTCCCCGGTAGATGGCGAAAGCTATCAATAAAACCATACAGGCCAACCAGGACAGAACGATTATGGCCTTCACTAGCCCACCTCCTGAATTGCGCACACGTAAGAGAAGACAAAACAAACAACACTGGCGACAAACAGCGTGACACTCAACAACACCATCTTGGGTGTGGCGTCGCCCGCCAAGAGGTACAAAGTCGAAAAACCGGTAATAGCAGCACCTGCCCCCAGACCCGCCATCGCGTCAGCCAACCAGCGAATCGTTTTACTTTCCATGCTGCATCCCTGCGCAAAACCCGGCCAAGCATTTCCATACGACGACCTGGCAATGGCAAAGAATGCTGAGGAATACGAGAAGAGTGGTCAACCAATCGAATGTTTGTCGGTATTTCAGGAGCGCCGCAGCGTCGATGCAGGAGGGAGAAAACCTCAAAATCAAGACACAAAAAAAGGGCCAACCTTTCGGTTGACCCCTCTAGACCGCCCAGCAGAGCGGATTTTATCTGGTAGGCGCGATTGGACTCGAACCAACGACCCCCACCATGTCAAGGTGGTGCTCTAACCAACTGAGCTACGTGCCTGCTGTGGGCTGCATTCTACGGATTTTCCGCAGGCTGGCAACCTGTTTTTTCTTCTAAGCCTATGAATAGGCTTGAAAATTTCTACCGAAAGCACCTTTCGCAAATGAAATCAGGCCAGCACTCCTGCCGCGGGCCCGGAAAAGCCCGCAGGCAGCAAAGGCTGTCCGCCCTCCTACATCGCCGAATTCAAGACGAAAAAAAGGCCAACCTTTCGGTTGGCCTTTCTACACCGCCCAGCAGAGCGGATTTTGTTTGGTAGGCGCGATTGGACTCGAACCAACGACCCCCACCATGTCAAGGTGGTGCTCTAACCAACTGAGCTACGTGCCTGCTGTGAGGCGGCATTCTACGGATTTGGCGAAGTGTGTCAATACCTTTTTTGCCGCTAAGTCTATGAATAGGCAAATTTTTTATTTGGCCCCCGGCAACGCCGATGTTTCGGGTGGCTGGCGGGGGTATTTCATCTGAGGTAGGATCAGGCCACTCGTAAAAAATATAAAACAGAGGTTCCAGGATGGCGAACACCCCCTACCCCCAGTCCTATTACGCCGCATCGGCCAATCCGGTTCCCGAGCGCCCGCTGTTGCAGGATGACGTCGAAACCGACGTATGCGTGATCGGTGCCGGCTACACCGGCCTCTCCAGCGCACTGTTCCTGTTGGAGAACGGTTTCCGGGTCACGGTGCTGGAAGCCGCCAGGGTCGGCTTCGGCGCCTCGGGCCGCAACGGCGGCCAGATCGTCAACAGCTACAGCCGCGATATCGATGTGATCGAGCGCAGCGTCGGCGCCAAACAGGCACAACTGCTCGGACAGATGGCCTTTGAAGGCGGCCGGATCATTCGGGAAAGGGTAGCCAGGTACAACATCCAGTGCGACCTCAAGGACGGCGGTGTCTTTGCCGCCATCACCAAAAAGCAGATGGGCCACCTCGAATCCCAGAAGAAGCTCTGGGAACGTTATGGTCATACCCAGCTGGAGTTGATGGACCAGCGCCGTATCCGCGAAGTGGTCGACTGCGATCAGTATGTCGGCGGCATGCTCGACATGAGCGGCGGCCATATCCATCCGCTCAACCTCGCGCTCGGCGAAGCGGCGGCGGTCGAGTCACTCGGCGGCACGATCTACGAGCAATCGCCCGCAGTACGTATAGAACGCGGCGCCAACCCGGTGGTGCACACGCCACAGGGCAAGGTCAGGGCCAAGTTCATCATCGTCGCGGGCAATGCCTACCTGGGCAACCTGGTGCCGGAACTGGCCGCCAAGTCGATGCCCTGCGGCACCCAGGTGATCACCACCGAGCCGTTGAGCGATGCACTGGCGAAATCGTTGCTGCCGCAGGATTACTGCGTGGAAGATTGCAACTACCTGCTGGACTACTACCGTCTTTCCGGCGACAAGCGCCTGATCTTCGGCGGTGGCGTGGTCTATGGCGCACGGGATCCGGCGAATATCGAGGCGATCATCCGGCCGAAGATGCTCAAGGCCTTCCCGCAACTCAAGGACGTGAAGATCGACTACGCCTGGACCGGCAACTTCCTGCTGACCCTGTCGCGCCTGCCGCAGGTCGGTCGCCTGGGCGACAACATCTATTATTCCCAGGGCTGCAGCGGCCACGGCGTGACCTACACGCACCTGGCGGGCAAAGTGCTGGCCGAAGCCCTGCGCGGACAGGCCGAGCGCTTCGATGCCTTTGCCGACCTGCCACACTATCCGTTCCCCGGCGGGCAACTGCTGCGCACGCCATTTACCGCGCTGGGGGCGTGGTACTACACGATGCGCGACAAGCTCGGGGTTTAGTCCTTGCGGGAGCTTGCCGGCGAAGAGCTCCTCGAGAAGGCTGCAAACCTCAAGGCTCTCTTCCCGGCGCTGCGGCGTCCCGACAAGCCCGCTCCCACAAGGTTTTCCTGTGTCATGCGGGCTGCGAGCGATCAGTGTCCGGCAATGGCCCTGGTCGCCTTCGCCGCCGCCTGCTCCTGCCCTGCCCGGGACAGGTCATCGGCGGCCTTCAACCAGCGCTGTCGGTCGACCTGGGCCGGCAGTTGCGTCGGCGCCTGGATCAGTACCGCCCAGCCACCGGCACTCTTCCAGGCCGAAGTGAACTTGTCGAAATCCATCAGCAGCCGACGGTTCATCCCCGCCCGCAACAACACCGTCTGCTTGGTCCGGTTGTAGCCGGCCACCACGGCATAACGCGGTTCGGAAAACACCCGCCCTTCATTGAACCGCACCATCACCGGATATCCGGCCGCGACCTGAGTCAGCACCGCCGGCAATTCGGCATCCAGCGGGTACACCACCATGCCGTACTCGCGCGCCAGCACCTGCATATTGCGTTGCAGATCCGCCTCGGCGCCCGGCAGCTTCAGGGGCTTGTCCAACAGCCCAGGGGTCACCGTCACGCCCTGCTGCGACAGCATGCTGGCCAGGGCTCCCGGACCGCTCTGATAAACCTCGCCGCGGAAAAACGGCACACCATTGAGTTCCACACGCTCCGGCAAACGCTGGATTTCCGGCTGGACGCTGCCGGCACAGCCGCCCAGGGCCAGCAACAGGGCGCCCACCATCAACAACCGGCGGGATGACAGGCAGCGCAAATGGGTTGATCCCTCGAACATCTTCACTCTCTTGATCAGGTGCCAGGCAAGGTCAGCCCCGGCTCGGGCCTTGATCATAGGTCGCAGTCACGCGGTGGTATAGCCTTTCATCACAGTTTGTCCGACGCCATAGAGCGAAATGACTGACCGAACACGACCATTGGTCAATAGCCTGAAACATCCCAGCGACTAGACTGATCCTCAAGCAAGACGAAGTGAGCGAGCCCCCTTCGGGGCGAAGGAGGCACTGATGAGCCTTATCGTGACAGTTGCATTGTTGATCCTGGGTTGGCTGGCGGTCGCGGCGGCCATGTTGTGGGGAATCCTGCGGATCTCCCGTCGCCATCACCCGCACGCCCTGCCCTCGCAACCGCAGGAAGCCGACAAGCCACAGGGACGCACCGTCAGCGCCCATTAAGAGATTTCCCACAAAAAAGGCCGCCTGGAACCAGGCGGCCTTTCTCGTTACACGACGCGGATCAGGCTTGCACCGCCTCGCGTTTCTGCCGGGCACGACGGGCCAGCATGTTCAGCCCCTCGATCACCGCCGAGAAGGTCATGGCGGCGTACACATAGCCCTTGGGCACATGGGCACCGAAGCCTTCGGCGATCAGCGTCATGCCGATCATGATCAGGAAGCCCAGGGCCAGCATCACCACCGTCGGGTTGTCGTTGATGAACTTCGCCAACGGCTCGGAAGCCAGCAACATCACGGCTACCGCCACGACTACCGCGATCACCATGATCGGCAGGTGTTCGGTCATCCCCACCGCGGTGATGATGCTGTCGATGGAAAAGACCAGGTCGAGCATCAGGATCTGGCCGATGGCGGCGGCGAACCCCAGCGACACCCGCGAAGGCCTGTCGTCATGCTCCTTGGTTTCCGGGTCCATGCTGTGATGGATTTCAGTGGTTGCCTTCCAGACCAGGAACAGGCCACCGGCAATCAGGATCATGTCCTTCCAGGAAAACGCCTGGCCGAACACCTCGAGCACTGGCGCCGTGAGCTTGACGATGTAGGCGATGGTGCCGAGCAGGGCCAGGCGCAGGATCAGCGCCATGCCGATACCGATCCGCCGCGCCTTGGTGCGAAACTGCGCAGGCAGCTTGTTGGTCAGGATCGAAATGAAGATCAGGTTATCGATGCCGAGCACGATTTCCATGACGATCAACGTCGCCAGGGCAATCCAGGCAGTGGGGCTGACAGCGAGTTCCAACAGGTATTCCATGGTTCAGTCCTGATTCCGGTAAAGCGGGTTAGATTTCCCGGGACGACTTTTCAGTCTCGTCCGCAGGTTTCGATTTGTTGAGCGGCAACCCACTGGTCGCGTCACTGAGGGCCTGTTCGGCCGCCTTGTGCGTATCGTCGATGGCTTGCTTGGCCGTTTCGGCCGCCGTGCCCATCAACTGCCGGGCGCTTTTTTCTGCCTGGTCGCAACCGCCGAGCACCAGCAAGGAGGCGATCAGCAGCGAGGTGGTCATGATCGAATGGCGTTTCATCCAGGGTTCCTTCTGTTCCCGGGCGAACCGCTCAGTTGGCTCGCCGATAGCGCTGCATTCTAGGGAGCGCGATACTTCAGGAAAATTCGTATTTTCAAGCGCTATACTTCGCTTTTTACGAAGTGATGGCCGCCATGCTCAATTACCGGCAATTGCACTATTTCTGGGTCGTGGCCAAGACCGGCAGCATCGTGCGAGCCTGTGAACAGCTGAACCTGACCCCGCAAACCATCAGCGGCCAGATCAGCCTGCTGGAACAGACCTTTGGCGTTGAGCTGTTCCGCAAGGCCGGACGCCAGCTCGAACTGACCGAAGCCGGGCGCCAGACCCTGCCCTACGCCGAGCAGATGTTCCAGTTGGGCAATGAGTTGGAGGCGATGCTGCGGGCACAGCCGAAAGAGCAGCAGGTGCTGTTTCGGGTCGGAGTGGCGGATGTGGTGCCCAAGTCCATCGTCTATCGGCTGATCGCCCCGACCATGGAACTGGACGAACCGATCCGCATTACCTGCCGCGAAGACAAGCTCGAACGCCTGCTGGCGGACCTGGCGATCCAGCGCCTGGATCTGGTGATTTCCGACAGCCCGATGCCGAGCCACCTGGATATCAAGGGCTACAGCCAGAAACTGGGGGAATGCGGAGTCAGTTTTTTCGCCACCGAGGCGTTGGCGCAACGCTACGGCGACACCTTCCCCAACTGTCTGCAGGGCGCGCCGCTACTGATTCCCGGCCAGGAAACCGTGGTGCGCAGCCGCTTGTTGCGCTGGTTCGCCGAACAGAAGATCCAGCCGAAGATTGTCGGCGAGTTCGACGACAGCGCCTTGATGCAGGCCTTCGGGCAATCCGGCAGCGGCTTCTTCATCGCCCCGAGCGTGATCGCCGATGAGGTGTGCAAGCAGTACGGCGTCAGGCTGATGGGCCAGACCGATGCCGTGAGCGAATCCTTCTATGCGATCTCGGTGGAGCGCAAGGTCAAGCATCCCGGCATCCTGGCAATTACCGAAGGTGCCCGGCGCGAGCTGTTCATGGGGGCGGAAGGTTAAGCGCCGACCGTGCGCAGTCACGAAGCAGTCCTTGTGAAAGCAGACCTGTGGGAGCGGGCTCCCACAGGCAGTGCGTCAGGTTTGACGAATCAGAACGCGCCCATGTAGTCGCGCTTGCCGATTTCCACGCCGTTGTGACGCAGGATCGCGTAGGCAGTGGTCACATGGAAGAAGAACTGTGGCAGGCCATAGCTCAGCAGGTACGACTGGCCGCTGAAGCGCTTCTCTTTCGGCGTGCCCGGACGGGTCACGATCTCGATGCCTTCCTTGCCGTCGACCTGTACGGCGGTGATGCTGTCCAGGTGCGCCAGGGTCTTGCTCAGCAGTGCCTGCAGGTCGGCGAAGGTGGTTTCGGTATCCGGGTAGGACGGTACTTCTATCTCTGCCAGACGTGACGACACGCCCTTGGCGAAATCGACCGCGATCTGCACCTGGCGCACCAAGGGGAACATGTCCGGAGCCAGGCGGGCTTGTACGAATACGCTCGGATCGATGTTCTTCGCCGTCGCGTGGGCTTCGGCCTTGTTCAGAACGTCGCTCAGGGCATTGAGCATTTGCTTGAAAACCGGAATGGAAGCTGCGTACAGGGAAATGGTCATGGGGATCTCGCAATGAAGATGGCAGGAATGAAGCCGGGCGATTATAGCCAGGGTTCCCGTCGTTGCGGCTTGTCTTTTTACGTCGGGAAGTCCTACGCTAGTGCCCTTCCAACGCATAGGGAACAGCACAATGAGCACCGAGCAAGAGACTTCCGGCGACCAGCCACGGTTGAACAGCACGGAAATCCGCATCCTGGGCTCCCTGATCGAAAAGCAGGCCACCAACCCGGAAACCTACCCGCTGACCCTCAATGCCCTGGTCCTCGCCTGCAACCAGAAAACCAGTCGCGAACCGGTGACGAACCTCAGCCAGGGCCAGGTCGGGCAAAGCCTGCGCGCCCTCGAAGGCCAGGGCTTCACCCGCCTGGTGATGGGCAGCCGGGCCGATCGCTGGGAGCATCGGGTCGACAAGGCGCTGGAACTGGTGCCGGCGCAAGTGGTGCTGATCGGCCTGCTGTTCCTGCGCGGGCCACAGACGGTCAATGAGCTGCTGACCCGCAGTGGCCGGATGCATGATTTCGAGGACACCGAACAGGTGGTGCACCAGCTGGAGCGCCTGATCGCCCGGGGCCTGGCACTGTTGATTCCACGCCAGGCCGGACAGCGCGAAGACCGCTACACCCATGCCCTGGGCGATCCGGCGGATATCGACGCGATAATCGCGGCGCGTCAGCAAGGGCCGGAGCGCGGCACTGCCGGCGCGGTGTCGGTGGAACGGATCGAAGAGCTGGAGGCACGGATTGCGGCGCTGGAAGAGCGCCTTGCCCGGTTGGAGTGACCTCCCTCTGCAGGAGCCGGCAAGCCGGCTCCTGCAAAAATCGCGTGGTGTCTCTAGGTCCGGGCAAACGCCACGGCCTTCTGGAACTGCTCCGCTGTCGGTCGCACGCCGGTGTACAGCACAAACTGCTCCAGGGCCTGGATGGCAATCACTTCCAGGCCGGTGATCACCCGCTTGCCCTGCTCCCGCCCGCGCACGATCAGTGGCGTTTCCGAAGGAATCGCCACCACATCGAACAGCGTCTCGGCCGCGTCCACCGCGCTGGCCTCGAAAGCCAACTGACCGGCCTCCGGACCACCGTCCATGCCCACCGGCGTCACATTGACCAGCATCTGCGGGCGCAACTCGCCCAGTTGCGCCTGCCACTCGTAACCGCAGATCGCCGCCAGCGCCTTGCCGGCCGGCTCATTGCGCGCCACGATCACGCCATTACGGTAACCGCCGTCACGCAGGGCCGACGCCACGGCCTTGGCCATGCCGCCGCTACCACGCAGGGCAAAGCTGGTGTCGCGGGGCACCGCATGGGTCTCCAGCAACTGGGCAATCGCGATGTAGTCGGTGTTGTAGGCCTTGAGATGGCCGGCGGTGTTGACGATGGTGTTGATCGACTGGATCGCCGCGGCCGAGGCGTCCAGCTCGTCCACCAGGGCGATGCAGGCTTCCTTGAACGGCATCGACACACCGCAGCCACGGATCCCCAGGGCTCGGATCCCGCCGACCGCGCCGGGCAGGTCCTGGCTGCTGAAGGCCTTGTAGTAGAAGTTCAGGCCCAGCTGTTCATACAGATGATTGTGGAAACGCAGGCCGAAATTTCCGGGGCGCCCAGACAATGACATGCACAGCTGGGTGTCTTTGTTGGGGTTCATCTGCATGTTTCATCTCCTGAAGGGTACTTTCGGATAGACGGGATTAGCCATCGACCCCGGTTTTCGTTGATCATAGCCCGCAGGTGCAAGGCTCTGGCGCGGGTATCGCAGGACTGTAAGGAAGCATCGCCAGGAACCTTACACAAAATTTACTCAGCGGCTGTGAAGATTTTCAGGAAGTCGCTGTCATAGAAGTATCCCCGCGACAGTCCTTGAGTCTATTGCAGACAACAAGCGCTGGGGTTGGAACCCGAGGAATAATCATGATTCGTACAATTCCCAAGATAGCTTTGCTCGTTGGTGCACTCGCTGTCGCAGGTCAGGCCTCCGCCCACGGTGGCGGCTGGGTTGGTCCTGCCTTGTTGGGTGGCGTGATCGGTGGGGCGATTGTCGGCTCGGTGGTATCGAACAGCCGCCCGGTCTACGTCCAGCAGCCTGTCTATGCACAGCCCGCACCGGTCTATGTCCAGCAACCGGCTCCGGTCTACTACCAGCCGGCCCCGGTCTACGTCCAGGCACCGCCTCCGGTGGTGGTCTACGGCGGTGGCGGCTACTACCGTCCGGCGTACTACGGTCACCCGCACTACGGCTACGGCCCACGCTGGTAATCGTCAAGGCAAGAACCCCAGGCCCCGCTCGCAAGACGGGGCCTGACTCGTTCTGGGCTTGCTGAAAAGTACGAACGCGTCACAGGACGGGTCTGAATTTCGGTGGTAAAGGTCGCAAGCGAGACAGCAACGCAGGGCCAATGGCGCATGATATGCATAAGCCGTCACCCGGAGCAGGTATTCACACGGCTGTCATATGGGTGCCATTAGCGATCGGCAAGATCGCCAATACGCCCTGAAAACTTCTACCTATAAAAACAAGGACGAGCCATGCCTACGCAAAACCCACATCGCACCGCCGGCCTCTGCACTTCCAGCAAGGTCTACAGCGCCCTCACCGAACTCAAGCAGCTGGAGGGCCATCGCACGGCCAAGTTTCTCTCGCTGCTGGCCGAGAACCTGGTTCGCAAGGGATTGTTGAGCGAACAGGAAGTGGTGAACATGCTGGATCAGGTCGTCGACTGATCCGGCATGTTCAAGCGCTTGCGGTCGATGCCCCGTTATGGCGCAAGGCTTGATTTCGTCGATGTCCACTATCGAGCGCGGTGATTTTCCCCCGAACCGCCATCCCCGTAAGGTAGCTCCATAGATTGATGGAGGTACTTATGCCCAAGGTTCAGATCATGTCCGTTATCGGCAGCGCCGTTCCCGCCTCGCTCAGGGAACTGGGACTGCTCGCCTGCTGGTACCTGGTCCGCGACGGCGTCCCCATCAGCGGTCCCTTCACGTCCCTGCCGGCGGCCAAGGCCTTGTCCGAGCGCATGGACCTGCACAGCTTCGGTGCCTGACCGCCTACCTGTTCCCGAATCGTGCGTTGCTCCGCACAACCCCTTGCCCGCACTGGTTGCGGGCTTTTTTATGGGCGCCGATCAGCCGCGCTCGGCCTGTGCGGTATTGACCTGGGTACGATGCACCAGCTTCTGCAGGCGCTTCTCCAGTTCGATCATCACCACGCGGTCCGAACGCCCGCTTTCCAGTTCGTCACTGAGGGCGTAGGCGACCTTGCGCAACTCGTGAATGATGACAATCCGGTCATCGTTGAGGTCATGCTTGTGAGACTCGAACAACCGCTGCAGGAAGTCCTCAAGGATACGTTGGTAGCGATGCCGGTCGGTCGCGCGCAAATGCGCCAGGCTGGCGGTGATCCGCGCCAATAGCTCGAGGATCTCCAGCCCGAAGTAATGCAGGCGCCGCGAATAACCGACTTCACGCTCGCGCAGTTGCCGGCGTTCGGCCTGGAATGCCTGCTTGCGCTGGATCGCCGGCACGGCAATCGCCACCATCAGCCCGACGATCAATCCCACGGCCTGGATCCAGCCATACCAGTCGACCGACTTCGGAAAGAAGGCAAACCCCAGCAGCACCACGGCCACTACCCCCGCCCCGACCACCATGGGCAGGTAATCCCGGCTGATAAAACCCTTTGGCATTGCCCGATTCCTCACGTCTTGAAAAGCGCCGTTCGCGATCAAGTGGCGATGCTAATCGCTGTGCGTGACCGACACCATCACATGTCAGGGCCGATACACAAAAATCGATGTTCAGTCCTCAATGGGACGAGACATAAATGGAACTGCTGGTGGGAGCAGGCAAGGCATAGGTCCGTTTCATCCACTGAATCTCCTCCTGCGGGGTACGACCAAAAAAGCGCTTGAACTCACGACTGAACTGCGACGCGCTTTCGTAGCCCACCATCGCGCACGCCGTCGCCGCGGTAATGTCGTTTCTCAACATCAGCAGGCGCGCCTGGTGCAGGCGGGTGGACTTCAGGTATTGCATCGGCGAGGTGTCGGTGACCGCGCGAAAGTGCGAATGAAAACTGGGCACGCTCATCATCGCTTCCCTGGCCAGTTGTTCGACATCCAGGTGCTGGCTGTAGCACGAATGAATCTTGCGTATGGCCCTGGCGACCTTGCCGAACTGGCCTTGTCGATTGAGCGCGGCCCGCATCGAACCGCCCTGCTCGCCGGTGATGATGCGGTAGTAGATTTCCCGCATCAGCGTCGGGCCGAGAATCCGCGCTTCGACCGGGACACTCATCACTTCCAGGAAGCGCAGGAGTGAGTCGCTCAGCTTGTCATCCATCGGCGAGGAGTACATCCCCTTGGGTTTGGCTTCGGCCAGCCCGGCGACCTCATCAAGCTCCAGCATCAACTCGGCGGCCAGGTTGAAATCCAGGCGCAGATACACCGCCAGCATCGGCTCGGCTGCGCTGGCTTGCGTCTCCATGCTGAAGGGCACGGGTACCGAGACCACCAGGTAGTGTTGCGCGTCGTAGACGTAGATGTCTTCACCCAGGTAGCCACGCTTGCGCCCCTGGCAGACGATCACGATGCCCGGATCGTAAAGCACCGGCGTGCGGTTGAGCGGACGATTGGAGCGCAGAAAACGCACGTCGTCGAGCGGTGTCAGGTTGTATCCCTCGACAGGCGCCAACTGCCCCATCAACTCGATAATGCGGTCCGTGCGTGGGTTGTCATGGCCCATGTCGCCTGCCTCCAGCGGAAAACCGGAATGTACTCCGACGGCGATGCTCCTGGATACGTCGCTCATAGGATCAGGCAAGCAATCGAGAGAAACCCGCAGCGATTCCAGGATTCCGGTCGCGCGCCCCTCTCTCCAGGCTTATAGGAATGGGCAACCAAAGCACATGAACGGATATTCGCTTGTCTGACCGATCTGCGTAGCTTGGAAAAGGACGGTTGCAGGCCACGGGCACTGCAGCCGCACTTTCAATTCCAGCTCCGGAGAGTCCTCATGCTAATCGTCTATAACCCGGCAACCGGTGAAGAAGTCGGTCGTGTCGCCAAGAATACCCCGGCCGAAGTGAAGGCGGCGGTTGATCGCGCTTGCGCGGCATTCCCGCAATGGTCGTCGAAACTGGCGAAGGAACGCAGCGACACCCTGAGACGCTGGCACGACAGCGTCAAGGCCGACAAGGAAGCCTTCGCCGAACTGCTGTGCCGGGAGAACGGCAAGTGCCTGACCGAAGCCCGTGGCGAAATCGACTACGGCCTCGGGTTTATCGAGTGGTACGCCGAAGAGGCCAAGCGTGTCTACGGCGACACGATCCCGACCCACGACAAGCATGCCTCCGTAGTAGTGACCAAAGAGGCCATTGGCCCCGTCGCGGCGATCACGCCGTGGAACTTCCCGTTCATGATGATCACCCGCAAGGTGGCGACCGCGCTCGCGGCGGGCTGCACCATGGTCATCAAGCCGGCCGAGGACACCCCGCTCACCGCCTTCAAGCTGCTGGAATACGCACGCAAGGCCGGCATCGGTGAAGGCGTGCTCGAAGTGGTGGTCGGCGACCCCAGGGAGATCGGCCTGATCCTGACCGGCGACCCGCGCATCCGCAAGATCTCCTTCACCGGTTCGACCGGAGTCGGTCGCCTCCTTGCCGCGCAATGCGCATCGACCATCAAGAAGATGACCATGGAGCTGGGAGGCAACGCGCCCTTTATCGTGTTCCAGGACGCCGATATCGACGAAGCCGTCAAAGGCCTGGTTGGGGCGAAGCTGCGCAATTCGGGCCAAGTGTGCATTTCGCCCAACCGGATATTCGTGCAGCACACTATCTTTGAAGACTTCGTGAAGCGGGTCAAAGCCAGCGTGGCCAGGATCGAGGTCGACCAGGGCCTGCGGGAAGACTTTGTCGTCGGGCCCATGGTCAACCAGATGGGCTTCGACAAGGTCGTGGCCCTGGTCGAGGAAGCCAGGGCTGCCGGTGCGAAAATCCTCGCGGGCGGCAAGCCACATGCCAAGGGCGGCCTGTTCTACGAGCCGACCGTCATCACCGGCTTGTCGGATGACTCCCCGCTGGCACGCAACGAAATCTTCGGTCCCGTGTTCGCGATCTATTCCTTCAAGGATGAGGCCGAAGTCATCGAACGCGCCAACCAGACCGAGTTCGGCCTGGTCGCCTATGCCTACACCAGTGCGCTCGGTCGCTCGTTGCGCCTGGCCCGGGGCCTCGAAGCCGGGATGGTGATCCTCAACTCCGGCTCGGTGGGAACCGCCTCCGTTCCGTTCGGCGGCGTCAAGCAGTCGGGCTACGGCAGGGAGGGCAGCTACTACGGCATCGAAGAGTACGTTCACGTCAAATATGTGCTGATGGCCGGCGCTCAACTCTGATGAAAAGCTGATGCTTCCCTGATGGACCCGGGGCGAGTGCCCACAGCGGCTCGCCCCTCGCTGAAACCCTCGAAATAAAGGCCCGCGATCCCCACAACGCCGTCCCGACCTGGGCTAACATATGTCTTATGGCCAGTATGGATGCAGGACAAAAGTAAATTTTGTGTCAGTTACGCCCAATATCTCCAGAGGTGTGGCAACTTTCTGAACTATATTCATAAAATGTAACGCTTTTTCCAGAAAGCTTTTTCAAGAAAAGCCCGTTGCCAACGGCATATCCATTTTTAGCGAGTCCATCCGCGTGAACATTCGTCATTCCATCCTCGGCCTTTTTTTTGTCCTGGCCGGCACCGTCGCTGCAACCACCGTCGAGGCGCGTGAAACCACCCAGGCCCCTCGCGATACCACTCACCTGCAAGTCGCCTCCGGCAGTGCCCTGCTGATCGATCTGCAAACCAACAAGACCCTGTATTCCAGCAACCCGGACGTGGTCGTGCCGATCGCCTCGGTGACCAAGCTGATGACCGCCATGGTCGTGCTGGACGCCAAGCTGCCGATGGACGAGTACATCTCGGTGAACATCAGCGACACCCCGGAAATGAAAGGCGTGTTCTCCCGGGTCAAGCTCAATAGCGAGCTGCCGCGCAAGGAGATGATGCTGATTGCCCTGATGTCATCTGAAAACCGCGCCGCCGCCAGCCTCGCCCACCACTATCCGGGCGGCTATGCCGCGTTCATCGCCGCGATGAACGCCAAGGCCAGGTCCCTGGGCATGATCAATACCCACTATGTCGAACCGACCGGTCTGTCGATCCACAACGTGTCCACCGCCCGCGACCTCAGCAAGCTGCTGATGGCCGCGCGTCACTATCCGATGTTGAGCGAGCTGAGCACCACCAAGGAAAAGACCGTGGCGTTCCGCAAACCCAACTACACCCTGGGTTTTCGCAACACCGACCACCTGATCAACAAGGACAGCTGGAAGATCAAGATCACCAAGACCGGCTTCACCAACCAGGCCGGCCATTGCCTGGTGCTGGTCACCGAAATGGGTAACCGCCCGGTGGCCCTGGTGATTCTCGATGCGTTCGGCAAGTACACCCACTTCGCCGATGCCAGCCGGATCCGCAACTGGGTGGAAACCGGCAAGAGCGGCGGCGTGCCGGACGTGGCCCTGCGCTACAAGGCCGACAAGAACCTGAAGAACCGCCAGGTGGGTGCCCAGGCCGCAAAGTAACCACGGATCAACCGGCCCGGTTCACCGGGCCGCGTTCAACGGCGTTTGAGTGCCTGTTTATGCGCGTACATCGCCTTGTCGGCGTCCGCAAGGAGACCTGCGACCGTCTCATGGCGCTCGGCGTCATATTCGATCTGCCCCACGCTGAAGTTAATGTCATAACCCCGCTGCTGCCCTGAGTTGCGCTCATCCAGGGTTTCGCGCAGGCGCGCCATGATCGCGCTGGTTTCAACGTGGTCGGTGCCGGTCAGCAGCACCACGAACTCGTCGCCGCCCAGGCGACCGATCACATCGCTTTCGCGAAAGGCAATGCGCAGCACATCGGCGAAGGTCTTCAGCGCCAGGTCGCCTTCGGCATGGCCGAAGACATCGTTGATCTGCTTGAAATCGTTCAAGTCGAAAAACAGCAACGAAGCCGGCTTGTCCATGCGCTTGCAGACACCCAGGCCATGATTGGCCAGGGCCTCGAAACCACGGCGGTTGGACAGCAGCGTCAGCTCGTCCATGGTCGCCATCTGCACCGCCACCAGCTCCTGCTCGGCCATGCGCGCCAGATCCCGCAGCAACGCCCGTTCTTCGTCGTCGAGGGTACGTGGCCGCGTGTCGATCAGGCACAAGGTGCCCAGCTTGCTGCCATTGCCCACCGTCAGTGGGCAACCGGCGTAAAAGCGGATACCCGGCTCGCCGGTCACCAGCGGGTTGTCATGAAAACGCTCGTCATTTTCCGCATCCGGCACCATCAGCACCTGATCGCCGAGAATCGCGTGACCGCAGAAGGAAATATCCCGCGGCGTCTCGCTGACCGTCAGCCCCACGCAGGACTTGAACCACTGGCGGTTCTCGTCCACCAGGCTGACCAGGGCAATGGGCACGTTGAACAGGCGCTTGGCCAGGCGGGTCAGGCGATCGAAACGCTCTTCGGGCGAGGTATCGAGGATATTCAGCGAGCGCAGGGTTTCCACGCGGGCAGTTTCGTTGGCAGGTTTTATCGGCGCTAACATCACGGACTTCCCAGGCTTGCGGTCGTGCAAGCGTATGACAAGAAATGAACCTGTACAACGATATGGACCTTGTACATCACCCGAGGTTCTACCGGCACGACCTGTGACCGGCGCCACAACCCGACGCCAAAACATGCCAGGCGCCCACGGCAACCGTCATACTCGCCCTCCGCCATCACCGCACAGGATGTCATCCGTGAGCGCCGCCCGTAACGAAACCCACGAATCAAAGAGCAACGAATCAAAGAGCATAGGCCGCCTGTTGCTGGAATTGATCTGGCAGATCCTGGTGCTGGTGGTACCGATTTTCTTCGTGACGATCCTGCCGCCACCCCTCGCCTTCGCCGTGGTACTCGGCTGTGCCGGCGCGATGTGGCTGTGCGCGCGATTCGCCTGGCTACCCGGTGCACGGGGGGCGGCCCGACTGATGATCGCGGCGGTGTTCGGCCTGGGCTTCAGCCTGGGGCGCGCCCTCCCCGAGTACTGGAACATCGCCGCCGCCTTTATCGCCATTTTCCCCGGACTGGCCTGTGTGAGCCTCTGGGAACGCAAGCTCGGCCTGGTGCCGGAACCCGAACCGGCTTCCGGCCAAGCCGGCGCCAGTGCGTGGGGCGGCCAGGAACCGACCCACACTCCGGAGGGCGAACCGATCCGGGTCTACAACTACAGCGAAATCGCCATGGGCGGTCCGGTCACCTGCGACTACCTGTTTCCCGACGGCATCCTGCTCGAGGGACTCGGCTCGTCGGCCCGCTTCTCCAGCGACGGCCGTTACTTCGCCGCGCCGGTGCCGTCGCGCCAGGACTGGGGGCTGGTGATTCTCGACCGGCCATTGCGCCGCCTCTATCGTTGTCACAACGATCGTTTCTGGGAACTGGACACCTTTAATGAGCACGGCCTCGGCGGACGCTACAGCCCGCTGGTGGACAACAGCGCGGACCTGATCGCCCTGGAGACGCTGCTCAAGGACGCCGACGCCGTGGACCTGCTGCCCGCCGGCGATCTCTGGCTCGAACCCGGCCATTGGCAGCAGGCCCTGGCCCGGGAGCAGATCGAACAGCGCTCCCCGGACGGCCGGCACCTGCTGGAAGGCCAACTGAGCCTGCCCGCCAACCTGCTGGAGCTGGAGCAACCCCTGGCACCGCTGCGGCACCCGGACTACCGCCTGAGCCTGGACGGCGAACCCACGGCGCTGCTGGTCAAGGCGCAGACGCCGATGATCTGGAGCGAAGACAGCCAGCTTCTGGTCTGTGTCGCCACGCCCACCCCGCCAACGTCCGGCCCGTTCCATGGCCTGTGGCTCTGGCAACAGGGCCAGGGCTGGCGCGCCTTGCGCACGCCCTGGAGTGCCAGCGACCGCAGCCCCTCGGGCTACTGGAGCGATCCGGTGGCGCTGGACGCACAGTGCGTCTGGCTGGAAAGCTACCTGCCGCTGAATCAACCCGACAACGGACGCTTCGGCTACCAGTTGCACAACATTCATAGCGATTCGGAAATCCTCGTCGGTCACGATCCCCTCGGACGGGAACAGGATGCCGACTGGAACCGTGCGCGCATCCGCCTGGTGTTGCCGCTGGACAGCGACGGGCAGGCATCCGCCGTGCAGATCGAATCCGCGGCCTTCAAGGATGGCAGCCGTGCCCGTTTCATCTGGGAGCGGGACAACCAGGACGCCGTCGGCGGCTACCGTTGCGAACTGGTCGGCCCGCAGCGGGACACCTGGAACCTGCCCGGTCTCTGGCGCCTGGAGCATCGGCTCAGCGAGGACGCCTGTCACCTGGCGCTGATGCCCTTTACCGACACACCGGCGATGCCGGATCGGGTGGTCGTGGCCGATCCCCAGACCCGCCGCCTGCTCGACGGACCGGCAGTACGCCTCGCCGAACTGGTGGATTTTCGCGACGCCATCCTCAGCGTCGCGGTGGTCTGCGGGCGCCAGCCCCGGGACCTAACCGGCACGCCCCTGCGGCGCTTTACCGAAGCCGCCCCGCCGGCGGCAGAGGCCGGCGGGTTCTGTCATTACCGGGAAGACTCGCTGCTCTATTACGAGCTTCGCCGACTCAAGCTCGGCGTCGACACACTGGAACCGTTGCCGGCCTGGCGGGTGGTCAACCAGCCACAGATCGCCACCGCCGAGGGCGACTTCATCCAGCCATCCCCCAGCGGGCTGGACGCCGCCTGGTTGTTCGGCACCGCCACCGAGTACGGCAACGACCTGCTGCGCGGACAGGTCGCGCGCTTGGGCGGCCACCTGCTGACCGCTTCCGGCTGCGCCCTGTCCGACCTCGCACCATCGATGATCTGGTCGCCCCAGGGACGTTACCTGGCGCTGACCCGACTCTACCTGGAGCATCGCGATTTCGAACACGGCCGGCGCGCCTGGAAACTCCTGCTGCTCGACCTCGAGGCACACACCTTGCGGACCGCGCCGGACTGGCTGAGCAACCGGCCGCAGTTCATCGACTTCAGCGGCGATACCCTGCACCTGCGCGAGTTCGAGGCCGACTGGGACCTGCGCGATGGCTCGGACCCCGGCCGGCGGGTGAAGATCGCCTTGCAGCACGTGCTGGAATGGCCCGCCGAAGCTCTGGAACGCCATGGCGACCTCTGGCTGACCCGCACCGATGCCCGCGACGCGCAGGCCTGGCAAGCGCTGGATAGACCTACCCTGCTATAGGGACTAAGCTGGCGGGCGATGCACTACGCAAGGGCCTCATCGCCGGCAAGCCGGCTGCTGCAGGTCGATGCCCGGCATCGTTGCCCGGCCCGGCCTTCACAGGCTGAATCAATGGACTTGACCATGCACAGATCTGCCACTGCCCACCCTGACGACAAGGCCCCGTACTTCTGGCGCGATGCCACCCTGCCGTTTATCGAGGCCCGCTCGATCCAGGACGGCCGCAAGGTCTGTTATGCACGCCATTCCCACGAGCATTTCTCCATTGGCGCGATCACCCACGGGCGCAGCACCTATATCAACGAACAGCAGCAATGGCAGGTCGAGGCCGGCACCGTGGTGCTGATGAATCCCGGCGAGGTGCACGCTTGCAACCCCATCGACGACCAGCCCTGGGCCTATCGGATGTTCTATGTCGAGACGCCCTGGCTGACGTCCCTGCAGCACGAACTGGGGTTCAGCCCGGACCTGGATTTCCGGGCGTTTTCAGCCACCCACAGCACCGATCCACTGCTCTTCCGGGGCTTGAACCTGCTCTACGAACAACTGGTGGACGACGATCTCGCCCATCTGGAGAAACAGTGCGCCATCGTCGAGTTCTTCACCCTGCTGCAACACCACCTGAACCCGGCGCCGATCCCCGCCCGCGAGATCAACCAGAAGCTCGAACGGGCCGCGGCCTATATCCACAAGCACTGTACCGAAGCGCTGAAACTCGAGGATATCTGCCAGGCCGCGCAACTGTCGGCGTCCTACCTGACCCGCGCCTTCAAGCAGCACTATGGCATGACGCCCCACGCCTTCCTGGTCAACCGGCGCATCCAGTACGCGCGCAACCAGTTGCGCCGTGGACGGCTGATCGCCGATGTCGCCCTGGAAGCCGGCTTCGCCGATCAGGCGCACTTCCAGCGGGCGTTCAAGCAACACCTGGCCGCGACACCCGGCCAGTACCGCGGCTGACGGCTCAAGGCAGCAGCAGGTAGATCGCGCTGAGGGACAGCAACAGCGCCATCAGCCGGTTGAACAGGCGCATGCCCCGGGGATTTTCCAGGTAGCGGCGCAGAAAGGTCCCGGCAAAGGCCCAGCAGGCAATCGAGCCATAGCAGATCACGAAGTAGATCAAGGCAAACTCCAGCACCACCCGCGTATCGCCGTTGGCGGCAAACGCCCCCATGCCCGCCACGCAGGCCAGCCAGGCCTTGGGGTTGAGCCACTGCATCACCGCGCCGACCGCCAGGGTCGGCCGCTTGCCGGGTTGGCCGGCATGCAGCGAGCCGTCGTCCATCGCCAGCTTCCAGGCCATGTACAACAGGAACGCCACGCCGCCGAGCTGGATCACCCGCGTCAGCGAGGGCAGCGCCAGCAACAGTTCATGCAGTCCCAGGCCGATCAGCACCAGCAGCAGGGTGAAACCCACGGTGGCGCCGGTGACGTGCCGCAGGCTGGCGCGCAGACCGAACTGCGCGCCGGAACTCAGGGCCACGATATTGACCGGGCCGGGGGTGATGGACGACGCCAGCGCAAAGGCGGCCATGGAAATCAGAACGCTCATCGAATACTGCCCTCTCAGTGAAATGTGACAGGCAAAGTACTCAACCACCCCGGCAGCGTATTGAAGAAAACTCCCCTGGCGGCGCATTATCCGGATCATCGTGTTGCTCTGGAGGAACATCCCACATGTCGGCTTCCACACCTGTCCCCATCATCGAGACCCACCGCCTGCTGCTGCGTCCGGTGCAGGCGGACGACCTCAAGGTCGCCCAGGCCATCCACGGCGACCCGCAGACCAATCGCTACAACCCCAAGGGCGCGGCGTCCCTGGAAACCACCAGCAGCAACCTGTTCAACTGGATCGAGCACTGGAAGAGCCGGGGCTTCGGCTACTGGGCCGTGTGCGACAAGGAACACCCGCAGACGGTCCTGGGCTTCGGCGGACTGCAGGACGGCCTGTTCGGCTCGCGTAGCAGACTGAACCTGTATTTCCGCTTTGCACCGGACGCCTGGGGCAAGGGCTACGCCAGCGAAATGGTCGAAGCCGCCCTGCACCTGGCCTTCAGGACCCTGGAGCGCAACGAAGTGATCGGCCTGGTGCGGCCGGACAATCTGCCCTCGCGCCGTACCCTGGAACGCGCCCGGATGATCGTCGACGGCGAGCTGGACGATGTTCCGGGCCAGCCCCACAGCCTGCTCTACAGCCTCAGTGCCGAACGCTACCTGAGCCCGGAAAGTTTCATGTAGCCGCGGCGGGCGAAGGCGTAAGATGGGCCGAGCACCCATTACAAAATGTGTCAGCCCAGGGAAAGCCACTATGAAATCGAGCCTCGTCAAAGCCGCACTGGTGATCGGCAGCCTGTTGTTGAGCGCCTGCTCCGGCGTGACTACCAGCAACAACAGTGCCTGCGAGACACTGAGTTGCCAGCAGCACTACAACAGCAGCGCCCGCGTCAGCCAGCAGAGCGGCTCGATGAACAGCAACCTGGGCAGCAGCTTCAGTGAGTACGGTGCGAGCATGCTGCGCGACTGAAGCGATTCGCTACAGCGCGCAGACCTCCCGCAGGCAGCCGCGTAACCAGCGATGGGCCAGGTCGGCGTCCATCCTCGGGTGCCAGAGCATCGAGACGCTGAAGTCTGGCGCATCGAGCGGCAAGGCAAAGCTGTGCATACCCAGTCGCAGCCTTGCGGTATGGCGCTCCGGCACACTGGCAATCAGATCGCTGGAACGAGCCAGCGCCAGCGCGGTGGAGAACCCTGCGACAATCGTCAGCACCGCCCTCTCAAGGCCCAGGCGCTTGAGTCCATCGTCGATCGGCCCCTTGTCGAGGCCACGACGGGACACGCTGATGTGCTGGCCCGCCGCATAGCGGGCCGGAGTTATCGTCCCTTCGCTCAACGGATGCCCCGCGCGCACCACACCGACAAAACGGTCGCGGAACAGCGCCTGGGTAAACAGCTCCGGACTCGCCGCCTTCCCCACCACGCCGGTTTCCAGATCCACCGTGCCGTCGCGCAGCGGTGTGCTGTCCTTGTCCGGCTTCTGCACAAAGCGCAGGCGCACACCCGGTGCCTGCTGGCCGATGCGGGCAATCAGTGCCGCGCCGAAATTTTCCACGAAACCTTCGCTGGTGCGCAGGGTGAAGGTGCGGACCAGTTGCCCAAGATCCAGCTGTTCGGCGGGCCGTAACAACGCCTGCGCCTCCTCCACCAGACGACCGACCCGCTCGCGCAACTCCAGCGCCCGGGGTGTCGGCACCAGGCCGCGTCCGGCCCGAACCAGCAGCGGGTCGCCGGTGGTTTCCCGCAGGCGCGCCAACGCCCGGCTCATCGCCGAAGGACTCAGGCGCAAACGCTCGGCGGCTCGCGCCACGCTGCCCTCGGCCAGCAGCACATCGAGGGTCAGCAACAGATTCAGGTCAGGTGTCGACATCGGCAGCCCCGGCTTCAGGTGATTCATGGATAGCGTCAGACGCACGAATAACCTGCAACCCATGCGCCTTCCGCCATAGTAGGGGCCAGCGTAGATTTCCGGTAGCTGCGTATCGGCAGCGCCGGGAAAAGAGGACGGGATGAAAGTCACCACCACCGCACGACATCAAGCCAGCGCAAACCATGGCAGCGATGCCCCCTCCGTACGCTGGGCCCTGAGCAGCCTGGCCCTGTCCATTCTGCTGTCGTCCCTCGGCACCAGCATCGCCAACGTCGGCCTGCCGACCCTGGCCCAGGCGTTCGAGGCGTCCTTCCAGCAGGTCCAGTGGGTCGTCCTCGCCTATCTGCTGGCGATCACCACGCTGATCGTCAGCGTCGGACGCCTGGGCGACCTGCTGGGTCGGCGTCGCCTGCTGCTGTCCGGCATCGCCCTGTTCACCGCGGCCTCGGCCTTGTGCGGCCTGGCACCGACACTGGGCTGGCTGATTGGCGCGCGAGCGCTGCAAGGGCTTGGCGCGGCGATCATGATGGCGCTGACCCTGGCCTTTGTCGGCCAGACCGTGCCCAAGGCCCGCACCGGTAGCGCCATGGGCCTGCTCGGCAGCACCTCGGCCATCGGCACCGCCCTCGGGCCATCGCTGGGTGGCATGCTGATCGCCGGATTCGGCTGGCAGGCGATCTTCCTGATCTGCGTACCGCTGGGCTTGCTGACCTGGCTGCTCGCCTATCGCCACCTGCCCGCTGATCCACTTGCAACCCAGGTCAGGCGCCCCAGCTTCGACCTGCCGGGCACGGCGCTGCTGGCCCTGACCCTGGGTGCCTACGCACTGGCCATGACCCTGGGGCGCAACCATTTCGGCTCGCTCAATATCGCCCTGCTGGTGGTAGCGGCCGTGGGTGCCGGGCTTTTCGCGTGGGTCGAGACGAAGGTCGCCTCGCCACTGATCCAACCGGCGATGTTCCGTGACCGCTTGCTGAGCGCCAGCCTGGTCATGAGCACGCTGGTTACCACGGTACTGATGGCGACCCTGGTGGTCGGGCCGTTCTACCTGGCCCTCGCCCTCGGCCTGGAACCGGCACGGGTAGGCCTGGTCCTGGCGATCGGACCCGCCGTCGCGGCGTTGGCCGGCCTACCCGCCGGACGGATCGCCGACCGTTTCGGCGCCCCCGTCATGACCCTCGCCGGGTTGCTGGCCATCGCCCTCGGCTGCCTGGGGTTATCGCTGCTGCCGCGAACACTGGGTGTCGCCGGCTACATCGTGCCCATGGTGATCCTCACCCTGGGCTACGCCGTGTTCCAGACGGCCAACAATACCGCCGTCATGAGCGAAATCCCGGCAGACCGGCGGGGCGTGATTGCCGGCCTGCTCAACCTGTCGCGCAATCTCGGCCTGATCACCGGCACCGCGGCCTTGGGCGCAGTATTTGTATTCGCCACGACCAGCAGCGATATCATCACGGCGGATCCCGAGGCGGTGGCAGCCGGCATGCACACTACCTTTGCCGTGGCCCTGGGGCTGATCGTCGTTGCGCTGGGGATTGCCCTGGGAAACCGCGCCAGGAGCAGATGACCATGGACGTCACGTATGCGGTGGCCGGTAAGCTCGACTGCGAGCTGTGCATCCCGGTGCGAGCGTTGTGATTAGCCGGGTGGTCGCGTCAATACAAAGTAACGGAGTGACCTCCGGCCACTCCCTTACACACTGCCAGAGACTCTTCGCTCAAACGGCATCGTGTGCCGCCAAATTGCGGTACTGCCCTTTGAAATACAGCAACGGCTGCGCCGCGTCGGCTTTATGCAGGTTTAACGCTTTCACTTCACCAATCACGATCACATGATCACCCGCAACATATTCAGCGTGAATTTCACAATCCAGCCAATGCAGACTGTCGGCAATAACCGGATTGCCCAGCGGTGATTGCTGCCATTCGATTCCCTGCCATTTATCCGTGCCCCGGCGAGCGAACTGGTTGGAAATCCTGACCTGTTCACCGGATAGAATATTGACTGCGAATCGACCCGCCTCGCGAATTTTCGGATAACTGGCCGAACTGCGCATGACACTGAACGACACCAGCGGCGGGTTCATCGACACGCTATAGAACGACTGACACGTAAAGCCAATCGGCTCGTCACCGGTGTGCGATGTAATCACCGTAATACCGGAAGCGTAGTGTCCGAGCGCCTCACGAAAGCTCACGGGCTCAATGGCAGTAACTGTCTCAGTGGCAGGGAGTGACATGCTAAATCCTAGTTCGACAGCTCTTTGCGGATGATCTCTGCACCGGCGCTCAACGCATTCAACTTGCCCCTTGCTACCTGGCGAGGCAATGGCGCCATGCCGCAGTTGGTGCATGGATAGAGCTTGTCGGCATCGACGAACTGAAGTGCCTTGCGCAGGGTATTGGCCACTTCCTCAGGCGTCTCAATGGTATGGTTTGCCACGTCGATGGCACCGACCATCACTTTCTTGCCGCGAATGAGTTCGATCAGATCCATTGGAACGTGAGAGTTATGGCACTCCAGCGAGACGATATCGATGCTTGATTTCTGCAACTTGGGGAACGCCTCTTCATACTGGCGCCATTCTGAACCCAAGGTCTTTTTCCAGTCGGTGTTGGCCTTGATGCCGTAGCCGTAACAGATATGCACTGCCGTTTCGCATTTGAGTCCTTCGATGGCCCGTTCCAGGGTGGCAACGCCCCACTCGTTCACCTCATCGAAGAACACATTGAATGCAGGCTCATCGAATTGAATGATGTCGACGCCAGCAGCTTCGAGTTCCCTGGCCTCCTGGTTGAGGATCCTGGCGAACTCCCAAGCCAGCTTTTCACGACTCTTGTAGTGGGCATCAAAGAGCGTATCGATCATGGTCATGGGGCCTGGCAGAGCCCATTTGATCGGTTGCCCGGTTTGCTGACGCAGGAACTTCGCGTCTTCTACAAAAACTGGCTTCCTGCGGGCAACAGCCCCCACCACCGTGGGTACGCTGGCATCGTAGCGATCACGAATCCTGACGGTTTCGCGCTTTTCGAAATCGACCCCTTCGAGGTGCTCGATAAATGTGGTCACAAAGTGCTGACGCGTCTGTTCGCCGTCACTGACGATATCGATGCCAGCGTGCTGCTGCTCTTGCAGCGCCAGGCGCAACGCATCCTGTTTGCCCTCGATCAACCCTTCATCCTGCAATTTCCAGGGCGACCAGAGGGTTTCAGGCTGTGCTAGCCAGGTAGGTTTAGGCAAGCTGCCAGCAGTTGAAGTCGGTAACAATTTTTTCATAGCCGATTAAAACCTTGTATTTTCAATGACTCAAAGAGCGTAACTGGCAGACCATTGCTCAAGAATGGTCTGATAAGGCTTGATGAAGTGCTCTCCAGCAAACTTCCCCTGCTCAACAGCCAGACGACTGCGCTCATCTCGGTCGTACACGATTCGAGTCAACGAGTAGTCCTGGTGTTTCAAGCTGGGCTGATAGACTTTCCCGGCCGCGGAATTCGCGTTGTAAATCTCGGGGCGATAGATCTTCTGGAAAGTGTCCATCGTGCTGATCGTACCGATCAGCTCAAGATTGCTGTAATCATCGAGCAAATCGCCGGAGAAATAGAAAGCCAACGGCGCTGCACTGTTCGGCGGCATGAAATAGCGGACCTTCAAGCCCATCTTTTTGAAGTATTCATCCGTCAGGGAATATTCATCCTGCTGATATTCAACACCCAGTACAGGATGCTGGTTCTCGGTGCGCTGGTAAGTTCTGCTGCTCGAAACGCTCAGGCAGATGACAGGCGGCTTTTTGAAGTGCTCCCTGTAGGCGTCCGAGTTGACGAAGCATTTGAACAGCTTGCCGTGCAGATCGCCAAAATCGTCTGGCGTACTGAACCCGGCCTGATTCTTGTTGTGCTCCAGCAACACGACACTGAAATCGTAATCCCGCACATAGGAGGAGAAGTTGTTTCCGACAATGCCCTCGATGCGCTCGTTGGTTTTCCTGTCAACGATGGTGGTTTTCAACACCTCGATCAACGGGATGGCATTACCACTGAGATGCGCATCGATATTCATTTCAGCGGAAATGATTTCCAGCTCGACCGTGTAACGATCACCTTCAGGATTGTCCCAATGCGCCAGAGTGTTGAAGCGGTTGTCGATCATCTTCAGGGTGTTACGCAAATTCTCCTGGCGACTCTCTCCTCGCGCCAGATTGGCAAAGTTGGTGGTAATCCGCGTCTTGTCCGACGGACAATAGTTCTCATCGAAACAAATGCTCTTGATAGCAAATGTGAATTCGTTTTTCATCGTGACCCGCACCTGTATTTCGACAAAGCTGAACTGGCGTCTTGCTTCTTTCAGCTTTGATCAACTTTCTGTTCCTTCACTCGGCAGCCTGTAGATCGACCACGGTGAAGAGCTGCACGCATTTTAAGCAGGGAGGCTGTATGAACAAAAACGAATTGATTTCAAAAAATCATTAGTTGCGCTCATGATGGCGGATCTGCTTGACCGCTTCGATCACGAGCGACGCCACCACTCTTACGCCATCTGTAATCCCAATCAGTGGCGTCGGGGTATTTCCGTGTGCTGCGGATACCGCTATCGGTGATCTGTTTCATGTCTTTCCAACGAGAAATCGCCAGCGAACTGCTGATGACGCTGAAGCCATGTTCGAAGGCGTACAGGATCCGTACGCTCAAAGCACAGGGTGCAACGCACGCCACGCTCAGGCTCATGCTCCATGCCTTTCGCTGGACCCATTGTCGTCAATTGATCTATGGTGAGACAAACTAATCCTAATACCTATCAACTCAAATTTTATTCATAATCATGATCGATATTCGTCATCTTAAAACCGTTCAAGCCATGCGTGACACCAGCAGCCTGGTTGAAACGGCTGAGCGCCTGAATCTTACTCAGTCAGCCATTTCCCATCAGATGAAGGAGTTGGAAGAGCGGATGGGAATGACATTGTTCACGCGCAAATCAAAGCCGATGCGCTTTACCAGCGCGGGCCTGAGATTGCTGAGACTGGCTGACGAAGTCCTGCCATTGCTGAGGGAAGCCGAACGCGATTTCAGCCGGCTAGCGGGGGGCTCCGCTGGACGTTTGCACATGGCTATTGAGTGCCACAGCTGCTTTCAGTGGTTAATGCCAGCCATCGACGCCTTCAGGACCTCATGGCCCGAGGTAGAGATGGATCTGGCATCAGGGTTTTCTTTCGCACCACTACCTGCACTGGCTCGTGGGGATCTGGATCTGGTCGTAACATCCGATCCAATCAACCTGAACGGCATTACCTACGTGCCGCTGTTTGCCTATGAAGCATTACTGGCAGTGGATAATCACCATCCACTGGTTGGAAAAAACGTCATTCTGCCAATCGACTTGAAACCCTTCACGCTGATCACCTACCCCATCGAACGGGACCGCCTGGATATCTTCACACGCTTCCTCGATCCAGCCGATGTCGAGCCACTCAACGTTCGAACGTCAGAGATGACCGTGATGATGATGCAATTAGTGGCATCAGGTAGGGGCGTTTGCTGCTTGCCGAACTGGGCGCTATACGAATACACGTCTCGTGGTTATGTCACAGCGCGGCGCCTGGGCGACAACGGCTTGTTTCCGACTCTGTTCGCTGCGGTGCGTTCAGACATGCTGGCAACGCCATACATGCAAGACTTTTTACTGACGGCGAAAGATACTTCTTTCTCGACGCTGGAAGGCATCAGCGCGGTTCGTTAATAGCACTCCGCGTTCAGACCTGTCGCTCTAGATACAGCGTCCGTGAGTGTCTGCTTGGGGTTGTGGATTCAACCGGTCGACGCAACAGATTGACCCCTGCGCAGTGAGCGAAGCGGCAGCTCTCCACTGCGAGGCCAAACCCAATCAGAGCAAACCCGGCTAGGAACATCGAGGGCGCAAAGGCGGATGCTATTGCTCACCGTATCTTCAGGAGTTTTCGTTCGGTGACTGACTTAAGCAGCAGCCATGCCTATGCAAAACGATTCGACGCTGTGCTCGCCTACATCGATACGTACCTCGAAGGCGATCTGTCGGTGAATGCATTGAGCCGGATCGCCAACTTCTCGGCGTTCCATTTTCATCGACAGTTCACGGCGTATGTCGGCGTTCCGGTTGCACAGTATGTGCAGCTGATGAGGCTTCGGCGCGCCGCGCACCAATTGGTCGGCTCACCTGATCAGTCCGTTCTGGAGACAGCACTCAGTGCTGGCTTCGAAAGCCCCGAGGCCTTTTCAAGGGCGTTCAAGCGAGCCTTCGGCATGGCGCCGAGTGCGTTCGCAAAGGCACCGAACTGGCAGCTCTGGAGTGCGGTATTCGTTGTCCCTCACTTTTCCAGGAGTATCACCATGCAGATACGTATCGTGGAGTTCGCCGAAACCCGCGTGGCAGCGCTTGAACATCGTGGGGCTCCCGCCCTCGTCAGTGAAAGCGTCAATCTTTTCCGTCAATGGCGCATGCGGAGCGGCCAGTCGCCGGTGGCCCTGAGCCGCTCCTTTGGCATCCCCTACGACAATCCCGATACCACGTCCGCAGAGGACTTTCGGTTCGCGATTTGCGGCGAGATAAAGGAGGCCGTACTGCCCAATGAATTCGGTGTGCATGAACGGGTCATCCCCGCAGGGCGCTGTGCCGTGATTCGCCATACGGGCTCACCTGACTACATCGGAGAAACCATCTACCCGCTTTACCGCGACTGGCTTCCCTCCAGTAAAGAAGAGCTTCGGGATCATCCGTTGTTCTTCCACTACCTGAGCGTCTTTCCCGAAACGCCGCAGGATCAATGGCAAACGGATATTTACGTTCCGTTGAAATAGGTGAGGCTGGCTTCCGGCCCGGCTTGCCGCTCGATCGGTAACACGCATTGACCGGGCGGCAGCTTTCGGCACGTTGCGGCCATCCGCAGGAGCCACCAGAATCGGGGGCTGCTGGTGGTGAGGTGAAGCATGGCGACAATTGAAGTATCAGAAAAAGCCGACTGGAAGCTTTTCGATGACGTGGCCCGGGTTCTTGAGCATGGGCTGGGCGGTCGCTGGAAAGAGAAGCTCGATGGCCTAGACCAGCGCTACTGGGATCTGTTGGTGGACGAACACACGCTTACCCTGCACCTTGAGCACTATGTAGGCATTTCCATAGTCGTTCCCGATAGCGCAGATGACACAGCTCAAAGAGTATGTGCGTTGCTGAATCAGCTTCCTTGTGGGTAAGCCCGCTCCAACAAAGATCACAGCTGGCTGAATTGTGCCCGTCGTGAAGGGCTGAAACCGGCCAGGAGCGGACAGTCGCCGTCTACGAAATCCGAGGCGACTCAGTGCGACATTTTTTGATGTAATTTTCGATAATGATCAAAAGCTCTTTATTTCTAGCCAGCTCATGCCGACGCCCCATCCGTTGTAAAAAAATCTGTATGGCGACCACAGCCAGGAATGCAAACGGAACGTAGAATATATTGGTGATGTAATTTGCAAGCAGAATAAATAGAGACCCCATAAAAACGAAGGTGGCGGTGAGCGTCGTCGAGTTATCAATTTGCGATGATAGTCTCTCGTTATGGATTTTTAAAAAATTAACAATCTCCTCCCATTGAGGTGTGCTGATTTCTTTATTTCTCAATTTCGGAATATCATCAAGTTCCAGCTCGAACGCCCTGTAAAACTCCATCTCCTCATCAAAGTACTCCTCCGCTCTTGGGGACTCCGACACCTTGATGAATTCAAGCCATTTTGGGGTTTTCGGCCAGGTCTCTGCGATAAACTCTGCGCGCTTTGTGCCATAGCGCGTGATGATGTCTTCAAATATGGTTTTCATTAGTGCTTGTTTCTCATGGTTGAACAGCTAAAAGGGGACGCCCATTAGTGACCGCTTCTGATGGAAACCGGCCCTGAGATCAGCAATGAAGCTACGCACCTTCCTTAGTTAGCTGATCTACGATCGCCAAAGTCTCTGGAGACTTAAAGTCGAGTAGTTCAATGGGGCGCTTAATTCTCATCAGCGCGGCTGGCCTACCATGCATAGGCTTACCTTTCTTGACTTCCATTCGACCATGCTCAAGTAGAACACTTTTAACATGAGGCCAGTGCTCATCACGGAGCATGAATGATCCCTCGTCATCGTCTCCGTCTCGGAGGTAGCAATATCTTACCGATCTACGAGCAACTTTCTCCAATAGATAAACCGCAGGATGCTCTCTGAGTTTTCCTATGTCTGTATCGGCAAAGTGATTACGAATGAACGCATCAATTTCACTTGGTTCTCTTTCAGTGCGAGGATTCTCTCCTCGAATCTCTAGCGCGTCCACGCTCGGTACGCTACTGCCGAACATGGTGAATTCATTAACTACGAGAGTTCCAATCTTGACTTTCTCAAAAGTCACATTGGAAACATCGCTCCCGCAAATATCTAGTCGGCTTATTGTGACATCTTGAAGTGCGCCGCTTGGAGAGCCGCCCGCGAAGGTTGCATCATTTACTACAAGGTAATCGATTCGATCAGTAAGGCCCATGGCAAAACTCAGCAGCACCATTGCACCACCGTTTGAAGCTAGACCATCGTTGGATGAATCCCCATTGATTGTCGCATATAGATAGTCCATTGCATTTTTTGCTATTTGTTCTGCTCGAGTGAAAACCTCCGCGAAAACTTCAAGATGCTCCGCACTTAGAATAGTTCTTCGAAGCACGCCAGGAATGGATTTTTTAGCTAGTTGCGCTACTAGCGCATTCCCTAGAAAGTAATATTGCACCTCAGTATGAGGAAATTTCCTTTTATCCTTGATATCAGAAGTCTCTAGAAGAGAAATACTACCGGCCTTGTGCGTAAGTTTTCGGCGGGAATTATCGTCTAGCAACTCACCGAAGCAATAGTCTGTCAGGAAGGCCAGATGGTCTATTTCAATTAAATTATTCTCCCTTGTGGCCATTTCTAACGCGACCTCTTCAAAGAGAGCGTTTAGGTTTGGCGCAATATCCTCGCTATTCAAATTCCCGAAAGTCTTTGAAAGTATTTTGGATTCGCGCTCAATGAGATTGTTTACTAGGAATGAGCGAAAGCCTTCCGAGCTCACGTTTGACCACCCACCGGCATCCCTCAAAACACTGAGAAAAAAGGGACGCAAGGCGTAGCTGTTACTCGAAAATATATCAGCTGTTATTTCCTGACCTAGGTCAGTAGGCTTCCACTTAGAGTTCGATAGGTATTTAATTGCAGTTTCAATTGTTGCAAGTTTTATGTGTGCAAGTTTTAGATCAATAGCACCTTTGTTTTCGGCACTAATTCGAGATATCAGTTCCTGCTCATCGAGAAAAGTGTCTCGCGCAGCAAGTATTACCTTGCCAGAATCACCAATTTCCTCAATGAAATCCTTTAGAGCGCGCCAAGAGTCCTCATACCCATCAGCATCCACAAGTTCGTCAAATCCATCAATTGCCGCGATCAACAAGCCGTGCCTAACAAGCATAGGTACGTGTGCCCCCGTGAAGGACGCACCCATGTCTTGAGTAGTAGCTGCAAGGACGTCTTTGAAGTTAGACAGACGGCGACCGCTGCTCGATATGATAATTACTGGAGGACTGAGATTATCCGAGAGGAATTTATTGTATTGTGCTTTTGCCAACTCAGTAATTTGGAAAGTTTTACCTACTCCCGCCGGACCGTCTAGCAAAACCAATGTTACCTTGCCATCTGTAATTTTTATACTACTATCAAGGTCTTTTGCAAGTATGTCATTTCCGCCATAGCTTATCTCTGACTCAATTACTGGCTTCTCTTTCGTTTGAGAAAAGAACCTTTTTTGGGTTTCCGCAAATCTTTTTATATCCGAAAACTCACTTGAGGCAATAAGTGTCTTAATGTCTTTGTATTCGGCTTTTTTATGCTTCGCTGAGATCCTACCTGTTTCTACGTCGAGATCAAAAATCAGCTCTCTACCGTTCCGAATTAATATGATTCTTTTTTTTCCGGCCACAGGCTTCTGAGCGATCTCAGTGAACGGATCGCAGAACAACTTAATGTCTTCGATTGCTTGTGCTATGCTCATTTCAAATCCTATGAATTATTCCATCTGTACTTAAATGCTTATTGTCGTGGTCACGCGTGATCCGAAATACGTAAGTTGGCAACCCCCAGGCTTCAGCGACAAATACACCTGGCAAAAGATCGTCATCATCACCTACTACTATGGCCAAGGTGGTAGGTCTTTCATTTCGTCTGAAGCTACCACTTTCAGAGCGACAGAAGCTTAGGAGATCGGAAACTAAAGCTGTGTCCACCATCTTCTGACTTGAAGACCCAGGGTTGCTTCGGTCCGGCCGCAAAGTATCAAAAATTGGGCTTCGAGTTCCTCTGCATATAAGCTCATTGCCAAACTCTATATCTGGCAGATAGGAAATTCTGTTTCTGGATACGGCCTTTAATTGAGTTCTAAGTTGATCCCATACAACCTTGTCAGCAGAAGGTGACTTACCTCTATGCCAGCCATGATAGATCCTAGACTTTAATATTTTAATAGTTGACTTAGGCTCAATCTCCGCCAGCTTGCTCATTATTCTATCTTGCAATTCTGTGAATGCTTGTTTAGTGCAAGAAAACCTTAAGGGCAATGGCATATCACTGCTTGGCCTTATTCGCGTAACTCGAGAGGCCGAGTCCCAGTCGATGAATAAATTTGCTGTTATCACTCGTCTACATCCTTGATATCGTGATTTTTTTAGAGTGAAGTCAGATCGCAGCTTTTGCATTTCTGGACTCAAAACATGGCCAAACGCTATCAAATCCACAGGCAATAGTCTATGGGAAGCCTCTCCAGCAATCTGGAGGGGTCTAAAATTGAACTTGGAGTCTGCTTCAGACAGATAGCAGCCACCCAGCAGGAAATGGCGCCAGGCAGCAGTAGCTGCTACACCTTGGGACTGACTTGACCGCCATCAGGAGCGCGCGCCATGCCCAAGAGCTTTACGCAAATGGTCGAAAGCAGCGCAGGAGCGCTGTTGTTCACGTCTTCCCAGGACACCATTGCCACGTTTCTCGGTGGTCCCATGATGAACTATGAAGGCGTGTGCGCGGCGCTGGTGATGATGTGGTTTGCCCAGAACACGGCCAAGACCGATCCAGCGAAAGGCATCGTCAACAAAGCCAAGGCCTTGAACCTGCAGAACAAGATGGAAGCCGGCTGGGCAGGTCTGGCAACCGTCGAAACACAGGCGAAAGTGACTGTCGGCCAGCATTTCTGGTATCGCTCGACAACAAAGCACGAGTACACATCAAAAAAATACGGTGCCGACCTGAAATTGCAATTCGATCCGCTGAACAAGCGCGAGAGCATGAGTATTTTTGTGATCTATTTTCCGTCGGGGGCGGCACATGCCATCGGCGTATGGCGTTTCCCTACTGGCGCCATGGCTCTGTACGACCCGAATGAAGGCGCCTGTGCCATCGGCAAGGACAATTTCCGCGAGTTCCTGAATACCTTCCTGACCGAGCTTTACGACACCACCAATGGTTATGCGATCTGCGCGTTCTACAGCGATCCCAAGCCATGACCGGGTGACACAGACAGGCGAGCTGAAGGGGGTCGGAACAACCTTTATGCCTCTGCGATGTGACGCAGAGCGTCACGGCTGCATTACCACGCAGAGCGTGGGAACGATCGAACGGAGGGGGCAGAGATAAACCGTCGAGCACCCGCCCAACCGATGGCCCTGTGACCTTGCACTGCAACCAAACGCGCAGCCGCCCTGGAATATCGACACTGAACCGTACACCTGAGCAGTAAGTTTCAGGTACAGATGGGGAAAGCCTGCGACGCACTGGTATCCGGCCAGGACTTGACGTTATTGTCGGTTTTTCCGACTTTCGATCTGGAGCCTGCCATGGACCTGTCGACCCTGATCCTGTTTATCCCGGCGTGTTTCGCCCTGAACATGGCCCCCGGCCCGAACAACCTGTTGTCGGTCAGCAACTCGACCCGTTATGGCTTTCGCACTTCATGCCTGGCCGGCCTCGGGCGCTTGCTGGCCTTCGGGGGAATGATCGCCCTGGCCTCGGCGGGCCTGGCGGTGGTACTGCAGACTTCCGAGTTGCTGTTCTACGGCATCAAGATCCTCGGCGCGGCCTATCTGATCTACCTCGCCATCCAGCTCTGGCGCGCCAACCCCGAGGCCGAAGCCAAGGCGGCTGGCGCACCGGCCAGCCTGCCCGCCCTCGCCCGCCAGGAATTTCTGGTCGCGGCGGGAAATCCGAAAGCCATCCTGATCTTCACCGCCTTCCTGCCGCAGTTCGTCGACCCGACCCAGAGTGTCTCGTCGCAATTCGCGGTACTGGGCGCCTTGTTCCTGGCGCTGGAATGGATCGCCATCAGCGCCTACGCCTATATGGGCGTGCATATGCGCCGCTGGTTCGCCGAGCCCAAGGGCAAACGCCTGTTCAATCGCGGTTGCGCGGTGCTGTTGTCGGGGGCGGCTTCGGTGCTGCTGATGGCGCGGCGGGCCTGAGCCTCGCCACACCATCAGGTCCAAGGCAAGCGTGAGCCAGGAGTGCTTGATCAGTTGCCGGATGGCGCAAACACACGCAGGCGATGGCCATCGGGATCGAGAACGACAAAGGTATAACCGAAGTCCATCTCTGTCGGTGTTTGCAGAACACCCAGCCCACGGGCAACCCAGGCTTGACAGGTCGAATCGACGATAGCGTTGTCCTCGACGGAGAACGCGACTTCCCCCGCGACACCCACCTCGGCCACCCGAGGTTCCACCGTATGCCGGGACCAGAGCCCCAACATAAACCCCGAGTCCAGTGCGAACAAGGCGAAGGTCGGCGATTGCTCCACCGGTGCACGCCCCAGCAACTCGGCATAAAAACGCGCGCTGGTTTCCGGGCTATCGACATACAGGATAATGAAGTTTGGCTTGATCATTGAAGTGGCTCTGAACGGTGGAGTAAGAAGTAAACTGTCAGCACGATGTCTGCCAGTGCCTCCATCCTACGTATGCCACTACCAATTTCTGTCAGCAGTGATCAGCTACTGCGGAGCGATCCCCTCCTGGAGCCGCCAGGCCTTCAACAGTGCCTGGCGCCGGCGGGGATACCGCTCCTCGGCAACCGTGAAAGCGACAATCCGGTCGGTGCGAAAATGCCGAAAACCGCCCCGCAGCTCACACCAGGCCACCATCACCCGGGCTTCATCGAAGTACCCCAGGGCAAACGGCCAGACCGTCCGGGCAGATTCCTCGCCCTTCAGGTCCTTGTAGACCACCAGGGTTTTCAGCTCGGCCCGGATCGCCTTACGAATCAGGGGCTGGACGATGTCCGTCGACAACAGCGAAGCACTCGGCCCCACCAGCAGGGCGGACGCATCGAGCTCGTCCCTCAGGCCCGCCGGCAGCACCGCTGAAATCTTGTCCAGGGCATTGCGTGCCGCGTGGCCCAGATGCTCGTCGGCACGTCCCGCCACCCAGCGCGCGCCCAGCACCAGGGCCTCGATCTCATCTTCGGAGAACATCAACGGCGGCAGCATGAATCCGGGGCGAAGCACATAGCCCAGCCCCGCGGCGCCCTCGATGGTCGCGCCCTGCTCCTTCAAGGTGCCGATATCCCTGTAGAGCGTGCGCAGGTTGATGCCCAGCTCACTGGCCAGCGCCGCCCCGGCGACAGGAAAACGGTGACGACGCAGGATCTGCAGCAAGGCCAGGAGACGTTGGGAGCGGGACATGGGGAAACGTTCGGGAAGGTAATGCCCGGCAGGATTCCACATCAGGGGGACCACCGCAATCGCCAGCGCGGCTCTCAACCCGCCAGGGCCACGGCATCCGCTCCCGCCGCAAAATGCAGCTGGCCGGTGGTATCCGTCGCGGCGCGCCATACCCCTTCGGCCACGTCCAGCTCGGTGGTCCGCGCCGACGACTGGGCGAGGGAGGCAAAGACGGCCTGGGCGAACGGCGCGTAAGCCGGGGGGATCAGCCCGTCCATGCGCGCGCTGCCATTGCTGGTGAAACGGGTAGTCGGCGCATAGCCTGGCTCGACCAGCTTCACCGCGACATCGAATGCCTCCAGTTCATGGGCCAGCGACGCGGTGAACCCTTCGATCGCCATCTTGCTGGCGGTATACACGGCCACCAGCGGCATCGGCGCCAGCGTCGCGCTGGAGGTCACATTGACGATCACTCCGCAACGGCGGCCACGCATGTGCGGCAGCACCGCCTGGGTCATCGCCATCACGCCAAAGGTGTTGGTCTCGAACACTTCCCGCGTCGTCGCCATCGGCGTCACCTCGAAAGCACCGAACAGGCCGATGCCGGCATTGTTGACCAGGACATCGAGGGACCCGCTCGCCTCAAGCACGGCGGCAATGCTCTCGGGCTGCGTGACGTCGAGCGCCAGGACCCGCAGGCGCTCCGAAACGGGCAGCAGGTCCTCGCGCGGCATGCGCATGGTCGCGATCACGTTCCAGCCCTGGGCGTGGAAATAGCGCGCGGTTTCAAGGCCGTAGCCGGAGGAGCAGCCGGTGATAAGCACGGTTTTCATGAAAAGAGATCCGGGTAGTTTCAAGAGTGGCAACGATAGCGACGAGAGGCCGGACGCTCTACAATCGAAAGTCCTTATTTGTTTTGCAATCGTCCAAAAATGAACGATCCACTCTCCGAGATCATCACTCTGCTCCGCCCCCGCGCCGTCTTCTCCAAAGGCATCAGCGGGGCCGGGGCCTGGGGCGTGCGCTATTGCGCCTTCGGCCAGCCAGGGTTTTGTGTCGTCCTCGAAGGCAGTTGCCTGCTCGCGGTCGACCAGCAACCGGTCCTCACCCTCCAGTCAGGCGACTTCGTGCTCCTGCCGGCGACACCCGGCTTTACCCTGTCGGGTTTCGAACCGGTCACCCCCGAATGCCTGGACCCCAACGCGGCAGCAACTCCCACGGGCGAGGTTCGCCACGGCCGGCAGGACGGCGCCGCCGATGTGCGCCTGCTCGGTGGCTACTTCCTGTTCGATTCGCCCGATGCCGACCTGCTGGTCTCGCTGCTGCCCGCGCAGATCCATGTGCGTGGTGTCGAACGCCTGTCGCTGCTGACCGAGCTCGTCGCCGAAGAAGCGAGTCAATGGCGCGCAGGCCGCGACCTGGTGCTGACGCATCTGGTGGAGATGCTGCTGATCGAAGCCCTGCGCTCGACCTCGGGCGACGACTCGCCTCCCGGACTGCTGCGCGGCCTCGCGGACAGCCATATCGCCCTGGCAATGCGACAGATGCATGGCGACCCCGCACGCGCCTGGACCATGGTGCAACTGGCGAAGGTGACCGCCTTGTCACGCTCCGCGTTCTTTGAGCGCTTCACCCGCACCGTCGGCATGCCACCGATGGAGTACCTGGTGGCCTGGCGCATGGCGGTGGCGAAAAACCTGCTGGGCCGCGGTGATATCGGCATGGCGCAAATCGCCGAACGGGTCGGCTACAGCTCGGCCAGTACCTTCAGTACCGCCTTCAGCCGGCATGTGGGCCTGCCTCCGGGTCGTTATCTGCGAGGGCAGCCCGGTCCAGTCCCCGCTGCACCGCCCAGGACAACGGCAAGGTCAGCAACAGGATCGCCGCCAGGGTGATCACCGCCACGGCAATTCCGCTGGCGTCCCCCAGCCGGCCAAACAGCACCGGCGCCAGCGCCCCACCTCCGATGGTGCCGGTGTAGAACAGGGCGAACGCCTGCTCGCGCCGGCCCGGCCCCGACACCTCAGGCACCACGCCATAGAGCACCGAGGAGGTGCCGTTCAGGGCCAGCCCCAACAACGGCAACATCAGCATCAGGCCGGCCAGTGGCAGGTATACCGCCAGGATGATCAGCAGCGCCGTGGCCGACTCGGTCAGCCAGACCGTCTTCACCATGCCGATACGCGCCCCCAGGTAACCGCACAGCAACTTGCCGAAGGCACCGCCGACGAACAGCAGCGCCAGCGCCACGCCGATGCCTGCCGTCCCAGCGCCCTTGCTGGTCAGCAGGAAGGGCAGGAAAGTGAGAAAGCCCATCCTTGCCGCACTGTCCAGCAGACCGGTCGCCAGCAATGCGCGCAGACCGCTGACGGAACCGCTGCCGGTGGCCCGCCGAGCCTGTTTCTCCTGCGTCGCCGGCTCGACCCGCGCGGGAATCAACCACCACAGCAAGCCGGCAGCGGCCAGGCCGAGCAGCCCGATCAGCGTGGTGCTGGCTCGCCAGCTGACGACTGTCAGCAGCAGGCCGATCAGCGCCGGGATCAGCATCTTGCCGATATCGCCGGCGAAGTTGTATTGCGACAAGGCTTGCTTGACACCCCCACCCGCCTCATGGGTATCGCTGACCATCGAGGACGCCAGCGGATGCTGGGTACTGGCGCCCAGTCCGCCCAGCATCAAGGCCAACAGCAGGACCGCCAGTCCGCCGGCCTGCCCCGCCAGCACGTAGGCCACACCCGCTAACGCCGTCCCGCCCACCAGCAGGCGTTCACGGCCCCAGCGCAGGGCAGCGCGGCTCGCCAGCAACTGGAACCCGGCCATCATCCCCGAGTAGGCGCCACGCAACAGCCCGACCTGGGCGTAGCTCATGCCGAACTGCAACTGCCAGATCGGCAGCAGCACATAGATCACATCGGTCAGGCCGTCATGTACCGCATGGGCAGTACAGGCCGCCCACAGCGAGCGACGGCGCGAGGGGGTGTCGGCAGGTCGGGATTGAGCCTGGAAAACCTTATCGTTCGTGGTGTTCATTATCGGCGACGTCAGTCAGTGGGGTTGAAGAACAAGCCGGACTCAGCCGAGCCCGACGACCGAAGCCGCGTTCCGGGGTGGTTTCCAGCCGACCAGGGCGATCAGCAACGACAGCAGTTGAAAGCCGACGATCAGCGCCACGCAGCCCGGCCAGCCCCATGGGTTCCAGACCAGCGCCGGCACGATGGCGCCGCAGCTGCCGCCCAGGTAGTAACCGGTCAGGTACAGGCCGACCGCGCCGGCCTTGTCATGGCGGGCGGTGGACGTGATAAAGGCATTGGCGGCCGCCTGGGCGAGAAACACCCCGGTGGAACTCAGGGCCAGGCCCGGCACGATCAGCCACAACGAAGGCAACAGCGTCAGCGCCGAACCGCTGACCCCGAGCACCGCCGCGCCCACCAGCAATTCCGATTGCGGGCGGGACTTGCTCAGGCGCCCGGCGACGGGGATCACCACCAGCGCCAGCAGGAACACCATGTAGATCGTCCCCAGCGCCGCGCTGCCCAGTTCGAAGGGCGGCTGGCCGAGGTACAAGCCGGCGTAGGTGAAGGTCGCCACCTGCGAAAACAGCACACAGAAACCGACGCCATAGGCCGCCAGCAAAGGCTTGCTGCGCAGCTCGCGCAGGGCCAGCAGACGGTTGCGCACCACCGGCGCCAGCGATCGCGGATTGGCCGGCAGCAGACAATGAATGGCCAGGGCAACCAACAGGCTGATCCCCGCCAGCAACTCGAAGCCTTCGCGCCAGCCCACATATTCGCTCATCACCCCGGTGACAAAACGCCCGGCAAAACCGCCCAGCACGGTGCCGGCGACATACAGGCTGGTGACTTCGGTGACCATGCCGCCACGCCAGCGCTCGCCGATATAGGCCACGCTGGTGGCGAACACCAGGGGAATCAACATCCCCTCGATAAACCGCCAGGCCAGCAACTCGCCGAGACTGTGGGCACGGGCCGCGAACCAGGCCGGCACACACAGCAGCAAGGCCGCGACGACAATCACCAGGCGTTGCTCGAAGCGACCCGCCAGGCGGCTGACAAAGGGCGCAGTGATCGCCACCGCCAGCGTGGTCACGGTGATGCTCCAGCCGGCCTGGCGGGCACTGACCTGGAAATCCGCGGCAAACACCTGAAGGATGCTCTGGGTCGCGTACAAGTGGAGAAAGGCCGCGCAACCGCAAAGAAACAGCGCAACGCGGGCGGACAATTGGCGCGAATTCATCGAAGCTCTCGTTTTATACCGTGAGGACTTTATAAGATAGGCAGCTCACCGAAGACCAATACCGAATTCGGACCGATCAATACCCAAGGACCCGGATGCTCGATCTACGTAGATTGCGTTACTTCCTGACCGTCGCCGAAGAGCTGCATTTCGGTCGCGCGGCGCTGCGCCTGCATCTCGCCCAGCCGCCGCTGACCCGGCAGATCTCCGCGCTGGAGAGCGAACTGGGGTTTCGTCTGTTCGACCGCACCAGCCGCACGGTGACGCTCACGCCCCAGGGCCGGCACTTCCTGCCCTACGCCCGCGCCGCGCTGGAGCAGATCGACCTCGCCGAGGTGATTGCCGGCAAGCTGGCCACGGGTCTGGCCGGCCAACTGGCCCTCGGCTACGCCAGCTCGATTGCCCTGTCGGATATCTTCAGCCAGGCCATCCAGGTGTTTGCCCAGCGCTTTCCGGACGTGCAATTGACCTTGCTCGAAGGCTCTTCCGGCGGCCAGTGGTCGCAGATCGCCGATGGCCGCCTGGATATCGGCATGAGCCGCAAGCAACCGCCAGACGGCCAGGGCGGGCTGCAATCGCTGTCCCTCGGCGACGAACCGCTGGTGGCCGCCCTGCCCAGCGACAACCCGCTGGCCGGCCAGGCCGAAGTCAGCCTGGAACAGCTCGGCGCCTACCCGCTGATCCTGTTTCCGGCCGATTACGGCTCGGGCCTCAACGGCACCATCGAGCAGCTCTACCAACGCCATGACGTGCCCTTGCGACCGGGCCCGGCCGGACGCCAGATCACCTCGATCATCGCCCTGGTGGCCGCTGGCCAGGGCGTCGCGCTGGTACCCGCCTGTGCCCAGGCCCTGGCGAAAAAAGGCGTGACCTACCGCCCGCTGGCCGACTCTGGAGCCTGCGCCCCGCTGCTGGTGCTGACACGGGCGCAAGGTCGCAGCCTGCTGGTGGAAGCCTTCATGGGGGTGATCGATGAGCTGCTGGCGGACCGCTCGTAACCGGGCCAAGCCTGCGGCCAGTACCGGCATCGCTGAAAAAAACGACGGGCAGACCTGAACAATCGCGCCTGCGGGTCGATACAGGAAAAACACAATAAGATTCCTCTCCGACCCGGGACTTCCCATGAAGTGGAAAATACGCAACAAGGTTCTGCTGCTGGCCGTCATTCCTGCCCTTTTGCTGGCCTTGATCATTCAGTTGCTGGCTTTTTCCGAGCAGCAGGCCATGGGCGAACGAAGCATCGAGGAGACGCGCCAGACCCTGCTCAAGACCCGCAAGGACGAGTTGGTGCACTACCTCGATCTGGCCTACAGCACCATCAAGCCACTCTATGACGGGGCCGACGCCATGGCTCCGGCCACCCAGGAGGAAGCCAAGCGGCGCCTGCGCGAACTGCACTACGGACAGGACGGTTATTTCTTCGGCTACAGCGACAAGGGCGACCGGATTTTCCTGGCCGGCAAGGACGAGGGGAAAAACTTCTGGGACCTGAAGGACAGCCACGGCACCTACCTGATCCGCGAACTGATCGGCGCCGCCAAACGAGGCGGCGATTTCGTGACCTATTACTATCCCAAGCCCGGCAATGACAGCACCGCCTACCCCAAGCTGTCCTACAGCATCTACCTGGAGAAATGGAACTGGACCGTCGGCGCCGGCTTTTATGTCGACGGCCTTGACGCCCTGATCGCCGAACAGACGCAACACCAGCAGCAGACCATGGAGGCGCTGCGCTGGAAACAATGGGGCATCATGCTGGTGTTGCTGATCGTGCTGAGCATGGTCGCCGCCTATGTGGCCCGTTCCATTGTCAGGCCACTCGGACTGCTGACGCGTAGCCTGCAGGACCTGGCCAGCGAAGACGGCGACCTGACCCGCCAGTTGCCCGTGGATGGCAACCAGGAAACCGCCGATCTCGCCAGCGCCTTCAACCAGTTCGCGGGCAAGATCCGCCATATGGTGCTCGACCTGGCCCGCTGCGCCCAGCAATTGCAGGAGCGCAACGAGCAGCTCAAGCAGAGCGCCCAGCATGCCTCCGACGCGTTGACACGCCAGACCCGCGATGCCGAGCAGGTCACCCACGCCATGGAGCAGATGGCCCTGGCCACCCATAACGTGGCGGAGTCGGCACAAAGCGCGGCCCAGGCGACCCGCGATACCGATGAGCAGGCCCAGGCCATGCAGACCAACGTGAACGACACCGTCAATGCCATCGGCGGCCTGGCCCGGGATATCGAAAAAGCAGCCCAGGATATCCGGACCCTGGGCAGCGACGTGGAGTCCATCGGTTCCATCCTCGATGTGATCCGTGGCATTGCCGAGCAGACCAATCTGCTGGCCCTCAACGCCGCCATCGAGGCCGCCCGCGCGGGCGAACAGGGCCGCGGTTTTGCCGTGGTGGCCGATGAGGTCCGCTCGCTGGCCCAGCGCACCCAGCAAAGCACCCAGGAAATCCAGGGCAAGATCAGCCAACTGCAACAGGGCGCCCGGGCAGCGGTCAGCACCATGCAGAGCAGTCTCGATGGCAGCGAAGTGGCGGTGACCAAGGTCAACGGCACCGGCCAGATCCTGGCTCAGGTGAGCAACGCGGTATCCGAGATCAATGGCATGAACAACCAGATTGCAACCGCCGCGGAAGAACAGTCGAGTATCGGTGCGGAGGTCAACCAGAGCCTGTCGCAGATCAGCCAGCACATCAACGACACCCAGGCCCTCACCACCCGCAACAATCAGATGTGCGTCGAGCTGGATCAGTTGTCGCGGGAATTGGGGCTACTGGTCAAGCGCTTCCGGGTCTGACGATCCGGGCGCGCGCCTGGCACCTGACTATTCGTACACCGTCACGCAATTGCGCCCGGACTTCTTCGACGTGTACAGCGCCTGGTCCGCCCAGGCGATCAGGTCAGCGTGGGTGACCGACGGGCGACTCAGGTCGGCCACGCCCAGGCTGATGGTGAAGCGGATAACCTGCCCTTCGTGCAGCACTTCCAGCGCTTCGACCGCCTTGCGCAGGCGTTCGGCAAAGAACCGGCCACCGGCCTTGTCGGTGTCCGACAGCACCACGCCAAACTCTTCGCCGCCATAACGCCCGGCCACGTCGCTGTCACGGACATGCTCGCGGACCAGCTGGGCCACCTGCTCGATCACCTTGTCACCGGCCTGGTGCCCGTAGGTGTCGTTGACCCGCTTGAAGTGGTCGATATCGAACATCACCAGGCTGGTGGGATTGCCATGCCGCTGGTGCCGGGCATGGGCGACCTTCAGGCTTTCTTCCCAGTGCCCACGGTTGTACAGGCCGGTCAGGCGGTCGGTGCTCGACAGGGTCTGCAGTTGCGCATTGGCGGCCTGGAGCTGGTGGCGGTTGGTCGCCACGTCGGTCACGTCGTAGATCACCAGGCAGATATGGCGGATTTCGCTGTCGGTGGAGCGCAACGGCAGCAACGTGGTGTTCTGGTACATGAAATCTTCCAGACCGGTGATCGGCTGGTAGCTCTTGAACCGCACCAGGTAAGGCCGCTGCTCCCAGATGGTGAACGCCGGGGTGCCCAGGGTCGCGACACTTTCCACCTTGCGGCTGAACCATTCGCGGTCGACATCGGGAAACAGATCGAAGAAGGACTGGTTGTTCGCGTCCTTGGGCTGCACCCCGGAGCGGTTCTCCATGAAGGTGTTCCAGACCTGCACGCAGTAGTCGCGATCGAGTACCACCACACCGACATCGATGCTCTGGACGATCGCCAGCAACCAGTGGAACTCGTTCAGATCGATGTGATCGTTCATGGCTCAGTTCATCAGGTAGGCGAGTTTATGGGTCAACCGCTCGATCGAATCTTCCGTGAACAGCAACAGCAGGTCAAAGTGGATATCGTGCCCTTCCAGGCTGTAGCTGATCTCCACCGCCAGGGTCTTTTTCCAGCGCTGCCCGTTGACCCGGATCAGCTCGTCGATGGCCGCGTGCTGCCCGAGGATCTGCGGGTGGCCCTGGGAAAACACCACGTCGATCTGCTCGGCGATGCTGCTCAGGCAGGCGCCGATCAGCACGCTCGACAGGTCCAGCAGCATCTCCAGGTCCGAGTACTCGGGCCCCTGGCGCTTCATCAGCTCGGCCATGTCGGCGATTTCCGAGTCATGGAACATCAGCAGCGCTTCGCCGGCAATGCCGCTGCCGATAAAACCCTGGCAGATGGCGGTGAGCTGCTGGCAACTGCCGGCATCCATCAACGCCATGTGCAACTCGCCGACTTCGAGGATATTCACATTGGGCACCGGCAGTTGCACGAATACCCCGAGGACCTTGGCAATCAACGCGGCGGCACGGCCGATGGCGACGTTGACCGTTTCGCGAAAGGCGTCGCGAAAACTGATTTCCACGCTCGGTGCCTGGCGCGGTGCGGCCAGGGCCTGGCCCGGCGCGCCCAACAGGCCCAACTCGCCCAGGGTATGGCGCAACTCGCTTTCGTCGAAGGGCTTCTTCAGGAAAGCCAGGGCGCCCAGGGCCCGGACCCGACGTACCGCTTCTTCCTGGACATCCCCGGAAATCACGATGACCTGGGCGGTCAGTCCTTCGGCGCGCATGGCAGCCAGGACCTGGTAACCGTCCATTTCCGGCATGGTCAGGTCAAGCAGCACCACCTGCCCCAACCCCTGGCGTATCGCCTCCAGCCCCTGGCGGCCGTCACTGGCCTCGGTGATCGACACCGACCAGTCCGCCGGCAGCGCGCGCAGCACCTGCTTGCGCGCCATGCTGGAGTCGTCACAGACAAGTAGGGGAATCACTGACACAGGCCGGTGCTCATCGTATGGAATATCAGGGAAAAGATTAGTGGCATGATGCCATAACTTTCATAAAAGACGTGTATGCCCGCGGTTTTATTGAGAACCACGTCCAATAATCCATCAGCCTATACGCAACCGGACGTAAGGGTATGGCTTAGATCAACAGACATGACACCTGCCCGGGCAGGACTGACTGGACAGTCGAGGCCTTGCCAGCCACTTAACACTCTTTGACAGTTTCCCGACAAAGCACTCAAAGACCGCCACCGCCCCCGGCCCTAGGATGGGATTATTCTCATTGCTTCCGGGTGTCCCATGCTCCGCTCGCTCCGCACGCTTCCCCTGATCAGCTTCCTGTTGGGCAGCATGGGGTGCAACGGCCAGCCACCGGCGCCGACACCGATCCTGGAAAAGGGTGACTACAGCAGCATCATCCGTTACCTGCAGACGCAGATCCCCGAGGAAATGGCCGAGCGCAAGGTCCCGGGGCTGTCCATTGCCCTGGTCGCCGGCCAGGAGCTGATCTGGGCCCGGGGCTTCGGTTATGCCGACAAGGAAGACGGCGTGCGGGTCACCGATCACACCGCGTTTCGCGCCGGCTCCCTCTCCAAATTGCTGACCGCCACGGCGGCCCTGCAACTGGTCGAACAGCGCCGGCTGAGCCTGGATGCGCCGCTGCAGGACACCCTCAAGGAGTTCTACGTCCGCTCGCGCTTTCACGAACGCCAGCAGGACGCGGACAAGGCCGTGACCCTGCGCCGCCTGCTCAGCCATCAGTCCGGCCTGCCCGGAGAATACCTGCGCGACCTGCGCACGCCGTCGGCCCTCGACCAGTTGCCGCAACGGGTCTCGGGCCTCTGGCTGAGCAACCCGCCCGGCCGCCAGGTGGCCTACTCGAGCCTCGGTTATGCCCTGGCGGGTGCCGCTATCGAACGCAGCAGCGGCGAAAGCTTCGAGAACCAGTTGCAGAAAACCCTGCTCAAGCCGCTGGAAATGACCCAGTCGAGCTTTATCGGCGATGGCGACCGCCAGCCGTTCCGGGCCCAGGGTTATCAAAACGGCTCGCCGCGACCCGACACGGAAATCCGCGACCTCTCCGCCGGCGGCCTCTGGGCCAGTCCCCGCGATCTGAGCCACTACGTGCAGATGCTGTTCGCCGACGGCACCTACAAGGGCCGACGGATCCTGGAGGCGCAATCGGTGCAGGAAATGTTCCGCCAGCAAAACCGTGGCAACGCCCTGGACTTCGACTGCCAGATGGGCCTCGGCTGGTTCCTCGCACCCTGCGGCGACGAGCCGGTCGGTCCCGGCGTACGCACGTTCCAGCACAGCGGCGCCAGCGGCGATTTCGTCGCGCAGATCAGCCTGCTGCCCGACCAGCAACTGGCCGTGATCGTCATGGCCAATTCCGACACCAGCAGCGAACTGGTCGCCTCCCTGACCACCCGCTCGCTGCGCATGATGCTCCAGGCCCATGCCGGGCAAAGCGCCTGCACCGAAGCCTGCGAGGAGGAAGCGACGGTGGCCGCCGGCACTCGTACGGTCCCCAGCGATATCGACCGGCAACGGCTGGAGGGATTCTATGCCACGCCGTCCGGGGTCCTGCGGATCCGGCAGGAACGCCAGCGGTTGTACGCCGACCTGGCCGGCAACCGCTTCGAGTTGCTGCGCGATGAACAGGGCTGGCTGCGCGCCGAGAAAAAACTGCTGGGTTTCTGGCCGGTGGACCTCGGCGAACTCGGCCGCCTGCAGATGGATGTCACCACGGTCCAGGGCCGGCAGATCCTCACCGCCCGCAGCCACGGGCAATTGATGCCCCTCGGCGAGCGCATCGAGCCGGTGCCCCTGCCCAGGGGCTGGCTGAACACCGTGGGCGAGTACCAGGTGATCAATTCCGACGAGCCCGAGGCAGCCCTGAGCGGCGTGAGTATCCGGGTCGAGGACGGCTTCCTGCTGCTGCGCGGGCGGATCAACGAGCAGGAACTGACGGAGTTCATCCTCACCCCCATCGACAACGCCCACGCGGTCCTGGCCGGCAACGGCCTGGGCCTGGGCGACACCGTCAGCCGCCAGGTGCTGGGCATCAGCGCCCTGGGCTACCGCTTCAAACGTGCTTCCGAATCCTCTCCCAGCCTGATTTTCTGATATCGGTGGCGCGATTGATGGGCCCGCTGGCCCCTACCTTCCGGACGCGCTCACCGTAGGAGCCGGCTTGCTGGCGATAGCGGCCGATCAGACGATGCAAGGCTTACTGGCCTCATCGCCGGCAAGCCGGCTCCTACGGGGTTGCGATGTTGTCGAAGCGACCGTCAGCGAGCCTGTTCCACATGCATCCAGGTCAGGCGGAACGAGGCTCCACCCCACTGCGAATCCCGCACCTCGACGTGGCCGCCATGCCATTGCGAAACCCGCCGCACCAGCGCCAGCCCGAGGCCGAAGCCGCCGGTGCGACGGTCGCGACTGGCATCCAGGCGCAGGAACGGCTCGAAGATCTTCAACCGGCCCTCCGCCGGCACACCGGGGCCGTCGTCACAGACCAGCACCTGGTAATGGTCTTCATGACGCGTCAACGATACCTGCACCCGCCCTTCGGCATAACGAATGGCATTGCGCAGCAGGTTGATCACCGCCCGGGCCATGAAACGCGGCTCGATGCACACGCTCTCGACTTCGCAGGCGGCAATGGTCAGTTGCACGCCGGCGGCCTCCGCTTCCAGGGCCACGCTGCCCACCACGCTGTCGAGCCAGCTGTGGGCCTCGATGATCTCGCGGCGGTTCTCCCCGGCACCGTGTTCCAGGCTGGCGTAGGTCAGCAGTTCGGAAACCATGTCCTCCAGCTCGCCCAGGTCGGCGTGCATGTCGCTGATCAGTTCGCCACTGACCTGCGGATCGATATGCTGGCGCAGTTGGTCCAGCTCGAACGACAACCGCGCAATGGGCGTGCGCAGCTCATGGGACACCGCGTTGGTCAGCTCGCGCTGGTTGTCGATCAGGCCCTCGATACGCGCGGCCATCTGGTTGAAATGCTCGGCCAGTTCGTAGATGTTCGAACGCCGGGGCAGATGCAGCCGCGCGCTCAGGTCATTGTTGCCGAAACGCTGGGCTGCCAGGCGCAGCCGTTCCAGGTCGCGCCAGTGCGGACGCACCCAGAAGAACAGCACGATCCCCACCAGGACCCCGAGCATCAGGTAGGCCGCGATGGTATAGGGCACCGTCATGCTCGGTTCGGGCGGCAGCTTGATACTCAGCAGTTGCGGGCCGTCGTCGATCCGCGTGATGTACTCGGTGAACTGCTCGCGGACCACCAGCTGGTTGCTGGCCAGCAGTTTCTTCTCCCGCTCGGTGAGATCCAGGGTATCGGTCTCCACCAGGCTCAGGCTCAGCCCGTAATGCGGCTTCCACTCCAGCAATTGCCGCTCGCGACCGGCCTTGTCGAGAGGCCGCAGGTCCTTGACCAGAGCATAGGCCTGGCCCCGCACCGACTCACGGTTGAGGGCCTCGGTCGGGCCGTTGAGCAACTCGGTGAAGACGTAGTTGACCGTATAGATAGCGCCACCGAAACCCAGCGCCAGGAAAATGTACAGACGCAGGAACAGGCGCAGCATCTACAACTCCCAACCGAACGGATTGAACAGGTAGCCCTTGCCCCAGATGGTCTTGATGCACACCGGTTCGCGGGGATTGTCATGCAACTTGTTGCGCAGCTTGCTGACATAGACATCGACGCTGCGGTTCAGGCCATCGAAGGCAATGCCCCGAATCCGGTTGAGAATGTCATCGCGGGAAAGGATTTCCCCGGCGGCATTGGCCAGCAGCCAGAGCAGTTCGAACTCCATGGTGGTCAGTTCGATCAGCTCGCCGGCCAGGCGTACTTCGCGGCAACTGCGGTCGATGCTCAGGCGTCCGAATTCGAGAGTGCCCCGCGCCGAGGCATCCGGCGTCTGCCGACGTTGCAAGGCACGCAACCGCGCCAGCAGCACGGGCGGCTTGATCGGCTTGATAACATAGTCGTCGGCCCCGGATTCCAGGCCCAGGATATGGTCGAGGTCATCTTCCTTGGCCGTGAGAATCACGATGGGGGTGTCGGCAATGGCGCGAATGTCCCGGCACACCTGCAAACCGCTCTGCCCCGGCAGCATCAGGTCGAGCACCACGATCCGTGGCTTGAACTCCTGGAAAGCCGCCAATGCCACATCGCCGCGATGTACCGTGCGTACGTCGAAACCGTGCTGGGACAGGAATTGCGCCACCAGGGCCGCAAGCTTGAGGTCATCTTCAACGAGCAACACTTTGCTCAATGCCGAACTTTCCATAAGTGACAATCTGCAGATATATAGAGTGCGCGCATTATAGACGCGCCAGGGTCGATAAACTCCAGTGTCAGCGCAAACAAATCGGCTATTAAAAAATGCAACTATACAAACTTTTACATTCTTTAATCTTTTTAACAGTTGCCGCTCAGTTATTAATAACTTTCAGCTTGCCGACGAGACTGTCGCGACTTGTCAAAGGGCCGGGGTCTTGTAAAAATCCACCTCCCTTCAATCAGGCAAACCCTGCTGTCGTGGCGTCCAGGCGTTGATTCGCGCGACGTTCGACCCCGTGGCGCCACCTCCTCCTGTCGAGCCTGCCCGTTGCGCGCACGCCGACTTCACAGACAAATACCTCGATGATTGAATGACCATGACTATTCGACAACGATGCCCTTCCGACAACCTTCCCCTCAGTGAACTCTGGCTGCGCTCGGTGCGCGCCACCCACACTTTCCTCGATGAAACGAATATCCAGGCGCTGTATCCGCAAGTGCGCGACCTGTACTTGCCGGCGGTGCAGGTCTGGGTCGAAGAGCAGCCCGACAAGAGCCTGGCCGGGTTTATCGGCGTCAACGACGACAAGGTCGAAATGCTCTTTATCGAGCCGGCCCTGCGTGGACGGGGCACCGGCACGCGCCTGCTCGATTTCGTGCGCGAGCGTTGCGGTCCGTTGACCGTCGATGTCAACGAGCAGAACCCCGAGGCCCATGGTTTCTATCGGCACTATGGCTTCAAGGATATCGGCCGTTCGCAGACCGATGGACAAGGGCAGCCCTTCCCGCTGATCCACATGGCGCTTGAGCCGAGCTAGCGAACGTCGCTCCCGCCCATCACCGCGGCGCTACCAGCTCGGCACTCTGTCCGCTGGCCAGTAGCGCCTCTGCCACCGCCCCGCTCGCCTTCTGCCGCTCGACAAAGGACCTGACGAACGCCGCTGCGGCCTGATGGGCCACCGGCACGGCCACCGCCTGGCGAATGGTCATGAAGTCGTCTTCCAGCAACCGCCAACGCTCATCGACCAAACCGCGCAGGTAGTCACGCACACCCGCCGCCGCGTCCAGCCCCCGCTCGATGAAAAGATCCACCGCACCTGCCGAGGTCGGCGCGCGCACCAGTTCGGCGTGCTGCACGGTGCGGCTCAGGTAGAGGTCATAGGCCGCGCCCTGGCCCACCGCGATCCGCCGCCCCGGAGCATCCAGTTGTGCCACCTCGGTGAACGGCGCGTCAGCCGCCACCAGGTAGGTACCCTTGATGATCACATAGGGTGCGCTGAAAGCGATCTCACGCTCGCGCACCGGTTCGATGGCGAGGAACGCCACACGCCAGGCGTCCTGCGCCAAGGCAGCGAAGACCTTGCCCGCCGCCTCGAAGCAGAGCGTCTCCAGGGTCACGCCGAGTTCTTCGGCCAGGGCCTCGGCCAGCCTCATGGAAACGCCACGGGGCCGGCCATCGTCGCCACGCTGGGCGAGCACCGGGTTGCCGTAGTTGATCGCGGCCCGCAAAACACCGTCGGGGGCCAGTTGTTGCAGTACCTGGGGGTCAATCGGCTGCACATCACACTCCTTGGCGAGTCCGCTTCACGGTTTTACGCACGACAAACGGCAATACACCACCGTGCTCAAGGTACCCAAGCTCCTGCAACGAGTCGAGGCGCAACAACAGTTCCGTGGAGCAAAGCGTACCGTCCGCACGCCGGATCGCCAGGGTGATCGGGTTCTCGCCCACACTCAGTTGATCGAGGCCCTCGAAGGTCAGGGCTTCGCTGCCGTCCAGGCGCAGGTCCATGGCCCCGGCGCCGCTCTTGAACACCAGCGGCAGCACGCCCATGCCGATCAGGTTGCTGCGGTGAATACGCTCGATGCTGCGCGCCACGACGACCTTGATACCCAGCAGGCTGAGCACCTTGGCCGCCCAGTCACGGCTGGAACCGGCGCCATAGTTGATCCCGGCCAGCAGTACCGTTGGCGTGCCACGGGCGATGTAACTCTGCGCCGCCTGGTACAGCGGCAGGTATTCGCTGCGGTCGGCATTCCACGCCCACACGCCCTGGCGCGCCGGCTGGCCGGTATCCAGCAGGTTGTTCAGGCGCGGATTGGTGAAAGCGCCACGCACCATCACCTCATGGTTGCTGCGCCGGGTCGAATACTGGTTGAGGTCCGCCAGGGCTTCGCCGCGCTCGCGCAACCAGTGGCCGGCCAGACTCTCGGCGGGGATGGTCCCGGCCGGCGAGATATGGTCGGTGGTGACATTGTCGCCCAGTACCACCAGGGCGCGGGCATTGGCGATGGACAGCGAGGCCGCGGGCTCGGCGCCGATTCCCGCCAGGTACTGCGGGCGACGCAGGTAGGTGGACTGCGGCTGCCAGGCGAACTGCACGCTGCCATCGGCTTCCAGGGCCTGCCAGTGATGGGTGCCCTGCCAGAGCAATTCCTGGCGCTGGCGGAACAGCGACGGCCGTACCACCCTGCTCACCAGCGCCGCCACCTCGGCCTCGTCCGGCATCAGCTCGTGCAGGTACACCGGCCGGCCGTCCCGATCCACGGCCAGTGGCTGGCTCGATACGTCGATATCGATGCTGCCGGCAATCGCATAGGCCACGCAGAGCGCCGGCGACGCCAGGTAGCCGGCAGGGACCCTGGGATTGACCCGGCCTTCGAAATTGCGGTTGCCCGAAAGCACCACCACGCCTTTCAGGCCCTGGTCGGCAAAGGCCTCCACATGGCTTTCCAGGCTGCCGGAGTTGCCGATGCAGGTCATGCAGCCGAAGCCCGCCAGTTCAAAACCGACCGCGGCGAAATCCCGTAGCAGGTCGGCGTCCTCCAGGTAATCGGCGACCACTCGCGAGCCGGGAGACAAGGATGTCTTGACCCAGGGTTTGCGCCCCACCCCTCGGGCCCGGGCATTGCGGGCCAGCAAGCCGGCCTGGATCATCTGCGCCGGGTTGGCGGTGTTGGTGCAACTGGTGATGGCCGACATCACCACCGCGCCATGGCCGATGGGCACATCGAACGACGGCTCGAAAAAGCGCTGCCCGGTATCGGTGGGGATCTGCTGGTGAAACGAGGCCGCCGCCGTCGCCAGGGACTGGCGCTGGTGCGGCTGGTGAGGGCCGGCGACGCTGGGCTCGACCGTGGCCAGGTCCAGCTCGATCAGCTCGTCGAACTGCGGCTCGGGATCGCTTTCCCGACGCCACAGCGACTGCGCCGCCATATACGCCGACACCTTGCTGAGCAGGGCGGTCGGGCGTGCGCTGAGGGTGAGATAGGACAGGGTTTCGTCATCGAACGGGAAAAACACCACGGTGGCGCCGTACTCCGGCGCCATATTGGCGACCGTGCCCCGTGCCGCCCAACTGAGGGACGCCAGGCCCGGCCCGGTGAACTCGACGAACTTGCCCACCATGCTGCGCCGGCGCAGCAACTCGGTCACGGTCAATGCCAGATCGGTGGCGCTGACGCCGGGGCGCAAGGCATTGCTGACCCGGATCCCCACCACCTGTGGATAGGGAATCGGCACCGGTTCGCCGAGCATCGCCGCCTGCCCTTCCAGGCCGCCGACGCCCCAGCCCAGCACACCGATGGCGTTGATCATCGGCGTGTGGCTGTCGGTGGCGACCATGCAGTCCGGGTGCAGCAGCACCTGGCCGTCGGCCATGCTCGACTCCCAGACCACCTGGGCAATCGACTCCATGTTCATCTGGTGAATGATCCCGGTGCCCGGCGGTATCACCTTGAAATTGTCCAGGCTGGCCTGGGCCCACTTGATAAACCGATAGCGCTCGCTGTTGCGACGGAAATCGATCGCCAGGTTGGCCTCCACCGCGCCGGCCTCGGCGTAGTGTTCGACGATCACCGAATGGTCGATGGTCAGCACCGCCGGAATCGACGGGTTCACCGCCCGCGGATCGCCACCCAACTCGGCCACCACGTCGCGCATGCCGGCAAAATCCGCCAGGGCCGGCAGGCAGGTGGTGTCATGGAACATCAGCCGATTGGGCTGGAACGGCACCTCGCAATCGGCACCGTTCCCCGTGGCCCGCGCCAGCACCCCGGGCAGCGCCGCCGGCGCGCAGCGGGCGATGTTTTCCAGGAGGATGCGCAGCGAATACGGCAACCGTGCCAGTTGCCCGGGCGTCAGCAACTTGTGCAGGTCGAGATAGGCGAAGCGTTGCTGATCAATGTCGAGGTGGCTGAGAAATTCGCTCATACGGGGACTCAAGTCAGACCAGTTGTTTGAACACGCGCTCGATGCGCTCCAGGCCCCAGTCCAGCTCTTCGCGACTGATGGACAGCGGCGGCGCGATGCGCAGCACGTTTTCGTGGGTTTCCTTGGTCAGCACCCCCTCGGCCAGCAGCGCTTCGCAGATCGGCCGGGCATCGCGGTCCAGCTCGACCCCGACCCACAGGCCACGCCCGCGGATCTCGCGAATGGCCGGCGAGCCAAGGGCGGTCAGGCGCTCCACCAGGTACCGGCCCAGTTGCGCGCTATTGTCGATCAGGCCCTCGTCCTCCAGCACCTTTAGCGCCTCCAGGCCGATGGCCGCCGCCAGCGGGTTGCCGCCGAACGTGGAGCCGTGGCTGCCGGCATCGAACAGGTCCATGATCGGGTGGTCGGCGACGAACGCCGACACCGGCATGATCCCGCCGCCCAGGGCCTTGCCGAGGATCAGCGCGTCCGGGCGGATGCCTTCGTGCTCGAAGGCGAACCACTTGCCGGTCCGGCCCAGGCCCGACTGGATCTCATCGAGGATCAGCAAGGTATTGGTTTCATCGCACAGCTGGCGCAACTCGCGCAGGAAACCGGCGGGCGGCAGGCGAATCCCGGCCTCGCCCTGGATCGGCTCGATCAGCACCGCACAGGTATCAGCGGTAATGGCCGCGCGGAAGCTCTCGATATCGCCGAAGCGGGCTTCGCTGAACCCGTTGCAGAACGGACCGAAATCGGCCTTGTACGCCGGCTCCGAGGAGAACCCGACGATGGTCGAGGTGCGGCCATGGAAGTTGTTGTCGGCGACGACGATCTTCGCCTGGTTGGCCGCGATGCCCTTGATCCGGTAGCCCCAGCGGCGCGCCGCCTTGATCGCGGTTTCCACCGCTTCGGCACCGCTGTTCATCGGCAGGGCCGAATCGAAGCCGCTGATGCGGCACAGGGTCTGCAGGAAGTTGCCCAGCGGCTCGCTGTAGAACGCCCGCGAGACCACGCTGACCTTGTCGATCTGCGCCATCGCCGCCGCACGGATACGCGGGTGGGCATGGCCGTGGCTGACGGCGGAATAGGCCGACATCATGTCCAGGTAGCGCCGGCCGTCATCGCCGATGGCCCAGACGCCTTCACCCTGGACGATGACCACTTCCAGGGGTGAGTAATTGTGGGCGCAAAAGCGCTTTTCCAGGGTGATCGCCGGATTCGGTTGCATGGGAAAGTCCTGCCAGATAACAAAAAATGAATGGTTTCAAGGATCGCTCCCACGCTCTGCGTGGGTGCGCCGCCCGGGACGCTCCGCGTCCCGCTTCAAGTGCGCCTGGAGTTGACGCGGAGCGTCACGGGATGCACTCCCACGCAGAGCGCGGGAACGATCAGCTATTCGAGGATCAAGCGCTGAGCAACTTGCCGCTGCGAATCGGCGTGGCACCGGAGACCCGGCCCAGGGGATCGCCCGGCTTGACGAAGCGAACGTCGCGACGCATGTACAACACGCCGGTGTTGTGGCTGTTCAGGGTGGTGACCTTGCCGCTGTGCGGGTCGACGATATCGAACAGCGGCTCGCCCGCTTCGATGCGACTGCCGACCGCGGCGCGGTGGACCAGCACGCCGGCGCAGGGCGAATAGAACTGCTCGCTGCCCGCCAGGGGCGTGGCCGGGTTACGCAGTTCCGGCAGCGGTCGCGGGGTGCCTTCGATAGCCCCCAGGTGAGTCAGGTAATCGATGATCGCCGTGGCATCGTGTTCGGCCAGGGCATAAGAAACGTCGCGCTGACCGCGGTGTTCGATGGTCACCGCGACGCTGCTGTCGGGAATCGGGAAACGCGCGCCGAAGCGCTCGCGCAGGTTCAGCCACAGCAGGTACAACGCCTCGTCGAACGAGTTGGCCTGGGAATCGGTCGCCAGCAGGGAAACCTCGGCGCCGATATAGCGGGCCAGGGGTTCGACCGTCGGCCACACCGTTTCCCCGGTGTAGACGTGCATGGCCGCTTCGCGGGAACAATGCAGGTCGAGCACGATGTCGGCATCATGGGCCAGCAGCATCAGGGTGCGCTGCAACGACTGGAACTCATCCATCGGCTCGGCGGCCCGCAGGCACTCGCCCCAGGCCTGGCGAATCAGTTGCCGGTTGGCGTCGATGTCCTGGCCCAGCCGGGACTCGATCTTGCCCGCGATCTCCTGGTAGGGCACCGGGAAACCACGGTTGTAATTGCGCCCGCTGCCCAGCTCGAAACGCCCGCTCGGGGCACCCATGATGTACTGGCTCAGGCCCGCCGGGTTGGCCACCGCCACCAGGACGATTTCGGCATTCAGGCGGTTGGCGTCTTCGAGCTCCGCCAGTTGCCGACGCAACCGGGCGGCCACCAGCAATGCCGGCGTCTCGTCGGCGTGCAGCGCCGCCTGGATGTAGATTTTCCGCGCGGCCCCCAGTGCACCGTAATGCTCACTCTCCACGTGCCTGTGGGTACCCTGTGTCGCTTGCAGCAAGGGGTGTTGATTAAGTTTCATAAACCAGAAGTCTCGATATTCGAGTGACGGATGCCGTGGAAATAGTAGCGAGCAGCGGTGATCACCAGTAAGGGCGGCCAGGGCTATCTCGATCTGTTGTTCCGATCACGACCGCCCCCGCCGGGATCACTCCCACGATGCGCATGGGAGTGATCGGCGGGCCCTGTTACCAGAGGGCGATGGTGTAACCCAGCAGCACGCGGTTCTCGTTGACGTCGTTGAAGTAGTTGCCCTTGGCCAGGGCGTTGCGCCAGCGCATCGACACGCCCTTGAACGGACCGGTCTGCACCACGTAGGCGATGTCCAGGTCACGCTCCCATTCGCGGCCCTCGCCGTTGAAACCGAGGACTTCGGCCGAATCGCCCTTGGCGTACTTGGCGCCGAAGGTCAGGCCCGGCAGGCCGATGTCGGCGAAGTTGTAGTCGTAGCGGGCGTGCCAGGCCTGTTCCCGGGTCTGGGTGAAGTTGCTGAACTGGTACTCGGTGAACAGGTAGGTGATGGAGCCGTCCAGATAGGTGAACGGCGTGGTGCCGTACTGCCGCTGGAAGCCGCCGCCGATACTGTGGCCCTTGTACTGGTAGGTCAGGCGCGTACTCAGGGCACGGTTGTCGACATCACCGGCCAGGCCGGCGCCATCCTTGTCGGCCTTGAAGTAGCGTATGTCGGTTTTCAGCGCGCCCGGCCCCAGGCCGAAACTGTTCTTGAACCCCACGTATTGCTGGTGGTAGATGCTGTCCAGCTCGGCGTAGTGGTAGCTGAGCAGGGTATTGGGGGTCAGCGAGTAGTCGCCGCCGGCGAAGCGGAACTTGTCGCTCAGGGCCGTGCTCTTGTAGACCTTGCTGACGGTGGTCAGCTTCATGTCTTCGTAGTTGGTCGAGTCGCGGTCCTTGGCCTGGTCCAGTTGGCCGAGGCTCAGCTTGAGGTTGCTGATGTCATTGGAGATCAGCTGGGTACCGCTGAACGACTGCGGGAACAGCCGGCTGGTGTTGGGTTGCAGGGTCGGCAGGTCCGGGACCAGGTAGCCCACGCGCAGTTCGCTCTTGGCGAAACGGGCCTTGGCGGTCACCCCCAGCTTGGAATACTCGTCGGACGCGCGCTTGTCGCTGTCGCGCTGCAGCAGCCCGGTGCCGGAACGGTCGGGGCTGGAGTCGAGCTTGACCCCGAGCATGCCGGTCAGGTCCAGGCCGAAACCCACGGTGCCTTCGGTGAAGCCGGACTTGATGCCGAGAATGAAACCTTGCGCCCATTCGTTGCGCATCGACTGCGAGGCTTCTTCACGGTAGTCGCGGTTGAAGTAGTAGTTCTTCAATTCCAGCGCGCCGCTGCTGTCCTTGATGAACTCGGCATGGGCCAGCGACGGGAGGATCCCGCTGCTGACGACGCCCACGCCGGTGATGAGATGAGTCAGGGATTTTTTCATTTTTTTAGCTCCTGGCAGTGTCGAGAGGTAGGGTGTTTTTCTTGTTCTTCGGGCATGGCTTCGCCATTCGCGCAAATCGACGATTTGCGCGGCGGGTGAAGTCAGTCCTGGGTTACAGCGCTAGCGGGACGGGGGCCGGGCGGATGCGATAGCCACCGTTGTCCAGTTTCTCCAGGGGGCTGGCGGCGGCCAGCAACTTGCGGGTATAGGGATGTTGCGGTCGGTCGAAGATCTCGTCGCGACTGCCCATCTCCACCACTCGCCCCTCGCTCATCACCGCGACCCGATGGGCAATGCGCTCCACCGCCGCCAGGTCGTGGGAGATAAACAGGCAGGCGAAGCCGTACTGCGCCTGCAGGCGTTCGAACAGTTCGAGAATCTGCTTCTGGATGGTCATGTCCAGGGCCGAGATCGGTTCATCGGCGATCACCAGCCGCGGGTGACGGACCAGCGCCCGGCCGATCGCCACGCGCTGGCGCTGACCACCGGACAGCTGGTGCGGGAAGCGGTCGACGAACTGCTCGGCCAGGCCGATATCCGCCAGCGTCCTGGTGACCCGTTCGCGCTTTTGCGCGGGAGTCATGCCGGGCACATGGCGCAGCGGTTCGGCCAGGATGTCGCCGATCTTCATGCGTGGATCGAGGGACGAATACGGGTCCTGGAAAATCATCTGGCACTGCAGGCGATGCTCGCGGTTGCCGGCCTTGAGAATGTCCACGCCTTCGAACTCGATGGCGCCGGCACAGGCGCTGTTCAGGCCGACGATCGCCCGGCCCAGGGTGGTCTTCCCGGACCCGCTGCCGCCCACCAGGGCCAGGGTCTCCCCCGGCGCGATGGTCAGGTTGGCCGAATGCACCACGCGCTTGGGCTGGCTGCGCCCCCACAGGCTGCGCGGGCCGGGGTGTTCGATGCACACGTCCCTGACCGTCAGCAACGGCCCATCCGCCTTCGGCAGCTCGGCCAGTTCGCCGCGCCGGGGCAGCGCCTCCAGCAACTGGCGGGTGTACTCGGCCTTGGGCGCCAGCAGGATCTGCTGGATGCTGCCCTGCTCCACCGCGCGGCCCTCGCGCATCACCACCACCTTGTCGGCATAACGCGCCACCAGGGACAGGTCATGGCTGATAAACAGAATCGCCGTGCCCTGCTCGCGGGTCAGCTCCAGCATCAGCTTCAACACGTCCAGTTGCGCCAGGCAGTCCAGGGCGGTGGTCGGCTCGTCGGCGATCAGCAGCGCCGGGCGCAACAGCATCACCGAAGCGAGCATGATCCGCTGACGCATGCCGCCGGAGAACTCATGGGGATAGGCGGCCAGGCAGCGCTCGGCATCCTTGATGCCGATATGACCGAGCATCTCCAGGCTGCGCTGGCGAATCTGCGCGTCGCTCAACAGCGTGTGCAGGCGCAGGCCCTCGGCCATCTGTTCGCCAATGCTCATCGACGGGTTGAGGGAGACCATGGGTTCCTGGAACACCATGCCGATCTTCGCCCCGCGCAAGGCCCGCAGTTGCTCGGGCGTAAGCTGATTGAGGTCATGTCCCTGGAAGCGCACCTGGCCGCCGCAGTGCTCCAGGGGCGGCGGCAACAGGCCGATGGCGGCACGGGCGGCCATGGTCTTGCCGCTGCCGGATTCGCCCACCAGCGCGACGATCTCGCCGGGGGCGATGGTGAAGCTCAGGTCGTTGACCGCCAACGGGCCGTGGCTGCCCACGCGGATTTTCAGCTGATCAACCGCCAGCAATACATCGGTCGTGGTCATGGTCACTTGCTCATCCGCGGGTCGAGACGATCACGCAAGGCGTCGCCACAGAGGTTGAACGCCAGCAGCGCCATGGCGATGCAGGCTCCGGGAAACAGCCCCAGCCAACTGGCCGTGGCGATATACGGGCGGCTGGCCGCCAGCATGTTGCCCCAGGTCGCCGCCGGTGGCGGCACGCCCAGGCCGAGGAAGCTCAGGGAGCTTTCGGCGAGGATCGCCCAGCCGAACATGCTGGTGGCGAGCACACAGACGGGGGCCACGCAGTTGGGCGCGATATGCCGCAACATGGTGTACAGCTCGGAGTTGCCGATGACCCGCGAGGCTTCGACGAACTCTTTCTCCCGCAGCGACAGCACCGTGCCGCGCACCACCCGCACCACCGAAGGGGTGTAGGCCAGGCTCAGGGCGAAGACGATGCCGTACAGGCTCGGGCCGATGATCGCCATCAGGCCCAGGGCCAGCAGGATGCCGGGAAATGCCAGCAAGGCGTCGTTGACCATCATCAGGCCACGGTCGACCCAGCCGCGCAGGAAGCCGGCCAGCAGGCCCAGCAACGTCCCGGCACTGATCGCCAGGGTCACGGTGAGAATGCTGACCCACAGGCTGGTGTGCGCGCCGATCATCAACCGGCTCAACACATCGCGACCATATTCGTCGGTGCCCAGCCAGTGGGCGGCCGTCGGTGCCTGCAAGCGTGCCAGCAGGTTCAGGCTCAGGGGATCGTGGGGCGTCCAGACCAGGCCGAGCAAGGCCATGATCAACAGCACGGCCAGCAGGATCGCGCCGATCAGCGCGTTCAACGGCGGCACACGCCAGGACCTGGAAGCACGCACCGGCGCCGGCAGCAGCACCTCGGGCGCGGCAGGAAGAGGCTTATTCATAACTTAACCCTGGGGTCGAAGAGCGGGTACAGCAGGTCCACCAACAGGTTGACCAGCACATAGACAAAGGTCACCAGCAGCAGGCAGCCTTGCAGCACCGGGTAGTCCCGGGCGTAGATGGCATCGACCATCAGGCGGCCGATACCCGGCAGGGTGAACACGGTTTCCAGCACGGCGATACCGCTGAGCAGGTTGCCGAGGATCAGGCCGATCAGGGTCAGCGTCGGCGCAAAGGAGTTGCGCAGCGCGTGGCGCCACAACACCGCCCGCTCCGACAGGCCCTTGGCCCGGGCATGGGTGATGTACTCCAGGCGCAGCACCTCAATGGCGCTGGCCCGGGCCATCCGCGTGATCGCCCCGAGTTCCACCAGGGTCAGGGTGACGATCGGCAGGACGATGTAGCTCAGGGCCTGCCACGGCGCCGTACCGAACGACACGTAGCCCACCACCGGCAACCAGCCCAGCTTGATACCGAAGGCATAGAGCAGCAGCAGGCCGAGCCAGAAGCTGGGGATCGACAGCAGCAGCGTGGCCGTCGACACCACGCCGAAATCCAGCGTGCTGTTCTGTTTCCAGGCCGACAGCAGGCCGGCGGGCACCGCGATCAGGGCCGCCAGCAGCACCGACACCAGGACGATCCCGGCACTGACCTGGAAGCGCTCGAGGATCAGTGGCAGCACCGCCTCGCTGGTGGTGATCGAATGGCCCAGGTCGCCGCTGAACACGGCCTTGAGCCAGATCACGAACTGCAACGGCAGCGGCTGGTCCAGCCCCAGGGCGGCACGGGTGACTTCCAGGCTGTGGGCGTCGGCCATGTCGCCGAGCATCAACAGGGCCGGATCACCCGGCACCAGGCGGATGATCGCGAAGACCATCAGCGAGATCAGCAGCAAGGTCGGGATCGCCATTGCCAGCCGTTGAACGATGAAACGCAACATCCTCAGTTACTCCCGGACGCAGGCACGCTGACGGTCCACAGCCGCGGCTTGGACACCGGCCAGGTGCGCAGGCCCTGCACGTAATCGCGGGAGGCGGCAATCGCGTTGCCGTTGTACATCGGGATCATCGGTACATCCTTGAGCATCTGTCGATGCAACTGGTCGAACAGCGCCTGGCGCTTGTCGATATCGGATTCACGCTGGGCCTCGCGCAGCCACTGGCGCGCCTCGGGGTTATCCCAGACCTTGCGCGGTTCCTTGTCCTTGTCGCCGGTCACCGAGTCGAAACTCAGGGCCGGGTCCAGGCGCTCGGAATACGGGAAAGCCATCATCTGGTAGTTGCCGGTCTGGTAGCGTTCGAGCTGGGTGCCCCACTCCAGGGTTTCCAGTTCCAGGTTGATGCCGCTGGCCTTGGCCATGGCCTGGACGAACACGCCCATGTCGAAGATCGCGGCGTAGCGCTTGTTGACGATCAGCTTGATCGGCTCGCCCTTGTAACCGGCCTCGCGCAGCAGTTGCGCGGTTTTCGCCGGGTCGAAGTTGAAGCCCAGGTGCTGCGTCGCCTTGTGATAGTGACTGCCGCTGGCGACCATCGAGTTATTGGCCTGGGAGCGTCCCCCCGTGAGCGCGGCGACGATCTGCGCGGAGTCCAGGGCATGGGCGATGGCCTGGCGCAGGCGCACGTCCTTGAGCAGCGGATCACGGGTCTGGAACAGCAGGGCATTGACCGACATGGTGCCGCTGGAGGTGACCTTGATGCCGGAACTGGCGGCCAGTTCGGTAGCGTCCAGCGGGGTGACATCGATCAGCAGGTCGACGTTCTTCGACAGCAATGCCGCCTTGGCCGCCGCCGGGTCCGGAATCACCAGCAGGCGGACGCGGTCCAGGCTGGTGCTCTTGTTGCCGGTGTAACCGTCCGGGGCCTTTTCATCCCGCGGGGTGTAGTTGGCGTTGCGCAGCAGTTCGACATACTGGCCGGGCTTCCACTCACCGAGGCGGAACGGACCGGTGCCGATGGGCGCCTTCCACTGGCCGTCCACCACCGAGTCCGGGTGCAGGATGCCGCTGCCGCCACATTCAGGCAGCGCGGTGCTGGTAAGGAACAGGCCGTTGGGCTTGTCGAGGGTGAACACCACGGTCAGTGCATCCGGCGCACTGATATCGACGATTTTCGCGCCGCCATGGCCGTCGAACTCGGGGGCGCAGCGCCATTGGGTCTTCGGGTCCAGGTAATGCTTCCAGGTCCACAGCACTTCGGCCGAGGTCAACGGCGCACCGTTCTGGAATTTCACCCCATCACGCAGATGGAAGGTGTAGCGCAGGCCGTCATCGGACATCTGCACATCCTTGGCCAGCAGCGGACCGACGGTCGCATCTTCACGGAAGGCCACCAGTCCTTCGGTGATGTGCAGGATGATCGCGTCGGAGTTGGTGTCACGGTTGACTCCTGGCTCGGTGCTGCGAATGTCGGCGTTCAACGCCACCTTCAACAGATTCTCGGCGTGAGCGGTGCCTATCAGCGCAGCTGACAAGGCGCCAGCCAGGATTAAAGTCTTATTCATGATAAATGCACCCTAAATGATCCTTAAGCTCGGGTTCGGACGCTGGCAGGACCCAAGAACAGGCACGGCCGAACACCTCATGATTTGTTGTTGTTTTAATCGCGCTTATCCCATAGGCCGCGGCACTATCGAATCGCTTATAACCTTTCGTTTATCAATAACCGGGTATTGATAATATTTGGTCAGACTCACTGACGCGGGTATTTCCAATCAATGCCCCGACACCGTGTTCATGTTCCGGAACCGATCTTAGAAGCAACCCGAGGAACTTGAGAAGAACGCTCGGAGTGATCGGGATCGGTCCAGGCGATCAACCCCTAGTCCGTTGTGGTCATGGCTCAACCCTACCGAGAAATCGGGCCCTGGAGCGGAAAAAATTGCGATTTCAGTGATCAGAAATACTGAACCTGATCGTCAATACCGATCTTTCAAGGCCAATTCGCATCCGATAAGCTGCGGCCGGTGCATTATTGGACGACCCGGTTTTCGCCCTACAAACAATTCTCATTCGATAATTAACGTCGTGCACACAACAACTGGAACAGCTTGATCAATAACGAACGAAACGAGGCCGACCGTCATGACTCTCACCCATCTTCGCGCGTTCTGTTCCGTGGTTGAAAAGGGCAGTTTCCGTTCTGCCGCACGCCAACTGGATGTCGCCCAAAGTACCCTGACGCAATCGATCCAGACCCTGGAAAAAGAACTCGGCGTGGTCTTGCTGCAGCGCTCGAACCAGGGCATCAACCTGACTCCGGCCGGCGAGGTGTTCCTGATCCGCGCCCGCTCCATCACCCTCGATTGCGAACGTGCCCTGCTCGACCTGCAACCCTGGAAAGGCGAACCCGAAGGCCATATCGCCCTGGGCGTGACCTCCGAGCCCCTGGCCGAATTGCTCCTGCCGGTGCTGAGCAGCTTCACCCAGCGCTTCCCGCGCATGCAGGTGCACGTGGCGAGCGGTTCGACCAAAGGCCTGATCGAAAAGGTCCGCGACGGCCGCCTGGATTTCGTGCTCTGCCCGCTGGCCCCGAATGTCAGCGATATCGACCTGTCCATCGACCGCCTCTACAGCTCCAACGCCGGCATCATCGCGCGCAAGGGGCACCCCCAGGCCCAGGCCCGCTCGGTACAGGCCCTCACCGACTGCCAGTGGATCAGCGTGCGCCCGGCAGGCGTGGTGGGCGGCGCGGAAAACCGCCTGACCGAACTGTTTCGCGCCCAGGGCCTGGCGCCGCCGAAGATCGCCATCACCACCGACTCGCTGCTGGAAACCCTGCACATCGTCTCGGAAACCGACTACCTGACCATCGAGCCACGCATGCTGCCGGGGATGAAACTGTTTTCCAGCGCCCTGACCACCATCGCCATCGAAGAGCCCCTGGCGTCGCGCGATGTCTGCCTGATCAGCCGTCGCGCCTCGCCGCTGACCAGCGTCAGCCAGGAGCTGACCAGCATGCTGATTTCCTATTCACGGCTGGTGCACCGTACCCGCTGATCCACTCCTCCCCCGAAGACGCCGAGCCTGTCCATGCCTAGCGATTGCGCAACACCCACCCTACCCCGCACCTCCCACGACGGCCTGCCCCGCGCCACCCCCGGCAGTGTCGGCATCGATGCCGACCATGTGCGCGCCTTCCTCGACGAAGTCCAGGCCGCCGGCCTCGACCTGCATGGCCTGATGCTGCACCGCCACGGCCATGTGGTCGCCGAAGGCTGGAGCTGGCCCTGCGACCCGAACGAACCCCGCGTCCTGCATTCGGTGGCCAAGAGCTTCACCGCCTGCGCCATCGGCCTGGCCGTGGAAGAAGGCCTGTTGAAGCTGGATGACCGGGTGGCGGCGTTCTTTCCCGAGCATCTGCCGGCCGATGCCGACCCGCGGCTGGCGGACCTGACCGTCGAGCACCTGTTGACCATGCGCACCGGCCATGCCTCGAACACCTCGGGGTCGGTATGGCGCGCCATCGACACCAGCTGGATCACCGAGTACTTCAAGATCCCCCTGGCCTATGCCCCCGGCAACCATTACGTCTATACCAGTGCCGCCAGCTACATGCTCTCGGCCCTGATCAACCGGGTGACCGGACAGACCCTGCACGAATACCTCAAGCCCCGCCTGTTCGTCCCGCTGGGCATCGACAACGAGCGCTGGGCCATCGGTCCCGATGGCGTCAATCCCGGCGGCAACGGCCTGACCGCGCCGGTCTGGGCGATGCTCAAGCTGGCGATCCTGCATGCCCAGGGCGGGATGTGGGAAGGCCGGCGGATCCTGCCGGCGGACTGGGTCGAGGCGGCCACCCGCCCACAAGGTGGCCCGGACAGCCGCTACGGTTACCACTGGGCGATCAAGCCACGCCACGCCTATACCGCCGTCGGCGTATTCGTGCAGATGGCCATGGTGTTTCCCGAATACGGCGCCACCCTCGCCATCGTCGGCGGCATGAAGAATTCCGCCGAGGTGATTCCCTTTATCGAACGCCACTTCCCGGCCGCCTTCGGCAACGACAGGCAACCGCGCCCGGAGGCGGATGCACGACTGCAACAGCGCCTGGCGCGCATGGGCGAAACCCCGGTGCTGGTTTCCAGCGGCGCGCCCTCAGCGGCCCCTTCGGGGGTTTTCGAGGTGCAGGCCAACAACCTCGGCGTCCGCCAGCTGTCCTTTGCCTTTGAAGACAATCTGCTGCGGTTCCAGCTGACCGATACCCATGCCAGCCATGCCCTGGAGGTAGGCATCGGGCAGTGGCTGCGCGGCGTCACCAATATGCCGGGACGGGCCCTGCACCACGGTTACGAATTCAAGGGCGCGCAGATCGTCGCCGGTGCTCGCTGGCTGGATGGCAAGACCCTGGAAATGACCTGGATCTACCCGCAGACCGCGTTTCGCGACCGAGTGCTCTGTGTGTTCGACGGCGATCAGCTGAGCTTCGCCCGCACCGTCAACGTCAACAGTGCCGGGCGCGAACAGGAAGTGTTGCAGGGGCGGCGCATCAAGGTTTGACTCTTGCCACAAACGCGGACGCGGAGCGCCCCGGGAGGCATTCCCACGCAGGAGCGCGGGAACGATCGTTCAGGCGTCCGCTCTCGCCAGCCCGCTGCCACTGAAGCGCTCGCGATAGGCCTGGGGTGTCACACCCAGGGCCCGCAGGAAACTGCGACGCAAGGTCTCCTCGCTGCCAAAGCCGCAGCGGGCGGCGATCCGCTTGATCGGCGTGGCGGTATCGCTGAGCAGGCGACGAGCGCTTTCCACACGGAGGTTCTCGATGGCACGGGCCGGCGTCTGGCCGGTTTCCGTGCGGTAGTGGCGGACAAAACTGCGCTCGCTCATGCCCACCTGTTGCGCCAGGACCGGAATCGACAGATCCATCGCCAGGTGCTCGGCGATCCACGCGTGCAGGTCGCCAAAACGGTTGCCGGACTTCTGCAGGGACAAGGTCGCGCTGAACTGCGACTGACCACCCGGACGCTTGAGAAACACCACCAGGTGCCGGGCCACTTCCAGCGCCATCGACCGCCCCAGGTCCTGCTCCACCAACGCCAGGGACAGGTCGATACCGGCGGTGACTCCGGCGGACGTCCAGACCGGTCCGTCATTGATAAAGATCGGATTGGGCTCGACCTGCAACTTCGGGTATTGCTCGGCCAACTGCTCGCAGCGAGTCCAGTGCGTCGCCACCCGCCGCCCATCCAGCCAGCCGCTGGCCGCCAGCAGGAATGCCCCGGTGCACACCGAGGCGACCCGTCGGGCGCAGGCGGCTTGCTGGCGCACCCACTCCACCAGCAGCGGGTCCTCGGCAGCGGCGTAGGTGCCCCAGCCACCGGCGATGATCAGACTGTCGCAGGGTGTCGTCGCCGCCGGCAGCGGCTCGGCCACCAGCGCCAGGCCGGCCGAACTCATCACCGGCCCGGCCTGGGCGGCAATCACTCGCGGCGCATAGGGCAACGGCAGGCCCTGGGAACGAACCAGATCGTTGGCCGAAGCAAACACTTGCAGCGGCCCGGTGACATCGAGCACCTGCACATTGGGAAAAGCCAGTACCTGAATGATGCGGGGTCTGTTCATGATGATTGGCGTAAAAAGTGGGCTGTATGGCGCATTCGCCAAATGCTACGGGACTAGAGTGAAGCCGTCCACACACGCCGGACCCGCTTATCCCTTCACGAGGAGCTTTCGACATGACGCTGCACATCGGCTTTCTGCTGTTCCCCAACGTGCAACAACTGGACCTGACCGGTCCTTACGATGTCCTCGCCTCGCTGCCGGATGCCAAATTGCACCTGGTCTGGAAAGACCTCGAAACGGTGAAGTCCAGCACCGGCCTGCCCTTCACCCCGACCACCACCTTTGCCGACTGTCCGGCGCTGGACGTGATCTGTGTCCCCGGTGGTGCCGGTGTGGGAGCGTTGATGGAAGATCCCGAGACGCTGGCCTTCATCAACCGACAGGCCGAGCAGGCGCGCTATGTCACGTCGGTCTGCACCGGTTCGCTGGTGCTCGGCGCCGCCGGCCTGTTGCGCGGACGCAAGGCCACCACCCACTGGGCCTATCACGACATGCTGACGACCCTCGGCGCGATAGCCGTGAAGGAGCGCGTGGTCCGTGACGGCAACCTGCTGACTGGCGGCGGCATCACCGCCGGGATCGACTTCGCCCTGACCCTGGTCAGCGAACTGGTGGGCGCCGAGGAAGCCCAGGCGATCCAGTTGCAGCTGGAATACGCACCGGCGCCACCGTTCAATTCCGGTAGCCCGGAAACCGCTCCCGAGGCGATCCTCGCCATCGCCCGGCAGCGGGTGGTGGAATCGCGCCGCCAGCGCGGCCTGATCACCGAACGGGCGGCCGGGCGGTTGGGCTTGCTCTGAGGATCGCGCCCTCCAGATACCTTCCTGGGGGGTGGGAAATACATCGACCTTGCGATTGCCATCGCCAGCAAGCCGGCTCCCACGGGATTCGGGCCAGACAGGGCATATGCGCCAAGCACCAACCCTGTGGGAGCTGGCTTGCCAGCGATTGAGGCCGGTGGGAATTGCATCGATCTTGCGATTGCCATCGCCAGCAAGCCGGCTCCCACAGGATTCGGGCCAGACAGGGCATATGCGCCGACTACCCACCTTGTAGGAGCTGGCTTGCCAGCGATGGGACCATGCAGATCGCTGCAAGCCTCAGGGACCTCATTGCCGGCAGGTCGGCGCCTGCAGGTGATGCGCTGTTTTCAATGGCCTGTTTCCTCGGCTGAACGGCATTGACCATGGCAGCGCGGTGTTGACACGGAAATCCAGCTCGGTCATTGTCTGACAACCTGACTTATGAGCAGACTCCCATGCTTGAACTCCAGCGCCCCGATTCTCTGGTCGAACGGGTCGTCAGCGCCATTCGTGCCGAAATCGAATCCGGTCGCCTCGCGGCCGAATCGCGCCTGCCCACCGAACAGCAGCTGGCCGAACAGCTGAATGTCAGCCGTTCCGTGGTGCGCGAAGCGATTGCCCAACTCAAGGCCGACGGCATCCTCGTTGCCCGTCGCGGCCTCGGCTCGTATATCTCGCAAACCCCTGCCGGGACCGTGTTCCGTTTTCCGAAAGGCACCGGGCGCAACACCGACCTGGCGCAGATGTTCGAAATGCGCCTGTGGATCGAGACCCAGGCCGCCGCCATCGCCGCCCAGCGCCGTGATGCCGGCGACCTGCAACGCATGCGCGACGCCTTGCAGGAAATGCACGACAAACGCACCGACTTCGCCGCCGCCGCCAGTGCCGATGTGGCCTTTCACCGGGCCATCGCCGAGGCCAGCAAGAACGACTACTTCGTCGCCTTCCACGATTTCCTCCGCGGGCAACTGGCCGAAGCCCGGCGCACCGCCTGGGAAAACTCGGCGACGCGTTCGGTAGGCGGCTCGGCCGACGCCGGCCGGGAACACCAGGCACTGTTCCAGGCCATCGTCGACGGCGATCGCCAGGCCGCGGCAGCCTGTGCCGAAGCCCACCTGCGAGCGGCGGCCAAGCGCCTGCAACTGGAGTTGCCTGCGATGAATTGAACTGTAGGCGCTGGCTTGCCAGCGATGAGGCCACTGGGAGTTGCATCGATCTCACGGCCGCCATCGCCGGCAAGCCCGCTCCCACAGTGGGTGGTGTGATTTTTTATGGATTGATTAGTCTGACAACCTGATAACAAGACCTGCACTGAAAGGGTGACTGAACCATGATCTACGACTTTTGCATCATCGGCGGCGGCATCGTCGGCCTGGCCACGGCCATGGAACTGCTCAAGCGCCAGCCCGGCGCCTCGCTGGTGATCCTGGAAAAGGAAGCCACCCTCGCCCGCCACCAGACCGGGCACAACAGCGGGGTCATCCACGCAGGCATCTACTATGCCCCCGGCAGCCTCAAGGCCGACCTGTGCAAACGCGGTGCCCAGGCCACCAAGGATTTCTGTCGGGAGCACGGCATCCGCTTCGAGGTCTGCGGCAAAGTGCTGGTGGCCTCCACGCCCCTGGAAGTCCAGCGGATGGATGCCCTGTATGAGCGCTCGCAACTCAACGGCCTGAAGGTCGAACGCCTCGACGCCGATGAACTGCGTCGCCGCGAACCGAATATCGTCGGCCTCGGCGGTCTGTTCCTCGATGCCACGGGGATCGTCGACTACCGGCAGGTCTGCGAGGCGATGGCACGGGTGATCCGCGCCGGTGGCGGGGAAATCCGCCTGGAAAAGACCGTCACCGCGATCCGGGAAAACACCGACAGCGTCACCGTCAGTACCGAGGATGACGTCTGGCAGGCCCGCAAGCTGGTGGCTTGTGCCGGCCTGCAGTCCGACCGCCTGGCAACCCTGGCCGGGATCCCCATCGAACACCAGATCATCCCGTTCCGTGGCGAATACTTCCGCCTGCCGGCGTCGAAGAACGACATCGTCAACCACCTGATCTATCCGATTCCCGACCCCGAACTGCCGTTCCTCGGCGTGCACCTGACTCGTATGATCGACGGCAGCGTGACGGTCGGCCCGAATGCGGTGCTGGGACTGGGCCGGGAGAACTACCGCAAGTTTTCGGTCAACTGGCGGGATGTCGCGCAGTACGCCAGCTTCCCCGGCTTCTGGAAAACCATTTGGCAGAACCTCGGTTCCGGCAGCGTGGAAATGAAGAACTCACTGTTCAAGCGCGGCTACCTGGAACAGTGCCGCAAATACTGCCCGTCGCTCACCGTCGAGGACCTGCAGCCTTACGAGGCCGGTATCCGCGCCCAGGCAGTGATGCGCGATGGCAGCCTGGTGCATGACTTCCTGTTCGCCGAAACGGCGCGCATGGTCCATGTCTGCAACGCGCCGTCACCGGCCGCCACCTCGGCCATGCCCATCGGCGAGATGATCGCCGAACGGATTCTCGCGCCGAGGTAAGCCGGTCTAGTCGTCCAGCTGCACAGGCATGTCGAGCAGCGCCGAGCCCAGGCTCTTGCCGTGGGCATCCAGGGCCAGGGAGCGGGTCACGCCGCCACGCAGGATACCTGGCAAGACGAAATTCAGCGCCTGCACACCCGGCAGCTCATGACGGCGCACCGGCCCGGCGGTCGGCTCGCGCAATTCGGCGAACCAGGCCGCGACCCGCTCCGCCGTCAGCCATTGGCGCAAACGCGGATAGTCTTCGGCGCGATAGGCGATTACCGAGATGTTCGAGGTGTCGCCCTTGTCGCCCGTGCGTGAATGGGCCAGGGCCCGCAGTACCACCGTAGTCATTGCAGATCCTCCAGATGAACCCGGGCACCAAGACGTTCCCGCGGCAACAGCAACGACGCCACGGCCACCACCTGGCGGACACTCTTGCTGGCCCCGCCGCCGCCCGAGGGTCCGTTGGTGTACAGGGTCTCCACCTCATTGCCGATACGCACGGCATCGGTCCGCCGCGCACAACGGGCGGCCACCCGCAGGCGGACTTCCCAAGGCTCGCTGTCGACCCGACTGCCGAGGCGTTCGCCATGCAGCGAATCGACGCCCATCAGTTCGGCCCGCACCTCGTCCATCTCGACACCGATGATCTGCAAGCGCTCCAGCACCACTTCCCGCGCCAGTCGCGCCCGGGCCAGCGCTCCGGGACCGCCGTAGGACATCTGCCCTTCGCCGATCCAGCCATCCAGGTAACCGACCGAAACCTTCAGCGAGTCCGGTCGTGGCAGCCCCGTGGCGCCCTGCACCGCCACCCGGTCCGGGCCCTGATCGAGAAAACTCACCTGGGAGAAATCGGCGCTGACATCCGGAGTCAGGTACGCCGCCGGATCATGCACTTCGTAGATCAGTTGCTCGGCGCACGTCGCCCGGTCCACCCGACCACCGCTGCCGGCGACCTTGGTGATGACCGCCAGGCCCTGTTCATCGACCTCGGCCAGGGGGAAACCCAGGCGTGCCAGGCCAGGCACATCCTTCACCCCGGGATCGGCAAAATAGCCGCCGGTAATCTGCCCGGCACATTCGAGCAGATGACCGACCAGGGTGCCCCGCCCCAGGCGTTGCCAGTCATCCGCCGCCCAACCGAACGCGAACAACTGCGGGGCGAGAAACAGCGAAGGGTCGGCGACCCGCCCGGTAATCACCACATCGGCATCCGCCGCCAGGGCCTGGACGATACCCTCGGCGCCCATATAGGCATTGGCGGAAATCAGTCGCTCGCCCAACTGCTCGACCCGCAGGCCGTTGTCCAGCAGCCGGCCGGGCTCGGCCTGCAGGATCGCCAGCACGTCGTCGCCGGTGACGGCGGCTACCTTGAGCTTCGTCAGGCCCAGTTCAAGGGCGATCCGCCGTACTTCCCGAGCCGCCGCCAACGGGTTGGCGGCGCCCATGTTGGTGATGATCCGCAGCCGCCGCGCATTGCCGGCGACAAAGGGCAGCACCCGCTGCATGCGCTCGCGCAGCAGGGGATCGTAGCCCGCCTCGGGATCGCTCAGCCGCGCCTGTTGCGCCAGGGCAATGGTCCGCTCGGCCAGGCATTCGAATACCAGGTAATCCAGCTCGCCCTGGGCCGCCAGTTCCACGGCCGGTTCGATACGGTCGCCGGAGTAACCGGCACCGGAACCGATACGCAAGGTTTTCATCGCAAAGTCCTTCATGTCAGAAGACGCCCAGAAGCAACGCCGTCAAGGTCATCAGCACCGAGGCGGCGAACAGGAACGGAATGGTGAAACGCTGGTGATCGGCCAGTTCGATCTTGCACAGCCCTACCAGCAGGAAGGTCGCCGGGGTCAGCGGGCTGACCGGGAAGCCGGTGGTGTGTACCCCGAGCAGCGACGCCTGGGCCACCTGCAACGGCTCCACGCCGAGGGCCTTGCCGACTTCGGCGATCACCGGCATGACGCCGAAGTAGAAAGAGTCCGGATCGAACAGCAGGCTCAGCGGCATCGACAGGAAGCCCACCACCGCCGGAATCAGCTTGCCGTGCCCGGCGGGAATCTGCGCCACCGCCACTTCGGCCATGGCCTTGAGCATGCCGGTGCCCTGCATGATCCCGGTGAACACCCCGGCCGCCAGGAGAATGCTGGCCATGGTCAGCGCGGTCTTGGCATGGGCATCGATACGGGCGCGCTGGGCGTCGACGTTCGGATAGTTGAGGCACAGCGCGACCACCGTGCCGAGCATGAACATCACCACCGGGTCGACCCAGCCGGCGATCATCACCACCATCACCAGCACGGTCAGCAACAGGTTGGCCCAGAACAACCGCGGCCGACGCAGGCGCTCTTCCTCCGCACCGATCACCCGGGTGGGCACGCTGTCCACCGCGGCGCCCGCGCCGAGCCCGAGGCGACGCTCTTCACGACGCCCCAGCCACCAGGCGCTGGCGAAGACAAACAGCAGGCCGACGATCTGCACCGGGATCAGGGGCTGGAACAGGTCCGCCACCGGTACGTGCAGGGCCGCCGATGAACGCAACACCGGGCCGGTCCAGGGCAGGAAGTTGACCCCGGCGGCCATGGCCGCGACACAGGCGAGGATCCGTCGATCGATACCCAGCCGCGTGTACAGCGGCAGCATCGCCGGGACCGTCACCAGGAAGGTCACCGCGCCCGAACCGTCGAGGTGTACCAGCAAAGCCAGGAGCGCGGTGCCCATGACGATACGGGTCGGCCGCGTGCCGACGGTGCGCAGGATGCGGTCGATGATCGGGTCGAGCATGCCGGCATCGGTCATCACCCCGAAGAACAGGATGGCAAAGACGAACATCCCCACCACCGGGGCGACGTTCTTGATACCGGTGACGATAAAGGCACTGGTCTGCAGGCCGAAGCCACCGAGCAACGCGGCAATGATCGGCAGGGCAATCAGGGCAACCAGGGGCGAGAGGCGCTTGCTCATGACAGCGGCAAGCAGACAGAGAATGGTGATGACACCCAGCGTGGCAAGCATGGGAAGACTCCAGTGAGCCGCCCCGACAGGCGAGTGGCCCGGGGGTGGACGGTTATTGTTTTCCCTGGAGTATTGGAACGCGGTTAAGCTTTGTAAATTGGAATGTTCACCGCCTTATGTTCGGAAAAACAGAATGAAGAACTCCATCCAGCATATCCGCGCTTTTCTTACCGTGGCCCGTACCGGCAGCTTCACCCGGGCGGCGGACGAATTGCACCTGTCGCCCTCGGCACTGACCGTGCAGGTCCAGCAACTGGAAGACTGGCTCGGCGTCGCCCTGCTCGAACGCAGCCCGCGCCAGGTCAGCCTGACCAGCGCCGGACAGCAGGCCCGGGGGCCGATGGAGAAGCTGCTGCTGGACCTGGACAATATCGTCAGCGGCTCCCGCGACCTGGCCAGCCTGCAACGCGGGGTGGTGACCATCGCCGCCCTGCCGTCGATCTGCTCCGGCGCCCTGCCGCCAGTACTGCGCACGTTTCGCGAGGCCTTTCCCGGCGTCGAAGTGCGCCTGCGCGATGTGGTCGCCCAACGCATCGATGCGCTGGTGCGGGAGAACGAGGTGGATTTCGGCCTGGGCGTGCGGGCCCGGCTCAATCATGGCCTGGACTTCGAAGTGGTGATGGTCGACCGGCTCTGCCTGTTCGTGCCGCAGCAGCACGCGCTGGCGCGGAAAAAACGCGTGCGCCTGTCGGACCTGAGCGGCCAGCCGATGATCCTCACCGGGCGCGACAGCAGCGTGCGCGAACGGGTCGAGCAGTTGTTCGACGAGCAAGGCCTGGCCCTGGTGCCGGGACTGGAGGCCAACTACATGTCCACGGTACTGGCCCTGGTGCGCCAGGGCCTGGGCATGACGCTTCTGCCGGAATCGGCGGATGACGGGCTCCATGGGCTCAGGCGACTGCCGGTGGAACACCCCGGCGTCAGTCGCGAGATCGGCCTGATCACTCGCAGTGGCCAGACCCTGGGACCGGCGGCGGCGCGCTTCGTCGAGTTGGTGCGCGGCCGTTTCGGCGAAACACCGCCGGCCTGATCAGGCCCGACCGACGTTGTCGCCAAAGGCGCGGATCAGGTCCAGCAGCATCTTCACCCGCAGCGGCAGGTTGCCGGCCGGGTACACCGCATGCATCTGCGGATTCTCGCCATGGCTGGACGTCAGCCGGTACTCGGGACAAACCCGCACCAGCCGCCCGAGTTCCACCTCGGGCTCGGCCAGCCAGTCCGCCAGCCGGGCAATGCCCACCCCCGCCAACGCAGCCTGAAACACCGCCGCGCCGGAGCTGAAGCGAAATTTCGGGTGTACCCGGAAGCTGATTGCCTGCTGCTCGCTGCGAAAATTCCATTCTTTAAGAATCCTTGGGGCGGTGTGCAGGATCAACGAATGGGTTTCCAATGCCTCTATCGAATCTGGCGTGCCACGGCGCTCCAGATAAGCGGGACTGGCATACAGATGACGGGCATAGCTCCAGAGCGGAAAACCGATCAGGTCGCTGGACTGCGGAAAGGCACCGCGGATCGAGAAGTCCAGCTTGCTCTTGGCCGGGTCGATGGTTTCGTCGGTGAAGATCACGTCGATATTCACCTCGGGATAGCGCTCGCAGTACTGCGCGATCAGTCGCGGCATCACCCCGTGACCGAGAAACTCCGGGGCTGAAAGGCGGATCCAGCCGGTGGCCAGGCCGCTGATGCCGGCCAGGTCTTCATCGGCTTCACGTTGCAGATCCAGCATTTTGTGGGCATGGGGCAACAGGCGCTCACCGGCCTCGGTCAGGCTCACCGCATTGGCCGAGCGATTGAACAGCTTGACCCCGGCACTTTCCTCAAGGGCCTGAATGGCACGGGTCAGCGAGCTTGGCGAGCGTCCCAGGGTACGCGCCGCGGCAATAAAACTGCGCTTGCGCGCCACGGTCGCGAACGCTTCGAGCTCACCCAACATATCCAGCGCCATTCCTGACCTCGTTGCACTTTTCACAATGTGGCATTGCAACACAAAAACGCCCCTTCCGTTAGCCTGCGCGCTTAACCCACAGGGACGTAGGCATACAGGAGCAAAGGACGTGTCAAAGCTGGATGAAACAGTCAGGAAATCGGCCTCCCGGATCAGTGAAGAAAGCCAGCAATGGCTGGCCCCTAAACCGCCGGCATCCGCTTTGTCGGCCTTGCCCGAAATTCACATTTCGTTCGCCGAGCATCAGCAGTTGAATGAAGCCCTCGCGCACCGCGCAATCACTGACAGTGCTTCGGGTATAGCACAGATGCCGGCGCTCGCCCGGCTGCTGGAGACGGTGCTGGGCGCGGAGAAACGCCAGGTGCTGCGCGACTTCCCCCGCTCCCGCGACGTGGCCCTGATTGTCCGCGGCCTGCCGGTCGACCCGGGGTTGCCGGCCACGCCCTACGACGCCGAACCCGGTATCGAACAGGTGCCGGTCCTGGCCGGCGCGATCCTGTCGGTCCTGGCGATGTTGGAAACCCGGCCAGTGGGGTATGAAGGAGAAAGCGACACCACGGTCTTCCGGCATGTCTCGCCCAAGCAGGAACACGAAACCACCACCAGCTCGTTCGGCTCCCGCCTGGGCCTGGGCATGCATGTCGACAACCCGCACCTGCCGCTGACCTGCGAAGCGGTCACCGGTTTGTCGGCCTGCCCCGAATACCTGAGCCTGACCGGCCTGCGTTGCGAGCTGGACGTGCCTACGCGCATCGTCGCCATCCAGGACGTGCTGGACAGCCTGCCCGACTTTGTCGAGCAGGAACTGCAACAGCCGAACTTTGCCATTCGCCGGCCGGACTCGTTCGGCAAGCAGGGCAATGTCCTGGAAAGCGTCCCGCTGCTCTACAGAACCCCATCCGGCGGCCTGCACTGCCGCTACAACAAAGCCAGCGTCACCGCGACCACGGCCAATGCGGACGTTGCCCTGCAATTGTTCGAGGCGGCCGCCAACCACCCCGATGTCACCCGCCACATCCTGCTCCAGCCCGGCGACATGCTGATCTTCAAGAACCAGCAGACCTTGCACGCCAGGGACGGTTTCGCCCCGCGCTATGACGGCCGCGACCGCTGGATGATCCGGGTATTCGGGGTCGACGACGCAGCCCGCGTGGTGCCGCTGGACCCGACTCAACCCTTTATTGTCAGAGCCTGATTTCATGGTCGATATCACCCTCCTTTGCGTCTTCGCCTTCTGTGCCGGCCTTATCGACGCGGCGGTCGGCGGTGGCGGACTGATCCAGATCCCCGCGTTGTTCAACGTGCTGCCCACGGCCCCGCCGGCCGCGCTGCTGGGGACCAACAAGGTCGCCGCGGCGTGTGGCACGACCTTCGCGGCGCGGTCATTCGTACGCAAGGTGGTGATCGACTGGGGGCTGGTGATCCCGGCGGCCTGCGCGGCCTTTGTCATGGCCTTCTGCGGCGCGGCGACGGTCTCGGCCGTGCCGCAATCGGTGATCCGCCCGGCGGTGCTGGTGCTGATCGTGCTGATGGCGCTCTACACCTTCTGGAAAAAGGACTTTGGTGCCCTGCACAAGCCCATGCGCATCGGCACTCGGGAAAAGCTCCTGGCGATCCTGATCGGTGGCGCCATCGGTTTCTACGACGGGCTGTTCGGCCCCGGCACCGGCAGCTTCCTGATCTTCCTGTTCATCCGCTGTTTCGCCTTCGACTTCCTCCATGCCTCGGCCTCGGCGAAACTGGTGAACATCGCGACCAACGTCGCCGCGCTGGTGTTCTTCATCCCCACCGGCAACGTGCTGTACCTGGTGGCGATTCCCATGGCGCTGTTCAATATCCTCGGCGCCCTGACCGGCACCTGGCTGGCGGTGCACAAGGGAGTGCCCTTTGTCCGCGCGCTGTTCCTGGTGCTGCTGGTCATCCTGATCAGCAAGCTCTCCTATGACCTGATCACGCAAATCTGAGGAACGCTCCATGTATCCGATCTTCGATCAACTGGTCAGCCTGCTGGACGCCCATGCCGCCAGCTACCGTGTCTTGCTGCACGACGCCGAGGGCCAGTCGGCGCGGGTCGCGCAGATCCGTGGCACCGAACCGGGCCAGGGCGCCAAGGCCATGCTCTGCGCCCTCAAGGGCCAGGCCGAGCGTTATGCCCTGGCCATCCTGCCGGGTGACCAGAAGCTCGACATGAAAAAACTCGGCGCCGCCCTGGGCGGGAAAAAGGCCGAACTGGTGAAGGCCGAAACCGCGATGGCACTGACCGGTTGTCGAATCGGCGCGATTCCGCCGTTCGTCTTCGATGAGCGGATCCAACTGATCGTCGACCCCGCCCTGCCCCGTCGTTATGAGGAAATCGCCTTCAATGCCGGGCGCCTGGACGCCTCCATGGTCCTCGCCACCCGCGACTACCTGGCGATTGCCAAGCCGCAATTGCTGGATATCAGCCAGGAATAACCCCCTTCGATTGCGAAACAGTCCACGAATACACACTGATAGCCAATAAACAGCATCGCCGAAGGGAATGTTTTCCCATTCGGCGCCTCCAAGGAACCATCGTTGTTCGCGGTATTGCGAGCCGGTTTCAGGGAGTGAGCGTCTCATGCACAAGAAAAATATCCGGATCGCGGCATTATCGGCACTGGTGGTTGCCCTGCTGGCGGCAGGCGGCAGCTACTACCTGGTGCAATCCCATGATCGACCGACGATCATCAGCGGCGAGGAATACGGCGCCGAGGACATGAACGAAGGCGATATCGACGATCTTGCCTCGCTGTCGCTGCCGGAAGCCAGGAAGCGCCTCAACTACCTGATCACGGTGATGCGCAGCACCCTCAATGCCCAGGCGATGATCGAGGGCCTGGACCTGCAGATCAGCCCGGCGACAGGCGATACACCCCCTACCGAATTGCAGTACGACCCGCCGTTCCAGCCCTTTGCCACCCCGGAGGTCGAACAGGCCCTGGCGAACTTCAAGGACACCCCGAGGGTCATCCAGAAAATCGGCACCGCCGGCAGCCTGGTCCGTCTCGATACCAGCCCTCTCGATGACTTCTGGCAACGCGCCGCACCGCCCGAGCAACGCCTGGAAGAGCAGTACCAGATCGACCGGGTCTATTTCAGGGACGGTTCGGAACAGGCCTTTGCCGATATCGTCAACCCGAGCGAAACCGCCGCCCTGAAGGAAAGCGGACGGCCTTCCGATGCGGCGCTCACGGTGAACAAGCCGCTGGACAAGCTGAAGGTCACGGTGACCTATCCGAGTTATCCGTCCGTGCGCAAGATCGTGCTGGACAAGGATCACCCGAAGGCCGGCTTCGGCAACGGCGAGCAGTATCAACTGTCGGCCATTTCCGACAAGAGCGTCTCCCTGCTGCTGTCGCCCCCCAAGGACACATCCCTGGTGGTGCAGGCGTATGGCGCCAATCCGGACAAGCCCCTGCACAACACCGGCAGCAGTTCGCACACGCTGCCTTCGGAAGAGGCCAAGGCCAACCTGAAGAAGTACTACGAGGAACTGGTGACGGTGCGCAAGCACTTCGACCAGTACCCCGACAGCAAGAGCCTCCAGCAACATCTTGAACAGTTCGTCCAGGCGTTGCCGGACAGCAAAGACAGCCACAGCAATGTCCAGGCCGAGTACCACTTCGAAGACACGCCGCAGCGCGTCACCCTCTATGTCCTGGCCCCGGCGGTGCAGCGCACGGCCTCCCTGGAATTGCTCAACAGCACGCCGGTGCAAAGCCACTACATCGCCTATGACGACAAGACCCGGCGTGCCGGTTTTGTCGATGCCAGCGGCAAGTGGCTGATCAAGCCGCGCTTCCTGCGTATCGAGGCCCTGTCCGAGCCGGGCATCTACAGCATGGTGGTCAGCGAAAAGCCCGTCGACGACGACACCGTGGAACTGCTGAGCAAATACTTCTATCTGTTGCCCGGCACCGATACCCTCAAACAACTGCCCTTCGAGGTCATCGAACAATCGCTGAAGGACGACCTGCTGCTGGTGGAGCGTGAATCCAACGGCCCCTATGGCGTCTATGACCTGAAAAAACAGCAGTTCACGATCCCCATGAAGTTCGTCAGTCCGCAGGTAAGCGGCGATATCTTTATCGCCCGCCTCGGCGACAAGACCTATGAATTCCAACCCAGATACGGTGCCTACACCCTGGCCGGCAAGGAAATCCTGCCGCCGCGCTACTCCAACGCGACGCAACACGGCGACTTCATCTATACCAGCAGCGCCGACCGGCACCTGGACGAGGTGTTCGACCTGACCGGGAAAAAGATCAACCCGGAAGGTTTCAATGTGATCGGCACCTTCGAAGGGGAACAGCCGTTGCTGGTGCAGAACCTCAAGAGCAAGCAGTTCGCCTTTATCAACAGCCGTGGCGAACGCCTGCCCTTCAACCTGCCCTACGACGATGTCCAGCCGTTCTCCAACGGCATGGCCATCGTGGTCAAGGACAGCAAGCGCGGGGCCATCGACCTGCAAGGCAAGCTGCAGATTCCCCTGGCCTACAAATCCATCTACACCTTCCAGAAGAACCTGGCGGCAGCCGAGCCGGAACAGGGCTTTGACGGCCTGGTGCTGATCGACCGGCAGAATCGCGTGGTCAAGGAACTGGGTTATTTCTCCCAGGGCAAGGTCTCGGCCAATAGCAACGATGCCCAGTACACAGTCTACGATCCGAAAAACGACGCGCAACGCCTGGTATTCGACGCCGACGGCAACCAACTGGAAAGCTACACCGTCGAGTAAGGCCGCCAGTCCGCAGGTGCCACCGACATTGGCACCTGCGCTTTCAACACAAATGGTCCTTGCCAAGGCCCCTCGTGCTCACTGTAATGCGAGGGAGAACCACCCCCGCGAGCCCGTGCCGTGAAAAACCTCTTGCTTACCCGCTCCCTCGAGGGGCAGCGCCTGCTGCTGCGCCCGCTCCAGTTCGATGATGCCGATGCCCTGGTCGAAGCTGCCCGGGACGGCGAACTGTGGAACCTGCCCTTCACCGTCGTACCCTCGACAGCCACCGTCGAACAGTACATCCGCGCCGCCCTCGCCGGGCGCGAAGCCGGCAACGGGATGCCGTTTGCCATCGTGCTCAGGGAGTCAGGCGAAATCATCGGCTCCACGCGCTTCTGGAAGATCGACCGCACCTATCGCAAGCTGGAGATCGGTAGTACCTGGATCTCGGCCCGCTGGCAGAAAAGCTTCGTCAACACCGAGGTCAAGTACCTGATGTTGCGCCATGCCTTCGAGGACCTGGAGTGCGTACGCGTGCAGTTCACCACCGATGAGATCAACGCCCGCTCGCGCGCGGCGATCCTGCGCCTGGGCGCCAGGCAGGAAGGGATCGTGCGCAACGAACGGATCATGCCCGACGGACGCAAGCGCAATTCGGTGCGCTTCAGTATCATCGACGATGAATGGCCTGAGGTGCGTCAGCACCTGCAAGCGCGATTGCTGCGCAACTGAAACCGCCCCTTGTTGATCGTTCCCACGCTCCGCGTGGGAATGCCTCTATGGACGCTCCGCGTCCTCTGTGCAAGTGACGCGGAGCGTCACGGGCGGCGTGCCCACGCAGAGCGTGGGAACGATCGGTGCGCTAAGCGCAAGGCGGCCGTAAAACCAATGGCGCCCAGGCGGGTCTGAGTGGAATCAAGGTAAAAACCGAGCGCTGAAGACGAGCATGAAAAAATCTTTATGGGTACTGGCTGCACTACCCCTGCTCCTGAGCACAGCCCAGGCGGCCAGCTTCGACTGTGGCAAAGCCAAGCAGCCCGCCGAAATCGCCATTTGCACCGACCGGCAACTGAACGACCTCGACGTCGAAATGGCCACCACCTACCGCTTGCTGCGCGGTCTGTTCGCCATGGGAAACCGGGGCGCCATGCAGGATGAGCAGGTCGCCTGGCTCAAGGAGCGCAACGCCTGTGGCAGCGACAACGACTGTCTCCTGGATCAGTACGAGAAGCGCCTGACGCAGTTGAAACAGCGCTACGACCGCATCGAAAAACCGCTCTGAACCCTTGCCGTGCGTGGCTTCCAGCGCCGTTCAGATAAAACTTCTTTCACTGTGCCAAGGGCGCCGGCTGTTTATATTTGTCCCTGCTCCTTTGGTGAACCTCCCATTTAAGCCCGCCCGCATGCGGGCTTTTTTTTGCCCGCCGGACAGGACCTGTAAATGGGGGAAAACGGCCAGGCGGCGCAGCGCGAAAGTTGCGCCCCCGGCACTCGATCAGGACAGGAAACCGGTGTGGACCGAAACGATCAGGAAGATCCCCAGGACCGCCCGATAGGCCACGAACGGCCAGGTCGAGAAGCGCTCGAGGAAACGCATCAAGCCCCAGATCGCGCCGAACGCCGAGACGCTGGCCACCACCAGGCCGAACAGCAGATGGGTCCAGGCCTCCACCGGGATCTGCGCGTGGTGCAGCACCCACAGTTCCTTCAATCCAGCCAGGGCAATCGCCGGCAGGCCGAGCAGGAACGAGAAGCGCGCGGCCTCTTCACGCTTGAAATTGAGGAACAGGGCCGCGGTCAGGGTCGAGCCGGAACGCGACACACCCGGGATCAACGCGCCGATCTGGGCAATGCCGACAATCAGTGCATCGCGCAGGCGCATTTCGCCGACTACCCGCTGATGCCGGCAACTGAACTCCGACACCGCCATCAATACCGCCATCACCAGGCAGGAAATCCCGATGACCGTCAGGCCGCGCAAGGGTGAATCGCAGGCATTGAGGGTTGACGACAAGGCCAGACCGGCAATCCCGATGGGAATGGTCGCCAGGATGATCGCCACCGCCAGCTTGAACCACTGGCTGTCGAAATCGCGCTGGCGTACCGCACCGATACTGCCACCGACCACGTCACGCACATCGCGCCAGAAATAACTGACTACGGCCGCCAGGGCCGCCAGTTGCATGGCTGCCGAAAACGCCGAGCCCGGATCCTGCCAGCCGAGCACGGCCGGAACGATGCGCATATGGGCGGTGGAGGAAATCGGCAGCAATTCGGTGATGCCCTGAATGACACCCAGAATGCCGATTTGTAAATAATTCAGAGAAGCGAAGCCAATATCGAGGCCGCTGGAGCAGACGTTAGACAAGATGAGTTCCTGAAAAAAGGCGAGTGGTTCACGGTCTTCGCACAGACACGCAGCAGTCCCCTGGAGCGTAGACAGCGCGGCGAATGATGGGCCTGTTTTTTACGAATTTCCAGTTAAAACAAACCCAAAAAGGCAAGCTGCAAACTGATTCCATTTGTGTCGGCCCTGTTCTGACCGTACCTCCACCAAGACCATCCAAAGGCCCTGGCCCGAGTTTCGACGTGGCGTACAAGCTCCGACGCACACCGTGTCCGGCATGGCCAGATCGACCTGAAACAACCTGCATCATTGATGCGGTTTTTTATGGCCCGACGATCAGGATCCCTCCTCCCAAACCTGTTTCAGTCACTTGGCGGCCGCACATCATCGGGATTCCCTCCTTATCCCGATAAATCGCCCCGCCCCCTCTCTTTCATCGGCTTGCCATTCCCGGAATTCAGCCGCCGAAAGGTACATCGAAGGCCTTCCATATACATATAAAGTATGCATAATGAAAACATTCCGAATCCAGTACGACGAGACCAAAAACGCCACAAACAAGCAAAAGCACACCGGGGTGAGCCTTGCCGATGCAGAACCCCTGTTCTACGACGAGGCGGCACTCACCTTTCAGGACCGCGATCATGGCGAAGAGCGTTGGATCATCATGGGAATGGACGCCACCGGTCGCTTGCTGGTGGCGGCCTACACCTACCGTGATCCGGATTTTGTTCGAATCATCAGTGTACGAGCGGCCTCGAGAAATGAACGTCGCCAATATCTGGAGAGTTGACCGATGAAAGAAGAGTATGACTTCAGCAAAGCCAGGCGTGGGGCCGTTGCCAGCAGCACGGGCAAGACACGGATCACCATCATGCTGGACGACGAGGTGATCGACGCGGCGCGCGCACTCGCCGAAAGCGCGGGAACGGGCTACCAGACCATTATCAACAACCTGCTGCGCCAGGCCCTGATTTCCCAGGCCACCCACAATCTTGCGCCCGCCCCGCGAAAACGGGCCGAGGCAGTCTTGACGCTCAACGAAGGCATCGGCCGTTACGAGGTCCAGGCGCTTGAACAGCAGTTGATTGCCGTGGCTGGGGAACTGAATCGCGTCCTGGGCAAGCCGAAAAAACCCAGGACAAGATCCGGGACGGCGTCATGAGGGGCAAGGCTCGTCCCGCCCCTTTTCCCTTCAGGCACGTAAAGGCGCCGGGATCGCCGATCAGGAAACCGCTACCCCCGTCGAGGTGGAGACAGCCCCGTAGTAGCGCCAGCAGCAATGATCGCGGTGCCCCGGCAGGATCACACAGCCGCTGAGGCTCAGGAGCAGGACGGCGGCAACGAGCAACGAGAGACGACGAGACATGGTGGTTTTCCTCATGATTCAGCAGGTAGGGCACGGTGGATATGGCGGGTAACGGACAGGGCCAAGGCACCTGTCGATTGCCAGCGGTTACCGGTTGAACGTCACCACCCGCCGGAATCCGTCGCTCCCTTTCAACAATTTCATGAACTGCCCGCAAACCCTGGGCAATACTTCCCTCGAACAACGCCTCAAATCCGCCGTGAAAAAAACTGTTTTTTTCGCGACGGATTTTCCGGGCGTCCCGCGTTCAACCCATCAGCAGCGTTCACTTTCGTCCGCCGCATGAAGGAGTTGTCATGAGACCTGCACGACCTCTGGCCAAATTACGCTATGCCCTGCTTATCCCGTTGGCATTCGCGGCCCTGACCAGCACGCCGACCTTTGCCCAGACCGAAGTCATCATCCGCGAAGCCCCGCCGCCCGTGCGCGTCGAAGCCGTTCCCGTTGAACGTCCCGGTTACGCCTGGGACCGCGGGCACTGGCGCTGGGAAGATCGCGGTTATGTCTGGGAACCGGGCCACTGGCAGCCGGTGATGCGCAACGCGCGCTGGGAACCCGGCCACTGGGAAGCCCACGGACCGCGCTGGTTCTGGGTCGAAGGCCACTGGATCCGCTAAGCCCACGTCGCCTGGCAGCACACTTCGCTGCCAGGCGGCGCCCTGCACCTGACACTCAGATACCGGACCGGGATTTGCCATATTGAAAGAAACTGATCCGGACGTTGAGTTGCTGGCCCGCATCGGCAACAACGAACCGGCGGCCGTCAACGAGATGGTGTCGCGCAAGCTGCCCCGTCTGCTGGCGCTCGCCGGTCGGATCCTCGGTGATGCCGACGAGGCCAAGGATGTCGCGCAGGAAAGCTTCCTGCGCATCTGGAGACAGGCGGCGAACTGGCGCAGCGGCGAGGCACGTTTCGACACCTGGCTGCACCGGGTTGCCCTCAATCTCTGTCATGATCGCCTGCGCCGGCGCAAGGAGCGCCCGCTGGCCGATGACGAGGACATGATCGAGGTGGTCGACAGCACGCCGCCGCCCGATGAACAACTGGAAGCCACCGCCCGCAGCGAGCAGATGGCCGCGGCGCTGGCGGCATTGCCCGACCGGCAGCGCGAGGCCATCGTGCTGCAGTATTACCAGGAGCTGTCGAACATCGAAGCCGCGGCACTGATGAATATCAGCGTCGAGGCACTGGAAAGCCTGCTGTCGCGGGCCAGGCGCAACTTGCGCAGCTACCTTGCCGAGACATCCGGCGAAGCCAGCCTAGGGAGGGAAAAACGATGACGCCCGAACGATTTGGTCAATTGGCCGAGGCCTATGGTGCCGACCTGCGACGCTGGCCGGCCAGCGAACAGGCCGCCGCCCAGGCGCTGCTCGATCGCGGCGACAGCACCGCCCTCGACGCCGTGCAACAGGCCCGCTGGCTCGACAGCCTGCTCGACAGCCACACACTGCCGGCCGTGGATCCGGCGCTGATCCGACAGGTCCGCCTGTCGGCCAATCCCGCGCGACAGCCATCGTTCTGGAGCCGCTATGCCGGCTGGCTTTCCCCCGCGGGTTTTGTCGGGGTCGGCGTGGCCGGTGTCGCGGCCGGCATCCTGGTGGCGTCCCTGAGCCTGCCGCTGCCGATGCTGTCAGCCGAAGTGCTGCCCAGTGTCTTCGACCATGGCGATGCCGATGTCGTCTTTACCGTCAACGCCGAGGAAAGCGAGCAATGACCCCGCCACCCAAGCACCTGAAGCCCAAGTACCTGAAACCGCTGCTGGTCGTGTCGTTGCTGTTCAATGTGTTCCTCATCGGCGGTGTCGGCGGCGGCCTGTATCACTGGCTGGTCAACGCCAAGCCCGCCGAGACGGTGGTCAACCCCCACGGCTTGCGCCAGGCGATGCAGCAACTGCCCGAAGCACGCCGCAAAGAATTGCGGCAGCTGCTGCGACGCAACCAGGCGGACAGTCAGCCGCTGATCATCGCCGGGCGTGAAGCGCGCATGGATGTGATCAGGCAACTGGAGGCGCCGACACTGGATCGCAGCGCACTGATGGCCGACCTCGGCCGCGCCCGTGAGGCAGACGATGCCCTGAGGGTACTGGTGGACAACACCGTGGCGGACTTTGCCGGCACCCTGCCCCTGGATGAACGCCAGAAACTGGGGAAATCGTTATACCCGCGCGGACAGGTCAAGACCAAGGCCAAGATTGCAAGGAAGGACTGAAGCGGGCCGTAGGCGATATTGATCCCCCCGACAAGCGCCGGGCACGGCGCCGACCAGACAGACAAAACCCGGCGAAAATGCCGGGTTTTGTCTTGCTGGCGTCTCACGCCTGGCGCTTGTCCGCAGTCGTCGTTCGTGCGCCGTGGATCAGTGGCGCATAACGATTACGGAACTCCCAGTTGTAAGGCACCTGACTCTTGCTCAGGCCCTGGTCCCAGTTGATCGACCAGGTCATCAGCCCCTTGATCGAATGCCCTGCCGCATCAAGTCGCTTGAAGGCATTGCTCACCGCCTTCGGGTCGATCACATAGCCCGTCGCCGCCGCATCGACGTTGGCCGGCAGGCCGATGACGAACTTGTCCGCGGCGATCCGGGTGAAACCGCGAGTCCCCGTCACCAGGCTGTCGGTCAGGTAGTAGAGGAAGTCCTCCTTCATCGCGTCGTTGTTCTGCGCGATCCAGGCGCCCTGCCCGCCATTGGCTTCAGGCACCCAGACGCCGTCGCCGCCCTGGTTGTAGTACTGCGGCGCGATAAAGTCGTAATAGCCTTCGAGGGCCTTGATGTAGTCGACGTACTTGCCGTTGCTGCTCAGATAGGGAAACTCCGGCGCCATGCTGATGATGAAATGCTTGCCCTCGCCCTTGTAGTGATCCTTGACCAGCTTCAGGGCAGCGGGCAGCACGACCTTGTTGTCGGCGTAGTCGATGGCGCTCTGTTCCAGGTCGATATCCAGCCCGTCGAAACCATAGGTCTCCACCAGGCGGATGATTTCATTGGCCAGCGGCTGCTCGCTGCCCTTGCGCAATTCGATATGCGCATCGGCGCCGCCAAGGGAAATCAGCACCGCCCGGCCCTGGCTGTTCAGCACACCGACCTGGCGGCGAAACTCCTCGTCGGAGAGATTGTAGGGTTTGAAGGTCGGGATACCGTTGCCCTTCATGAAAGCCACGGCCACAACGTTGTATTCCTTGGGGATATCCACCAGGGGAATATTGGCGAACTTGCCGCCCTGATAGCCATCGCCCGGGCCTGCGGCCCAGTTGTGCCAGAAACCCATGAGGATTTTCTTGCCATCCAGGCTCGGCATCAGCGATGCCGAATCATTGGCCTGGGATTTTTGCAGTGAAAAATTGATAGTGGTCACATTCTGATCCTTCAGAAATTGCACAGGGTTGTCCGCCGGTTCACGGCGTTATTTGAAGTCCACATCGAAGGCCTGGTAGAAGGCATTGCCGGTATTGGCGACGATCCACAGCAGGACGATGACGTGATGGCCTTTCTTGCCGGAGGGCAGCTTCACCGAATGATCGACCCGGGCCTTGAGCTCGTCGGTATGCTGGTAGTACGGCACCTGCGGGTAGAAGTCCTCGAAGAACGGCTTGGCCTCCAGCTGCGCACGACTGATGCGCTGTTTCGGGTCCCAGCCATCCCGGGTGATCAACCAGCGATAGCCACGGGTGACATGGGGCGCGGTGTATTCCCATTTCACCTGGAAGACCTGGCCCGGATCGACATTCAGCAGCGGCCAGGTGAAGGGGCGATTGAGCTTCTGGCTCATTTCTTCGTTGGTGAAGTTGAGGCAATCGCGGTCATCGGTCTTGCCACCACTGAGGATATGGCCGTCAGCCGGAGGCACGACGCTGGGATCATCCGTCTCGAAGGGCGCGGGGAAAGGCCCGGCGGTCAGCGCCGGAAAGTTCTTGCCGCCTTCCATTTCATTGACCTGCCAGTTACCGAGCAGACCGACTTCGACGGCTACCGAACCGCGACTGGCGGGGGAAATGACACGACCGTGTCGGAGCACTGGATTGGGTAAAGGTTTGTTCATTTTCTCACTCCATTGATTGAACAGGCTCCCTCATGGGGAGCGCTGTCAACCTAACGCAGATGTGAGCTTTGTTCATGGGCGGTGAAACAGGGACTTTCCAGATCGGCTTCATATTTCATTGAGTAATCTTGAGTTTTCCACAGCCAGTTATCCGCTACTCCTACGCACTATGTAGGCAATGGACTACGCACAAAGATTACAAAGCAGATGAATACGCAGGACATCATTTAAAACAGAAAAAGTTCATTTCAACTTTGTAAATTTTTATTTTCAGACGCCGAGGATCCCGAACGCGTCGGGTGGCTCACGCTCGGCACAACGAGTAGGAGATAGCCCACTCGAAACGTCGATAAGACCTACGGTTTTGCAGGATTCGCAGCCTTGCCGCAGCCTGTCTATCCCGATAGTTTTTCAGGGTCGCCGCCAAATCGGCGACCGGTTTTGACAGACCGAAATGAACCACTGCGCATAAGCGCCCAAACTCCATTTGCTGGCGTTTTTTTTACGCCTGTGATTACGTGTTGCGGCGGCTGTGCGCAGGGCATCTTCGGATGCGCCGGTTTCTTTGGTTCCCGGTCTGTCAACCTGCGTACAGCTGCCACCTAAACTTGTTTGACAGCAGGCGGTGGCGGTCCAACGAACCATTGGAGTTGCCCCCATGAACATGCACAAGAAAATTGTTCCTGATCCACCCTGCACTTCGCCTGCACTCATTATTGAAACGTCCGAAGTACTTCTTTCTCAGAAAAAGTCGCTCTTCTCCGTACGCGAAGACATCAATCTCCAGGACGCACTGACCAGCGTTTCACAACTTCTGAAAACGGCCGAATACGTTGCCGACGACATCAGCACAGGCGCCAATGGCATCGCCAGCGATCAGATCTGGACCGTAACGCACTCGGTGGAAATGGCCAGGGCGATGGTGGATGCCCTGCTGGAACGACCCCGGCGGCTGACGATTTAAGACCCATCGCCGGAATCAACAGGCCACGCCCCCGTGGCCTGCCTCCTAGAGGCTACCGTCGACAAAACGCCCCCGCACGGCCACCTCATCCTCCGCCCGCTCCATCTCGCTGCGCACCACATTGCACAGATCCTCGCAGCAGCGGTAATACGCCCGCTCGGCGATCCTGACCGCCCTGAACCCCTCCTCCAGCGCCTCCTTCGGCGTCTTGCTCAAGGACGCCACCGTCAGCCGCCAGGCCGCGCGAGCGCTGTCCCGGGCCGCCAGGTAGGGCTTCAAGAGATCCGAGTCAATCATCGTCATGAGGGGCTCCTGTCGGGCTTTGCAAATGTTGGTCTGTCTGAAAGTAATGTAGTGCGGATCGGGGGTGATTGCCCCGCAAAGATTCAGGTCGAAATCGAGGTCATGATGAGCTGAAAAGACATGTGCAGCATCTGGCCGATGCTCGCCACCGCACTTCGCACTGGATCATGCGTGAGGCTATCGCACAGTACGTTGAGCGCGAAGAGAAACGTTAAGCGTTCCGACAGGAGACGCTGCAAGTGTTGATTGATTTTGGAGACAGCGACTATGTAACGCGCTATCGAATTGATCTCGATACCGTCACGATCCTGACTGTTCGACACCAGAAAGAAGCGGGGTCTGCATGATCCGGCGGTAACCCGACCCCTACCCGCCCTGGCGGCCTGGATAGAGATCGGCACCACGCCCCCCTCCCAAGTCTTTCAAGCGCAATCCATTCGACTTTCAACTGCATGAAATCAGTTTTATGCGTTGGCATTCTAGATACCAAGCATCGACTATCGTACTGACGAAGTCCGACCGGACTCCCCTCGCCAAGATTGAGGAGTTTGCTGCATGAGTGTGCCTTGCCAAAGCGTCGTGGCCCCCACGAGCCGCGCCCCCACTGCCCTGGTGCTCTTGGCGGTGGCACTGGGTTTTGTCATGGCGATGCTCGATGTGACCGTGGTGAACGTGGCGCTCTCGGATCTGCAACGGGAATTCGACGTGACCCTGTCATCGCTGGTCTGGGTCATCGACGCCTACACCCTGATGTTCGCCTCGTTCCTCTTGCTCGGCGGAGCCCTGGCGAATGTGCTGGGGGCCAAGCGCGCCTATATGCTCGGTCTCGCCTGGTTCATCCTGGCGTCCTTGCTATGTGGCCTGGCAACCTCGGCACCGATGCTGATCGGCGCCCGCTTCCTGCAGGGTATCGGCGCCGCACTGTTCATGCCCAGCTCCCTGAGCCTACTGACCGAAGCCTTTCCCGACCGCAGCACGCGCATACGGATGGTCGGCATCTGGGGCGCCATCGTCGGGGCCGCCGCCGGCTCCGGCCCCTTTATCGGCGGATTGCTGGTCAATGACCTGGGCTGGAGAAGCATCTTCTACCTCAACCTGCCGATCGGCCTGCTGGGTATCCTGCTGACGCTGTGGACGATACATCCTTCCCCGCGCAGGCCCATCGTCTTCAACCTTCCCACGCACCTGCTGATCATGCTGACCCTGGCCGGACTCAGCTTCGTCCTGATCGAAGGGCCGTCGCTGGGCTGGACAGCCCCGGCCAACCGGATCGCGATGACCGTGGCCGCCTTCGGTGCGCTCGCAGTGATCCTGCGGGAAAAGCGCTCGTCCTCGCCAGTGATCCCCGCGCCGCTGCGCCACAACGCCAATTTCTGGGCCCTCAACGGCCTGGGCTTTCTGATCAACTTCGCCCTGTTTGGCGAGATCTTCCTGGTCGCCCTGCTGCTCCAGCAGTTTCACCACACCACGGCGCTGCAGACCGGCGCCTGGATGCTGCCGGTCATGGCCACGGTGCCGATCAGCAACTATGCGTCCGGCCGCTTCGACCAGCGCTTCGGCGAACGCCGGGTGATGCTCACCGGGCTGAGCATTGCCGTACTTGGCAGCCTTGTCACCGCCTGCGTGGGCGGCGGCGTGGCTTACCTCTGGATCGTGCCGGCCATTGCCTTGTGCAATGCCGGCATGGGACTGGCGCTGCCCGCGGCCATCAGCAGCGTCATGCATGTGGCCGGCGCCACCTACTCCAACGTCGCGGCCGCCTCGCTCAATGCCAACCGCCAGATCGGTGCACTCGCAGGCGTAGCGGTGATGGGGATTGTGCTGCACGCAATCGGCGACTGGGCGCTGTCGGTGAGGATTGCCTTTGCGATCAATGCGCTGGTTCTGCTGGTTGGGGCGTGGCTGGTGAAAGGGTTGAGGTCGCAGGGTTAGGTTTCAAAGGACAAGTCACTATTGCTGCCCAGGTACGAGCCTTCCTGGGGCTGGATACGGGCGAACGGATTGAACTGGTGCGGGTGCTTCAATCCTGCGATCAATCCGGTGTCGCTACTCACAAAAAGTACCCTGTCACCTCATTCAACTCAGGCATAGGTGTTATTCACACAACCGGCGTTCTCGGTATTTACCTCGAAGGAGAAACTGATGCCCACCACGAGGCTGGCGACTCAACGCAGTGCCAGTCGTGTTCGCATCCTCCCGAGAGTAATAGACATGAGCAGATTACAAGGCAAGATCGCAGTCATCACCGGCGGCAGCAGCGGCATTGGCCTGGCCACCGCGCAGCGATTCGTGAGCGAAGGTGCTTACGTGTTCATCACTGGCCGACGCCAGGCAGAGTTGGACAAGGCAGTCGCGCTTATCGGCCGGAATGTCACCGCCGTTCAGGGTGACGTCTCCAACCAGCAAGACCTGGACCGGCTTTACGCAGTCGTACAGCGCGAGAAAGGCAGCATCGACGTGCTCTTCGCCAACTCGGGCATCGTCGACAACAAGTCCATCGACGAGATCAGCGCCGAGCACTATGACAAGACCTTCGACATCAACGTCAAGGGCCTGTTGTTCAGCGTGCAGAAAGCCCTGCCGCTGATGCGCAACGGCGGCTCGATCATCCTGACCGCCTCTATCGCGTCGACCAAAGGCATTCCCGGCTACAGCACCTACAGCGCGACGAAGGCGGCCATCCGCTCGTTCTCCCGGACCTGGACCCTCGAACTCAAGGATCGCGGTATCCGCGTCAACACCCTCAGCCCCGGCCCGGTCGATACCCCGATCATGGACAGCCAGGCGACGACGAAAGAGGAAATCGATCAAGTGAAGGCCTCCTTCGCCCAAGCGGTGCCATTGGGCCGCCTGGGCCGCCCGGATGAAATTGCCTCGGCGGCGTTGTTCCTTGCGTCCGATGAAAGCAGTTTTGTTGCGGGTATCGATCTTTGCGTGGATGGGGGTATGGCTCAGGTGTAGGTCAGCGGTTTCAGTTGGTGTGATCTTTCCCGCCCCTTCGGCCTAAGCCAGGGGGCACATCTTCCATCACCCTGATCAGTGGCTTCTTACAGCCCGCCAATGAGTGAGCAGGATTTGATCCTGGCTCTCAACGGCGTGAACGGATTTAAGCAGTCCTGAGAGCCTGGCCTCGTAGTTATCCGACGCAGCCGTCATCATCTGAACCACCCCATATTCTGATAAACTCCACCGCATTCAGCCTCACGCCACTCAAGCCCGCGCCCAGCGCCCCGCGCCGGCTGCGCCCACAGCGACAGACCTTTCATGCCTTTGAACGACGTTACCCCTTGCCGCTCCGAGCCCTCTCGACGCTTCAGCGTTGCGCCGATGATGGACTGGACGGACCGCCATTGCCGGTTCTTCCTGCGCCTGCTTTCCAAGCACACCCTGCTCTACACCGAGATGGTCACCACGGGCGCCATTCTGCACGGTGATCACGAGCGTTTCCTGCGCTACAACGCTTCCGAGCACCCTCTGGCGTTGCAGTTGGGCGGCAGTGTGCCGGCCGATCTGGCCGCTTGTGCCCGCATGGCCGAGGACGCCGGTTATGACGAGGTGAACCTCAATGTGGGCTGCCCAAGCGACCGGGTGCAGAACAATATGATCGGCGCCTGTCTGATGGGGCATCCGGAGTTGGTGGCCGATTGTGTGAAGGCGATGCGCGATGCGGTGTCGATTCCGGTGACGGTCAAGCACCGCATCGGCATCAATGGCCGGGACAGTTATGCAGAGCTCTGCGACTTCGTCGGCAAGGTGCGCGATGCCGGTTGCCGCAGTTTTACCGTGCATGCGCGAATTGCGATTCTCGAAGGCCTGTCGCCCAAGGAGAACCGGGATATTCCGCCGCTGCGCTATGACGTGGCCGCGCGGTTGAAGGCGGATTTCCCGGAGCTGGAGATTGTTCTCAACGGCGGGATCAAGACGCTGGAGCAGTGTCACGAGCATCTGCAGACGTTTGACGGGGTGATGCTGGGCCGTGAGGCTTATCACAACCCGTATCTGCTGGCGGAAGTGGATCAGCAGTTGTTTGGCAGTGAGGCGCCGGTGCTTTCCCGGGCCGAGGCGCTGGCGCAGTTGCGACCCTATGTGGCGGCGCATATCGCCGATGGTGGGGCGATGCACCATATCACCCGCCATGTGCTGGGGCTGGGCACGGGGTTTCCGGGGGCGCGGCGGTTCCGGCAGTTGCTGTCGGTGGATATTCACAAGACCAAGGATCCGCTGGCTCTGCTGGATCAGGCTGGGGAGTTGCTGGAGGGGCGGTAATGCGGTCGGCTAGAGACCGCATTATCGTTCTTCGCTGGCAAGCCAGCTCCCACAAGGACCGCGTTATCGTTTATCGCTGGTAAGCCCAGCTCCCACAGGGACCGCGTTATCGTTCTTCGCTGGCAAGCCAGCTCCTACAGGGACCGTGTTATCGTTCTTCGCTGGCAAGCCAGCTCCTACAGGGACTGCGTTGTTGTTGTTCGCGGGCAAGCCCGGCTCCCACAGGGGCCGGCGGTGTTTTGGGAGCAGCGCAAAAAGGGCGACATCCAGGTGGATGTCGCCCTTTTTTGTACGCTCGTGGCGTCAGTCGCTCAACTGCGCTCCAGCGCGTTCACCAGGTCGTGAAACGCTTCGCGGTTGGAGTCGTTCAAGCCCATGAGGATCTTGTGCGCTTCCAGCACCTTGACCCGCACCACTTCTTCCGACTGGTCCTGCGAAGGCAGGTCGGTCAGGCATTCCGGGCACGGGATCGGGCGGTTGACGATGTTGAACACCTGGTCGAAACCCATGGACTGCAACAGCCGGGTGATGTCGTCGTGGACGGTCACCACGGTCGGCAACAGGCCCACTTTCTGCCGCGACAGGATCGAGAGCTTGGCCAGCAAGCCCAGGGTGGTACTGTCGATGCTGCGGGTTTCGGTCAGGTCGATCACGATCGCCGTGAAATTCAGCGCCGTGAAGATCTTCTCGATCGTGGCATCCAACGCTGAACACAGGGTCAGGCGAACTTCACCAACGAACTTCAGAACGAAGGTGCCATCCTGTTCGGCGAACTGGATTCTACCGGTACTCATCAAAGATTCCTGCTCAACACTAACAAGGCGATATCATCCGGCATCTCCCCTAGCGTGGCCAATCCAAAAACCTGGCGCAAGCCATCCAGGCTGCCGCCGGCTGTTCTCACCAATTCTGGCAAGGCAGCCTCTTTCTCTTTGAGTGTATCTTGCTGCAAAAGATCCAGAATGCCATCAGACATCAGTGTAAGACTAAATGTCGGCGGCAGTTCCAGAATGTGGTCTTCATAGGTGGCCTCGTTGAACAGGCCCACCGGCAGGCCACGGCCTTCCAGGTAACGCACGCTGTCCGGGGTGTACAACACCGGCAACGGCAGATGACCACCGATGCTGTAGGTCAACAGCCCGGTTTCTTCATCGATCACGCCACCCACCATGGTCACGTGCTTGCCCAGCTTGCAGTTGATCAGGCCACGGTTGATATGGCCCAGCACCTGCGAGGGGGTGAACTCCGGCAAGGTGCCGTTGCGCTTGGACTCGAACAGCAACCGCGTGGTCATGAATTTCAACAGCACGGTAACAAAGGCCGACGACGCACCATGGCCGGAGACATCCGCCAGGTAGAACGCCACACGCCGCTCATCGACCCGGAAGTAGTCGACGAAATCGCCGGACAGGTACAGGGACGGAATGATCTGGTGGGCGAAGTTGAAGTCGTCGATGCTCCAGGGACTGACCGGCAGCATGTTCATCTGGACCTGGCGACCGGCGTTCTGGTCTTCCTGCAACAGATGGAGGCTGGCTTCGAGCTCGCGGTTGGCGGTCTCGAGCTTTTCCCGGTAACGCTGGTTTTCCAGCAGCAGGCGCGCACGGTCCAGGGCCCGGCGCACGGAGTGCTCCAGGACGGCGAGGTCTTCGAGGGGCTTGATCAGGTAGTCCGCCGCACCCAGGCGCAACGCTTCGACGGCATCGTTCATGACGCCCGCGCCCGAAACCACGATCACCGGCGTTTGCGGCGCGAGGTCGGTCACCTGGCGAATGAGCTCGAGGCCACCCATCTGGGGCATGCGCAGGTCGCAGATCACCAAGTCGGGCTGTGCTTGCTCGAATACCTGAAGTCCCTGCAGGCCGTTGCTGGCTTGCAGGACGCTGAATCCGCTGTCTTCCAAATAGGCCGCAAGGCTTGCGCGCACTACTTCGTCGTCATCAATTATCAGCAGCGTGGCACTGGTTTTTTGCATGTGGGCAAACGGCGCCAGAATTAGGTTGGCGTAGACGGCAAGGCTTTATGCCCGGCTCGTACTACTGGATTCACTCGAGAGCTGCCTGCACGACGATCATGCTGCGTCAAAAACAGGCCCGGAATGCTCATTGACAGCAGCCAACTCCACGTCCTCTCCTGTTTTTGCCTTGCCTGATCGCCGCTCGGCGAATTCTCGTACAGGCCTCAGCCTCTCTGTCTCGATCGGTCGGACGATCACGTCCGGTGCATCGGTATCAGAGGTGCCCTTCTAAGGCGCAGACGGTACTCCCATCCGCCGGGCGTTTCAAGCTCATGCCGATGGTCGCTTGAGGTCTTTACACCTCAAATCACCGGGAGTTATAAGAAGTGTGAAAACCACAACGGAATCGAAGGACAGAGTCCATGAGCCAAACTGATCGTGACTACAGTGAAAAGCGTGATTACATCCGGATGCGCGTCGATGCCGACGTGACGCTGATCCACGCCGGCCTGGAGATTTCAGCGGTGTGCCTGGACTTGTCCAGCACCGGCATGCAGGTCGAGGCGCCCCGGCAGTTCAACGCCGGCGACCGGATTTCGGTGCGCATCGACTCCGATCACCCGGCGCTCAAGGGCCTGGAGGCGGAAACCGAGGTGGTGTGGGCCAACGATCAGAAACTGGGCCTGCGCATCCTGAAAATGCGCTGAGCGCAATTACCCCCATGAAAAAGGCGACTCACCGAGTCGCCTTTTTTCGTTTGCGCGGCGCAAAGCCGGGGGGCCGGGGACTAGAAGTCGTCGACGACCTTGCCGTCCTTGACCTTGAACTCGCGGTTCTGCAGGTAGGCGTTGCGGATGAAGATGTACTTGTCGCCGCTGATCAGCTTCTCGCTCGACAGCAGGCTGGCCCGGGTGTCGATGATATCCAGGCCGAAGGTGATGTTGCGCGCCGGCACGTCGTTGATGTAGCGGTACGGTTCGGTGTAGCTGTCCACGTACTTGGACGGCGCATCGCGCAGGGTGCTTGGGCCGAGGAACGGGATGACCACGTACGGACCGCTGCCGACGCCCCAGTGACCGAGGGTCTGGCCGAAGTCTTCGTCGTTGCGTTGCAGCCCCATCTTGGTGCCGACGTCGAAGAAGCCCGCCACGCCGAGGGTGGTGTTCAGCAGCAGGCGCGCGGTGTCGACGCCGGCCGCCTGTGGCTTGAGCTGGAGCACGTCGTTGACCAGGTTGCCGACATCGCCGAAGTTACGAAAGATGTTGTGGATACCGTCTTCCAGGAATTGCGGCGTGACCGCCTGATAGCCTTGGGCCAGGGGTTTCAGGGCGTAGGTGTCCAGTGCATCGTTGAACTTGAAGATAGGACGGTTGACGCTTTCCCACGGATCTTCGTCCGCCGCCTGTGCGGCAAATGGCACCAGCGCAACGCTGGCACACAACGACAACTGAGCTAGACGATCGATCCAGCGCATAGAGAGAAACTCCTTGGATGAGACGGGATGCGGGGCGCCATGCCCTGATTGATGAGGCGCAGTATAAAGCGGATGCCCGGGTTTAGGCAGTATGACTCGGACAAGTCCTACAAAGAATTACAGGTTAGGCCAAGGATGTGCAGTCATCCAATTGTCATGGCGGCGCCTTATTCTGCGCAGTCATCATCAGGGACGCTGCCATGCCACTACCCGCCGTCGCACCTTTGCCCGCGCCCACCGCCCTGCTTTTCGGCCTGACCGGTTGCTTGGTGGATTTCGGCGCCCGCGCCCGCCCGCACCTGGATCCGGACGAACACAACCACGCCACGCCGGGCGCACTGGAGATTCTCCAGGGCCTGCAACAACGCGGCGTGCCCTGCGCCTGGCTGGATGAATTGCCCCACGCCGTCAGCCAACCGCTCGCCGCGACCCTGCCCGACTGGATCAAACCTTCCCTGACTCCCGCCAACTGCGTGCAGTGGCCGGCGCCCAATGCCTGTTGGCATGCGCTGATGGCGCTCGGCGTGGAGCAACTGGAAGGCTGCGTGCTGGTCAGCGGCGAACCGCGCCTGCTGCAATCGGGCCTGAACGCCGGGCTGTGGACCATCGGCCTGGCCTCCTGCGGGCCCCTGTGCGGCCTGTCCCCCATGGAATGGCAGGCACTGCCGCAGAAGGAACGGGAACGCAAGCGCGGCAAGGCCACCGTGGAGCTGTTCAGCCTCGGCGTGCACTCGGTGATCGATCACCTCGGTGAGCTGGCGACCTGCCTGGACGACATCGCCCTGCGCCGGCTCAAGGGCGAGAAACCCTGAGCACGGGTCTTGATCAGGATCAGGCACGGATCGCCGTCGTGGATTACTCTGAAAGGCAGGCACAGACCTTTATCGCCGTACGAAGGTCTATGCCAGAGACTATCCATAGAAGGAAACCACCATGCCTGCCCGCGAACTGCAAGAACAACTCGATACCCTGCGCGAGCAACTTGAGCAGAATCCACCGCTGTCCGAAGCCGAACGTGAAAACCTGCAGGAGCTGATGCGCCAGATCGAACTGCAATTGAAACTGGAAACCGCGACCCAGGACAGCAGTGTGGCCGACGGCGTCAACCTGGCGGTCGAGCGCTTCGAACTCGAACACCCGGCCATCGCCGGCACCTTGCGCAATATCGTCCAGGCCCTCGGCAATATGGGGATCTGACCCACCGATAGCTGAGCCAGGCCCCTTGGCGGCCCGTCCCGATCCGGCACAGCGCCGGCTGCGTTCAAGGGGCGGGCTTCACGGATTCGGGCTTTCGGGCGCCTGGGCACGGTCCAGTGCCTGCTGGGTGATCCGCACTTCCCCGGCTTTTCGTTCGCGATCGATCGCTTCCAGCGCCTGCTCATAGACGCTATCGTCCATTTCCCGGCCAACGGGAATATCCGCCTCGGCGATCCCCAGGACACTCGCTCCCTGCTTCACCGTCGCGGTCCAGCCGGCGATTTCCCCGGCCGAGGCCTGCGGCTGCCGCGCCAGGCCTTCCAGCGCCTCGCGCAGTTCTTCCAGGGTCTGCAACTGTTCCTGCGCGACGACCGCATACCGTTGCGTCTCGGGCAGGGTCTCCAGGTAATCCCTCCAGAGCGGTTGTTCAAGCAGCAATTCGACCTGCCTGCCGGGTACGTTCTCGGCAGCCAGGATGCGATCGCCCGCTTCCCGGGTCATGTCCCGGGTCACATTGCTGGCGCCGCGATACAGCATGGTCAGGGGCTGCCAGGGCAGCGCCAGGCGCTTGGCGAGATCGACACGGTAGGCCAGGTAGATCTCGACCTCATCGACATGGGGCCAGCGCTCGTCAGCGGCCGCGGCCGCCACCTGCCCCGCCGCCTCGATTTCGGCCTCGCTCAGGCCCAGCCCGCTGGCCGTCGCGACGGCCTGCGTCCTGGCGTCCTCGATATGGCCGGCCCGGGTGATCTCCTGGCTGGCGGTTTCGACCTTGGCGATATCGTTCAGTCGGGCCAGGCGCGAGCGTCCCAGGGCCAGCCGCGTGTATGCCATTTCCCTGGCATCATCCGCCAGTTGCTGCGCCTCGTAGAGCAGGACCTCGCCCCCCAGGCGGCTGAACACCTCGGTAAAGCCATCGGCACAGGTTTCCAGATCGCTCGTCCAGTCGAACAGGAGCTGACGCAAGCGGGTGTCGGCCACCGCCGCCTCGATCATCCGCCAGACCCGCCGGATCAACTGATCCCGGTATTCGACGCGATAGTCCGCCGAGTAACGCAGCGCGGCAATCGACTCGAGGAACGTCTGGCTGCCCGGCTCATCGACCATCAGGCTCCACAAGTTCCTTAACCGTTCCTGTTCGGCAACCGGGATACTGCTGTTCAGCCAGTTTTCCACGACCGGCATCAGCTTCGGCACCCCCTGCTCCAGGACGCCCGTGTCCTCCGGCAGGGTGAAGCGTATCGAAGGGCGGTCAATGAACTGGGCGATCGCATAGCGTGTCGGCGCATCGAAGGGATTGCCATACAGCAATACCGTTCTCATCCTGCGACTGCTCAGGCTGTAGAAGCTCCAGGGGATCGAGGTCAGGCGGTTTCCCTGCAGGTCCAGCACGGCCAGATCGAGCAGGTCCAGGGCTCCGAGGGGCCAGATGGACAACCCCGTACGCTGCAACTGGAGCCCTTGCAGCCTGGGCATCCCGCTGGCGCTGAACATCCCCAGGGGGTTGCCGTCCAGGTTCAGTCGCCTCAGGCGTTTCAGACTGCGCAGTTGCTGCCCCAGCGTCACGGTCCAGACGATCCGGTTGCCGTTGAGTTGCAGCCTGCGCAACTCACTCATCTCGCCAATGCCGACCGGCAGCCGCGTGAGCCTGCCCCCGGAGATCTGCAACTCGCGCAACTGGGTGAAACACTTGAGAAAGGTATCGAGGTCGCGGCGATCGCGCTGCCCGACCAGGGTCAGCTTCAACGAGACCACATGATCGAAACTGCCCTCTTCGAGTTCCGGCAACTTCAGCAGGCGCTCGCCCGACAGGTCCAGTTCATGCCCCAACGGCTGGCCGCCGGCATCGAGCAGCGGCGGCGACTCCCGGCGCCAGCACCTGCGGATCCGCTCCACCACCCGTGACTTGGCTGCCTTGTTGACCAGCCAGCCGCCGCTGCTGCCACGCTCGTACTCACCGTCGAGCCGCCAGTATTCCAGCATCAGTTTCAGTCGTTGGTACTCTTCCTGCTGTTTCTTGAGGGCCCTCAGGAAAACCCCGTCATCCGCCCCTTCAACCGTCAGGAACCGGCGGACCACCTCCACGTCCTGACCGGGATAGAGCTTGTCCACCAGCAGTTGCAAATGACTCGACGACACCCTATGCACACCCTGCCGACCGCCGAGCGGATAACCGATCCGGCCATCGCTCAAACGCATGGGCGACCTGAATCCGGGCTTGATCGCCTGCATGCCCAGCAACGAGCGAACACGTGGGCGCGACAACTCCAGGCGACGTGCCACCGCCTGCCTGAACAACTCCGGCGCGGTGGTGCGCGAAAAGCCCAGTGCCTGGAGCCGGTTATCCGGCAGCGCCTGCAACAGCGCCATCTGGAGATCGCCAGGCAGGGGCTGCCCTTCGATCACATAGCCCCCCGACGTGCGCAGCAACGCCAGCGGCGTGTCGGAGGTCGGTCCCAGGCTGTCGAGCAGGCGTCGCCCGCCCGGTGCCAGCTCGGCGGGCTCATACAGCTCGACGCGCAGGTTTTCCGACCAGCCCGGCAGGTTCTCCAGTGAATGCAGGAACAACCGGTCGGCATCCAGGCTGACCGAAGACTCGATGAAAAGACCTTCATAAGCCCGGGCGATACGTACCTGCTGCGCATACCGGCGGCTTTCTTCCGCCAGCCGCAGCGGCACCCTGCCCGCCTCCAGCGACGCCATCTCATAGCTGTTGGCCGCACCGGTCAACTCATCGGCAATCATCGTCGGCAGGTTGGGGAAATCACGCTTGAACAAGGCGGCAAAGGCATTGCGCGACCGGCTGCGAAATTGGTAATAGGCCTCGAACAGCGCGCTGCGCTGGTTGCGGGCCTCGTCGGCAAGCCGTCGGTTCAGCGCCGTCAGCTGTTCGGCATCGGTCAATCGCGCATGGCCCGGCTGGCGCCCGAGCAATATATCGACCTCTTCCCGGTCAAGCCCCTGCAACACCACCTGGAGCAGTTCGGCGTCATGGATCTGGGCTTCGGTCACGGTCACCACCGGCAACCGCGCCTTGTCCGGCGGACCGTATTCCTTCAGCACCCGCCCTTCGCCATTGACGAACCGCAACACCCGGGTCGGCGGCCACAAGGCTTCCAGCAACTGTTCCTGGATATGCCAATCGACCACGCCACCATTGGTCGTACCGGTGTCGATAAACCGCTGGATATCCGCATCGATCCGGAAGCGCTGCACCGTGTCGTTGAGCAGCGCCGGGCAGCTCATCTGATCCAGGTACACCGGCCGCAACTGATCGGCCTCCACGCCGCTGATGGTCATGATCCGGGTCGCCTGTTCCGGGGAAAAATCCGCCACTTCGGGCCCCAGGCGCGCAAACAGCTTGAACGCATCCCACTGCAACGGTTCCTCCAGCTCATGGGTCCAGGCGCCCGAGCCGTTGTGACTGAACAGCGGCGAATAGGTCGTGCGGGTGGGATGCTCGGCGCGATACTCATGGCTGACACGAGTGGGACTGAGCCGGTAGTAGTCCCCGTCCAGCGATAGATAAGTACTGGCATTGCGCGTGTGCAGGCCCGACGCGTCGGGCCTGAGGCCTTCGGGCAGGGCCGGAGCCTGTCGATAGGGGGCAAGGTCGGCTTTCCATAAGCGGGTGTCACCGTCCGCCAGCCTGACCTGCTTGAGGCTGTCGATAAAAGCCGTCGCCTCGGTATTGCGGGCCAAGGCCTGTATAAAGGCGCCGAGTTCCAAGTTCAGCACCACACCGAGAAAGGCCAGTACGGCCTGCTTTTTGTCGTCGTGGTCCCACGCCTCGATGCCTTCGTAGACCTGGACCAGCATCTGGGCCGCAGCCACCGCCAGCATCGCCTCGCCCAGGCCCGGCACGAAAAACAGCAGGTTGACGCCCCAATCCAGGAAGGCATGCCAACGGGCGCTGCGGGTCTTCTTGTCCTCCGCGCCCGTCGACACCGCCAGTAACCGGGCATCATCGAGCATCTTGTCGGTGTGCTGCGCATAGAGCTCGAAAAAGGGATCCCCGCTGATCCGCGCGAGCTGCAACTGCAAGCGTGCCTGCTCATCAGGCACACGCCGGCCGGTTTCGCCACTCACGGGATTCAGGCGTTCGTTCAGCACGGTGAAAAACACCGGCTGAGAACGCAAATGAAGGTAGCGCCGAAACTCGTGCCGATACCCCGGGTCACGCAGCCGGCGCCGGAGATCGTCCTCGAAGGCCGCCAGGCTCGAATACTGCTTGAGCGCCTGTTCGCCATCACCGGACAGGTACACCACACAGGGACAGGATTCACCACTGCTCGGGACGTCGAAACGGATCAACAGGACGCCCTTGAGCAAGGCCCCCCGATAGCCACCGTCAGGGATGCGCACATCGAGCATCTTGATTTCATGAAACTGCACGGCATGCAGGCTCCAGAGGGGATTGGCGTTACCACCGACCCACTGCTTGAGCATCCGGTAGGCCGAGTCGTCGATATGCCCTTTCATCACGGCAATATCGGCCTGGAGCGCCAACTCGGAGATTTCGTTGGTCATGAACAATCGACGAAACTCGTCATCGCGTTGCCCGGAGGCATTCTTGCGCAACAGGAAAGACTCGATATGCTCTTTATATTTACCGCCCAGGTCCAGCTCGCGACATAACCGGGCAAATACCCGCGGCGTAAACTCCTTCAGCAACACGCCTTGAGTCTTGCGCAATATCTGCGAGCCTCTATCAAAACCAAAGTAGGTCGTTTCACTTTCTTCGAAGTTCTGCAATGCGGCCTGCAACAGTGTTTGTTGCGTCAACCGTTGCTGATAGGGTGTGGACAGTGTTTGCGCCGCCAGTATGTGAACATGCCTGAGCTGGTCCTCATGCACGTCCAGGCCCGGGCCGAATTCCTTGTCCAGGGCGCCTTGCAGAAGCGGCGCGGCAAACGCCTCCGGGCTTTGCAAACCGCGCAGATAAGACGCCAGGCGAGCCTTGTCCGACTGATGGCGCCGCAGGCTGTCGGCGTAGGCGCTACGGGTCGCGAAGGGTGCATCCTTCAACCAGGCCGGCAGCCGGCTGGCCACCAGGGCATGATAGCCCTCGCCATCAAGTACCACGGCGACATTCGATGTTTCAAAAGCAGAAACAGTCATCAGCAAAAAACCTTGAATAACCTCAATCGCCTTATACTAATCTTCATCGCCCTGATAAAAAGTTCAAATAGCCAATCGCTTCCGCGCTCCTTCCATCTATATTATCCACCCATGAAATATCTATTAACGCCCTCCCACAATAAAACCAGCAAACAGCCTTTCGGCTGATCGCAAACTCCTTTCATAAAGTGCAAATACGCATGTACCGCCATCAATAAAAAAGCCCCGACTCTCACGAGTCGGGGCTTTCAGTTACCACTTGTTCCAGGCTATGCGAGTACGGGTTGACCACTCATTGCCAGGTCCATCAACTCACGGTTGGCCACTGCGTACATGGCGTAGTCGGTGCCGCTGGCGGCACGGATTTCCACCAGCATTGCACGCCAGCGATCGGCCATGCTCGCGTTCTGCTCCAACCACAGGGCCACGCGGGCTTCCATGTCTTCCGGCGCGTCGGCCAGTTTCAACACGGAGATGGTGATCGCCCGCTGCTGCCAGTCGACATCGTCGCGGAACGCTTCGCGGGCCTGGGCCTGCCAGTTGTTGCCGACACGCAGGTCGCTGATCTGCTGGGAATACCAGGTCAGGTCCAGGGCACTGCCCACCGCGAAGTAGGCCTTGGCCACTTCGGCGGCGTCGTGACCGGTGACATCGGCCGCTTCGATGATCGGCAACAGGGTGTACAGGTGCGTGGTACCGGCCACCATGCGCGCCAGCAACTCCGGTACACCGGCCTGGACATAGGCCTGGTAGCGGGTCTGCCAGACTTCGCGGGTCGGACCTTCCAGCAGTTCGTCGAGCTTGAGGCCCAGGGCTGCCAGGTGCGGACCGAAGTGCGCGACGTCACGGGCGGCATCCTGCTCGTTGCGACGGCTGCGCAGGAACCAGCGCGTGGCGCGACGGCCCAGGCGCATCAGTTCGTCCATCAGTTCCAGTTGGGTCTCGGCCGAGACCTTGTAGTCCAGGGCCTCGATCTGACGGAACCAGTGCGGGAGGTGGAAGATGTCACGCACGATGACATAGGCACCGGCGACATTCGCCGGGCTCATGCCAGTGGACTCCTTCAGGCGCTGCACGAAGGTGATGCCCATGTGGTTGACCAGGTCGTTGGCGATCTGGGTACTGACGATTTCACGCTTGAGGCGGTGACGACGCATGGCATCGGCGAACTTGCTCACCAGCGTCGGCGGGAACGCGGTTTCCATGTCGCGGGTCAGGTACTCGTCGTCCGGCACCTTGGAGTCGAGCAAGGCAGCCTTGAGGTCGATCTTGCTGTAGGAGATCAGCACCGACAGTTCGGCACGGGTCAGGCCCTGGCCGGCCGCCACACGCTCCACAAGCTGCTCTTCCGACGGCAGGAACTCGATGGCGCGGTCCAGCTTGCCACGGCCTTCCAGGTCGTTCATCAGGCGCTTGTACTCGGCGATCCGGTCGTAGGCACGACGGGCTGCCAGGGACAGGGCCTGGGTCTGCTTGTAGTTGTTGCCGAGCACCAGGCCACCGACCTCGTCGGTCATGCTGGCCAGCAGCTGGTTGCGCTGCTTGTCGGTCATATCGCCAGCCTGCACCACTTCGTTGAGCAGGATCTTGATATTCACTTCGTGGTCGGAACAATCCACGCCACCGGCGTTGTCGATGAAGTCGGTGTTGGAACCGCCGCCATTGAGGCCGAACTCGACGCGACCGAGCTGGGTCATGCCCAGGTTGCCGCCCTCGCCCACCACCTTGCAGCGCAGTTCGTTACCGTTCACGCGCAGTGCATCGTTGGCCTTGTCGCCGACATCGGCGTGGCTTTCGCTGCTGGCCTTGACGTAGGTACCGATACCGCCGTTCCACAACAGGTCCACCGGCGCCTTGAGCAAGGCGTTGAGCAGTTCGGTCGGGGTCAGCTTGTCGGCGCTGATGTCGAAGCGCTCTTTCATCTGCGGGGAGATCGCGATGCTCTTCGCGCTGCGCGAGAAGATACCGCCGCCTTCGGACATGATGCTGGTGTCGTAGTCGGACCAGGCCGAACGCGGCAGGTCGAACAGGCGCTGGCGCTCGGCGAAGCTGGAAGCCGGCTCCGGGTTCGGGTCGATGAAGATGTGCAGGTGGTTGAAGGCCGCGACCAGCTTGAGCTTGTCGGACATCAACAGGCCGTTGCCGAACACGTCGCCGGCCATGTCGCCGACGCCGACCACGGTGACGCTGTCTTCCTGGACGTTGATGCCGCGCTCGCGGAAGTGACGCTGTACGCCCACCCACGCGCCCTTGGCGGTAATGCCCATCTTCTTGTGGTCGTAGCCGGCCGAGCCGCCGGAAGCGAAGGCGTCGCCGAGCCAGAAACCGTAGTCGATGGCAATGCCGTTGGCGATGTCGGAGAAGGTCGCGGTGCCCTTGTCCGCCGCCACCACCAGGTACGGGTCATCGTCGTCATGACGCACGACGTTGGCCGGCGGCACCAGGGCGCCGTCCTTGAGGTTGTCGGTGATATCCAGCAGGCCGGAGATGAAGATGCGGTAGCAGGCGATACCTTCGGCCGCGATCTCGTCACGGCTGCCGCCCAGGGGCAGGCGACGCGGCAGGAAGCCGCCCTTCGCGCCCACCGGCACGATGACCGAGTTCTTCACTTGCTGGGCTTTTACCAGGCCCAGGACTTCGGTGCGGTAGTCTTCCTCGCGGTCCGACCAGCGCAGGCCGCCGCGGGCGACGTTGCCGAAGCGCAGATGCACACCCTCGACCCGTGGCGAATAGACGAAGATCTCGAATTTCGGCACCGGCTTGGGCAGCTCGGGGATCGCGTGCGGGTTGAACTTGAAGCTGAAGTACGACTTGTTCTGGCCGTTGGCGTCGGTCTGGTAGAAGTTGGTCCGCAGGGTCGCCTTGATCAGGTCGAGGTAGCGACGCAGGATGCGGTCTTCGTTCAGGACCTGGACGTCGTCCAGGGCGGTCAGGATCGCCTGCTCCAGGCGCAGTTGCTTGTCGTCGAGGTCGTCGGCGCTCAGCTTGCGGGCCAGGTAGAAGCGGGTCTTGAACAACCGGGTCAGTTCGCGGGCGATATCGGTGTGGTTGTTCAGGGTGCTGGCGATGTAGCCCAGGTCGAAGCCCAGGCGGATCTGCTTCAGGTAGCGGGCGTAGGCACGCAGCAGCGCCACGTCGCGCCATGGCAGGCCGGCGGTGAGCACCAGGCGGTTGAACGCATCGTTCTCGGCATCGCCACGGACGATGTGGACGAAGGCGTCCTGCAGGGTGTCGTTCAGTTGCTGGATATCCAGGTCCAGGCCTTCGGCAGCGGTGAAGGCGAAGTCATGGATCCAGAACTCGCGACCGTTGCTGTGGCGCAGGCGATACGGGAACTCGCCCAGTACGCGCAGGCCGAGGTTTTCCAGGATCGGCAGGACATCGGACAGTGCCAGCGGGGTATCGGCGTGGTAGAGCTTGCAATGCAGCTCGCGCTGGCCGGACACCTGGCCCAGCGGCTGGTAGAAACTCATGACCAGCGGGTTGGCTTCGGTCAGGCTCAGCAGGTGCTGCATGTCGACCACGGCCGAATGCGCGGCGAAACGCTCGCGGTAGCCGGCCGGGAAGCCTTTCGGGAAGTCCGACAGCACGTTGGTGCCGTGGGCTTCGCCGAAGCTCTCGACCACCAGGCTGGCGTAGTCGTCCTGCCAGCTGCGGCAGGCCTGGACCACTTCTTTTTCCAGCAGGACCGGATCGATGTCCAGGCGGTTCTTCGGATCGACCCGCAGAATCAGCTGTACACGGGCCAGCACGGACTCGGAGAAGAAAGTCCAGAACTCGCAGTCGGTGGCTTTCAGGCGATCCATCAGCACTTGCTGGATCTTCTGGCGCACTTCGGTGGAGTAGATGTCACGCGGCACATAGGCCAGGCAGTAGCAGAAGCGACCGTACGGGTCCTTGCGCAGGAAGACGCGGATCTTGTTGCGTTCCTGGATCTGCACGATCGACATCACGGTGCTGAACAGCTCGTCCACCGGCGTCTGGAACAGGTCGTCGCGCGGCAGCACTTCGAGCACCTGGGCCAGTTCCTTGCCCAGGTGGGCCTTGGACTGGAAGCCGGAGCGGTGTTCGATTTCCTCGACCTTGCGGCGGATATACGGAATCACGCGCACGCTTTCGCCATACACCGACGAGGTGTAGAGACCCATGAAGCGGCATTCCTTGACCACCTTGCCGTCGGCGTCGATCACCCGCACCGAAACGAAATCCGGGTAGGCCGGGCGATGCACGCGGCTCGGATGCGCGGCCTTGGCGAACGACAGCGGGGTCGGCTCGGCCAGGTAGTTCACGGCGTAGTCTTCGATGCGCAGGTCATCGGCGGTGAGGCCGGCACGCAGCAGCTTGGTCAGGCCGAGGAAGGAATTCTGGTCATATTCGATGTGACCGCCGTTCTGGTCGTCACGGACCACGAACTCTTCGTAGCCGAGGAAGGTGAAGTGGTTGCCCACCAGCCATTCCAGGAAACTCTTGATCTCGCTTTTTTCATCAGCTTCGATGGCGAACTGGCTGTTGTCGATGCCTTCGATCAACTGCTGGACCTTGGCCTTCATCGGCTCGAAGTCAGCGACCGCGACCCGGACTTCCGCCAGAACCTGTTCCAGTTCTTTTGACAGCACGTTCAGTTCGGCGGCGTTGGCACAACGGTCGATCTCCAGGTACATCAGCGATTCGTGAAGAATCCCCTCGCCCTGGGTGCCTTTTGGCAGGATTTCGAGCAGTTCGCCCTTGCTACCACGGCGCACGCTGAGCACGGTGGTTTGCAGGGTATGGATGCTGTAGCCGCGGCGGTTGAGTTCTGTACGCACCGAATCCACCAGGAATGGCAGGTCGTGGTGCAGGACTTCGACGGCGGTGTGGGTCGATTGCCAGCCATGGCGTTCGTAGTCGGGGTTGTAGACCCGGACTTGTGGCTGGGCGTGATCGAAGCGCTCCAGCAGGCGCCATGCCGACAGGGTGCAGCCGGCGAGATCGGAGAGCCGACGCTGGGTCAGCTCGTCCAGGGAAATGATGCCGAAGAACTGTTCAGCAAACAACGCCACTTGTGGCAGTGCCTGTTCGCTGATGTGCTGCGCCAGTGCCGCTTGCAGTTGATGCTGGAAGTCGGCTTTGCTGGCTGCGGTGAAGAACGCCATCTGTGGTACTCCGCTTGGGCTTGTTATAGAGAGAAGCGTCGCGCGTTTTCCCCGTAAAAAGGGGTCCTGCATCACTCTGCAGGGTATATCTGGGCAGTGCAGAGTGACAGGTTGATGAAGCTGGCCGCGACCCAGGGGTCACATTCACGTTCGAAGATTAGCTTCTTCGGGGGCCGCCGCCGATTCTACAGGCCGGGCCCGGGGAGAAAACTATCCGTTGCGCAGCTTAACGAGTGGGCGAACGCCCGTGCTTGCGGCGCTGCGACATATTCGGACATTGGCAGGTAGCGCAGGGGGAAACGATGCGTTTCAGCCCGGTACGGAGCGGGTTGCCCGCCCCGCCATGTCGCGACCGAAGCAGGACAGAAGCGTGCCTGATCGACTCAGGACTCGGTCAATTGCGACAAGACCTTTCTTGCCGGCTCCCAGCTCCAGTTCCTTACCGTCCTGAAGCCGGAATTTCTCAACCTGTCACGCAAGCCATCGTCATCCATCAGCCTCCTGACAGCCGATCTCGCGGCCAACAAGTCGCCGGAGCCCACCTTCAATACGTTTTCTCCATCCACCGCATACTCAATCCCGCCTTTCACCTCCATGACGACAACGGAGCAGCCACAGGCCATGGCCTCCAGCGGTGGGTAGGCAAAGCTCTCTATCCTGCTCATCTTCAGCAGAATGTCGCACGACGAGTAAATCCTGCGCATATCCTCCTGCCTGACCTTCTGGAAAAAACGATCGACGCGCCAATGCGGCTCCGGAACACCGTCACTGCTGACGACCCACAACTCACAATCGAGCTCGCTGACCGCGGCGTATGCATCCGCTACCCCCTTGAAAGGAACGGAAACAGGTCCCTCGATCAGAACCCGCGGGCACTGCGGGTTCTTTTCTGATAGCGGAACATCCGGATAAAACAGAGCAGCATCAATGCCATTGGGAAGATAAACGACCGAACGCCCAAACTCGTCCCGCAGGAAATCAACGATCCAATTCGCAATGCCGATATATTCGATATCCTTGCCATAGGTTTGTGCGACGCGACGTTTCAATGCGGGATCTTCATAAAAAAGTCGCTCATCCGACTGAACCAGGTACAGCTTTCTTCCAGCCGGAATTTTTTCAAGCCATTCGACGGTGGTCCAGAACGTCGCAAAAAGCATGTCGATGTTATCAATCCCACAGGCTGATAACTCATTCAGCCGGTACACGCGGATCGCAGGATTTCCATACCAATCGATATCTCCCTGTCCGCCAAGATCAATCACGAAAGCATCGTGACCTTCGTCAAGCAGCAGGCTGACATGCTTCAGCGCGACGGCTGCGCCCCCGGATATACCCAAGCCGGCCAGGAGAAAGGCGATTTTCTTGGGGCTGGGCCCCTTTTTGCGGTATTCGTCCCTGAGCAGGGATTGCCAGTGGCTATCGTCGTTCTTGAAGTTCAGTTCATTGTTGCCGGCATGCAAGCGCAGATCGGTGAGAACATAGGGAATGGCCTTGAATTTCGCGCCATGATAGGCAAGCCGCAGCCATAACTCATGGTCTTCCCTGTATTCCATCCGATGTTTCAGTAACCCACAGCGCAGAAGCGTATCTCGCCTGACCATGACGGTGCTTTGGCAAGGCACACAGGTTTTCTCCAGCATCTCCAGGCTGCAATCGGGGCTATAGACCACCTGACCATTGACCAATCCATCGATTGCGCGAGTGCCATCCAGTAACGCGCGCCAACCGCCATAGACCACATCCACGCCACTTTCCAAGACCGGCAGGCAAACCTCCAGGCGATCGACGGCAGCGATATCGTCACTGTCGAGGAAAGCGATGTATTTACCTTTCGCTTCAAGAATCCCCTTGTTTCGACCTCGCACAGCGTTGCCCGAACTGGTGGGGAACTTGAAGATCCTGACCAATGGGTTGTCGCGAAACTCCTCGATTACCGCCAAGGTCTGGGGGGGAGAACCATCGGCAATCAGGATGACCTCGAAGACCTGTTGCGTCTGGGCCAGGGCCGAATTCACCGCTTCACGCAACACCTCGACCCGATCATAGATAGGGATGACAAACGAAACCAAAGGCGCATCCACCGCCAACACGGAGCTTTCAGCCTTGTTGAATCTCGCCAGTTTCAGCGACGCCGTCTTCCTTTGTCGCCAACGCAGCAGAAAGCCGGTTGCCCTGCGTACAAATGGCACAACACCTTGCTGGCGCAATACAAAAACCGAATTATCCAGTAGCACCTTCATATAGGCCGCTTGCAGCCTGCACCACCCCACAAGGCGCCGGAATGGAGCAGTGATTCTCCAACTGGTCGAATCGAGTGTCGACATCAACTCTTGAGGCGACAACGCCAACAGTCTCTCAAGTTCGGCAATCCGCCGAGCCGACTCCTGCGTCACTTGCCTCCTGGAATATGAAGCATCCTGTAGCTCCTGATTGGCCAAGGCCAATTCGTCACTCAGCCGGGCGATCCTGGCCTCTTGCTCATAAAGCAAGCCATTGGAAACTGCCAGCCGCGCTCGCTGTCCTTTGGAGTCCAGATTGGCATGAGGCGCCTTTTCTTCCTGTTTTACCGTGCGAACAGGGGCTGCGGCCAGCTTGGCTTCCCAATCCGCCCGGGTCATGTTGAATGTTTCCATATTGGAAGAACAGCTCTCGAGTTCCCCCTCCAACCGGGCCACCCGACCTACACAATTCGAGAGTTCGGTATTCAAGAGCTCGACTTGGGCTTCACGTGCGATCAATACCTTGTTCACATCCCTATCCACCACGTCTTGCTCAGCTTCAGATGGGTTGATGTTTGCCAGTCGGGCATCGCGTTCAGCGACAGCCTGTTGGTAGTTTTTTATCACCCGTCGTTGTGCCAGAAAGACTTCTGACTCCCTGGACAATATTTCGATTTCAGTTTTGGAAAACTTCCTGAGCAAAGGAAAGCTCTTGCACCGGTCAAGAACCGCTATCAAATTCCGCTTGAGCGAAAACCGATCAAGAGCAAGGTCCCTCAACGAACGGGACTGCGCCAAAGTCGCTTCGTACCCGGCGACCATCTCTTCAATGATCTGGGCTGCTGAAAGCCTTCTGGGCGTACATCGACCTGAGAAGTTTTTTGCGAATGCCATCTCAAAATGACTGCTGGTAATCCAGCCGGGGCCACCAAAACGATCGTAGCAATAGACGGGGATACCAGCAGCCAGACAATACTGCACAGTTTTCCCGATACTGATGACAGCGTCGTACTGACGGATCAATTCAGGGGTCACTCTTTTCGGTGTCCCCTGAAGGCCAATCAGCTCGACATTGATGCCACGGTTTTCGAGCAATGCCAACAGTTCAAGAAATTCATCGGGAGCATGATTTGAAACAATCCCTATGGACCGAAGTTCGGGCCGGGCCGAATGCCTGATTACCTCAAAATACTCTGCGGGTGCGGCGTTGGGAAAAATACCAAGACGGTCAACGAGGTGAGGATAGCGCGCGGAAAAATGCTCGAAATTTTCCTGAGAATGAACAAGGTACTGTGAAAAAAGTATATTCGGCAGCGGCGGTGTTTCGAGCGGTTCGAAATGAGACAAGGAAGAATAGAAAGCATGCCTGGCCGAAATCCGGTCACGCACCAACAAATGATACGCCACCACATAATGGCTGACCCATACAAGGTCAAAGTCCTTGTCGGCCAGACTGACAACGGAAAGATCGACAAAATACAGCCCCTTCGCGTTCAGCTCGGCCTCGATGAAACCACCCACCTCCATCGCCGCGAGCACAACCTCATACCCGAGGTCCGCCAAGGCTGCGGCAACTTCCAGGGTTGCCATCTCGGCACCCGCAAAATCCACCAATCGGGAACACGCGACCAGCGCCTTTTGCCCCTTGAATTCAGTGCATTTCATATCAGTTGATCTTTATTGAGTTTTCGAATAGCGCACCACTCCACGCCTGTAACTCACGACCAAAATCAGACAGTTCATGAAGCGCCCGCCCTTTGCGCTTTGACCATTTTTCCCCATAGGGCACCCAGGGAAAGTGAGTACTGTAGTAGTCGCAGGTGGCATCCCAGTGCTCATACGAAAGACTTTTACCGTAATGCTGGCAGAAAAAATTGACATCGATACGACCAGTGACCACGGGCTCCCTGGCATCCAACCCGACAAACTTCACCGTTTCACGATTCTGCCAGAGCATGAGTATGTCCCGCCGCTCCACGCCAAACAGGCGTCTGAAATTCAAGAGTGGTGTTCCCGGCATATACGGAGCGTCATCTCCTCGACTCATATAGGCGTCAAACAGCTGGACCCTGACTGCCTCGGGCTTGCAATCCAATGATGATGTCACGTACTCCCGGATGCGCCCGATATATCGTTCATCCGCGTCACAGCACATGCACCAGCAAAACTCGAAATGCCGTCGTGCCATTTCCAGCAATAATCCCCGATGTCGGGTTTCAGACAACAGTCGATTATCGGCGCCGGACTGCCACTGATCGTTCTCCACGATCAATACAACCTTCTCGCACGATTTCAACAACTCACGGGTGCCATCATCGCTGGCATCTTCATAGACACAGATATAATCAGCGAACGTCGAGAGGTGATCGAGCGTATCCGGGAGAACAAGCTCTTCATTGCGCACCCGGAGCAGTACCAGCAGCGGTACTCAACAATCAGCTTTCGCCGGCAGCCCGGGCCGTATCCACAAGCGTTCGCTGCTATTGAGCTCCCAACAGACACTGTTGGTCCACTCATGATCGGACCTCAACACACCGTCGACTTTTGCCAAACCTCGTATGCTTCTTTCCATCTTGATATCAAACTTAAAGCACGATTCCAGTTTGTCGTATGAGAACATCCCATGCTCATCCGAAACAGAGAGCACGCCACGATAAGATCCAGGAACAAAATTATTATTCCTGACAACCAGAGAAACGCTCTCATTGGCTTGAGAGAAAAATATATCGTCTCTCAGGGTGCTGAAAATTGTCACCACTTTCTCGTCAGCGTCATAAATGATCAGGCCGATACCATATACAGGCGGCACACCGGCAAACCGCAACTTTATTTCAACACGTATTTCATCGCCCATTTTGTAAACTTGTCTATCAGCGACAACCGACTCGATCGCGATTGTCCTGGCTTTCGGTTTGAAGATTGAAACCGGCGGTTTTCCACTTTCCGGGGCTTGCAAGGGCGCATTGCCCTGGCGAATCGCCTGTTCCATCTCCGCCTGATAGCTATCACATATGCCCTGACGCTCACCGATTGCCCGGACACTTCCCCTGTCCAGCCAGATGGCTCTGTCGCAGAAATTGCGAACCGCCGGCGTGGAATGCGAGACAAACAGGATAGAGGTACCGCCTTCACGGATTTTTTTCATCCGTGTGAAGGACTTCTCCTGGAAAGCCATGTCGCCAACACTGAGCGCTTCGTCGACAACCAGAATATCGGGATCAACCTGGACTGCGACCGAGAAAGCCAGCCTCGCCAGCATGCCGCTGGAATAGGTCCTTACCGGCTGATCCAGAAAATCCCCGATGTCGGCAAATGACTCGATATCCGAAAAGCGGCTTTCTATTTCTCCCTTGGTCAAACCCAGGATTGCGGCATTCAAATAGACGTTTTCGCGCCCGGTAAACTCGGGATTGAAACCGGACCCCAGTTCCAGCAAAGCGGCAACCCGACCACGTGTCTCTATCTCTCCACCGGTGGGACTGAGCGTCCCACAGATCATTTGCAACAATGTGGACTTCCCGCTGCCATTACGACCGATCACGCCAATGGTTTCGCCACGCTTGATTTCAAAGGAAACATTGCGCAGCGCCCAGAACTCATTGAAATAATTATGAGGAGCGCCCTCCTGTTTGCGAAATCCGATACGGGGCAGGACAAACTGCTTCAGGCGATCCAGGGGTGCCTTATAGACTTCATAGCGCTTGCTGACATTCAAGACCCGTATGGCAATCTGCTCATAGGACATCGGCGAAACCTTTTCTCGTTTTCTGAAACCAGGCAAAACCCGCCCAGGCGAAAGCCGTTGCCACCGACATATAGAGGGCCAGGCCAGGCCAGTCAGGCATTCGCCCCCATATGAGCACCGCCCTGGACTGCTCAATGATGAAAGTCAGGGGCGTGGCCATCATCCATGGCCTGAACCCTTCGGGCACCGCGGAGATCGGATAAAATATCGGGGATAAAAATGTCAGGACCGTGGTAATGATCACCGCAAGCTGTCCCGTGTCCCGCGCAAACACACCCAATGAAGCCAGAAACCAAGAAAATCCCAGTATCAGGACAATCAAGGGAAAAATAACGATCGGCATAAATACAACCGTCCAATGAACAAAACCATTGAACACGAAGAACGCAATCAACAGCACAAGAAGGCTTACAACTCCGTGAAACAATGCAGTGCCCATCGCTATGACGGAAAGTATTTCCAAGGGGAAAACCACCTTTTTGACATAGTTCACATTGGCGACAATCAATCCCGGTGACCGGGTGAAAACTTCAGCAAAGATCCCCTGAACAATCATTCCGACGAACAATATGACTGCAAACTGGGTCTTGCTGTCCTCGGTACCCGTGCCGCCCCAGCGAACCTTGAATATTTCGGAGAAGACGAACGTGTAGATCAGCAGCATGACAACGGGATTGAAAAACGACCACGCCAAGCCCATCGTGGAACCTTTATAGCGCCCGACCACCTCTCTCTTCGTCATCTGCCAGATCAGTTGTTTATTGCGCAATACGCTGGCAATCAGCTCTCGCAGACTTGCCGGGCGTCTGGCATGGGGATTGATTGCATCAACCAACACTTTCATAAAGACTCCTGCCTGGAAACCCCGGGACTCGGTGCATAGGGCCGCTTACCGGCCCGTCACATCGAGACTTTTATCGATAAGAGGAATGCCATTGATTGCGCTCGCGACAGGATCGTGATTCGACCTGATCAACAGTGCTTCGTGGCACCAGTGAAGTTGCTTGTGATCGTGTTGCTCGCCGTCGGCGATGGCGACCTGGATGACATAATCTCCCTTGGCCAGCCATGGCATGGAGAATTCGAACCTGGCCAACAACGTCGAACCTGCAGGCACTGCACGCTCCCGACCGGCCTGATAGCCATAGGTGTTGTCGCCGAACAGGGTCTGCCCCAAGTGATCCTTGAGAAAAAAACCGATAATGGGGCTTTGCAGAACAATGGACGTCTGCGCGTTGACTTCGAGCGTCACACGCTCGCCAGCCAGCATCCAGGTCACGCCGACACCCGAAGCATCGTTGAGCCTGACGTCGACGATCCTTGCCTCGTCCCCACCAAATGCTTGCGCGCCAGGAGCCTGCGGGTCGAACCGGGAGACTTCCAGATCATGCGACTTGATCGTGCCGGCGTGCAGGTCACGCCACTGCGGAGTATCGCGCCCATCGCCATGAACGTCCGAAGACGAGCCCTGTTCGGTTTTCATCGAGCCAGATACATCGTCCAGGTAAGACTCACAGACCGCCCTGGATGGACCCACCTGCTTTTCCTGCCCACCCTCCAGCCAGATCACCCGATCACACAGACTGATGACCGCATCCATATCGTGACTGACAAAAACAAGCGAATGGTCTTGCTTGAACCTATGCATGAAATGCATGCACTTCTGCAAAAAACCGGCATTGCCCAGGGACAGTGTTTCGTCGACCAGCAGAATATCGGCATCCACGTGAGCACTCACCGCAAAAGCCAGGCGCACGCACATCTCGCTCGTGTAGGTCATGAGGGGCTGCTCCATAAGCCCGCCAATATCGGCAAACGCGGCTATCGCGGAAAAGCGCAGATTGATTTCCTCAAGACTCAATCCATACAGCGAAGCCGCCATATAGATATTTTCACGCCCACTGCACTCGGCATTGAAACCGGCCCCCAACTCCAGTAATACCGCAACACGTCCCTGCACACGGAGAACTCCGGAGGTCGGGCTCAAGGTCCCATAAATCAGTTGCAACAAAGTCGACTTGCCGGCCCCTTTTTTACCGATAACACCAACGGCTTCGCCCTTTTTTATCTCGAAAGAGAGATTCTTCAGTGCCCAGAATTCTCTATGGCGACAATTTTTTCCCAACGGCAACATTTGCAACAGCCGATCACTGGGTTTGTTGTAGATCGTATAACAATGGCTGAGGCCCTCGGCACAAATCGCAACATCAGAGGACATCGAACAGCCCTCCAGCGAGACCTTGAAATGCGCGGCCACCCAACCTGGTTCCCGGCATACGCCTATTGTCGTCCGTGATCTCATACATTCAATCGACACTCCTGATATGAAAAAGCAAGAAACCGGCCTTAAGAAAACAGCCAAAAACAACGCGCCTGTAATGGGTGATCAGACTTTTCTGATCAAGGTCGCGAACATCAATCCGAGATTGCCACCGAGCGTCTGTCGGTACACACCGGAGCGCCTGATACCGGCAAGCCGATGAAAGAGAGGTTGTTCCCTGGCACTTTTGAAACTCGAAAGCACTTCGACACTTTCTTTGTTCAAGCGATGACTCATCAACTCCAGCGCACGGATATTCTGTCTGTTCCATTCATGAAAACGGCCGTGCACCAGCATGCGCACGCGATAAAGACGAGCCCACCAACCGGCATTGCTGCCGACCAGATTGGCCTTGTGCTGACGGTAGAGGGTCTTGGGCTGCGGGTCGTAGAAGACCACGCCGCCCTCGGCACCGGATACCAGTTGATAGGCCCACCAGTCATGGGAAGGGATGGATATATGGGAACCCGCCTCCCGTAGAAGTTCTCGGGCAGCATGGTTAAATACCATTGTATTGCCACCACCAATACTCTGTACCAACGCATTGGCGAACTTTGGCGGCCGACAAAACCTGGGGGACTGGCCGGCGCCTATTCCCAACTCACTGATCAACTGGGTACGCCCGCAATAAAGCGCCGGTACGTGAGAAGGAACATCTTGCAGCCACATCAGTGCCGTTTCGAGCTTGTCTTCATTCCAGATATCGTCCTGATCCGACCAGGCATAAAAATCCGCCTGAACTTCAGGACGAAAGGTCAATGACAGGAAGTTGGCGACAAAACCCTGCCTCGGACCGGAAAATACTTTAAGGCGTTCTACTGGCCAACTACTGGCACAATCCTGGATTATCGCCAGCGTCGCATCATGGGAACCGTCGTCAGAAACAGCCAGACTCCAGTTGGAGTGACTTTGACGCTCAAAGGAGTTGATCTGTTCGGCCAGAAAACGTTGGCCATTGTAGGTGCACATCAGGATCGAGACTTTCAAGGCCTTATTCCTCCGCCATAAGATTTATGAAAAATCTTGAACCGGACAACGCTGGAACTCGGCTTGGCGACGATTATCAAGACTTCGGATGACATCGTCTACTGTCAGAAATGACAGGTATATACGAGAAATCCGAAGCCAATATGGAATCAATAAAGTTTGCGCCAGGAAATATCCTACATGGCCCGATCATCCGTCGAAGCCAGGCCAGGGCCCGATTCAAGCCTTGCAATCACCTGTTCCTGAAAAATATCCCGAATGCAGGCAAAATACCGCCACTTCCCCGCCCAGACAGGACACTCCGCCATGCAGCTCAGTACCGCCCATCTCATCGCCAACCCTTGCGACGATGAAGAAGACGACATGGCCATGCTTTGCTGCCATAGCGACAAGGGGGAGATGTTCCTGATGACCCGCTATCCCGACGAGGATGAATTGGAGATCACCCTCGATGGCGAGCCTTCCACCCTCGACGGCGTCAAGGTCACCTTGAGTGCCACGCGCCTGCTGATCGAAATCGCCCCCGGCGATGCCGATGCCTTGAATGGCGACGATCACCTCGAGATCCTGCACGCCACCGCCGCTTCCGACCTAGCGGAAGTCGAGCTGACGCTGAAAAACATCCTCGACGGCACCGGCACCTACATCAGCGAACTGGGCTGAGCATTCCCCGCTGGCCTGAAACATCCCTGATCGGCACAGACATAAAAATGGAGTGTTACTGGTTTAGAGTGCTCCGGTTTTTATTTCTGATCAGGAACCCTGAATGAGCAAGTGGCTTAAAGTCTTGGCGCTGTTGGTGATCGCAGCGGTACTGGTGGTGGTGCCCTGGCTGATCTGGGGGCACGGCAACGGCAACGCCCTGTGGCGGATTGTCAGCCAGCAATGCGTGCCCGATCAGCGCAACACGCAAAATCCCGCGCCTTGCCTGGTGGTGGACCTTGAACAGCACTATGTCCTGTTCAAGGATCGCCTGGGGCCCCTGCATGACCTGACCATTCCCACGGACCGGATCACCGGTATCGAAAGCCCGCTGCTGCTCGAAGACAACGCCTACGCGTTTTTCGCCAATGCCTGGCAACAACGTGGGCGCCTGGCCGCCGAAGCGGGCAAGCCGATCAAGGACGAGTTCCTGTCACTGGCCGTCAACTCCCGGTATGGCCGCTCCCAGGGCCAGTTGCATATCCACCTGGCCTGCCTGCGTCCCGAGGTACGCACGCTGCTGGACCAGCATGGCGCACAGGTCACCGGCGACTGGCAGCCGCTGGGCGCCAGGCTGAATGGACATGAATACCTGGCGAAACGCCTTGACGGCCAGGACCTGGCTCGGGAAAACCCGTTCAAGGTATTGGGCGACTATGTACGCCAGCAGGATGACAGCATGTCCCGCTACGGCCTGGCCCTGGTGGTCGCGCCCGGCGGCGACCTGCTGTTGCTGGCGAACCGCCTGAGCCTCGGCGATTTCAACCTGGGCTCCGCCGGCGAGATCCAGGACTATGGCTGCGCCCTGGCCCGATAAGCCGGAGAGCGGTATGGCCCCGCCCCTGCCGAAAGTGACAGGACGGGGCCTATTCACAGGATATGTTTCTCAACAACGTAGGACTTTTCTTCAAAATCCATAAAATTCCCCATAGCCGTTAGTCGCCACCACCCCCGATGGATTAAAGTAACGCCCCCAGCCACGACATTATTCGAATGCCGTCGGCCACCCTCTCCAGGAACACTCATCGATGGAACATCGTGAAGCGCTGCTGGCGCTGCGAACCTTTCTCTCAGCGCAGATTCTCGGCCAGGAAAAGCTGATCGAGCGCCTGCTGATCGCATTGCTGGCCGACGGTCACATGCTGGTCGAAGGCGCCCCCGGCCTGGCCAAGACCAAGGCCATCAAGGAGCTGGCCGAAGGTATCGAAGCGCAGTTCCATCGCATCCAGTTCACCCCCGATCTGCTGCCCGCCGATATCACCGGCACCGAGATCTATCGCCCGGAAACCGGCAGCTTCGTGTTCCAGCAAGGCCCGATCTTCCACAACCTGGTCCTGGCGGACGAAATCAACCGCGCCCCGGCCAAGGTCCAGTCGGCCCTGCTCGAGGCCATGGCCGAGCGCCAGGTCAGCGTCGGCCGCAGCACCTACGAACTGTCCCCGTTGTTCCTGGTGATGGCGACCCAGAACCCGATCGAGCAGGAGGGCACCTACCCGCTGCCCGAAGCCCAGCTCGACCGCTTCCTGATGCACGTCAAGATCGGCTTCCCGGATGCCGCCGTCGAACGGCGGATCCTGCAACAGGCCCGTGGCGAGGCGCTGAACGGCGAAACCAAGCCCGAGCGCCGGGTCAGCCAGCAGGCGATCTTCGCCGCCCGCAAGGAAATCCTCGGCTTGTACATGGCCGATGCCGTGGAGGAATACCTGGTGCAACTGGTGATGGCGACCCGTACGCCGGCCAAGTTCGACCCGGAAATGGCCGAATGGATCGCCTATGGCGCCAGCCCGCGCGGCTCGATCGCCCTCGATCGCTGTGCCCGCGCCCACGCCTGGCTGGCCGGACGCGACTTCGTCAGCCCGGAAGATATCCAGGCGGTGCTGTTCGACGTACTGCGCCACCGCATCATCCTGTCGTTCGAAGCCGAAGCGGCGGGGATCGACCAGGACCGGGTCGTCCAGCGGATTCTCGACGTCGTCGCCGTCGCCTGACCCCGACAATGATCACCCCCCTACCCGCCGAGCCCGGCATCCGCACCACACTCGCCGAGTTGATCGAGATGCGCCATCGCGTGCGCGAAGTGCAGCTGTTCTCGACGCCGAGCCAGCGCAGCCCGCTGATCGGCCTGCACCACTCGAAACTGCGTGGGCGCGGGGTGGACTTCGACCAGGTGCGGGTCTACCAGGCCGGTGACGATGTGCGCACCATCGACTGGCGCGTCACCGCGCGCACCCAGGAACCCCATACCAAGCTGTTCCACGAAGAACGCGAGCGGCCGATCTTCATTCTCGTGGAGCAGAGCCGGCAACTGTTCTTCGGCTCCGGACAGACCTTCAAGTCGGTGCTCGCCGCCCAGGCCGCGAGCCTGATCGGCTGGGCCGCCCTGGGCCACAACGACCGGGTCGGCGGGCTGGTCTACGGTGACAACGAGCACTACGAGATCAAGCCCCGGCGCAGCAAGCAGAGCCTGCTGCAGTTGCTCAACCGACTGGTGCGGGTCAACCAGTCGCTGCATACCGAAACCGCGGCGGACCGCGATGCCCTCGGCCTGGCGCTGATCCGGGCGCGCGAAGTGCTGCGTCCGGGCAGCCTGGTGATCGTGATCTGTGACGAACGGGCGCTGACCGATGCCGCCGAACAACAGCTGAGCCTGCTGTCGCGTCATTGCGACCTGCTGATGCTGCCGGTGTCCGATCCGCTCGATCACGCCCTGCCCGCCGCCGGCCTGCTGCGCTTTTCCGAGCGCGGCGCGCAATTGGAACTCGACACCCTGAACCCCGAGCTGCGCCAGGCCTATCGTGCCCAGGGCGAGGCGCGGGTGGCCCGCTGGGAGTTGCTGGCGCAGAAACTGCGGGTGCTGCTGATGCCCTTGAGCACCCAAAGCGAAATGGTCGAACAGTTGCGCGAATACCTCAACCCGCAGCGCCCGGGGAAACAGCCATGAGCGGCCTGGACCAGTTGCAGCCGCTGATCAGCCCGCCGGTCCAGGGGTTCTGGCCACCGGCGCCGGGCTGGTGGCTGCTGGCGCTGCTGCTCCCGCTGCTGGGCGTCGGCCTCTGGTACCTGCGGCGCTGGTTGCCAGGCAAGCGCCCGTTGCCACGCGCCGAACAGCCACTGGACCCGCTGCGGCTGGCCGCACTGGAAGAACTCGCGCGCCTGCCCAAGCCCTATGACGGCGCGCCGGCCGGCGCCTGGCTGCAACAGCTCAACGCCCTGCTCAAGCGCCTGTGCCGCAACGATTACCCCTACAGCCAGAGCCATACCCTCAACGGTCGCCAATGGCTGGCGTTTCTCGACAACCGCTGCCCGGCCGCCGGACTGACGCGCTGGATGGTGCTGGTGGAAGGCGCCTACAAACCCGAATGCAAACTCGACGACAAGGCCATCGCCGGCCTGAGCCAATCCATCGACACGTGGATTCGCAAACATGTTTGAGTTCGCCTGGCCGTGGGTCTTCGCCGTGTTGCCGCTGCCCTGGCTGCTGCGCCTGCTACTGCCGGTGGCCGACAGCGGCGAAGCGGCACTGAAGATCAGCTTTCTCGCCGACCTTGAAACCCTTGCCCGCCGTCGCGCCCGGATCAACCTGCCGGGCTGGCGCCAGCAGGCGCCCTTCCTGCTGCTCTGGCTGTTGCTGCTGGTGGCCGCTGCCCGCCCGCAATGGCTCGGCGAACCGCTGCCGATCGCTGCCAGTGGTCGCGACCTGCTGGTGGCGGTGGATGTCTCCGGCTCCATGGAGTTTCCCGACATGCATTGGCAGGACGAGGAAGTCAGCCGCCTGAGCCTGGTCCAGCACCTGCTCGGCGACTTTCTCGAAGGCCGCGAAGGCGATCGCGTCGGCCTGATCCTGTTCGGCAGCAAGGCCTATGTCCAGGCGCCCCTGACCTTCGACCGACGCACCGTGCGGATCTGGCTGGACGAAGCGAAGATCGGCATCGCCGGGAAAAACACCGCCATCGGCGATGCCATCGGCCTGGCCCTCAAGCGCCTGCGCCAGCGACCGGCGCAGAGCCGGGTACTGATCCTCGTCACCGACGGTGCCAACAACGGCGGCGAGATCGACCCGATCACCGCCGCCCGCCTGGCAGCCGAAGAACAGGTGAAGATCTACCCGATCGGCATCGGCGCCGATCCGGAACAGAGCGGCAGCCTGTCCATGCTGGGACTGAACCCGAGCATGGACCTGGACGAGCCGGCCCTCAAGGAAATCGCCCAGATCACCGGTGGCCAGTATTTCCGCGCCCGCGACGGCAATGAGCTGCAGGTGATCCGCAGCACCCTCGACAAACTCGAACCGGTGGCCCAGCAACCGACCCAGGCCCGCCCCGCCCGTGCTCTGTATCACTGGCCGCTGGCCATGGCACTGGCATTGAGCGTGCTGCTGGTGATCCGCGAGCACTGGCCGGACAATCCGCTCCAGCGCTGGCTGGCGCGCCGCCGCTTTCTGCCGCAGCACCCGGAATGGCGCCAGCGTCTCAAGCGCCTGCGCTTGCGGAGGCGTCGATGACCGCCGAATTCTGGTCAGTACTCTGGCCACACTGGTTCCGCCCCTGGTGGCTGTTGCTCCTGCCCTTGCTCGGCTGGTTGCTGTGGCAACTCTGGCATCGGCAGAAACGTGCCGGACGCTGGCAGATGATCCTGCCGCCGGCCTTTCACCGCGTGTTGCTCGGTGGTGGCAGCGGGCGCGAGAGCAAACTGCCGTGGATCGCCCTCGGGCTGGGCTGGGCGTTGGCCTTGCTGGCCCTGCTCGGGCCCGGCTGGCAGCGGGTCGAACAATCGACCCAGAAACCCTCGGACCCGCTGGTGGTGCTGCTGGAACTGACCCCGGACATGCTCGCCACCGATGTCCTGCCCAATCGCCTGGAGCAGGCCCGGCGCAAGCTGTTCGACCTGCTGCGGGCCCGCAGCGACGCGCAGACGGCGATCATCGTCTATGCCGGCAGTGCCCACACCCTGGTGCCGCTGTCCGATGACATGGGCACCAGCCGCAACCTGCTGGACGCCCTGAAGCCGTCGATCATGCCCCAGCAGGGCCATCGTGCCGATCTCGCCGTGGTCAAGGCGCTGACCCTGCTCGAACGCGGCGCGCTGGGCCAGGGACGCCTCCTGCTGATCGGCTCCTCCCTCAGCGAACAGGAACGCGAAGGCATTCGCCAGGCACTGGACGGCCAGCGTCACAGCCTGCTGATCCTCGGCATCGGCACCCGTGACGGGGCACCGGTCGTCCAGGAAAACGGTGGTTTCCTCAAGGATGCCCAGGGTGCGATCCATGTCCCGCGCCTCGACGGCCAGAGCCTCAAGGCCTTTGCCGGCGACGTCGGTGGACGTTATCGCCAGGCACGCCTGGACGAGAGCGATCTGCGCGGCCTGGGCCTGCTCGACGGCCCGCGGCATTTGCGCGACGACGGCCAGGTCGTGCAGCTCGACAGCTGGGCCGACCAGGGCTACTGGCTGCTACTGCCCCTGCTGTTGCTGGCCGCCTGTGCCGGTCGGCGCGGCTGGCTGTTCTGCCTGCCGCTGTTCTTCCTGTTCCCGCAGCCGAGCCAGGCCTTCGAGTTCAGCGACCTGTGGCTGCGCCCGGACCAGCAGGGCCTCCGCTTGCTGGAACAGCAGCGCCCGCTGGAGGCGGTCAGGCACTTCGACGACCCGCAGTGGCAGGGCCTGGCCCTCTACGAGGCCGGCGACTACGTGGCCGCCGCGCGCAAGTTCGCCGAGGGCGACGATGCCAATGCCCATTACAATCGTGGCAATGCCCTGGCCCGCAGCGGCGAGCTGGATGCCGCCCTGGACGCCTACGAACAGGCCCTGGAGCGTCAGCCGGACTTGCGCCCGGCGCTGAGGAACAAGGCCCTGGTGGAGCAGATGCTCGAGGAAAAACGCGCCCGGGCGGCGGCGGAAGCGGACAAGCCCGCCGACACCACGGAAACCGGCGGCGAACCGCCTGCCAGCGCCCACGATGCGCAGGCCGGCGACGCGCCTCCCGGCCAGCAGAGCAACAGCACCGCGACGCCCCAGGACCACACCTCGCCCTCGGGCACGGAATCAGCCGAGACCACGACCTCGCCGACAGGTGATAATGACGTGCCGGGCAGCGAGCTGGGCGACGAGCAGACCACCCGGCCACCTCTGCGCAATGCCTCGCAGAATATCGACGGCGAGCAGCGCCAGGCCCTCGAACAATGGCTGCGGCAGATCCCCGATGATCCGGGCGAACTGCTGCGGCGCAAATTCTGGTACGAACAACAGCTCCATCAGGACAAGACCCGATGACCACCCGCTTTTCCGTTTTATTGCTGTGGCTGCTGTGCGGGATTTTGCCGGCCTACGCCGATGGCCTGGTCGCCAGCGTCGACCGCACGCGCCTGAATTCCGGCGAGTCGGTGGAGCTGACCCTGGAATCCAGCGATGTCACCCAGTTCGGCAAGCCGGACCTGGAGCCGCTGACCAGCCAGTTCGAGGTGCGCGGTACGCGCCAGGTCAACCAGCTGACGACCCTGGGCGGCGACAAGCAGGCGACCACGCGCTGGATCATCACCCTGACCCCGAAACTGAACGGCAGCGTGGTGATCCCGCCATTGCAACTGGGCGAACTGAAAAGCCAGCCCATCACCCTGCAAGTGGTACAGAGCGAGGAACAGGACGCGGCCAACAGCCTGGCGCCGGTGTACATCGAGGCCAGCCTCGACCAGGACAGCGTCTACGTCCAGGCCCAGGCGGTGCTGACCCTGCGCATCTACCATTCGGTGTCGCTGTATGACGACAGCAGCCTGAGCCCCTTGCAGGTCAGCGATGTGCGCATCGAGCAACTGGGTGAATCGCGCACCTACGAAAAGCTGATCAATGGCGTACGCCATGGCGTCATCGAGTTGCGCTATGCGCTCTACCCGCAGCACAGCGGCAGACTGACCATCCCCGCGCAGGTGTTCAGCGCGACGCTGGTGGACGTCGGCCAGAACCAGGGCCAGGTCGCGACCGCCCCCAAGCCCGGCAAGCTGATTCATGTCAGCTCGGCGCAGATGACCCTCGACGTCAAGCCGCAGCCCTCGACCTGGCCTGCCGATATTCCCTGGCTGCCGGCCCGCAGCCTGAGCCTGAGTGAAAGCTGGAGCCCGGAGCCCGAGCACAGCCAGGTCGGCGATTCCCTGACCCGCAGCCTCACCGTCAAGGCCGAAGGCCTGTCCAGCGCCCAGTTGCCACCGCTGCCGGCGACCACCGTCAATGGCTTGCGGCGCTACCCGGACCAGCCGCAATTGAGCAACCAGAACAGCGAACGCGGACTGATCGGCAGCCGTGAAGAGCGCGAGGCGCTGGTACCGACCCACAGCGGCAGCTTCGAATTGCCCGCGGTGACGGTGGTCTGGTGGAACACCCACGAAGACCATATGGAACGCAGCAGCCTGCCGGCGCGGACCCTGCAGGTGGTCAACAACCCGAGCCTGGCGGTGGACACACCGGTGAGCAGCGTGCCGGGAAACATCGCGGCGGATGCGGCGAGCCTGTGGATCTGGAAGCTCAGCACCGTGCTGCTGGCCTGCACCACCCTGCTCGGCTTCGGCCTCTGGTGGCGGGCACGCTCGCAGCCGGCGGTACACCGCGCCGCGCAAACCGGTCCGAGCCCGCGTACCCTGCTCGATGATCTCAAGCGCACCTGCCTGGCCAACGACCCCCAGGCCACACGCCAGGCCCTCGACGCCTGGGCCCGCCAGCAGCCGGAAACCCTGGCCGAGATGGCCGCGCGCTTCGTGCCGCTGTCCGATGCGCTGGATGGCTTGAACGGTGCGCTGTACAGCGAAACCGGCCTGCACTGGCAGGGCGAGGAGTTGTGGCGGGTGATCCGCGCCATCCCGGCGGCCGAACGGGTGCAGGACCCGGTGGGTGACAGCGGGCTGCCGCCGCTCTACCCGAAATAACCCGCCGAACGGGCTGTTGCAGGAGCGGGCTTGCCGGCGATGGCGGTGCCAAGCCCATCCAGCAACTTCCGGTATTTACCAGTAGACTTGACGGTCTTTCGCGCCGCCACCTTGTCTTGAGCGGTCGCCACCGTCTTCGCGGAGTTTGCCTTGCGCCTGTTTCATACCTCCGACTGGCACCTCGGCCAGAATCTTCATGGCCAGGAGCGGGATTTCGAACACGCCTGCTTCCTGACCTGGCTGCTCGCCCAGCTCGCCAGCCAGCAGCCGGATGTACTGCTGATCGCCGGCGATATCTTCGATACCGTCAACCCGCCGGTCAAAGCCCAGGAACGCCTCTACGACTTTATCGTCAGCGCCCACGAGCAACAGCCGCTGCTGACCATCGTGATGATCGCCGGCAACCACGACTCCGGCTCGCGGATCGAACTGCCCGCACCGCTGATGCGGCGCCTGCGCACCCATGCCCTGGGCCGGGTACTGTGGCTCGATGACGGCCAGCTCGACAGCGAACGCCTGCTGATCCCGTTGCCCGACGCCAGCGGCGACATCGCTGCCTGGTGCCTGGCCCTGCCTTTCCTGCGCCCGGCCGAAGTCACCGGTACGCAACTGGGCGACGACTACCTGCGCGGCATCGGCCAGGTCCACCGCTGGCTGATCGCGGCGGCCAATGCCAGACGCCAGCCGGGACAGGCCCTGGTCGCCATCAGTCACGCGCACATGGCCGGCGGCTCGGTCTCGGAAGACTCCGAGCGCAGCCTGATCATCGGCACCGCCGAAGCCCTGCCCGCCAGCCTGTTCGATGCCAGTGTCAGCTATGTCGCCCTCGGCCACCTGCACAAGCCGCAGAAGGTCAACGGTGAGGAGCGCATTCGCTACTGCGGCTCGCCGATCCCGCTGTCGTTCTCGGAAATCGGCTATCAGCACCAGATCCTCGATATCGTCCTCGACGGCGAGACCCTGGTCAGCGTCGAACCGCGATTGATCCCGCGCGCAGTGAACCTTCAACGCCTGGGCCCGTTGCCGTTCGCCGAGATGCTGGAAAAGCTCGCCGAGCTGCCGAACATCGACCTGCTGGCCGACCTGCAACGCCAGCCGTGGCTGGAAGTACGGGTGCGCCTCGACGAGCCGCAACCGGATCTGCGCCAGCAGGTGGAAACCGCCCTGCAGGGCAAGGCGGTGCGCCTGGTGCGTATCGCCGCCGAATATGCCGCAGGCAGTGCGCGCGACGGCGAGGACGAAGACGGGCGGTTGATCGATCTCGACCAGCTCAGCCCCCAGGAGCTGTTCAGCCGCGCCTGGCAGGACAGCTATGGCAATGCCGTCGACGAGCAGACCCTCAACGACTTTGCCGTGCTCTTGCAGGAAGTCCAGCTGGAAGGCGAACAACCATGAAGATCCTCGCCATTCGCCTGAAGAACCTCGCTTCCCTGGCCGGTCCGTTCGAGCTGGACTTTACCGCCGAGCCGCTGGCCAGCGCCGGCCTGTTTGCCATTACCGGGCCGACCGGCGCCGGTAAGAGCACCTTGCTCGACGCCCTCTGTCTGGCGCTGTTCGGCGCCGTGCCACGCCTGAACAACGCCTCGCGGGACGCCAAGGTGCCGGACGCCGACGGTGAGATCGCGACCGGCGACCCACGCACCCTGCTCCGTCGTGGCACCGGCGCCGGCTTTGCCGAAGTGGATTTTGTCGGTATCGACGGTCGCCGCTACCGTGCCCGCTGGGAAGCCAACCGCGCCCGGGACAAGGCCAACGGCAAGCTGCAGGCCAGCCGCCAGAGCCTGCGCGACCTCGACAGCGACCAGTTGCTGGCCAGCCAGAAAGGCGAATACAAGGCCCAGCTGGAAACCTGCCTGGGGCTGAACTTCGAACAGTTCACCCGCGCCGTGCTGCTGGCCCAGAGCGAGTTCAGCGCCTTTCTCAAGGCCGACGACAACGAACGCAGCGAACTGCTGGAAAAGCTCACCGATACGGCGCTGTATACCCGCCTTGGTCGCCGCGCCTTCGACAAGAGCAAGGAAGCCCGCGAAGCCCACAAGCAGCTGCAGGATCAGGCCAGCGGCGTCACGCCATTGGCCCCCGAGGCCCGCGCCGAACTCGATGAGCGCTTCAACGCCGCGCAGCAACAGCTGGAACTGCAGAAGGCGCAACTGCGCCAGCTTGAACAGCAGGATGCCTGGCTCAAGGAACTGCGCCAGTTGCAGGACACGCAACAGGCCGCCGCGGAGCAACTGGACAGCGCCCGACAGCAGTGGCAGGGCCTGGCCGACGAACGCCTGAAACTGACACGCCTGGAGCAACTCGCCCCGCAACGGCATCAATTCGCCCGCAAGGTTGAAGTCGATGCACTGCTGACCCCCCTGGCGGCGCAGATCGCCCGCCACACCCAGCAACGCGGCGAACTGAGCCAGCGCCAGACCCAGCTGGAACAGAATTTCGCGGCTGAGCAAGAGGCCTTGAGCACCGCGCAACAACAGCAAAGCGCCGCGGCGCCGTTACTGCGCCAGGCCTTCGATGAACAGAACAGCCTCACGCGCCTGGCGAGGGAGGCCCTGCTGGGCGCGCAAGCACAAGAAGCCGCCGAACAGGCCTGCATCGAGGGCCAGAAGGCGATTCAAACCCTGCTCGACCAGCAACAGCAAGTTGCCGGCCGCTTGCAGCGTATCGCCGGCGAGCTGGAGCAAAGCGTCCACCTGGCCCCCTTGAGCGACGCCTGGAACGCCTATCGCGATCGCCTGCAACAGCTGATGCTGATCGGCAACCGGTTGAACCAGGGCCAGGCGGAACTGGCCAACCTCGAACACACGGCCCGGCAGGCCACTCAGGCCCTGGCCGAACAGAAACAGCAGTTGGAAGTCCTGTACCAGGAAGCCAGTGCCGAGCCGGACGCCGTCGCCGAACAGATCGGTATCCTTGGCGGTCTGCTGCAGGACAACCGCAAGCAACTGCGCGCCATCGAAGACCTGACACGACTCTGGTCCGACCAGCAGGAACTGGATAAACGCGCCACCGAGTTGCAGCAACGCCAGCTCCAGGCCCAGCAGGAGCGCGAGCGCCTGACCCAGGACGGGGTCAAGGCCAAGGCCGAACTGGCAGTGGCCGAACAGACCTTCACCGTCACTCGCGAGCTGCTGGAGCGTCAGCGCCTGGCGCGCAGTGCCAGTGTCGAAGAACTGCGCGCGCAGCTGCAGGATGACCAGCCGTGCCCGGTCTGCGGCAGTCATGAACATCCTTATCATCAACCCGAAGCGCTGCTGCAGAGCCTCGGTCGTCATGACGAAAGCGAACAGGCCAATGCCCAGGCCGCGGTGGACATCCTCAAGGAAAAGCTCACCGAGCTGCGCACCGAAGTCGGCGGACTGATTGCCCGGCAAAAGGAACTGCTGCAGCAGCAGGAGCAACTGGCGACCCGGCAGCAGGCCCTGGCACCCAGCCTCGAAGCCCACCCGCTGGCCACGCAACTGCTGGACCTGCAAGCCGACCAGCGCGACGCCTGGCTCGCCCGACAGGCCAGCCAGTTGAACCACAGCCTGACCCAGGACGAGCAACGCCAGAATGCCCTGCTCACCCTGCAACAGGACGCCGCCCGCCTGACCCAGCAACTGCGCCAGACGGAAGCCGCCCATCAGCAGGCCGCCCAGCAGTTGAGCAACCAGCAGCGGGAACTGACCAACGACCGCCAGCGCCTGGACGAAGAGTTGCAGGCCTTCGCTTCGCTGCTGCCGGCACCGATCCTGGAAGCCCTGCGCAACGAACCGGCGGCGACCTTTATCCAGCTCGACCGGCAGGTTGCCGAGCGCCTGCAACAGCTTGAGCAACAGCGCGACGAGCTCGCCGAGCAGCAACAGCGCCAGCAGACCCTGGAAAAGGAACAGGACCGCCAGCAGACCCGCATACAGCAACTGGAAACCGCCCGGCAGCACTTCAACACCCTGGCCGAACAACAGCAGGCCAGCCAGCATCAGCTCGGCCAGTTGCTCGGCGAGCACACCAGCGCCGAGCACTGGCAGCAGCAACTGGAACAGGCCGTGGAACGGGCCCGTCTGGCCGAAACCGCTACTGCCCAGGCACTGCAGGAGGTTCGCACGCAGCTTGTGCAAACCACCGCCGAACTCAAGGCGCAACAGGAGCGCCTGGAGACGCTGGAGCATGAGGCCCGTGAACTGGCCGGCAGGATTGCCGACTGGCGCACTCGCCATCCCGAGCTGGACGATGGGGGACTTGAAGCCCTGCTCGGTCTTGATGACGGCCAGGTCGGCGAACTGCGCCAGCGCTTGCAGCACAATGAAAAAACCATCGAACAGGCCAAGGTCGTGCTGCAGGAACGCGACCAGCGCCTGCTCGACCATCAGGCGCAACACAACGGTAACCTCGACGCCGGGCAACTGGCCGCGGCGCTCGCCGAGTTGCAGGCACAGTTCGGCGTGACCGAACAGCACTGCGCCGAATTGCGCGCCGAGCAGGCCGACGATCAGCGCCGGCAGAACGCCAACCAGGCCCTTGCCCGGCAGATCGCCGAGGCCTATGCCGAGTATCAGCGCTGGGCGCGCCTGGATGCCCTGATCGGCTCGGCCACCGGCGACCGCTTCCGCAAGCTGGCCCAGGCTTATAACCTCGACCTGCTGGTCCATCACGCCAACGCCCAGTTACGGCAACTGGTACGTCGCTATCGCCTCAAGCGCGGTGGCAGCATGCTCGGGCTGCTGGTGATGGACACCGAAATGGGCGACGAACTGCGCTCGGTGCATTCATTGTCGGGCGGCGAGACCTTCCTGGTATCGCTGGCCCTGGCCCTGGGGCTGGCGTCCATGGCATCGAGCACGCTGAAGATCGAATCGCTGTTTATCGATGAAGGCTTTGGCAGCCTCGACCCGGAATCCCTGCAACTGGCGATGGATGCCCTCGACGGCCTGCAGGCACAGGGACGCAAGGTCGCGGTGATTTCCCACGTACAGGAAATGCACGAACGGATCCCGGTGCAGATCCAGGTACGGCGCCAGGGCAACGGGCTGAGCACCCTGGAGGTGAAATGAAGCCGACCCTCTATTCCTTCCGGCGCTGCCCCTACGCCATGCGCGCCCGCATGGCGCTGCGCTACTCGGGGGTGGCGGTGACCATCGAGGAAGTCAGCCTCAAGGCCAAGCCGGCGGCGATGCTCGCGCTGTCGGGCAAGGGCACGGTACCGGTGCTGGCCTGCGCGGAGGGTCGGGTGATCGAGGAAAGCCTGGAGATCATGCACTGGGCCCTGGCGCAGCATGATCCCGAAGACTGGTTGCTCAGCCACGATCCGGCGGCGGCCGAAACCGCTGCCGCGCTGATCGATGAGAATGACCGGACATTCAAGCAGAGCCTGGACCGCTACAAGTACGCGGTGCGTTATCCGGAGTTTTCCATGGAACATTACCGGGCCGCGGGGGCGCTGTTCCTGGATAAGCTGGAAGGACTGCTACAGCGCAATGGCTACCTGGTAAGCGCTCACCCGAGCCTGGCGGATATCGCCCTGGCGCCCTTCGTCCGACAGTTCGCCCATGTCGACGCGGCGTGGTTTGCACAAGCCCCCTACCCCCATCTACAAGCGTGGCTGGAACGCTTTCTCGCCTCGGAGTTGTTCAACGCGGTGATGGTAAAGCCGTCGGCCGATCACTGAGGGTGGCGGACGCCCTATACCCCGGACTCGGCGTTGTGCTGAAGCGCGCCGACGGACTGGGCCTTGTGTTCGGATTGAAGGGCCGGTGCCGCTACCTGCAGCGAGGTCTCGCCCGCGCCATGGGTCAGGGACGACAGGCTGACGATCACGACCATCGCGACATACAAGCCGATAGCGAGGTAGGCGCCGTGTCTGGCGGAAGTCAAAAGAGTGCTGGCCATGGTTTTCTCCACAGGCGGATGGCAGGCCTGTAGAGTCGATCATAACCGCTGAAATAAGTAGCCAACTATCTAAATAGTCGCTATCAGCAATATTAATCGTCGCGCGTGACGATCAGTCGTCCAATAGCACAGGCGCAGGTCCGTGCAGGCTTTCGCCCGTTTCGGCAATGGCGGCGGACAGGATAGGCGTGGAATAGAGAAACAGCAGCACGACGGCCAGACGCATAACCATGGTGTTGATCCCTGTGTGGGGTGGGAGTCAATAAATCAGCGTCAAATTTAAACATATGGCCATATGACATGACGATAGAAATTCCATCCATCACGTCAAACGCAATGACGCACACGGCAACGCCGGAGCGAATTCACTCTTTTGACCGGACAGTTATAAAACCATCCAACCGAATGAGTGCATTCGATCCGGCGTTGCAGTGTGGTTCAGCGCTCAGTGTTGAGCTTTGTGATCCAGGGCGGCGTAGAAGTTGGCGCTCTGTTGCAGGTATTTCGGGGTGTAGCTCTGGGTGTGGGCTTTTTTGTCGGTGATTTCGCTGTTGGCACTGGCTGGCAGGGCAACGGTAGCCGAGATAGCGGAAGCGGCGATGATGGAGAAGAGATTGAAGTTCATGGGTAAATCCTCGAATGTCAGTTGGCTTGCTTGCCCTTTCAGGCCGTGAGTCAAAAGTACATCCGAGGGTGACCTCGTTGAAATTCATTGCAGCAGTAGCGGATATCAGCGTCATTAATAGAAGTGCAAGTCCCTGATAACACAGGGACCGCGGTCTATTGTCGCAGCAGGAAACCGAGGTAGCTCGGGGCATCGAACGGCAGGTTCTGCACGGTCTTGCCGAGCAGGCCGGTGTTGCTGTCACGCTCGATCACCACGATCTCGTTGCTCTTCTGGTTGGCCACCAGCAGGAATTTTCCGCTCGGATCCAGGGTGAACTCCCGCGGATGATCGCCTTCCACCGAACGCCGCTGTACTTCCTTCAACTCGCCGCTGGCCGGGTCGATGGCGAACACCAGCAACTGGTTGGCGGTACCGCGATTGCTGACATAGAGAAACTTGCCATCCTTCGAGGCGTGCAGCGCTGCGGCGGCCTTGTCCGAAAGCGGCTGCTGGTCCGCCAGTTCGACCCGCTGTTTCTGGGTCAGCTTGCCGTCCTGGTAATCGAACACGGTGATCTGCGCGCTCATTTCCGTGGTCAGCCAGGCGTGCTTGCCATCGGCGCTGAACAGCAGGTGGCGCGGTCCACTGCCCGGCGGCAGCTGGACGAAGGCCGGTTCGGCCGGTGTCAGCGGCATTTCCGGGTTGGCCTTGGGGTCATAGCGGTAGACAAAGATCTTGTCCGCCCCCAGGTCGTTGGCGAAGACAAAGCGTCCGTCCGGCGACGACACCACCGAGTGCACGTGGGCCGACGCCTGGCGCTCCAGGTTGACCAGGCTGGCCGGATGGCTGCTGAGCTGGACCGGCGGCGACAGCTTGCCCTTGGCATCCACCGGCAACACCGCCAGGCTGCCGCCCGGATCTTCCAGCACCGAATAGTTGGCGACGAACAGATAACGCTGGTCGCCGCTGAGGCTGGAATGGGTCGGTTCGTTGCCCAGGCTCTGGACCTGGTTGATCAGCTTGAGCTGATGGCTCTTGGGATCGATGGAATAGCTGCTGACGCGGCCGACCGGGTCTTTCTGGCCAGGACCGTTCTCATTGACCACGTACAGCCGGCGCTGGTCGGCGGACAACGTCAGCCAGGACGGGTTCCCGGCCTTGACCACCTGCAGCGGCCTGGCGTCGAGCTTGCCGGTGCGGCTGTCGAACTGCAGGCGATAGATGCCTTCGCTCTTGCCCTGGGTGTAGGACCCCACCAGCAACTGTTCGGTGTCGGCGGCTGCCGACAGGACCGGCATGGCCCCGACACTCCCGGCCATCAGCAACGGCCAGAATTTACGCATCATCATGTTCTTCGTCCTCTTGTTCCCTGGCGCTGAAGGCGCTCAGGCAGGCCAGCCGGTACTCGCTGGAATCGTCGCTCACCGTCCAGAGCTGCCGGGTCTCGTCGAAGGTCGCGGCCTTGAGCTGGGCCTGGGTGAAGCTCCAGCGCTTCTCGGCGCGGCCATCCATGCATTCGATCAGCAGGCGGTTGTCATCGAGGGTGAAGTCGAAGGCGTGCAGGCCGTCGACTTCGAGCATGTCACAGGTGGCGAGGGCATTGAGCAGGGTGTCGGTGGCGACGGTCATAACGTTCTATCGTATTTGGGAAAGGGCTAATGATAGGCGATATCGCCGGGCAGTGAACGCCCAATACCTCTTGCGCGCGGGGTTGTGTGGAAGCGATGTGGGAGCGGGCTTGCCCGCGAAGCTTCTGGCGCCCTTGAGGGCGCCTTCGCGGCGGAGCGGCATCCCGACAGGCCCGCTCCCACAGGTCGATCACTCAGTGGGAAAACAACGAGCCGCCCACCTTGCCCGCCAGTTTCTCCGGCTTGATCAGGAACCGCGCCAGGGCCGGCAGCAGCCACAGGGCACCAAACATGTTCCACAGCAGCATGAAGGTCAGCATCAGGCCCATGTCGGCCTGGAACTTGATGGCCGAGAAAATCCAGGTGCAGACACCGATCGCCAGGCACAGGCCGGTGAACAGTACCGCCTTGCCGGTGGATTTCAGGGTCTGGTAGTAGGCTTCCTGCAAGGGCAGCCCGGCGCGCAGGAAGCTTTCCAGGCGACTGTAGATATAGATCCCGTAGTCCACGCCGATCCCCACGCCGAGCGCCACCACCGGCAGGGTCGCGACTTTCACGCCGATGCCCATGAAGGCCATCAGGGCGTTGCCGAGTACCGAGGTCAGCACCAGCGGCAGGACGATGCAGAGGGTCGCCGCCCAGGAACGGAAGGTGATCATGCACATGGTCGCGACGCAGATATACACCAGGATCAGGATGGTCAGCTCCGACTCCTTGATCACTTCGTTGGTCGCCGCCTCGATCCCGGCGTTACCGGCGGCGAGAAGGAATTCCAGGCCGTCCTTGTTGTTCTCCCTGGCGAAGTCCTGCACCGCATGCACCGCCCGGTCAAGGGTCGCGGCCTTGTGGTCGTTGAGGAACACCAGCACCGGCGCCAGCGAGCAATTGTTGTTGTACAGGCCGTCGGCCCGGGCGATGGAGTTGTTCAGCACATCGGGGTTGCGCGACAGGGTTTCCCATTTCAGGTTGCCCTCGTTCATGCCCTTGATCATCTGCTTGGACACGGTCACCAGGGAGATCGCCGACTGCACGCCCTCGGTGTTCTGCATCTTCCACATCAGTTCGTCGATCGGTGCCATGGCCGCATAACGCGAGCAGCCTTCGGCCGCGGTCTTGACCATGACCACCAGCACATCGGAACTGGTGGAGTAGTTGTTGATGATAAAGCTGTTGTCCTTGTTGTAGCGCGAGTCGGGACGCAGCTCCGGCGCACCCTGGTCGAGGTCGCCGATCTTCAGGTTCTGGCTGTACCAGAGGCCGCCACCGAAGGCCAGCAGGGCCAGGACGATGGACACCGGGGCAACCTTCGGGCTGGCGAAGTTCGACAGCAGGCGCCAGAACGAGTGTTCGCGGGTCGCGTCCTTCTTGCTGCGCTCGACGGCCTTCTTGCTGATGCCGACATAGGAGATCGCCACCGGCAGCAGGATCAGGTTGGTGAACACGATCACCGCCACACCGATGGAGGCACCGATGGCCAACTCGCGGATCACGCCGATATCGATGATCAACAGGGTGATGAAACCCACGGCATCGGCCAGGATCGCGATCATTCCCGGCAGGAACAACTGCCGGAAAGTCCGCCGCGCCGCCGTCAGGGCGTTGTCGGCGTCACTGGATTGCAGGGCGATACCGTTGATTTTCTGCACGCCGTGGGAAATGCCGATGGCGAAGATCAGGAACGGCACCAGCATCGAATACGGGTCCAGGCCGAAGCCGGCGGCGTGCATCAGCCCCAGTTGCCAGACCACCGCCACCAGCGTGGTGATCAGCACCGCGATGGTGCTGCGGATACACCAGGTGAACCAGTACAACAGCACCAGGGTGATGACAAAGGCCACGCCGAAGAACAGCACCACCATGATCAGGCCGTCGATCAGGTCGCCGACTTTCTTGGCGAAACCGACGATATGGATCTTCACATTGGGGTTCTGCGCTTCGAACTTGTTGCGGATCTTCTCTTCAAGCTGGTGGGAGAACTTCTGGTAATCGAGGGCCAGCAACTTGCCCTGGTCCTGCGGGTCCGGGTAGGACTCCAGCAACGGGATATCGACGATGCTCGACTTGAAGTCGTTGGCCACCAGGCGCCCGACCTGGCCGGACTTGAGCACGTTGTTGCGCAGTTGTTCGAGGCTGTCGGCCGAACCGTTGTAGCTCTGCGGGATCACTTCACCACCGGCGAAGCCCTCCTCCGTCACTTCGGTCCAGCGCACGCTGGGGCTCCACAGCGACTTGAGGCCGGAGCGGTCGACGCCGGAGATGTAGAACACCTCGTCGTTGACCTGTCTCAGGGTCTCCATGTATTCCTTGGTGAAGATATCGCCATCCTTGGCCTCCACCGAGATCCGCACGGTGTTGCCGAGGTTGGCGAGGTCGTTGCGGTGCTCCATCATCTTTTCAATGAAAGGATGCTTGAGCGGGATCATTTTCTCGAAGCTGGTGGAAGGCCGGATCAGCGTCGCCTGCCAGAACAGGAAAGCGCTGACCAGCAGGCAGATCACGATCACTGCCGGGCGGTTGTTGAAAATCAGGCGCTCGAGAAACGTCGCCTTGTCCTGATGATGACTGCTCATGTGAAACTCCCCGCCTTCTTGTTATTTTGCCCAGCTCACTTGGCCTGCTCGCCGCCCGTTGCCGAGGTGACGTGGGCGCCCCCCTGGCCGACCAGGATCAGGTTGCCGTTGCCGGCTGCGGTGACCGCCGATAAGGAAATACGGTCGGGACGATTGAAGACGCTGAATGTCACACCGTCATCAGTGCTGCGAATCACGCTGCCGCCGTTGCCGACGATCACCAGCGAACCGTCGGCCTGCAGCGAGCCGCCGGACAGGCCGAACTCCAGCGCACCACGGGCAGCCTTCAGTTCGACCGGCTCCCAGCTCGTGCCGAAATCGCTGGAGCGGTAGAGGTTGCCGCGCAAGCCGTAGGCCAGGAGGGTTGCCGGCTGGGCGGTGCCGATCACGCCGAACAGCGAGCCCTGGTAGGGACCGTCGAGGCGTTCCCAGGTCTGGCCCCAGTCGCCCGAGCGGAACATGCTGCCCTGCTCGCCCACGACAAAGAGCCCGGAATCCTTGACCGCGGCAATCGCGTTGAGATGGTACTGGTCCTCGTTGTCGAGACGGTCGCTGACATCTTCCCAGTGCTGGCCACCGTCGGTGGTTTCCAGCAACGCCCCGTAGGCGCCCACGGCAAAACCGGTGTCGAGGTCCTTGAACCAGACGTCCAGCAACGGCGCTTCGCGCTTGAGGTCTTCGAACTGCTTGCTCCAGGTGGCGCCGCCATCGCTGCTGGCGAGGATCTGCGCGTCATGGCCGACGGCCCAGCCGTGCTTGTCGTCGACAAAATAGACCGCCGTGAGCATCTGCCGGGTCGGCACCTTGGCCTGGGTCCAGGAGTTGCCCTGGTCATCGGAATAGAGAATGTGCCCGCGATCCCCCACGGCGACCAGGCGGGCACCGGCATGGACCACATCGAGCAGGAGGCCCTTCACGGATTTGGATGATTCGATGGAATAGACGCTGTCGGTAGCGCCTGCCCCGGCGGCGCAGGCCGGTGCGGACACCGCCGCCAGCCCGGACAGTGACAACAGCGAGGTCAGCAATACCACACGACGCCATACCGGCGGACGGCAAGAACCCGTCATAGACCTTTCCCCCATTATTATTGTTAGGTCATCCAACCTTTCAGGGCGCCTTCGAGGGCGTTTTCATTGTTGTCGGTTCGTCTGAAACCGGCAATCTAGAGCCCCTTCTAAAGCTGGAGCTATCCTATCGGGCTTTGGAATCGTCTGACAATCGACGCCACGTTATCTTTTGTTAACCCGGGGGTATCGAGGGGTGGCATGAATGATGGGGCATCAGGAGGGATGATGAACAAAGGCCACGAGCGTGGCCTTTGGTGAAAGTCTACGGAGCAGCGGCGGTCCTGCTGGCTGAATGCGCTCTACTGCAGGAGCCGACGGCCCGGCGCTCCGATTTGCCCGCGAAGGTGGCCTTGAGGGCGCCAAAAGCTTCGCGGGCAAGCCCGACTCCTACAGAGATCGGATCAGGCCAGGCTTTTGCTGACCACCTCGTAGACGTCCGCCGACAGCTCGCCCGAACCGCGGATACGCTCCAGCTCGGACTTCATCAGCGCCTGGCGGGCCTTGTCGTACTTGCGCCAGCGGGTCAGCGGGGCCAGTTGGCGCGAGGCGATCTGCGGGTTGAGGGCGTTGAGCTGGATCACCAGGTCGGCCAGGAAGCGGTAGCCGGAACCGTCCGCCGCATGGAAGTTGACCAGGTTCTGGCCGGCAAACGCACCGATCAGCGCACGCACCTTGTTCGGGTTCTTCAGGGTGAACGCCGGATGCTCCATCAATGCCTTGACCCGCTGCAGGCCGCCGGGCAGGACACTGCCGGCCTGGACGCTGAACCACTGGTCCATGACCAGCGGGTTGTCCTTGAAGTGCTCGGCGAAGCTCGCCAGGGCCAGGGCCTTTTGCGCATCGAACGGCGAGTTCACCAGCACCGCCAGCGCGGTCAGGCGCTCGGTCATGTTGTCGGCGCTCTCGAACTGCTCCAGGGTCGCGGCCAGGACTTCAGGCTTGCCGCTGAGCATCAGGTAGGACAAGGCGATGTTCTGCAGCGCGCGCCGGGCAAAATGCTCGTTCTCGGCGATATAGGCGGTCTTCTTCGACAGCTCGCGATTGACCTGGTAACGCTGCCACAGGCCGTCGAACAGCTGCTCGGCCAGTTGCTTGCGGGCGAATTCGCGGGCGTCATGGATGGCATCGACATCCGCCACTTCACTGATTTCGGTGAGGTAGGCCTCGCTCGGAAGGGAGAGCATTTCGGCAACCATGGCCTGATCCAGCTGGTCGTTACCCAGCACACTGCGCAAGGCTTCGACCAGGCGCTGGTCAAGCACCAGGGCCTGGCCCTTCTGGTGCTGGCCGATCAGATCCTGCAGCACCTGCACCGACAGTTGCTGGCCGGCATCCCAACGGTTGAAGCCGTCGGTGTCGTGCTGCATCAGGAACATCAACTGGTCGCGGTCGTACGGGAAGCTCAGCTTCACCGGTGCGGAGAAGCCGCGCAGCAGCGACGGCAACGGCTTGGCGGCGAGGCCGACAAAGGTGAAGGTCTGCTCGGCCTCGGTCACCGACAGCACGCGGCTGGTCGCGCCGGGGGCCGCCTCGCCCGCCAGTTGCAGGGCGATTTCGGCGCCCCGGGCATCCAGCAGGCCGAGTTCCACCGGGATCACGAATGGCAGTTTTTCCTGCTTGTCCGGGGTCTGCGGGCAGCTCTGGCGGAAGGTCAGGCTGTAGGTCTTCGCCGCCGCGTCGTAGCTTTCGCTGACCGCCAGGCGTGGGGTGCCGGCCTGGCTGTACCAGCGCTTGAACTGGGTCAGGTCGATACCGTTGGCATCCTCCATGGCCTTGACGAAGTCGTCGCAGGTCACGGCCTGGCCGTCATGGCGTTCGAAGTACAGGTCGCTGCCTTTGCGGAAACCTTCGGCACCGAGCAGGGTATGGATCATGCCGACCACTTCCGAACCCTTCTCGTAGACGGTCAGGGTGTAGAAGTTGGAGATCTCGATAAAGCTGTCCGGACGTACCGCGTGGGCCATGGGGCCGGCGTCTTCGGCGAACTGGTGGGTACGCAGGTAGGCCACGTCCTGGATGCGCTTGACGGTGCGCGAGTTCATGTCCGAGGAGAACCCGGCGTCGCGGAACACGGTGAAGCCTTCCTTGAGCGACAGCTGGAACCAGTCGCGGCAGGTCACGCGGTTGCCCGACCAGTTATGGAAGTATTCGTGGGCGACGATGGCCTCGACCCGCTGGTGGGCCGCGTCGGTGGCCGTTTCGGCGCGGGCCAGCACGGCGCTGGAGTTGAAGATGTTGAGGCCCTTGTTCTCCATCGCGCCCATGTTGAAGTCGTTGACGGCGACGATCATGAAGATGTCCAGGTCGTACTCGCGACCATAGGTTTCTTCGTCCCAGCGCATGGACTTCTTCAGGCTGTTCATGGCGTGCTGGCACTTGTCGATGTTTTCCGGCTCGACATAGATCCGCAGCGCCACGCTGCGTCCGGTCATGGTGGTGAAACTGTCTTCGACGCACCACAGGTCGCCGGCCACCAGGGCGAACAGGTAGGCCGGCTTCATGAACGGGTCTTCCCAGGTCGCCCAGTGCCGCCCATCTTCCTGCGGGCCGTTGCCCACCGGGTTGCCGTTGGACAGCAGGACCGGGTAGCGGTGCTGCTCGGCGATCACCGTGGTGGTGAACCGGCTCATCACGTCCGGGCGGTCGAGGTAATAGGTGATCTTGCGGAAGCCTTCGGCCTCGCACTGGGTGCAGAACATGCCACTGGACTTGTACAGGCCTTCCAGGGCGGTGTTGCTTTCCGGGTGGATACGCACGCTGGTATCGACCGTGAAGCTGGCGCTGGTCGGCTGCAGGGTCAGGTGGCTCTCGCTCAACTGATAGTCGGCGGCGGCCAGTTCGCGGTCCGACAGGCTCACCGACAGCAGTTCCAGTTGCTGGCCGTCGAGCACCAGCGGCGGCAGGCCGCCTGCGTTCTCCTCACCGTACACGGGATTGCGGCGCATCAGCAGTTGCGCATGGACCAGCGTGTGGTCCTCGAACAACTCGAAGGTCAGGTGCGTCTCGTCGATCAGGTACTCGGGGGCCTGATAGTCCTTCAGATAGATCATCTTCGGTTGTTCGGTGCGCATGGGTGCGTCCTTCTACTGATGCACGGCGAGCTGGTAGGCCGTGTACTTACGGATATTGATCACGCCGGTGTCGAAGATCAGGTATTGGCCCTTGATCCCCATCAGCGTGCCTTCGGCAATCGGGTTCTTGTCCAGATTGAAGCTGACGATCTTGGTCGGGTAGGACTCGATCGGGTAACGGATTTCCAGCGGCTCGATATCCCGGACCGGCTGGATCGCCTGCAAGCCGAAACGCTCCTGCAAGGCTAGCAGGCCTTCGGCGCAGGACTCGAACAACTGGTCGCGGACCTGCTTGAGGTCAACCGCCGGCGCATCGCCCTTGAGCAAGGCGCGCCAGTTGGTCTTGTCGGCCACCTGGCTGCGGAACAGGTCCTCGACGAAACCGGACTGCTGGCGGGTCGCCACGCGCACGATCGGCAGGGCCTGGCTGGCGCCCTGGTCGAGCCAGCGGGTCGGCAACTGGGTGGCCCGGGTGATACCGACCTTGATCCCCGACGAATTGGCCAGGTAGACCACATGGTCGGTCATGCAGAACTGCTCGCCCCAGGCCGGATCACGACAGGTCCCGGCGTCGTAGTGGCAACGCTCCGGGCTCATGATGCAGGTGTCGCACTGCGCCAGCCTGGTCATGCATGGGTAGCAATAGCCCTGGCTGAAGCTGGTCTTGGTCTTGCGCCCGCAGTGCGTGCAATGGATGGCGCCGAGAAACTCCAGGCGCAGCTTGTGGCCGATCAGCGGATTGACCGGCACCTCGCTGTCACCCAGGCGAAACGTGTATTGCGCAGTCGGTTCGTCCAGGCGGACCGACATCTTGCTGACTGCACCACGGCCAATCTCGATCAATGGATGGCATCCGACTTGAACAGGATATTCGGCACCGGTGCCGACTTCGAGGCGCACTCCTGCGGGCCCATGTAGCCGGTCCGCTCGTCTTCGGGCAGGTTCTGGGTTTCCCAGGCGATCATCGCCTGCAGCGAGAGCTCGCGCTGCTCGGCGGTCAACTTGCGGCCATCGGACCACTTGCCGATTTCCACCGCCAGTTTCAGGCTCTCGTAGATGTCGGGGGTGATGTTTTCAATCATTTCGATGAAAGAGGACATTAAAGTCTCCAGATTTTTCAAGACATTCGAATCAGGCGGCCAGTTTACGTCGGGACCACAGCCCGCCCAACAAACCGGTGAAACATCCGATGAGCAGTCCGCCGACATGGGCGCCGTTGGCGATTTCGCCGAAGCCGATCAGCGAGATCAGCCCCGAGAGGCACACCAGCAACCAGATCAGCATCATCGCCAGCACGCCACGCGGCAGGCGATAGACCGGGTTCGGCGACAGCACCTGGTAGATCCAGCAGTGTCCGAGCAGGCCGTAGAGCACGCCGGACAGACCGCCGAACAGGGTCGGGCCGCTGACGTAATATTGCGTGAAGTTCGACACCAGGCTGAACAGCAGCGTCAGCCCCAGCAGGTTGATCCCGCCCTGGCGCAACTCGATGCGCTTGCCCAGCTCCCAGTACCACATGCCGTTCATGGCGATATGCAGGAAGCCGAAGTGGATCAGCATCGGTGTCACCAGGCGCCACCACTGCCCCGCCGCCAGGCCGTCGGCCAGGGGCGTGAACTGGATGTAGTCGCCGCGCACCTGGAAATCGAGGAAAGTGAACCAGTGCAGCGTCTCCAGGTTGTCGCCGAGCAAGGTGAGCGCGGCAACGACCAGGCTCAGCAGCAGGAGCAACGCCGTCACCGGACTCTGGCGCACCTGCTGGATAAAGCTCGGGCGTTTCGCCGCCAGCGCCCTGGGCGGCACTTCCAGCTGGTTGTGCGGGTCGCCCTGGGGAAACTGCTGGTACAATGACAACACATCGGCGCCGACCGCCTCCGGCACCCACAGCACCTGCTCGCCGCCCTCCTCGCTGACCCGGTGGGGAACCTGCAGGCGTTGCAGCAACTGGACGAAACCACTCAGGTCGGTGGTCAACGGCAGGCGCAGGACAGCGGTGGCACTCATTTCAGGACCTCGGGGCGTTCGACGTCGACCCAGACGAATTTGTTCGGGTCGAGACGGGTCTCCTGGTCCAGCCGGTAGGCCGCCAGCTTGCCGTAGAGCACCGCGCTGTAATCCAGGCAGGCCAGGTTGGGGCGAATCGGCGCCGGCTTGCCACTGCGCCAGTAGTGGCCGACAAACAGCATCGGCTCATCCAGTCCGTAACGCAGCAAGGCGTTCTTTTCGGTGGAGGACAACGGCTTGCTCGCCACCCGCTCGGGCAGCGCATCGGGCTGGAACACGATATCGCCATAGGTCTGCGGATCGTCTTCCCAGAACTTGGTGCGGAAGAAGGCACGGGTGAGGCCGTCGCCACCGGTCAGGGTCAGCCCGTCCGGCAGGCGCATGTCGGTCCCGCGCAACAGGCGGTTGAACACGGTGCTGGCAAAGCTGCCGTGCACCGCCGAGGCCTGGAGGAAATGTTCGTCGATACGCCCGTCCGGATATTGCGGGCGCAGCGGCTCGATCAGGCCGGCATCCCAACAGGCATGCACCACGCGAAAACGCCCGGCATCGAGGAACAGCGGCAGTTCGTAGAACCACTGCAGGAAATCATGCCAGTCACCCGGATGCTGTTCGAACTGGGTCAGGGTTTCCTGCAGCAGGCGCGCATGGCGCGGCGTGTGTTCGCGCACGAACTGCTTGCCGCTGCCCGGCGGTGCCGCGGTGGTCCAGCCCAGGGCGTTGAACTCATGGTTGCCCATGATGCACAGCGCCTGCCCGGCCTCGACCATGTCGTGGACGATATGCAGCGCCTCGCGGATGCGCGGGCCACGGTCGATGATATCGCCGAGGAACACCGCCATGCGCGACGGGTGGCGCCAGACGCCGCCCAGCTTGTGATAGCCGAGCATGTCCAGCAGATGTTCGAGGGTATGAGCGCAACCGTGCACATCACCGATCAGATCGTAGCCACGCGCGGGATCGAGCATCAGTCGCCTCCACCACCCAACCGGCTACCCCAGCCGAGCTTGGTCCGGCAGACTTCGTAGTAGTTGTGATCCAGCGGGTGGATCAGCCGCAGCTTCTGCGATTTCTTGCTGATGGTCACCGTATCGCCCGGCGCGCAGGTGAAATGGTTCTGCCCGTCGCAGGAGACTTGGGGGTAGATCTGCATGTCCTTGGACACCACGATTTTCAGCTCACTGTTGCCATCCACCACAATGGGGCGGCTGGACAAGGTATGGGGGTACATCGGCACAATCACAATGGCATCGAGCTTGGGATGCATGATCGGGCCGCCGGCGGACAGCGCATAGGCGGTGGAGCCGGTGGGGGTGGCGACGATCAGGCCGTCGGCCTTCTGGCTGCAGACGAACTGGCCGTCGATATACAGCTCGAACTCGATCATCCGGGTCGACTTGCCGGGGTGCAGCACCACGTCGTTCAGCGCGTCGCCCTGGCCGATGGCTTCCGCGTGGCGGCGCACCTCCGCTTGCAGCAGGAAGCGGTTCTCCACCAGGTAGTGCCCGTCGAGGACCTTGGCCACTTCGATTTCCAGGTCGTCCGGACGGATGTCGGTGAGAAAGCCCAGGTTGCCGCGGTTGATCCCCAGCACCGGCACGTTGTGCCGCGCCAGCGCACGGGCGGCGCCCAGCAGGCTGCCATCGCCGCCGACGACGATGACCATGTCGCAGACTTCACCGAGCATCTTGCGTGACGAGGTCTGCAGGCCGTGGCCCGGCAGGACTTCGGCGATGGTGTCTTCGAGGATCACGTGCATGTGCCGTTCAAGCAGAAAGCGCTTGAGGCGGCGAACGGTATCCAGCACCTGCGAACTGCCCAGTCGGCCAATGATGCCGATATTGCGAAATTGCTCCATGGGGCTCCTGAAAAGGTTCTGCTGCAGGCAAAAGAACGATTATGGGCGAAAGCCGGCCCGAGACAAAATCCTTTCAGCCACGAGCCAAACGGCTATGCTCGCAGGATGATCCTGTTCCCCGGCTTGCTCAACCTTCCCCGACAGTTGCGCCACCCCGAAGTGCGCGACCTGGCCTGGGTCATCCTCGCGCCGCCGATGCTGCTCGATACGCCCTGGCCGCAGCGCCATCCGCTGGCCGGCAGCGACTGGGTCGAGGCGCCGCAACAGCTGGAACACTGGCTGCGGCAGCTGGACCGCGACAGCAGCGCCCTGCAGCACTGGCTGGCCCTGGGGGCCACGCGCCGGCTCGGGCTGTATTACGAACGGCTCTGGCAATTCGCGGTGCAGCAAGCCCCGGGGATCGAACTGATCGGCGCCAACCTGCCGATCCGGCGCGAAGGCCATACCCTGGGCGAACTCGACATGCTGCTGCGCGACCGTGATGGCGTGCATCACCTGGAACTGGCGATCAAACTCTACCTGGGGCCACAGCAGGGCCAGGGAGAGGACGCCGCGCACTGGCTCGGCCCCGGTTGCCATGATCGACTGGACCGCAAGCTGGCCCACCTGAGCCAGCACCAGTTGCCGATTTCCGCCCGTCCGGAAAGCCGCGAAGCCCTGGCGGCACTGGGCATCCAGGCCTTCAGCGCGCAATTGTGGCTCGGCGGCTACCTGCTCTATCCCTGGCCCGGCACCTCGCGTGCGCCGCGCGGCGCCCACCCGCAGCATCTGCACGGGCGCTGGCTGCATCAGCGCGACTGGGCCGACTTTCGTACCCAGAGCCCGCCGGGACGCTGGCAACCCCTGCCCCGCCATGCCTGGCTGGCGCCGGCGCACTACAGCGAGGACCAGGCCTGGACCGAGGAACGACTGGACGACTGGCTGGACCAGCTCGATCCCCTGGCCCCGGCCCAGTTGCTGGTACGCCTGAGCAAAAACAGCGAGGGCGACTGGGAGGAAGCCGAGCGGTTGTTCCTGGTGGCCGACCTCTGGCCGAATGTGCCGGGCACCCTCGACCGGGTCGCCATCAGCCCACGGACAGGCGCAACGCCAGCGCCGCCAGGGTCACCAGCAGCACCGGCAGGGTCAGGACGATCCCGACCTTGAAGTAGTAGCCCCAGCCGATGCGGATATCCTTGCGTTCCAGCACATGCAGCCAGAGCAGGGTCGCCAGGCTGCCGATCGGCGTGATCTTCGGCCCCAGGTCGCTGCCGATGACGTTGGCATAGATCATCGCGTCCTTGACCACGCCGCTGGCATGGCTGGCATCGATGGACAAGGCGCCGATCAGTACCGTCGGCAGGTTGTTCATGATCGACGACAGAAACGCCGTCAGCAGACCGGTCCCCATGGCCGCGCCCCAGATGCCATAGCCGGCGAACCAGTCCAGCCAGCCGGCCAGCCAGGTGGTCAGCCCGGCGTTGCGCAGGCCGTAGACCACCAGGTACATGCCCAGGGAAAAAATCACGATCTGCCAGGGCGCCTCGCGCAACACCTTGCGCGTGGAAATCCGATGGCCGCGGGCGGCGATCCCCAGCAGCAGCGCGGCGCAGACCGCCGAAATGGCACTGATGGGAATGCCCCGCGGCTCGAGGGCGAAACACCCGACCAGGAGAATGCCCAGCACCCACCAACCGGCGATAAAGGTCGCCCTGTCATGGATCGCGCTGGCCGGCACATCCAGTTGTCCCGGGTCGTATTGCACCGGGATGTCGCGACGGAAAAACCACATCAGGATGCCCAGGGTCGCCGCCACGCTGATCAGATTCACCGGAACCATGACTGCCGCGTAGGCGTTGAAGCCGATGCCGAAATAGTCCGCCGAGACGATATTCACCAGGTTCGAGACCACCAGCGGCAGGCTCGCGGTATCGGCGATAAAGCCGGCGGCCATGACGAAGGCCAGGGTCGCCGCCTTGGAAAAGCGCAGGGCCAGCAGCATGGCGATCACGATCGGCGTGAGGATCAGCGCCGCGCCATCGTTGGCGAACAGCGCCGAAACCAGTGCCCCCAGCAGCACGAAGGCGGCGAACAGCTTGCGTCCGCTGCCCTGTCCCCAGCGCGCCACATGCAGTGCGGCCCAGGCAAAGAAACCGGCCTCGTCGAGCAACAGGCTGATGATGATCAGGGCGATGAAGGTCCCGGTGGCGTTCCAGATGATCTGCCACACCAGCGGGATATCGCTGAGCTGTACCACTCCGCTCAACAGGGCCAGCACAGCCCCCAGCACGGCACTCCAGCCAACCCCCAGGCCCTTGGGCTGCCAAATCACCAGGGTGATGGTCAGGAGGAAAATCAGTGCAGCAATCAACATGGACAATACCCTGTCAGCTCGACGGAACGGTTCTGGAAAGTCATCAGCAGCAACGTGCCGGGCGCTCGCCCATGCCCTGCAGACGTTGGATATCCGCCGCCAGCCAGGCCTCGTTGGCCACGAGAGTGCCCTGCAACAGAGTGCTGACCCAGGGCAATAATTCCGGATGCAGGCGATAAAACACCCACTGCCCCTGGCGCCGGTCGGCCAGCAGGCCGCAACTGCGCAATTGCGCCAGGTGGCGGGAAATTTTCGGTTGGCTCAGTTCGAGGGCGGCCGTCAGCTCGCACACGCACAACTCGCCCTCGCGCAGCACCAGCAGGGCAATCCGGCTGCGGGTGTCGTCGGCCAGGCATTTGAAGAGCTCCACGGGAGAGATCGCATGGGACATGATAAAAAGCCTTTACATACGGAAAGTCGAATATACGTATTTCCATATATATCAGCAACCACTCTCGGCACGCACGAATTCCTGTCGACAGCCCTATCCCGGGCAGAGGGTTCAAAAGCGTATTAGAGTGTAGGAATGACTCCGTCGCTCAAGAACGGAGCTTCACGCCCTGATGAGTGAGGAACGGCCCATGCCCTGGAAGAACACCGACAGCCGCTACAGCAGCATGTCGATCGCCTTGCACTGGTTGATGCTGGTGCTATTGATCCTCGTCTACTGCTGCATCGAATTTCGCGGCCAGTTTCCCAAGGGCAGCGGCGGTCGCACCCTGATCGTGGAATCCCACTACATGCTCGGGCTGACCGTGTTCGTGCTGGTCTGGCTTCGGCTGCTGGCCCGGGCCATCGGCGTGGCGCCGAAGATCGTGCCGACGCCGCCGGGTTGGCAGAGGCTGCTGTCGACGCTGATGCACGGGGCCTTGTACCTGTTCATGATCGGCACCCCGTTGCTCGGTTGGCTGGTGGTCAGCGGCATGGGCCACTCGGTGATGTTCTACGGGATCGACCTGCCACTCCTGATCGCCGAGAACAAGCCCCTGGCCAAGGAAATCAAGGCATGGCACGAACTGGCCGGCACCACCGGCTACTGGCTGATCGGGCTGCATGCGCTGGCCGGGCTGTATCATCACTACGTCGTGCGGGACAACACCCTGGCGCGGATCATGCCCAGACTCAACCGCTAAACCCCCGGCGGCCCTGCAAACCGCCGGTATGCACGAATACCAGTCGCGTCCCCGCCGCGAAGCGTCCCGCCCCCACCTGCTCCCGCAGCGCCAGCAGGGCCTTGCCGGTATATAGCGGTTCCAGTGGCACCGCGCTTTGCCGCTCGCTCTCGGCGATAAACGCCAGCAATACCGGATCGACCCTGGCAAAACCACCCCGGCAGGCATCGATCAGCTCATAGCCACCGTCCGCGGCCCCGGCCTCGGCGAGAATCCTCGCCATCAATGGCGCCACGCCATGATCGCCCGGCACCGCCAGGGCAGCATACACCGGCCGCCGGCCGGCTTCGGCCAGCACCAGCCCGGCGGCGGTGGTGCCGGTACCCGCCGCCAGCCACCAACCGTGATAGTCCGTCCAGCCGATAGCCGCGAGCTGCTCGCCGACCCGATCGACCAAGATCCCGCAACCCTGCGCCCCCGCCAGGCCACCACCACCCTCGGGTACCGGGTGGAAACCCGGATAACGCGCCTGCCACGACGTCCAGAAGCCCGGCGCATGGCGTTGGCGATAGCCCTCGTAGCCGAGCCAGTGCAATTCCATGCCGAAAGCCCGGAGATCGTCGACAGTCGGGGTTTCGACGCAATGACCGCGCAGCAGGCCGACGGTGGCGAAGCCGAAGCGCTTGCCGGCGGCGGCCAGGGCGTGAAGATGGTTGGAGTAGGCACCGCCCAGGCTGATCAGGCCCTCCGCCCCGGCTTGCCGGGCGGCGGTGAGGTATTCGGTGAGCTTGAACCACTTGTTGCCGCAGATCAGTGGGTCGATCCGGTCGAGGCGCAGGATCGCCACTTCGATGCCGGCCCGGGCCAGCCAGTCGAAATGGAGGGGTTCAAGGGGCGCGTGGGGACGCCAGTCGAGCGGGGCCAGCATCGGCGCATCCATCGAGAGAAACCGCCAGTCTACCAGCCCTCGATCGCCCCCACGCTCCGCGCCGGGGCGATCGGCAGCCCTCAAAGCCCGGCGGCCAACCGCGAACCCTGATTGATCGCGCGCTTGGCATCCAGCTCGGCCGCGACGTCGGCCCCACCGATCAGGTGCACGTTCTGCCCGGCGGCCACCAGGCCGTCCTGCAGCTCTCGCAGCGGATCCTGGCCGGCACAGATGATCACATTGTCCACCGGCAGCACCTGCGGCTCACCCTCGCCGATGCGGATATGCAGCCCCTCGTCGTCGATCTTCAGGTATTCGACGCTGTTGAGCATCTGCACACGCTTGTTCTTCAAGCCGGTACGGTGAATCCAGCCGGTGGTCTTGCCCAGGCCATCGCCGACCTTGGAGGCCTTGCGCTGCAACAGGAACACCTGGCGTGCCGGTGCATGGGGTTCGGGCTTGATCCCCGCCACGCCGCCACGCGCCTCGAGCCGGGTGTCGATGCCCCACTCGCGCCAGAACGCTTCGCGATCCTGACTGGTGGCAACGCCCTGGTGCACGAGGAACTCGGAGACGTCGAAACCGATCCCGCCGGCACCGATCACCGCGACCCGGGTCCCGACCGGCTTGCGCTCCAGGAGCACGTCCAGGTAGCTCAGTACCTTGGCATTGTCGATTCCGGGAATCGCCGGCAGGCGTGGCGCGATACCGGTGGCGAGAATGATCTCGTCGTAACCGCCGGCCACCAGTTGCGCGACATCCACACGGGTATCCAGGCACAACTCGACATGGCTGGTCTGCAGCTTGCGCTTGAAGTAGCGCAGGGTTTCAAAGAACTCTTCCTTGCCCGGGACCCGCTTGGCCACGTTGAACTGGCCGCCGATCTCGCTGGCCGAATCGAACAGCGTCACTTGGTGTCCGCGCTCGGCCGCCACGGTCGCTGCGGCCAGACCCGCCGGCCCCGCGCCGACCACGGCAATCTTCTTGATCTGCTTGACCGGCAGGTAGTTGAGCTCGGTCTCGTGGCAGGCCCGCGGGTTGACCAGGCAGGAGGTCAGCTTGCCGCCGAACGTGTGGTCGAGGCAGGCCTGGTTGCAGCCGATGCAGGTATTGATCTCGTCGGCACGACCTTCGGCAGCCTTGTTGACGAAGTCCGGATCGGCCAGGAACGGGCGCGCCATGGACACCATGTCGGCATCCCCCTCGGCCAGGATCTGCTCGGCGACTTCCGGGGTGTTGATGCGGTTGGTGGTGATCAGCGGGATCGAGACCGCGCCGCGCAGCTTGGCCGTGACCTTGCTGAAGGCCGCCCGCGGGACCTTGGTGGCGATGGTCGGGATCCGCGCCTCATGCCAGCCGATGCCGGTATTGATGATGGTCGCGCCGGCCTGCTCGATGGCCTTGGCCAGTTGCACCACTTCTTCCCAGGTGCTGCCGCCCTCCACCAGGTCGAGCATCGACAGGCGGAAGATGATGATGAAATGCGGTCCGACCGCTTCACGCACCCGGCGGACGATTTCCACCGGCAGGCGCATGCGGTTTTCGTAGCTGCCGCCCCAGCGGTCGGTACGCTGGTTGGTGTGGGCCACGAGGAACTGGTTGATGAAGTAGCCTTCCGAACCCATGATCTCGACGCCGTCGTACTCGGCGTACTGGGCCAGGGTCGAACAGGTGACGAAATCGGCGATCTGTTTCTCGATCCCTTCCTCGTCCAGCTCCCGGGGCTTGAACGGATTGATCGGTGCCTGGATCGCGCTCGGGGCCACCTGTTTCGGACTGTAGGCATAACGCCCGGCATGGAGGATCTGCATGCAGATCTTGCCGCCCGCCTCATGCACAGCGTGGGTCACGATACGGTGCTGGTCCGCTTCCTCGCGGGTGGTCAGCTTGGCGGCGCCGGAGTACACCCCGCCTTCGTCGTTCGGGCCGATGCCACCGGTGACCATCAGGCCGACACCGCCCCGGGCACGCTCGGCGAAATAGGCCGCCATGCGCTCGAAACCGCCGGGCTTTTCCTCCAGGCCGGTGTGCATCGAGCCCATCAGGGTGCGGTTGCGCAGCGTGGTGAAACCCAGGTCGAGCGGGGCCAGCAGGTGCGGATACGAAGTGGCGGTCATGGTAACTCCAGGACAGGCTAGATCACGGAATGCGGGAAGCTCTGCGGCTCCCGTCAGTTGTATGACTGGCACATTAAAGAGCCGCCGACCCCTGCTCAATGACTGAAACTGACAACTTATTGATCCAAATGTGCAGCGCCCCTTGGCAAGCGCCGTCGTGCGCCCTACCCTAGTCGGCGAATCCCGCCAATGGCCGTTCGTTTTACCTTCCATGCGCAAACTTCTTGTCGGCACCTTTCTCATCGCCCTGATCGCCGCGCTCACCAGCTACGGCGTCTGGACCCAACAGCGCACGACCGGCCACTACCTGTCGGACCTGCGCATCAAACTCGCGGTGAACCAGGGGGTTCCCGGCGAGCATGGCAACCTGCTCGGCATCCAGCCGGAGCTGTTCCCCAGCGACTACCAGAGCCTGCCGCGCCTGCACCGCAAGCTCGCGGCCTACCTGCAACAGGCACGCAACCTGGGGCTGCTCAACGCCAGGACAGTGGTGGTCCTGCCCGAACATGTCGGCACCTGGCTGGTGCTGCGCGGTGAAAAGGACGACCTCTACCAGGCCATCAACCTGCAGGAAGCGATGAACTGGCTGATGGTCAGCAACCCGCTGAAATTCACCGGCGCGGTGTTCAAGGCCAAGGGCCGCAGCCGTCTGGACGACGCCCGGCTGCGCATGAAGGCGCGGACCATGGCCAGCGATTACCAGGCGCTCTTCGGCGGCCTGGCGAAAGAGTTCGGCATCACCCTGGTGGCGGGCTCGATCCTGCTGCCGACGCCGATCGTCGAACAGGGCACGCTGAAAGTCGGCCGTGGCTCGCTGTACAACGCCAGCCTGGCCTTCGGTGCCGACGGCCGCCCCATGGGCCAGCCGCAACGCCAGCTGTACCCGACCTTCGAACAACGCGGCTATGTCCTGGGGGCGTCCGACCAGCCACTGAATGTCGTCGACACGCCGGCCGGTCGCCTGGGCATCCTGATCGGCAGCGACAGCTGGTATCCGAGCGCCTACGGCCAACTCGACGCCCTGGGGGTGAAGCTGGTTGCCGTGCCGGCCTTTGTCGCCGGCAAGGGCAGTTGGGACAAACCCTGGCGCGGCTTCAAAAACGCGGTCACCCCGCCTGATGTCAGCCTGCGCCCCGGCGAACTCAGCGAAGGCGAGGCCTGGCACCGCCTGACCCTGATCAGTCGCGCTCCGGGCAGCCAGTCCATCGCCGGGATCAGCGTGTTCCTGCGTGGTCAACTCTGGGACCAGCGCAGCTCGGGGCAGAGTTTCATCAGCTACAACGGGCAGACCCTCACCCAGGACGACGCCGGTGGGCGTGGCGCCCGCCTGCTGAACCTGTGGTTGCCATGAAGCCGCTGCCGATGCGCCTCGGCGACTTGTCCGTCGGCTTCGTCCACAGCCTGGCCGACGCGGTGCGTGAATCGGGCGCCGATCCCCAGGCACTGCTGGAACAGTACGGGTTGGACCCGGCGCGCCTGGCCGAGCCCGGGGCGCGGTTGTCGATTCCGCGCTACATGCGCCTGGGCCACGCCGCGATCCAGCTTACCGGAAACCCGGCGCTGGGCCTGCACATGGGTCGCCTCAGCCGCCTGAGCCAGGCCGGACTGGCCGGCATCACCGCGGCCCAGGCGCCGACCGTGCGCGAGGCGGCACGGACCCTGACCCGCTTCGAAGCCCTCTACGGTTCCAACTACCGTGGTCAATCGAGCCTCCACGAAGATGCCGGCGGAGCCTGGCTGCGCTTCTATTCCATCAGCCCGTACAACGCCTACAACCGTTTTGTGGTCGACTCGATCATTGCCGGCTGGCTCAGGCAGTTATCGAGCGTCGCCGGCCAGGCCCTGCGGGCCGAACGAATCGATATCGAGTTCAGCGAGCCGGATTATGCCGCCGACTACCGGCTGCTCGGCGACGGCCCGGTGCACTTCGGTGCCGAGATCAATCAATTGCGCCTGGACCAGGCCAGCCTCGGCCTGCGCAACCCGGAACACTGTCCGAGTACCTGGCGGCACCTGCTGCAACTCTGTGAACGGGAACTGGAACAATTGACCCGCACCCGCAGCCTGCGTGAGCGCATCACTCAGTTGCTGGGGCCTTTGCTCAATGGTGGCCGGGAACCCGACCTGGAAGAAGTGGCGGCACGCCTGAAACTGCCGACCTGGACCTTGCGTCGCAAACTCGCCGAGGAAGGCACGCAATTTCGCGCGATTCTCAACGACACCCGCCGCGACCTGGCGATGACCTACATTCGGGATACTGAGCTGGCGTTTGGCGAAATCGCCTACCTGCTCGGCTTTGCTTCAGCCGAGGCCTTTCAACGGGCCTTCAAGCGCTGGAACGGCCAGACCCCGGGCGAGTTCCGCCGCAGTCAGCGACATTCCGCCTGAGCAAAAAAAACGCCACCGTTTACAGCTCGGTAGCGTCATCAGCCGGTTCGACCGGATCCAGCTCGAAAGCGTGGAACTCCAGCAGCTCTTCTTGATAATCGTCCATTGTGAAACTCCTTTTGCTCGTGGGTAAAAGCGCTTGTGCAACTGACCTGCAGGGCCAGCTTAAGTTGCCCGTGTTAAGGAAAAATGAAGCGCCCTCTTACCAGACGTTCTCCTGAGTAGAAAAACTAGCAGATGGGTCAGGTTTTTTTCCAGTCATTTTTTATTCACTTGAAATGTAATTGCATTTGCAATCATATGCCCGACTGATCTAGGGTTGAAAACCCCGTCCAGGCGAACCCGACCATGACCGCACTCTCCCCCCGCCCCTCAAGCCGGGCCACCGCCCTTGCCTGCATCAAGGCCCTGCAGGCCGCCCCCGCGACAGCGGGATCACCGCTGTCCAGTGTGCTGGAGATCGCCGAGCGGCTGGAGCACGGCATGGCCGCGAACCATGGGGCCTGGGTCATCCGCAATCATCGGCATCCCGATGCGCCGCGTTCGACCCGGATCAGTGCCTGGTCGATGCGTTTCTCCCGTCATCGTGCGCAAAGACCCTTGCTGTACCTGCTCAGCGCCGCCCATTCCGCCGGACTCTGTGCAGTGGCCGACGAAATCCTACAACGCGGTATCCTGTGCAACGATATCGAGACCCTGCCCTCGCGCTGGCCCAAGGGTGCGCAGCCTTCATTGCCCTTGTGGCTGGCGGGCAATCCGCGCTGCCAGCCGTTCGACCCCGCCTCGGGCGCCGAAGCCCGGGCGATTGTCCTGGCCGCCTTGCAGCGGCTGTATGTCGAAGGCGCTCCGGGGTTCTATTACCTGGCCCTGCACGATCGGGAGCAAGGTCCGGCGTTGACTGCCGAGCAGACACAGGACGCCCTCGACGGCATGTACCGCCTCTCGCCGGAACGCCCGGCGATCATCCGTCTGCTGGGGGCCGGCCAGGCACTCGAGGAAGTGCAGGCGGCTGCCGGTTTGCTGGAGCAGGACTGGGGAATCACCGCACAGGTCTGGAGCTGTCCCAGCTATACCCGGCTGGCGCGGAACGCCGCGAGTACAGCACGCTGGAACCGCCTGCACCCGGGCGCAACGAAGCGCCGCTCGCATCTGGAGAAGTGCCTGGGCGACAGCAACGCCCCGATCGTCGCGGTGACCGGCTACCCGCAGGCCGTGGTCGATCCCCTGGGCGGGTATGTCGCGGCACGATTTGTCGGGCTGGGAGCCGGCTCGATGGGGCCGGGGGCGCCTGATCGCCACTGGATCGCCGCGCTGGCCCTTGGTGCCCTGGCGGATGAACAACAGATCGCATCAGGGCTCGCCAGGCAGGCGCTTGCGCGTTATGGGCTATGTTGATCGTCGCGCGGCTATCGCCCTGTCAGGCCTTGCCACGCCCCCGCGACTCGCTACCGGCATTGCGCGCCAGATCGGCGGTACGCTCCAGGGCGTCGGCGAAACCGCGCCGCTGGCTGTCGTCGAGTTGCGACAGAAACAGCTCGGCGACCGCCTCTTCGTAGATTGCCCACATCCTCTTGCGCAAGACCCGGCCGGCCTCGGTGATCGAGGCAAATGCCCCGCGCCCATCGCCTTCGGCACGCGAGCGCACCACCAGGCCGTCCTTCTCCAGCCGGTCGACCAGCCGGGTGAGGTTGTAGCGCTCGATCGCCAGCACATCCGCCAGCTCATGCATCCGCCGAGTACCGTCCGGCCCGCTTTCCAATCCCCACAGGGCATCGTACCAGGCATAGGGTGGTAGCCCCGCGGTTGCCAGGCGCCGCTCTATCTCGCGGATAACGCTACGGTGAGCCCTGACGAAGCGGAACCATACATCGGGCTCGTTGGCAGCCATGAAAACCATCCGCAGAAAAATCAAGAGGGTTGCAATGGTAACCCATGGCGGGATAGATTCGACCTTGTAGTTGCAATTGCAACTATATTTTCAACGCGCTGCCGACGCCCACCCACAAGGTTTGCGCGTCGCATCCGTCCCGCCATCACGCTGCCCATCGGCAGCCCCAGGAGCCCGGCATGACTCACCCCAACGCCCTGATTCTCGACGATGATCCGCAGGAAACCCGCGAGTGGCTCGAATCGATCGAATCCGTTCTGTCCACCGAAGGACGCCCGCGCGCGCACTATCTGATCGACCAGCTACTGGACTTCGATGTCGCCCGCCATGGCGATTTCCACGGTCGGGTCACCACGCCCTACGTCAACACCATTGCCGTCGACCGCCAGCAGCCCTACCCCGGCAACCTGGCCATCGAACGCCGGCTGAACGCCTATATCCGCTGGAACGCCATGGCCATGGTGCTGCGGGCCGGCAAGCATTCGGGAGTCGGCGGTCATATCGCCACCTATGCTTCGGCGGCGGTGCTGTATGACGTTGGCTTCGATCACTTTTTCCGCGGTCGCACCGACAACTTCGAGGGCGACATGGTGTATATCCAGGGCCATTCCTCGCCGGGTATCTATGGTCGCGCCTATCTCGAAGGACGCGTCAGAGAAGCCCAGCTCGACAATTTCCGCCGCGAAGCCGGCGGCGACGGCCTGTCGAGCTACCCGCATCCGCGGCTGATGCCGGACTTCTGGCAGTTCCCCACGGTGTCCATGGGCCTGGGGCCGATCACCGCCGCCTACCAGGCGCGCTTCATGCGCTACCTGGAATATCGCGACCTCAAGCCGCACCAGGGCCGCAAGGTCTGGGCCTTTCTCGGCGACGGCGAGATGGACCAACCCGAGTCCCTGGCGGCGATCTCCCTGGCCGGACGGGAAAAGCTCGATAACCTGATCTTCGTCGTCAACTGCAACCTGCAGCGCCTGGACGGCCCGGTACGCGGCAACGCCAAGGTGATCCAGGAGTTCGAAAGCCTGTACCGGGCCGCCGGCTGGAACGTGATCAAGGTGATCTGGGGGGGCGGCTGGGATGCCTTGCTGGAGAAGGATCGCAGCGGCCTGCTGCGCCAACGCATGATGGAATGCGTGGATGGCGAGTATCAGAACTACAAGTCGCAGAACGGCGCCTATGTGCGCGAGCATTTCTTCGGCAAGTACCCGGCCCTGCTGGAGCTGGTGGCCGACATGACGGACGACGATATCTGGAAGCTGTCCCGCGGTGGCCACGACCCGGACAAGGTCTACAACGCCTACGCCGCCGCCATGCGCCACAGCGGGCAGCCGACGGTGATTCTCGCCAAGACCGTCAAGGGTTTCGGCATGGGCGAGGCCGGCGAAGGCCAGAATATCAACCACCAGTTGAAGAAAATGGACCTGGACGCGGTCAAGGCCTTCCGCGATCGCTTCGGCCTGGAGGTCTCGGACGAGCAGCTGGCCAAGGAAATCCCCTACCTCAAGCCCACCGCCGACAGCCCCGAAGCGCACTACTTCGCCGCGCGCCGACAACAGCTCGGCGGCCATGTGCCGGCGCGCAACACGGCCTGCGAGAGCTTGCGGATCCCACCGCTGGAAACCTTCGCCGCACAGCTCAAGGACACCGGTGAACGCTCGATATCCACCACCATGGCCTTCGTGCGCATCCTCGGCACACTGTTGAAGGATCCGCATATCGGCAAGCGGGTGGTTCCCATCGTGCCCGACGAATCACGGACCTTCGGCATGGAAAGCCTGTTTCGCCAGATCGGCATCCACTCGGCGGTGGGCCAGCTCTACACCCCGCAGGACGCCGGGCAACTGAGCTACTACAAGGAAAGCCGCGACGGCCAGATTCTCCAGGAAGGCCTGAACGAATCGGGCGGCATTTCCTCCTGGATCGCCGCCAGCACCTCCTACAGCAATCACGGCCTGATGACCGTGCCGTTCTATATCTACTACTCGATGTTCGGTTTCCAGCGGGTCGGCGACCTCGCCTGGGCGGCCGGCGATGCACGGGCCCGGGGCTTCCTGCTGGGCGCCACCTCGGGCCGCACCACGCTGATGGGCGAAGGCCTGCAGCATGACGACGGCCACAGCCATGTGCTGTCGTCGGTGATCCCCTGCTGCGTGTCCTATGACCCGACCTTCGCCTACGAACTGGCGGTGATCATCCGCGAAGGCATGCGCCGCATGTATGTCGAACAGGAGGATATCTATTACTACATCACCCTGCTCAACGAGAACTACCCGCACCCGGCCATGCCCGACGGTGTAGAGGAAGGCATTCTCAAGGGGCTCTACCTGCTCGGGAACGACGACACGCAGACCGGGGAGCGACCTCGCGTGCAATTGATGGGTTGCGGCTCGATCCTGCGCGAGGTGATGGCGGCGGCCCAACTGCTGCGGGATGACTTCGCCGTGGCTAGTGATGTCTGGAGTGCCACCAGCCTCACCGAGTTGCGTCGCGAGGGGCACACGGTGGAGCGCTGGAACCTGCTGCATCCCCAGGAGGAACCGCGGGTCAGCTATGTGGAAAGCTGTCTGAAGGACCGGGCCGGGCCGCTGGTGGTCGCCACGGACTACATGAAGATCTTCGCCGACCAGATTCGCCCTTTCGTCAGCGGCAGGCGTTTCGTGGCCCTGGGCACCGACGGTTTCGGGCAATCCGATACCCGTGAAACCCTGCGGCAGTTCTTCGAAGTGGATCGCTACTTTATCGTCCTGGCCGCGCTCAAGGCCTTGGCCGATGATGGACAGGTCCCGCGCAGCAGCGTGGCCCAGGCTATCAGCCGCTACGGTATCGAGGTCGACAAACCCGATCCCGCGGCGATCTGAAGGGAGCGTTTACTGAGCCGGCGTGGCCGGCTCGGCAGGGGTCGGCGCCGGTGTCGGCTCGGCCGGTTTGTCACTGGCGGCCGGCGTCGCCGGTGCCGTTTCGGCCGGGGTCGCCGGAGCGACTTCCGGCAATGGTTTTACCGGCTCGGGAATAGCCGGAGCCGTCAGGGCCGGAGCGACATGCGCAGGCTCGACATGGCTTGGCTCGGCGGCTTTTGCCGGCTCCGCTGCGGCTTCCGGCTTGATCGCCGCCGGAGCGGTTTCAGGCACGCCGAGATCGGCCTTGGGCTTCTCGTCAGTGTGCTTTTCCTTCTTCACTTCAGGTGGCAGGAACAACTCCACCAGGGTAAAGAAACGGTCGTAGAACTTGGCCGAGGACACCGTTTCACTGGCTACCTTGACCATCGAATCATCGGTCGAGCCGATCGGCATCGACACCGAACCCAACACCCCCACCCCCAGGCTGGCGGAGTTGTTGACCTTCTTCAGTGCGTAACGGTCCTGCAGGGCGTTGGCGAACATCGTCGAGCGATGATCGGCGCTGCCATCGGCCGCACACACGACACTGAAGCTGATCTGCAGGTGGGTATCGCCGGTCTGCTGGAAGCTCTTGTTGCCGGCCACCAGCTTCGGATCGCTGCTGGTGATGATGTAGCCCTGGCTGAGCAAGGCACGACGGGCCGCTTCACAGGACGCCGTATCGCTCACCGCGTAATTGCGCGAGAAGGTTCCGGAGTCGTCGAAATTTTCGTGTTCATAAACGGCGGTCTTGGGCGAGGAGCAGCCTGCGGCGCCCGCCAGCACCAGGGCCAGTACCACGGCACGCAAGTGGAATGATGTCGACATTGATAATCCTGAGTAAAACGGTCCGGGGCGTATTGTGCATCAGATCGCCACGCCAGAGCGCACGCTTTAGTGTCTTAACTACTCTACGACAGCGATTTTTCAGGAAAAAGACCTTCGCCCGGAGGTTCGATCAGTACCCGCAGTTTTGCAGGGGCATGAGGACTGGACGGCCATGACTGGCAGAAGTTCCACTGCCCTGCGGATCGTCGACCGGCGACAGCACTTTTTCATCGGCAAAAAAAAGCCCCGGCAAGCCGGGGCATTTTTCGTTGCTTCGAGGAGTTCAAGGGCCTCGAAGCCTTGTATGGCGCAGCGGACGGGACTCGAACCCGCGACCCCCGGCGTGACAGGCCGGTATTCTAACCGACTGAACTACCGCT